>NZ_BJXA01000053.1 GCF_007990755.1 Nocardia ninae NBRC 108245 | reverse complement strand
GCCGCACGGCCGCTGCTCGAGATCATCGCGTCCGGGCGCGAACTCACCGCACCGGAGCAGGCCGAGTGCAAGCTGGTCGAGGCGGAGTTGCGCGACGACATCCTGGGTGGTCTGATGATCGATGGCTCGGTCGGCACCGCGGCACGCTACGCGCGCCAGCGCGGGGTGACGGTGGTGCTCGACGACGGCGGCGGGCTGGACGAGGTCGACACCGACCTCCGACAACAGGTGCGCACCGTCTTACGCGACGCGCTCGACTATGCCGACGGCGGCACGGTCACGGCCCGGATACTGCCGCCGGGCCGCGCGACGCTCGCCTCGATTCTGTTGCGCGACAACGGCGAACTGCGCATCGAGGTGCAGGCCGACGGCGCGATACGGTCCGACCTGGACGATCGCCAACTCGTTCGCGACGCGAAGCAAGACCCCAGACCTGCGGGCTGAAAGCTGGGGAATTCCCAGAAGCCACCGCGGATCGTATATTCAGTGGGCACATCGGTTATTGGTCTGCAACCTTCGGGGAGGTGCGGCACCGGCGCCGACTTGATACTGCACGAAGCGGGAAATACAGATGCACTCCATCGTTCCGGATCCCCGATCTCAACCGACCCCGAACCCGATCGCCTTGTGGCGCGACCCGCACCTGTCGGCGCGCGAACTCGAAGTACTGGTCGCCTGGGTCAAGTGCGACTCCAAAACCCAAGTGGGCATGCAGCTCTACCTGTCGATCGGTACGGTCAACACCCACATCACCCGCATCCGCGCCAAGTACGCGGCGGTCGACCGGGCGGCCAACACCAAAGCCGCGCTGGTGGCCCGCGCCCTGCAGGACGGTTTGATCACGCTGGATGAGTTGTAGTCGCATTGCGCCACTGTCTTTCGCTCACTTCGACGCTAACATCGCGATAGTCGAAGCGAAGTCATTCGAACAGTGGATGCGGTCCGGTAACCTCCATTACTCCCCGACGACGGTGTCGGACATTTGACCGACAGACAACGATGCGAAATCGTGACATCGTCAGGGTTCGCGGACGGAACAGACCACGGCACTCGGCAAGCACCCTGCCGTCGTGCGAATCGGTTGCGCCCTCGATCTTCTCGGGCATTGCTTGTTCTGGACTCGGTCGCCGGTGCGACACATCGCGACCACACGCGGAAGGTGTGGGCACCTATCGTGAACCGTCGCTATACCTATGAGGTGACCGTCCCCGCCCTCGCGCTGGACGATCTCATCCTCGCGGTGCACGAGGCCGTCGGACAGTCGGGCGGTCGGTCGCCGCGCCGGTGGCGCTACGGCAACGTGGTCGGCATCAGCACCCCGCGGGTGCGCGACCTGCCGCTGGCCACCGTGGATGTCAAGCATTGCGTCGAGCGCCGGGCGATCGCGGCGATCACCGTCACGGTGCACCGCAAGGTCGCCGTCGATGTGATCTTCGCGCTGGACGACATCGTGGCGTCCGCTCAGTTCCACTGCACCACAACGAACTCCGCGATCGCCCTGGCACAGGAGTTGTCCTGGGCCGAGCATCTGGCAACGAAGACCTCGGCAGCGCTCACCGCGAGTGACATCGCGGTCAGGGTGTCCCACGAGTGCCCGAGCGCCGCCGAGTCGGCGTCAGAGGTGCCCGCCGCCGCCGATCAACCACGGGTTGAAGGTGCAGACGAGATCCGGGTGCCCGGCCGGGTCCAGGGCACGCAGGGCGATGGACAGGGCGCGGGGTGAGTACATCATCGTCTGGTGATCGGAGAGGTCTTGTTCGCAACCCTCCTGGAGGGTGACGTTCTGCACCGACGCGTCCCGGCCCGGGCGCAGGAAGGTCAGGTTGTAGGGGGTCATGATCTCGTCGTAGCGGGTGCCGACGATGGTGTAATCGACGCCGGGGACGGTGTCGCCGTTGGCATTGAGCTGGTTGACGAAGTCCGAGCCGATGGTCTGCTCGGCGACCGCGTGGCCGACCACGATCGAGCTGGCGCCCACGATGTCGGCACCGATGTTGTTGATGGCCCGGCCGAGCGCGGCGATACCGTCGATGGTCGAACCGTGATGCGTTGCGCCGTAGGTGATCAGGTTCTGCACCTTGGCCGCGCCGCCCTCGAACTTGGTGTACCAGTTCGCCATCGCGCCACCCTGCGAATACCCGATGACGTCGACGGCGGGCGCGCCGGTGGCGGCCAGTACCCGGTCGACGAAAGTGGCCAGCTGCTTGGCCGAGATCTCGATGTTGCCCGTGCCCATCACGCCCGGCAGCAGCGGCGGCAGGCCGCCGCCCTGCGTCGGATCGGCGCGGCCGTAGTTGAACGCGAAGGTGCAGAAGCCGGCGTCCTTGATCGGCTGGCTCATGAACGCGAAGCTGTTGTAGGCGTTCATCCAAGTGCCGTGCAGCAGCACCACCGGGCGCGGGTGCGCTGCGGTGGGCTTGCAGTTCCAATCGTTGGCGCCGGGCGGCGCGGCGTCCGGGTGGGTGAGACCGTAGCCGAAGGCCGCCAGCCAGGCGGGCAGCACCGGACCGGAACCGACTGTGTCGCTGGCAAATCCGCCGGAGAGACCCGCGCTGAAGCCGTAATCGGCGACGGCGGCGCCCGGTCCGCTCGCGTCGATCCGGTCGGCGATGCGCTGCTCGATCGACGCGTCCGGCGGTGCGGCGTTCGCGCCCGCACCCGCAACACCCATGAGGAGCGCGGAGACGCCGAGCAGCGCCGCCGCCATCGATAATCGACTGGGGGTCTTTCGTTTCATCGACATGCCTTCCTGCGTCGGGCGCAGTGTTCGGGATACACGGAAACGGCACAGTCCGGCACGGGAAGATCCGGGGCGTCTACCCCGAACAAACCCGTGCCGGACGGTGCGACCTACAGGCAAACAGCGACTCATGGAGCGGATATAACCACGCGACCAATGGCACGTAAATTTCATCCAGATTCGGTAAACCTGGTGCAGATTCGGTGAAAGCACAGTGCCCACCGGGCGGCGCGTGCGGTCGCCATCCGGTGGGCACTTTCGCCACGGGCCGAAATTCGCTACGGAACAGAGAGGCGGGGTTGAAGAATCTGTTCTGTGCGCATCGGTCGCGTGACGGTGGCGCATCCGTCGGAACAGGTTCGGAGGGTTGGGGTTCCACCTGTTCGCCGAGATGCACGTCTTGTTGCGGTGCTACAGCTGTCCGCCACCGCCGATCAGCCACGGGTTGAATGTGCACGCCAGGTTGGGGTGGCCCGCCGGGTCCAGTGCCCGCAGCGCGATGGACAGGGCGCGGGGTGAGTACATGATCGTCAAATGATCCGAAACGTCCTGTTCGCAGCCGTCCTGCAGGGTGATGTTCTGTACCGAGGCCCCCGGTCCCGGCCGCAGGAAGGTCAGGTCGTACGGGTTGGTGATCTCGTCGTAGCGGGTGCCGACGATCGTGTAGTCGACGCCGGGAATGGTGTCGCCGTTGGCATTCAGCTGGTTGACGAAATCGGAGCCGATCGTCTGCTGGATACCGGCGTGCCCGACGAAGATCTCGATGAAGCCGAGAATGTCGATGCCGAAGTTGTTGATCGCCCGGCCCAGCGCGCCGATGCCGACCAGGGAGGTGCCGTGATGCGTGGCACCGTAGGTGATCAGGTTCTTCACCTTGTCCGCGCCGCCCTCGAACTTGGTGTACCAGTTCGCCATCGCGCCACCCTGCGAGTGCGCCATGATGTCGACCTCGTCGGCGCCGGTCGCCGCGATCACCCGGTCGACGAAGGTGGCGAGTTGCTCGGCGGAGTCCTGGATGTAGCCGGTGCCCATCACGCCGGGCAGCACCGAGCCGAGACCGCCGCCCTGGACCAGGTTGGACCGGCCGTAATTGAAGGTGAAGGTGCAGAAGCCGGCGTCCTTGATCGGCTGACCCATGTACGCGTAGCCGTTGTAGGCGTTCATCCAGGTGCCGTGCAGCATCACCACGGGGCGTGGGTGCGCGGCGGTGGGCTTGCAGTTCCAGTCGTTGGCGCCGGGCGGCGCGACGTCCGGGTTCATCAAACCGTGGCCGAAGGCGGCCAGCCAGGAGGTCATCGGCGGGCCGTAACCGACTGTGTCGCTGGCGTATCCACCGGACAACCCGGAGCTGCTGCCCGAGCCGCCGTAACAGTTCCCCGAGCCGTTGCCCGAACCCGCGCCGCTGCCGGAATTGCAGGCGGAGCCGGACGCGCTGCCGGATTCGGCGACCGGCGCCGCTTTCCGGCCCGCGGCGATGTAATCGGCCAGAGACTGTTCGGTCGCCGCGGCCGCCGGGTCAGCGCTCGCGCCGACCCCGGCGATGCCCATGATCAGCACCGAGACACCGGTCAGCACCGCCGCCGCGAGCGACGATCGGCCGAAGGTACTTCGTTTCATTGCATGCCTTCCTACGTCGAGCAAGAATTGGTGTCGCAGTGCCGAGGGGGATGCCGTTCGGCGGCACCGAAACTGCGCCAACGCTAAAACCGGGAAGGTCACCGACCGACGGGACAGCGCGGTTACTGGACAGCTCACCAAAGCCGCTGTCGCGGTTAGGTATACGGCACAGTCCGGCCGAGCAAATTAGTCGATGAGGAATGGTCACAGTGTGGCGGCGCGATATTTCCGCGGTCCCACAAAAGGCACGTGCTTTTCTCCGAACCGCGACGGCGCCGGACGGTGAGGTCTACAGACAACAAAAGAATTGTGCGGCGCAGCCGACCGAATAGCCGAGCATGGGTGAACCTTTTCCCGCTGTCCGCAGCCGGCTGATCCTCGGAGCTGCCCATGTTCGCCAATCCTTTTCGCGGACCGTCGTGCCCGGCACGGCGCACCGTACGCACTCTCTTCGGCGCGGTCGCCGTCGCCGCCGCGCTCATCCACTTTCCGGCCGCGCTGGCCGACAGCACCGGCTCGGCCGACAGCGCACTACCGGACATGCTGCGGGCCTTGGTCCCACCCGAGCCGGAACCCCTTCCCGCGCTACACGGTCCGGCGACCGCGATCGTGGTGCTCGGCTACGGCCTGCTGCCCGACGGGTCGATGCGCCCGGAGCTGATCGACCGCCTGCACGCCGGCTTCGTCCAGGCGCTGCTCGCGCCGGCGTCGCCGATCATCGTCACCGGCGGCAATCCACACAACGGCATCACCGAGGCGCGCGCGATGGCGGATTGGTTCGTCGCACACGGCATTGCCGCCGAGCGGATTCATCTGGAGCCGGAGGCGGCGTCGACCGTGCAGAACGCCGAACACTCCGCGCGGATCATGCGGACGATCGGTGCGCGGGACGCGGTGGTGGTCACCTCGGCCGACCATATCGACCGAGCCGTCGGCACCTTCACCGACGCGGGCGTAGCCGTGGTCGGCACGGTGACACCTGATCAGATACCGCCGCTGGCATGGCAATTCGGTCCCGGTTCATAAGGCAGGAGCAAATGATGCGCGACCTTTCCGTCACACCGTCCGACCAGGTCGGTGCCCTGGTGAACCACCGGTACCGGTCGGCGGCCGCCTACGCGATCGACCGGGCGACGATCCGCGAATTCGCCCGCGCGGTACAGGATTACCACCCGGCGCACTGGAGCGCGGACGCGGCCGCCGAGCTCGGTTTCGCCGGACTGCTCGCGCCGGCCACGCTGTCCTCGATGATCCTGAGCCGGGTGCAGCGGGAAATACTGGACACCTTGATCACGGGTTATCCGCCGACCCGGATTCTGCACGCGGACCAGGTTCTCGATCTCGGCAGGCCGCTGGTCGCGGGCGATCGGCTGAGCTGTGACATCTATTTCGAGTCGTTCCGGCATTTCGCCGACTACGACGTGCTGGCGATCAAGAGCGTGCTGATCGATCAGCACGGGGAGACCGTGCAGACCGGTTCGACCGCACTGCTCGCCAGGACCGGGCTCGCCGAGTCGGTGCAGGGCTACTCCCCTATCCGGCCTGGTCCGAAGCCCGGCAACCTCGTCCCGGTGGCCGCGGCCCGCGTAGCCCCGCCGTGTGCGCCACGGATACCCCGTACCGTCATCGATTTCGACACGCTCGCCGTCGGCACCGAACTTCCTTCGCACATTGTGCATCTCTCGCGCGGTGACGTGGTGAATTACGCGAAGGCGGTAGGTGACGCCGAGTCGGCCACCTACGACGAACGGACCGCGACCGGGCTGCCGTCGGTGGTCGCCCCCGGCATGCTGAAACTCGGTCTGGCAGCGGGCTTTCTGAGTTCCTGGCTCGGAGATCCGTCCGCTGTCAGCAGGTTTCGCGCGCAGTTCGCCCACTTCGCGCACTCGCTGCGGGTACCGACGCGCGCGACGAGCGCTATCGAGTTCCGCGGCCGAATCACATCCCTCGATCCGCGCCGTCGCCGGGCCACCATCGCGATCGACGCACGGTCCGACGGTCGCAAACTGTTCGGCTACGCCGCCGCGGAAGTCCGCTTCCCCCTAAATGAATGAGCCGTGGGCTACACCGCCGAGGTTGCGCGAGCGGCGCTCGCCGAGCCGAGCAATCCGGTGAGTCGCGCGAGCCGGCGATGCGACTCCAGCCGGGCCGACCGATCGTAAGTGCTTGTGTGCACCAGGATTTCGTCGGCGCCGGTACTGAGCACCAGCCGCTCCAACTGATCGGCGACCTCGTCCTCGGTGCCGTGCACCTGACCGCGCAGCGAGTCCTCGAAGATGCGCCGTTCCCGGTCCGTCATGGTCATCGCCTCGATCTCGGCGGGCGGGATCAGCGTCGGGAATTCGCCGCGGGTCCGCGAATACGCGTTCGACCACGCCTCGGGCAGCAGCAGCCGGTGCGCCTGCTCGGTGGTATCGGCGATGGCGACCGACCCCGACACCATGACGTACGGGCTCGTGCCCCAGGCGGTGGCGCGGAACTCGGCCCGGTAGCGCTCGATCGCCTCGACCATCCGGTCCTGTCCGCCCACCGCCGCGATCACCAGCGGCAGCCCGAACCGCGCGGCCCGCTCCGCCCCGGAGCCGGTGGCCAGCAGGAACGCCGGAATCCGCAAGCCCTCGGCGGGCCAGCCGTGCACGCCGTTGCGACCGTGGTCGAAGTAGTCGAGCAGCTCGGTCAGCTGGGCGTCGAAATCCTCGGCGTCGCGCTTGTCGTGGCCGAGCGCGCGGCGCACCCCGTCGGTGAAGCCGACCGAGCGGCCGAGGCCCATGTCGATCCGGCCCGGATACAGCGACTCCAGCACGCCGAACTGTTCGGCGACGATCAGCGGCTGATGGTTGGGCAACATCACCCCGCCGGTCCCGATCCGGATGCGTTCGGTCGCCGCCGCGGCCGCCGCGGCGAGCACCGTCGGCGCCGACCCGGCCACACCGGGCACGCTGTGGTGCTCGGACACCCAGAAGCGGTGATACCCCCACTCCTCGGCGAGCCTGGCGAACTCGACCGTGTCGCGCAATGCCGCAGGGTGCGGCTGACCGCGCCGAACGCGCGAGCGGTCCAGGATCGAGAACCGGACGGAGGGAAGTGCCGAGGTCATACCTTTGTCAACGCAACAACCGCCCGCTGATTCCATGCGTCCACAGCACAGCCGCACTCTCTCTCGGGGCCCGCACCGACTCTGAGCGCCCGTAAGCAGTGCGGGACCGAGAAGGCTCCCGGCAACAGCGTCAGTAGAGGGCGGGGGTCAGGAATTCCCATGCCTTCGGGAGTTGGGCTTCGAAGTCGGGCCAGGTGTGCATGCCCGCGGTGTCGTAGTGCACGGCGGCGGGGATGTTCAGCTCGGTCAGCCGTCCGGCGAACCGCTCGGTGCACGAGCGGGCGCCAGCTTCCAGCGCCGCGCCGCCGCCCGCCAGCCGCAACGCCTCGACGAGGGTGGACGACTCCGCGATGGCCACCAGATCGGCGCCGGTCGGCACGCCGGTGGCGGCCGAGAGGTAGATGGCGGTGCCGCGCAACGCTTCCGCGCCGAGCAGGCTGTCGTGTGCCGCCCACTCCGGTGATGTCGGTGGGCCCCAGAGGTTTTCGACATTGCCGCCGCGCGAGGCGACGGTGATCGTGGTGACGGCGCGCCCCAAGGGATCCGCCGTCGAATAGCACCCGCTCATGCCCGCCACGGCGTGGTAGCGCCCCGGATGCCGTTGTGCCAGCATCATGGCCGCCTGCGCGCCCATCGAGACCCCGGCGATGGCGCGGCGGCCGCTGGACCGTAGCAGCGACTCCACGATCGGCGGCAGTTCCTCGGTGAGGAAGGTTTCCCACCGGTTCAGGCCGAGGGCGGTGTCGTGCCGGACCCAGTCGCTGTACATGCTGCCGGTGCCGCCGCCGGTCAGCACCGCGTCCACCGGCTTGTCCGCGAAGAACTCCGCCGCGCCACCCTTGCTCAGCCAGCCCGAGGTGGCCTCGCCGTCGACGCCGTCGAGCAGGTACAACGTGGGGCGCGGTGCCGTGCCGGTGCCGCGCAGCACGTCGACCTCGATCACCCGCCGCATGGCCGCGGACGAAATCCGCAGCCGCTCGCGCTGCGGGCCAACGCTGTCGATCGAGAGCAGCCCGGTCCTGGTCATCGCCGGGTCGACGGCGGGCGGCGGCGCGCTCGCCACGCCCGGAGTGTCGGCCACCGCGGGCACAGCGACCGTCGCGGCGATGACTGCCATCGCCGCCGCGCTGATCGGGCCCCGGAGTCTCATGGTTTCGCGGCGGCTCGTTCTGCCTGTCTGGCCGCCACCCGGTCGCGCTGTTCTTCGAATCGTGTTGCCTTCTCGGCCAATTCGTCGAGGTAGGCGCCGAGCTCGTCGCGGGCTTGTTCACCGTCGCCGGATAGGTCGGTGCGCTCGAACACATCCCACGCCCGCAACACCGGCCGCACCACGACGTCGAGGTGCTGACGCAGGTCGTAGATGCCGTGTTTGGCGAGCACGACCGCGTTGCGGCGGAAGTTCGGCTGGGTGAGGCCGGGCATCTGGAAGCGCGTGACGACGTCGGTGATGGCACGCAGCGTCTCGTTCGGCATCAGGTCGAGAGCCGCGGCGCTGATGTTGCGATAAAAGATCATGTGCAGATTTTCGTCGGCGGCAATCCGTTGCAGCATACGCTCGGCGATGGGTTCATCGCATGCGGTTCCGGTGTTGCGATGGCTTATTCTGGTGGCCAATTCCTGCAGCGTGACATAGGCGACCGAACGCAGGAACTGCTGGCCCTTCACGGGTTTCGCGATACCCGTGGTCATATGCGCCATCCTGGCCTGCTCCAGCAGCACCGGATCGACCGCGCGGGTGACCACCAAATAGTCGCGCATGACTATGGCGTGGCGATTCTCCTCGGCGGTCCAGCGACCGACCCAGGTGCCCCAGGCGCCGTCCAGCGAGAAGGTTTCCGAGATCTCCCGGTGATAGGACGGCAGATTGTCCTCGGTGAGCAGGTTGGTCACCATGGCGGTCCTGGCCACCTCGGTCAGCCTCGATTGACCGGGCTCCCAGTCTATTCCGCCCATGGCGGCGAAATTACGGCCGTCGTCCCACGGCACGTAATCGTGTGGATTCCACGCCTTGGCTTTGCGAATGTGGTCATTGAGCAAACGTTCGGCGACGGGTTCCAGTTCACACAGAATATCGCGATCGGTCAACGCGGTGGTCACACGGACTCCTTATGCTCGGCGCGGCGGAATTCGACCCTAAAGGCGAGACATCAAGCGGAACGACCGATTTCATGATCGTTGGGCGAGGTGACGACGGGAATCGGGACCGGCTGGGCCGGGTCACAATCGGGCGATTCCTGCGGCTCGGCCACCCGGTAGAACCCGGGCGCCCGATCCGCGCCGCGGATACGGTCCAGCAGATCGTGGGTGCGCGCGGCGAGTTCGGGAATGCGCGCGGTGGCGCCGACGGCGACCACCGCGGTCAGCGGCACCTCGGCGGCGTCGCTCAGCATGGCGAGCACCTCGGCGGTCATCGCGGGCGAGCCGATGCGGGCGGGCCGGACATCGGTGGGCACGAGCACGGTGCCGCCCGCCGCGGACAGCAGCGACAAGGCCCGGGAGCCCAGCGGTTTGGCCAGCGCGGACTGCACCCGGCGCAATTTGCGCCGGGCCGCGGCGGCCCCGAGGCCGGGTCTTCGCTCCTCGGGATGGGCCGGAATACTCAGCGCCACCACCTGATACGCCGGTGCGATCGCGATCCCGGTCTGCATCGCCAGGTCGCCCATCGCATGGCCGCCGAGCAAGGCCGACACCAAAGTCTGTGCCGCGGTTTGGTGTTCCCTGGCCACCAGCCGATGTTCGTCGACATAGGCGGTCGACGCTTTGAGCGTCACCATTTCCAGCACGCGCAAGATCAGCTGGGCTCCCGCGACGACGTCGTCGCCCTCGGTGTCCGCCGCAACGAATTCCAGCCCGGCGCGAATTTCGTCGTGATACGCGGCCAGCACGGTTTCCAGTGCGACCCCTTCACGCGCCCAACGCGTTGCGGCACCCGCGATTTCGGGCGGCTCGGCCACCCGCAGCGGCGTCCGCGGCGCGAGCAGCTTCATCGCGGCGACCACACAATCTCGGGTGGTGGCCGTGACCTCGCCCGGCAGACCGGCGCCCGCGTGCCCGGCTAAGTAGTCGAGCAGTTTCGACGCCAAACTCGCGGAACTCGAACTCACCTGCATTGCCGTCATGACTCATGAAGGCTAGCGCCGGATCGTGATCAAATCGGGATACGAGCGCGAAATCGGGGATCTCATCAGTGATCTCGCCACTCATTGGGCGAATTCACAAGCCGCCGAGTGATTTTCGGCACAGCTCACCGACCACCCGGGCATGATTTCGGCGGCGACCGCGCGTTCGGCCCACCGGGGTTTTTCCACCGCAAGGCGGTTGCGCGCACCAAAGAATGTGTGACGCAGCGCCGACCGCGCATTCCGGCGCTGCGTCGGCGTCACCTTAACGTCACCCGGGGGTCTCCGAACAGACATCCGCGCGAACCTCGGGACCACTCATCGGCGGGGCCCGCGCAGACTGGTAACTTGCACAAACACCGTGCCCTCCGCAGGCAGAGCGGGGTGTCCCATACACCGCGAGCGGGCCGGCCAAACCTGTGAGCTGTCCCATCGGATGTGACGAACAACTGTGCAGTAGCTCTCACCACGGATAACATCGAGCGCTGCGCCCCCGTACGGCGACGCTGCAGAGTTTCGAAGGGCAAAACACTACCTATGACCGGTACGCGAGAGAAGCTGGAAGAGCTGCGGGGGATCCTGGAGCTCGCTGAGGAACCCGCCGGCGAAACCGGCATCGCGAAACGCAAGACCAAAGGCATCCCGAGCGCACGGGAGCGGGTGCGCGCGCTGCTCGACCCGGGCAGCTTCGTGGAGATCGGCGCGCTGATGCGCCAAACGGCGCAACCGGGCGCCATGTACGGCGACGGCGTGGTGACCGGCCGCGGCCGCATCGACGGCAGGCCCGTCGTGGTGATCGCGCACGATCAGACCGTGCACGGCGGTTCGGTCGGTGAGATGTTCGGCCGCAAGGTCGCCACCGCGATGGAGTTCGCCTACGAGAACGCCTGCCCGGTGGTGGCGATCAACGACTCCGGCGGCGCCCGTATCCAGGACGCGGTCACCTCACTGGCCTGGTACGCCCTGATGTGCCGGCGCCAGGGCGACATGTCCGGCTATGTGCCGCAGGTGGCCATCATGCTCGGCAAGTGCGCGGCCGGTTCGGTGTACGGCCCGGTCAATATGGACGTGCTGGTCGCCACCGAGAAGTCGTACATGTTCGTCACCGGCCCCGAGGTCACCAGGGAGGTGACCGGCGCCGACGTGAGCCGCGGACGAGCTGGGCGGCGCCGCGGCGCTGGCCCGCAACGGCACGGTGCACCATGTCGCGCCCGACGAGCAGGCCGCCTTCGACTGGGTGCGCAGCTACCTGAGCTTCCTGCCGTCGAGCTGCCTGGAGCTGCCGCCGGTGGTGAACCCCGGCCTGGAGCCGGAGGTGACCAGCCACGACCTGGAACTGAATTCGATCATCCCGGATTCGGACAAGGTCGGCTACGACATGCACGAGATCCTCGTGCGGATCTTCGACGACGGCGACTTCCACGAGATGGGCGCGGCCACCGCGCAGAACCTGATCACCGGTTTCGCCAGGGTCGACGGCCGCAGCGTCGGCGTCGTCGCCAATCAGCCGCAGGTGCTCGGCGGCGCGCTCGACGCGCAGTGCTCGGACAAGGCCACCCATTTCATCCGCCTGTGCGACGCCTACGGGCTGCCCCTCGTGTTCGTGGTCGACACCCCCGGCGTGCTGCCGGGCATCGAGGAGGAGCGCAGCGGGGTGATCAAGCGCGGCGGCCGCTTCTTCCGCGCGGTCATCGAGGCGACCGTGCCGATCGTGACGGTGGTGACCCGCAAGGCCTACGGCGGCGGCTACGCGGTGATGGGCTGCAAGCAGCTCGGCGCCGATATCAGCCTGGCCTGGCCGACCGCCCGGATCGCGGTGATGGGCGCCGAGAGCATGGTCGGCATCGTCGGCCGCAGGCAGCTCGAGGCCGCCCCGGTCGATCAGCGGGCGACGGTGCGCCAGCAGATGATCGACTTCTACAACGCCACCATGGCCACGCCGTGGATCGCCGCCGAACGCGGCTACATCGACGCGGTTATCGAACCGTCGCAGACGCGGCTGGAGATTCGTAAGGCCCTGCGGTTGCTGCGCGACAAGAACACCGCCAAGCCGAATCCGCGCAAGCACAGCCTCTTGCCGGTGTAGTCGAGCACGTCCGGTTGCGTTGTGTCACAACGCGACCGGACGCTGCCAGTGACGTATTCGAGTCAGCTGTGGCTACCCCAGCGCAGATCCGCTGTCGCCCACTCCATTTCCCACATCCGCAGCCGCCTGCGGTCGAGGCTGCTGCGCAGCGTGCAGTAGCAGCCGGCCGCCACGGCCATGGTGCCGAGCACCGCGCCGGTGGTGAACAGCACCGCCTTGCTGAGCGCCTGGCTCGGCGACGGCGGTTCGACGATCTTGCCCGCGCTGTTGCGCCAAATGGTCACGGCCTGACCGGGTTGCACGACGGTGGTCGATTGGTAGTCCTCGTTGTGCACCACGCCGTCGGCGTCGGTCCACCGGACCTTGGCGGGCATGATCGGCGCGTACAGCGGCGCCTTGCCGGTCTCGGTCACCGTCGCCTCGATCCGCTGCAGCTGTGCCGTTTTCGCCTGCACCACAGCGGTTTCAGTGTGATAGACCCGCGCGCCCACCGTCATCACCAGCACCGGAACGAGTATCAGGAACACCAGCGCCAGGGCTACCCCCACCATGGTCTGCACGCGGTCTTCTCTGCGCCGCATGGGATTTCGGTCCAGTCCGACGCGACGGCACGTCCTGCGATACATATTCACCGACCCTGTGGTCATGATGGTGACTCCTCGGTCCGGAATTCGGTGGTGAGTGCGACGAGTGTGTCGAAATATCCCTCGATGAGGTCGGGCAGGCCGCTCGGATCGTCGCCGGCGGCCCAGGTCTGCAAGGCCGAGATCAGCAGGCCCGCACCCGCGGCCACCGCGGTGGCCGGGCGCAGGTCCCGCTCCGGGTCGACGCCGAGCCGGGCGGCAATGATCCGCACCGATTCTCGCTGACCTTCGATGCGGATGCGCTGATATCCGGCGAAAAGTTCGGGTTCTTCCTCGAAGCGCTGGAACAGCGCCCAGCGCCTGGCCAGCAGCGCGGCGCGTTCGCCGCCGTATTCGGCGTCGAACCAGTCGTGCACCGCGTTGCGGTAGGCGACCAGCGGCGATTCGTCCGCCGGCCGGCGGCACAGCGCCTCGTTGAACAGGTGGACGTCTTGGTCGACATCGCCGAGGATCGCCTCCGCGATGGACGTGAAATGCCGACTGAAGGTGCGCCGGGTGACGCCGGCCCGCACCGCGATGTCCTCGACGGCCACCGCGCCGAGCCCCCGCTCGGTGAGCAGCTCGAAGGCCGCACGCGACAGCGCTTCCCGGCTGCGCCTGGTCCGCAGCCTGCGGCCATCGAGATCGACACCGGTGTCGCTCATAATGTCACTTTACCACCTTATTGTCCCAGTGGGACAATACTTCGCGCCCTGCGAGGACTCGGTTTCGGGGTCACTCGGACCGACCCCGGCCGAGCGCGCTACAGAGCGCGAACGTCCAGTCTTTTCGAGTATCGGGTGCCCAATTCGGCTCGGCCGAATCCACTTCGGCCGAGCGGAATCACGTGACGAAATGCCGTCAGACCCGGCGGGTACCGGCTGGCTGATCGAGGATCGGCGGCTGACGGCGGCGCAGCGCTTCCAGCAGCGAGACGGTGTACTCCGGCGGCGCGGCGTGCACCGAAAGTTGGTTGGCCACGGCGCGATACGCGTCCACGTCGGCCTGCTTGTCCAGGTACAGCGCACTGGTGAGCTGCTGGAGATAGACGATGTCGGGCAGGTCGGACTCGGCGAAGCGGAGCATGGTGAACGCGCCGTCGGCGAGCGCGGGTCCGCCGACATGGTCGGCCAGCACCTGGACGGTGATGTTGCGCTTCTCGACGACCTTCAGCAGATGATTGATCTGCGCGTTCCACACCGCGGAACCGCCGATGGGCCTGCGCAACGCCGCTTCCTCCACGATCACCCAGAGCTGCGGCGGCTGCGGCCGGTCCAGAATCTCTTGGCGGCGCATGCGCAGCGCGACCCGGCGCTCGATATCGGGCTGTAGCTCGCCCGAGTGGGCCAGCGACAGCAGCGCGCGGGCGTACTCCGGGGTCTGCAAGAGTTCGGGCACCGCGCGCGGTTCATAGGCGCGAACCAGCGTTGCCGCCTGTTCGAGACCCAGGTAGGTGTCGTACCACTTGGGTAGCCAGTCGTTGTCGCGGTGCCACCAGCCCGACTGATTGCCCTGCCGCGCCAGCTCCAGGA
This sequence comes from Nocardia ninae NBRC 108245, assembly GCF_007990755.1. GTDB lineage: Bacteria > Actinomycetota > Actinomycetes > Mycobacteriales > Mycobacteriaceae > Nocardia > Nocardia ninae. The sequence continues at coordinate 47,237 of NZ_BJXA01000053.1, read as the reverse complement.
ATTCCTCACGCTCGGTGGGGTCGGTGACCCCGTAGAGGTCGAGCAGATCGGTCAGATCCCGCACCCGGAAACCGGTGCGGCCGAGCTCCAACCTGCTGATCTTCGAGTGCGAGCCGCGAATGGCCTCGCCCGCGTCCTCGCGGGTCATCCCGCAGGCCTCACGGAGTTTGCGCAGCCTGCTGCCGAGCATCATGCGCAGCACCGTCGGCGCGCCCGTCGGAACTGCCCCACCGATCAGCGGGGATTCAGCCGACTGACGCACCTCCGAAGGACGCATAGATCGAGTCTGCCATGCGAAGCTTGTCTGTTTCTACTGACCAAAGACCCTGTGCCCGGCTCTGGGCCCTCGATACAGGGTCGGCTCGGAATGGATACAGCACCAGCTCAATGGATACAGGCACCGGCTCAGGACGCGGGATCAGCGCAGCGCGACCTCGGCCGTCGCGCGACCGAACAGCTTGCGGCCGTCGCAGGTGGCGGTGAGGGCAACGGTCGCGGTCCGCCGTTCCGGGTCGAGCGACTTGATCTTGCCCCGGAATTCGATGGCACTCGACTTGGTCGCCGCGACCGGCGCGAACCCGGCGAACCGCACGCCGTAGCTGGTGACCGCGGCGGGATCGCCGAGCCACGAGGTCAGATACCCCGCGCCGAGACCCATCGTCAGCAGCCCGTGCGACACCACGTCCGGCAGGCCCGCACTGCGCGCGACCGCGTCGCTGAAGTGGATCGGATTCGAATCACCGGACACGCCTGCGTAATTCACCAGGTCGCCGCGCGACAGCGGCATCGAGTGCACGGGCAGCTCCATGCCGACGGACAGTTCGTCGAAACTCGGCACGGTGCGCGGGGTCCGCTTGCGGTCGAGCGGGTCGGTGCGCACGGGTTCGTCGAAGCACTCGACCACACCCGCGTCCTCGCCGAGCGAGGTCCGCTGCGTGGCGGCGTCGTGCCGGTCGGCGGTCGACTGGCCGGTCATGATGACGCCGTCGACCGCGGACCGCAGCTCGGTGGCGATATCGACGCCGGTCTGCGCGACGGCGGTCGAGGTCGCGATCTGCAGCAGTTCCTTGTGCTGGTTGGTGAGCACGCTCTTGGTCACCATGAAGTCTTTGTCACCGAACTGCCGGAACGACTCGATGTAGGAGACGCAGTGCAACTGGTCGCCGGCCAGCACCGGACGGTGCACCTCGATGGACTGCTCGGTCTGCAGCACCTGGCCGATGTCGTAGGCGGTGAGCACCGACTCGAACATCTTGCGCTGCATCAACATCAGCACGATCGAGGTGAAGGTCAGCGGCGCGATCAGGGCGTCGTAGCCGAGCTCCGCGGCGGCCGCCTCGTGCCAGTGCGCCGGATGCCGCTCGTGTACGGCACGGGCGAATTCCCGGATCTTCTCGCGCCCTACCTCGTAGTGCTCGGTCATCCGGTAGTGCCGCCCCACCAAGGCCAGGGCCTGTTCGGACGCGGTGGTCGTGATGTCGTTCATCTGCCTCTTTCGAAAAGTCCCGGCGTCGAGCCCGCCCGGACCGGCCCACAATACCGAAACACGGCAGAGTCGAATCGCGCGGGCGGCAAGTCCGGACGTCGCCCAACCGACATCGTGAAAGGGTTGTGGTCGGTCATAGATCGCGACAAACGCGGCAAACGCTAACAGCAATAATTCAGTGGGCTTGACGACGCGCCGGGGTTCCGCAAATCGTCAGCACTCATTCGGTGCGGGTACTCCTTGCAGCCGATCATCGAGCCATAGCATCGCTTCCGGATAACCGAGCCCGCCGGCGATGATGTGCTCGCCGAGGACACTGCGATACACCGAAGGGACGCCGAGCCGGCATTGCTCGAGATAGAGATTGCGCGCACCTTCGGCCGGGATCCAGAATTCCTGCTCGCCGTTGTAGATATACAGCGGCGTGCCCGACTTCATCTCCGCCATCCTGGTCACTCGGTAGATCTCGGACGCGACCTCGGAGTGCAGCGGGTCGGGGATATTGGCGGCTATATCGATCGGCAGCATGAGCAGACCGATCGCGCCGAAGGTGCTGCCGCAGAGGTTCTTCACCGGCGAGGTCGCCACCCACTGCGCCAGATTGTTCATGCGTGCGAGGATCTCCGGGCGCTCCCGGCCGATGCCGAACACCGCGCCCATGAAGATCGCCGAGGCCAGGTTGCCGTTCATGCTGCGCGCCAGGATCTCGTAGTCCGCAGGCACGCCGCCCAGCACCGCGCCGACGATGACGTCCGCCAATTCCGGTGCGTACCCGTCGATCAACTTCACCGCACCGTGCGTGGCGATGGCGCCACCGGAGTAGCCCGCCATGCCGAACTTGCTCGCGCCGAACTCGGCCGGGAGCAGGCCGCGCACCGCGCGGATGCCGTCGAGCACCGCATGGCCTGCGACGAACGGCTCGGCGTAGGCCATCCGCGGGCCCTCGTGATCCGGGATGAGCACCGCGTAGCCACGCAGCGCCGCGACGTAGCTGGTCGGCGGGATGAAATCGGTGACGCTGGTGTCGGGGTTGAGGCCGTGCGCCAGCGTGTATCCGGCCGTGCAGCTGCGGCCGAGTGCGTCGATCGGCAGATTGTTGACCACCACCGGACGAGGCCCCTGCCCCGGCCAGGCCGCGCTCGGCACCACCAGGGTCGCGGTCGCGAAGGAGGGCGCGCCGTGCGCGTCGGTGGTGCGGTACTTGAGCAGTTGCGCGCGCTGGGTCGGCAGCAGCATCAGCGGGGCGGCCGTCGCGGTGATGTCCCTGACCTCGATGACCTGGCCCGGGGCCAGGTCCGCCAGGTCAGCAGGCCAGGCATCGAACATCGGATCACCGATATTCGCTGGCATCGACGCGTCGCGCAAGGCGACCACCGACGGTCCCAAGCTGCTGGCCTGCCAACCGGGCGTGGCCGACTCGGGGGCGGGTGCGATCGGCGGCGGCGGGATGACCTGATCGATCAGCTTCTGCACGCCGGGCAGCAGCGAACCACCGTCCGGCGGTGGCGGGAACAGGCCGGGGAACTCCGGCAACGCGGGCAGACCGGGTGGCGCGGGCAACGGCTCGGCGGCCGCCTGCCCCAGCGTGGTCGGGCAGACGAGCAGCAGTGCCATGGCAATGGCGGGTAAGCATCTCATGGCACACGCCTTTGGGTGCGGACGTCGGGTTCACCTGGCGCGCAGGGAGATGCGACGTGCGCCCCCGAAAGGCCCTGTTGTACCAGACAGTCAGGCTAACCCGCCGTACGCGCTGCGACGCGCCGAAACGACCGAGTTGTGGGTGACACGTAGCCGAACCGCAACAACCGAGCCGAATGCCGCTCGTGGCGAGTCGGGTTCGGCGCGGTTGCTGCGCGTGCTTTCAGCAGTTGTTCGGGGCGGGCTCCCCTCGGAAGCGGGCGTCGAGCCAGTTCAGCGCCGTCGGGATGCCGAGCACCGCCGCGGTGAGATGGTCGGGCACCGGGATCTGTTCGGACTGCACCGCCGCCCCGGCGGCACACCAGCGCTTGGCGGTGTTCACCACCGCGTCGATCGGGATGAGCCCGTCGATCGGCGAATGCCATTCGAACACCGGCGTTTTCGGCACGCCGTCGTAGAGCTCCAGACTGTTCTCCTCCACCACCGCGCGGGCGGTGCTGTCGTTGATCATCGACGTCGACTTCGCGAAGTCCAGCGCGCCCTTGCCCGCACCCGCGGAGAGAATGTCGTTCGTGCAGCTGTTGGCCATCTTCGCGCGGGCGGCGAGGCCACGCTCGTTCAGCTGCTCGCTGAGCGGGAAGCGCTCGGGATACTCGCGTTCCAGACCGAGACCCGCGGCCAGCGCGAGCCCGAACACCGGATGCGAGCCCAGACCGAGGCCCTCCAGCATCTTCACCAGGTTCATCGGCACGCCGCCCATCGCCGCGCCCGCGATATCCAGTTCGGGTGCGTACTTCGGAGCGAGCGCGGCCGCCCACGCGGTGGCCATGCCGCCGCCGGAGTAGCCGACCATCGATACCGGGCTCTGCCGCACTTTCAGTTCGGCCACCTGCTTGACCGCGCGGATGCCGTCGAGGGTGATCTGACCGCCCAGCTTCGCGGCGCCGTAGGCGAAATTCGGGCCGAGGTGATCGGGCAGCGCCACCGTCCAGCCGCGTTGCAACAGCACGTTCCAGCCCGGCGCCTCGCGCACGACGAGATTCGGGTCGTCGGTGTAGAGGACCTTGGAGACCGAGCATTCGGCGCCGAGCCCGTTGATGATGTGCTGGAACGACAGCAGCGGCCCATCCTCGACGTGCGCGCGGGGGGTGAGCACGGTGGTGGTCGCCGCGATCGGTTTGCCCTCGGAGCTGGTGGAACGGAACCGCACGACCGTCACCGTGGTGTCCGGGAAGATCAACAGTGGCGGCATCACCCTGGTCGCGAGGACATCGCCGGGATTCTTGTCGGCGATATCGGCCGGGGTCGAGTAGAAGGGGTCGGGGTCGGGTGCGGGATACAACGGGGAGCCGGTACCGGGTCCGGCCATCGTGGCGACGAGCGCCAGCCCGACGGCCATCGCGCCCAACGCGCGGAACACTCTGTTACGGGTCGCTCCCCTGCCCATAGAACGTAGGGCCTGACTCATCGATAGATGCCTCTCGAATGGGTCCAACGTTGTGACTCATCCTCGGCAATTTCGCCGACGAGCGGCAGAGCGGGGGGAGATCATGTTGAGATCTCACAAGTTTGGAGCGACCGGTCTGTGATGGTTGTCCGCATTCGCTCGTGACACGACCCCACCATCGCGCGGCGGCCCTGTGACATGTCCAGCCAACGAGACGGAACATGTTCCGGTCCATGGCCTGGCCTTACCTTCACAACTACCCGGCGCGGTTGCCGCGCCCGGTCCGGAAGGAGACGGTGGCATGGACGGCACTGTGCGCAGACTGGCTTACCGCGAGAACATCGACGAGGCGCCCACGCGGCGCGTCACCGTCTACTTCGACGGCCCGACTCCCGATGACGCGCTGGTCCTCGAATACGCGGCAAGCAGCACGGAGGCCTGGGAATTCACCTCCGCCGCAGTGCACGCCGGGCTCACGGTGACGGTGGACGGCATGGTGCGGCCCGGGTTACGCCGACTCCCCTGCCGATCGCTCTGGCACTGAACGAATTTCGCTGGGCGGGCGGCGGAAGTCACCGTGTTTCAGCACATTCCGCAGGTCGGCACCGCACGCCAGTCGGCACCGAGTGCAGATTCAAAGGTTCCGCTAGGCCGAATCCAAGACACGATGCAGGAAGGACACCGCATCGGGCAGCGCCGCCCGCGCGGCACCCAGATGATCGCCCGGATAGAGGTGGGTTTCCAGGTCGGTGCCCGACAACCGCAGCTCGGCAAGCAGTTTGGCGGTCAACGGCGGCGGCACCTCCATATCCGTCAGGCCCTGCCCGACGAACAGCGGCAGTGTGTACCCGGCGGTCGGTATCCGCATCATCGCCCGCGCGGCGGCCCACAGCGCCGGATCGTCGAGCGGCTTGGCCAGCATCGCGCCGATCGCGACGTCGGCCAGCCTGGCATTCGCCTCGGTGATGCACTCCGACTCCACCACCCGCAAGGCCTCCTGACCGGCCTCGGTCAGGTAGCTGTCGACGTCGAGTTCCGGTGCGCTCGCGCGCAATCCGGCCAGCAGCATGGCCACGTACGCGGGGGTCTTCTCCAGCGGCAGCCGCGGTATCCACGGGCCGGCCAGCGGGATGAGCAACTCGAGGTTCGACGGCGGACCGGTGGCGGCCGCGCCGCGCAGTTGCAGTTCCGGCGCGTCGGCGGGCGCGAGGTGCGCCGTGAACAACGCGGCTTGCGCGCCCTGCGATTGGCCGAACACCGCCCACTTGGTGCCCAGTTCCGGTGCGATCGCCCGCGCGGCACGGACACCGTCGATCACACTGCGGGCTTGCGAGGGTCCGTCCAGGTAGGGGTGCGTGCCGGGGGTGCCGAGGCCGACGTAGTCCGTGACCATCACCGCGTACCCCGCCCGCAGCAGCTCCGGATACAACGTATCGAGGTAGTACACGCGAGGTTCCAGCGTGAACGCGCACTGATCGGCGATACCGGTTGTGCCGTGCGCGTAGGCGACGATCGGCCAGCCGCCCGGTGGCGGCGTGCCCTCGGGTACGTAGATCACCCCGGTGCTCTGCATCGGTCCGCGTGGTCCGCGCGACCAATAGGTCAGCCGCTCCGCCGTCGCCGCGCCGTCCACCCGGAAACGCCCGGTCAGTTCCACCGAATTCGTCACCGTGCCCGGTGCTTCACCCACTGCCGCCACCGCGGGCGTCGCGAACGCGAGGCCCACCGAGATCACGACCCCGGCCGCCCCCGCCATGATCCGTGTACACATCATCGAACGACTATCCCTATCCGGGTCTCCAGGAGCAAGCCACCACAATCGGTGGCCTAACCGGGGGCAGCATGCCATCCGAGCGAGTGTCACCGGGGTGCGGCCCGGCTCCGCTGCGGTCGGCGAAGACGCCGTAGGTACCGGGCGGTCGCTAGGCTCGGAGGGCGGGGCCGGATCACCGACGGTCCGGACGCGACGCGGAAGGAGCCGGAGTGGGGCAGCCGAATCGGCCGACTCGCGCGTCGCGGCGGTCCGATCTCGCGCGTCAGGCCAGGACGTCGGTGCTGCTGTGTGCCGCACTGCTGCCGACGGCCTGCGGGTCGAATGCCCCGGCCGACCAGGCGGTTGCCACGCCTTCCGTCACGACCTCCGCCCCACTGCCGTCCCGGACGACCACGGCAGCTCCTGGCACCTCCCGGACAGCTGCCACACCCACCGTCGACCCCTACGCAGGGATGCCGCTGATCGACCACGTCGAGTGGACCGACACCGTGGACGGGTCACGGCTGCGCGTCTACCCGACAAACGCCGGACGGCAGACCACTTTTCCGGGCACCGATGAACGCGCCTGGCAGGAAGTGCTGACGGAATCGCCGGACGCGGACACGCCCGGCATGCGTGATCAATTCATCTGTCATTGGATCTGGGCACGATTGGTCGAGCCGAACAAAACGAGTTGGAATTTGGAACCCTGGCGCCCGGCGGTCGGTTATCAAGCCACCGTCGATGCGCGCTGCAACCCGGGTGGCCCCGAACGCTGAGTCCGGGACCGCCCCCGATCGGAAGGACCGACCCATGCGCATTGTCATCGCAGGCGGACACGGAAAGATCGCCCTCCTCCTCGCCGACCTGCTCACCCGCCGCGGCGACGAGGTCGTCGCGCTCATCCGCAATCCCGACCACGCCGCCGACGTGACCGCCGTCGGCGCCGAACCCGCCGTGCTCGACCTGGAGCACGCCGCAACCGCACACCTGATGGATACCGTGAAGGGTTCGGACGCAGTCGTTTTCGCCGCAGGCGCGGGACCGGGCAGCAGCGCCGAACGCAAGTACACTGTCGACAGGGACGGCTCTGTCCGGCTGGCCGACACCGCCGAACGGGCAGGCGTGCGGCGCTTCGTGCAGATCTCCACGATGGGCGCCGGTCAACCTCCCGCACCCGGGAGCGACGACATCTGGGCCGCCTACATCGATGCCAAGACACAGGCCGAAAACGACCTGCGCGAGCGCGTGCTGGACTGGACGATCCTGCGACCGGGGCGCCTGGTCGATACCGCGGGTACCGGACTGGTCACCCTGGCCGCACCCCGCGTTCCGCGCGGCGACATCCCCCGGGCCGACGTGGCCGCCGTGCTGGCCGAACTGCTGCCCGCGACACACACCGCGGGCGCGACACTCGAACTCGTCTCCGGCGACACGGCGATCAGCAGGGCGGTCGCCGAGCTCGCCGCGGGCGTCGTTTCGGAAAATGCTGCCCCCCTTGCCGATTGACCATCCCGTTCTCGTTAGGAGAGAGCAAACTTGTTCAGCCGCATCGTGTCCATGAAAATCCGGGAGGGATCGCGCGCCGACTTCCTCGATGCCATCTCCCGCAGTGCGGTGTCGGCGCTGCGCGACGAGCCGGGTTGTCTGCGCTTCGATGTCTGTGCCGACCGCGTCGATCCGCATCGATTCTTCCTCTACCAGCTATATACCGACGACGAAGCGGCCGAGGCGCACCGTTTCACCGAACATTTTCTGGCCATGCGGGCAGCGGCCGACCGGTATGTAGAACCCGGCACGCAGATTCACTACAGCACAGACGTCCTTTTTGCCAACTGATCGTCTTATTGGGACAACGTGTCAGCAAACTTGCAGACGCCAAATCCCGCACGTGCGCTTGCAAATCGATCGTGCAGATGTACTTGCATCTGAAAGGCACAGCGACCTAAACTCAGTCGCGCAACGCTTTACAGGGGACAACCAGGGGAGGCCGCATGGTCGAGCCGAAGGCCGAAGTCGCCGTGGGTCCGCTGCCGCCAAACGTCAGGGGCGTTCGAATGAACCAACCACTTTCCGCCGGCGGCCGGCTCGGAATAGCCGCCGCCGCACTGGTCGACAAGCCAGCGAACGGTACAAAAATGAGCACACCGTCGGCCCGTAGCGGCCAAAGGAACACCGCGTACTCGCGGGAAACCGCCGTCGCGTTCGTCATCGATGCCGTCGAATCCAAGGGTGCGGCCACCCGACATGACTTCGACATCGACCGGATCGTCACCACGGCGCACGACGTCGTCGACGACTGGGATTTCCATACACTGCAGCCTTCGACGTTCTGGCGGATTGCCTCCAGCTTCATCAGGCAGTAACACTTCCGGGCAGCCCGATGTCCGGCGGACACCGAATTGCCTTGTGCCGCAAGCACTGAGCCACCCTGCTCCACTGGCGATGATCCACCCTCCGGCCCAGGACTTGCGGCACAAGGCATTACGGCCCCACCCCCACCCGAGCCGCCCACTCGCGCCCCCCGGCCTCCACCTCGAGCCGCCGCGCGATCCGCCGAAGTGTGCCGCAGCCCTGGTGAAGGCCCACGAGCCCGCGCCGAGCCACCCAGCGCCCCCGCCCCGTTGCTCAGCGCCCAGGTCCCGTCGTTCGCCGGCACCGCCGAATAGCTAAGAGGCCACGCCGAAGCTGCGCACCCGCGCCCCGCTGCTCCGCGCCCCTGCCGAATCACGCGGCAGCCCTGCCGAGCCACTCAGCGCTCGCGCCTGATTGCGCGGCGCTCCCGAATCATGAGACCCAGCGCCGAGCCGCTCAGCGCTCGCGCTCCATCTCCCAGCGGCACCGCCCCGTTGCGCGCCGCTGCAGATCTGTCGCCCCACCGGCCAGCCGCATCGCACGGCATCGACGCCCAGTTGCGCAGCGCCCCTAGCGAATTGCGCGCCGGACCCGCCGAGCCAGCCAACGTCTCCGGCGAATCGCGCGGCAGCCGAGACCAGTCGCTCGGCACCTCCGCCTGGTTGCGCGGCTCCCCCGCCGAATCATGCGGCCCCAGCGCCGAGTCGTACAGCGCTCGCGCTCCGTTGCGCAGCGGCACCGCCCCGTTGCGCAACGCTTCAGATCTGTCGTCCCATCGGCTCGCCGCATCGCGCGGTACCCACACCCAGTTGCTTAGCGCCCCTAGCGAATTGCGCGACGGCCACGCCCCGAGACCGAGCGCCCCTGCCGAGTTGTCCGGTTCCCCCGGCCGGTTGCCCAGCGACCACGCCCGATTACGCAGGGCCCCCACTCCGCAACTTCGCATAACCCGCACCCTGCTGCTCAGCGCCGGCACCCGATTGCTCAGCGGCCGAGCCAGGCTCTCCCGCGTACCTTGCGCTCGCATCCGAATGCCCAGCGCGCCGGTCGAATTGCGAGGCGGCCGAGCCAAGGTTTCCAGCGGCCGCGCCAAATTGCTAGACCCGGAGGCGAAGTCCCAGCCAGTCCAGCTGGCGCAGTGGTGTCCCGTTGGCCGCGGACGGCATTCGGCAGTGGGACTTGATGGCGGGGCTACTCGATGAATGGCGCCGTGGTGTCCCGTTGGCCGCGGACGGTGTTTGCGGGCGGGACATGGCGGGTGTCCCATTCGGTGGGGGTCGCCGTGGCGTCCAGCGGGCCGCGGATGGTGGTTGCGGGGGCTGAGGATCCACGCCCAATTGGTTAGTGTCCCTATCGAATTGAGCGACGGACCAGGCCAGGCCGGTCAACGCGTCCGGCGAATCGCGCAGCCAAGTTTCAGTGCTGGGTGCCCACGCCGAGTTGCCCCGTTCCCGCGGCCGACTGCTCAGCGCAAACTGCCAGCCGTCCGGCAGCCGCGCCCAGTTGCCCGGCGGCCACCCCCGATTGCGCAGGGCCCCCGCCTTGGAACTCCGCCTAACCTGCGCTCGGTTGCTCGGCGCCCACGCCCGGTTGTTCAGCGGCCCCGGCGAGCTGCCTCGCATACCCGGCGCTCGCATCCGAATGCTCAGCGCGCCGGCGAATTGCGCGCCGGCTGAGCCGAGATGCCCAGCGGCCACGCCGAATTGCCAGCTCCTGTGGCGAAGTCCCGGCCAGCCCAGCTGGCGCAGTGGCGTCCCGTCGGGCACCGACGGCATTCGCGAGTGGGACTTGGGGGCGGGGCCGCTCGACAAATGGCGCTGTGGTGTCCCGTTGGGTGCGGATGGTGTTGGTGGGCGGGACATCGCGGTGGTCCCATTCGGTGGGGGCTGCCGTGGTGTCCCGCTGGCTGCAAATGGTGGTGGCGGCGGCTGAGGGTCGACGTCCAGTTGTTTAGTGTCCCTAGCGAATTGCGCGACGGAACCGGCCCGCCGGTCAACGCGTGCGGCGAATCGCGCAGCCAAGCCTCAGGGCCGAGCGCACCCGCCGAGTTGCCCCGTACCTTCGGTCGGCTGCCCAGGGCCAACGGACAGCCGCCCGGCAGCCGCACCCAGTTGCTCAGTGGCCCTGCCGGACTGCTCAGCGCCTGCTGCGGGTGGCGAGCTTCCGATGCCGAGTTGTCCGGTGCTGGACCACCGCGCGTTCGCGTTGAGTTGTTCGGCTTCGCTGACCGGGCACTGTGCAGTGCCGTCGGCACGGAAAGGGCTACCCCATCGAGTTGCGGTGCGCCACAGGCGCCGTCGAACCCCGGTGGCCCAGCGCGCGGCAAGGCGACTGCGGCAGAGCTCAGATCATGGGGCAGCGCTGACGGATAGCTGGCATCCGCGCGCACCCGCATGGGTCCCCTCGCAGGGGTGATCAGCGATCGTAGCCTTCGGCGTACTTCGCCAGGATTTCGATCGACTTCTCCGGCCGCTCGGCCTGCACGCTGAGTCGGTCCATGACCGAGAGATACAGTGCGAGGTCTTGTCTGCGGTCCAGGTAGAGGGCGCTGGTCAGGTGTTCGAGGTAGACGATGTCGGGGAGCTCGGATTCGGAGAAGCGCAGAATGCTGAACGAGCTACCCGCGGCGGCGTGCTCGCCTGCGGAGTACGGCAACACCTGTACCGTGACGTTTGGCAGTTGAGCTAGTTCGATCAGGTGTTCCATCTGCTCGCGATGCACGCGCGGACCGCCGACCGGTCGATGCAACGCGGCTTCATCGATGACCGCCCACACGATCGGCGGATCGGAGCGGTGCAGAATCTCTTGCCTGCGTTGCCGTACCTGAACCCGCCGATCCGTGTCGGCATCTTCGTAGCCGAGGGCGACTACCGCCCTGGTGTATTCGGGTGTTTGCAGTAGTCCGGGAACAAGATGCGCCTCATAGGTGCGGATCTTGCTCGCCGCCTGTTCGAGACCCAGGTAGGTGCCGAACCATTGGGGCAGCAGATCGCTGTAGCGATGCCACCATCCCGGCTCGTTCGCCTGCCTGGCCAGATCGAGGAACTTCTCCCGCTCTTCGGTGTCGTTGACGCCGTACAGCGACAGCAGGTCCCTGATGTCACGTTCTTTGAAACCGGTGCGGCCCAACTCGAGACGACTGATCTTCGCGTGCGAGCCACGAATGGCGTCGCCCGCTGCTTCTCGGGTGATGCCCCTGGCTTCTCGCAGTCTGCGCAACTGGCCGCCGAGTGCAATACGCAGCACTGTCGGACCACGTTCCGCGACAACGGGATGCACCAGACCATCGTCGTCGGGTTCAGCGATCATTGAGTTCGTCTCCGATACTCGGGGGGTTGCCCACAGTGTGTCACAACCACCTGTCGCGAAACACACCGCACCGATCGCTTATGTTACCGCTCAACTCGTCAGATAGTCGAACTCTCCGGCCTTCGCGCCGCGGACGAACGCGTCGATTTCCGGGCGGGTGTAGAACAGCACCCCGCCTTCGGGATCCCGGGAGTTCCGTACGGCGACCTGGCCGTTGGTCGCCTCGGCGACTTCGACGCAGTTCCCGCTCGGATTGCTGTAGGTGCTCTTTCGCCACGAGCCAGTGATCTTGTTGGTGGATGTATCCGACATGTTCCCCACTCCTCGGTTACGCCAATGTTCGGCTGATCAGTTCGTGCAGATGCACGCTCAAACGTTCTTGCATTTGCACCGACAGTTTGGACGATAGCACGAAGTTCGCCCCCGCGCGCCTACTAATTCGGACCACTCGGTCCGGGATCTGACGCACCGATGTTTCGCCTGGCGAACCCCCTGCTCAGACAGTCGATCACGACCATCCACCACAGTTGAATCTTGTACTGTCGCAGGGCAGATCGGATATTTCAGTCATTGGCGACACCCCCCGGCGGGCACCGGCAACCGGTGCCCGCACCGGCGTTCCTGAGGAGCCCAATCCATGCCGCACGCGGACAACAGCCCCGTGATCCGGACCGACATCCCGCACTCGGCCCGCATCTGGAACTACTGGATGGGCGGTAAGGACTATTACGAAATCGACCGGATCGCCGGCGACGCGGGCATCGGCGTGGACCCCGAGATCGTCACCATGGCAGTGCAATCGCGCCGGTTCCTGATCCGCGCGGTCGGCTACCTCACCCGCGAGGCCGGCCTGCGCCAGTTCCTCGACATCGGCACCGGCCTACCGACCATGCAGAACACCCATGAGGTGGCCCAGGGCATCGCCGCGGCGTCGAAAGTCGTTTACATAGACAACGATCCGATGGTGCTCGTTCAGTCAAGGGCCCTGTTGACCAACACAACTCGGGAAGGCGTAACCACCTATATAGAGGCCGACTACAACGAGCCCGAGCGCATCGTCGCCGACACGCGCAATATCTTGAACTTCGACCAGCCGATCGGCGTCATGTTCATGGGCGTGCTCGGCCACGCCGAGTCCTACGCCGACGTGTCGCGCATCGTGCGAACCGTGCTGGCCGCCGTGCCATCGGGCAGCTACCTCGTGCTGTGGGACGGCACCGACGACAGCGCCGACTTCGTGCAGCTCTGCGACAACTACATCGGCACCGGCGGCAAGCCGTACATTCCGCGCCCGAAGGAACAGCTCCGGGAGCTTTTCGACGGGCTGGAAGTCGTTGAGCCCGGCTTCGTTTCGATCACCCAGTGGCGCCCCGAGGCCTCCGAGACGGCTCTGACCAGGCCGATCTCCGCCTACTGCGCGGTAGCCCGCACACCGTAGCCTTATCGACGACGATAACGGCGGTCGATAAGGGCCGCCGTTCCCTCCGATTTCGGTCGCTGTTCATCGACGGCGTCCGTGCAAATGTACTTGCATCTGTAAGCGACGCAGGCATAGACTCGTACCCATATCGGGGAGGTACGCAGGGAGTTCGAGCCGGCGGCGCCTACACAGCAACTCCCCACATGCCACACGCGAGGGGCGGTCGAATGAGCCAGCCATTCCGGACTCCCCGCCGGGTTGCCGTCATCGGCACCGGCGTCGAGACTTTGCGGCAATGTCCCGCTCCGGTTCCGGTATCCGACTGCGCTGTCGAACCACCCGGTCTCACCTATCGGCAGGCGCGGGATATCTTGGCCGCCCATGAGGTGCACGGCCCGCAGTGCAGGCAGTGGCTGGCCGCGGCCGCTTACCTCTCCGCCGGTCTCGACGACGAGTAGTCGCTCGAATCCGTTGCTACCGATCGGTGTTCGAACATGTCGGCTAATCCATCCGGCCGAACATTCCACGGAGCATAACGGGATTCCGCGTGGATGTTTCGCCAGTAGTGGTATGTCACGAACGGGTCACCGCATAATGCCGTAGGCTCCCAAGGGATCTCGCTGATAACTTCCCACGCGCAGGACCCTTTCGTATAGTGAGCCGAACGATTCGGGCACAGTTCTATTACGCCCGACGTGGCAATGGAGCGACCCGAATGACCTTCTCCGCGCTGCATCTATCCCCCGATTCGCCAGAATCGGCGCTCGAAATCGGTGGCCAGTTGGCTTCGGTGCCACTGCAGAACACCGACCGAGTCGCCTCACGGATGGTGGGTTACTTCGCCACCTGCATGGCACCGTGCCGCACCCTGCCGGGCGAGCAATTGCGCGGTGACGTCACCAAACTCACCCGCACCTGCCTGGGCTTGGTGGCCGAAATGTTCGACCGGCGTACCGTTCCCGGCGACGAACAACTCGGCGAGGTGCGTGAGGCCGCCGCCCAGTGGGCCCGCGAAGGCGTTCCGCTCAGCACTATTCTGCGCGGCTACCACGAAGGCGTCCGCATCGCGTTCGGCCTGGTCACCGCACCGGCCAGGGCCGATGACGTCAACGAGCTGCTCGTCGCCACCGACCTCATGCTGGAACTACTGGCCGCCGTCACCGCCGCCGTGGCCGACGCCTACGTCGACGAACAGCATCTCGTCGCCAAGGAACACCAGACCGCCGCGCAAACTCTGGCCTCGGCACTCCTGAGCGGGCGCGGCAGTTCAGCCCTCGCCAGGCAGGCGGGCATCCCGATCGCCGACGCGTATCAGGTAGTGGCCCTGTCTCTTTCGGAACATCCGGACGAACGCGATCCGCGGGTCGACGCGAACGTCGCGGCCCGGCGCAAACTACGCAGGCTGCAATCGTCCTTGGCCACCGTGTTCGCCTCCCGCGCGCTGGCATTGCTCAGCACCAAGGGCGGCACCATGCTCATCCCGGTGGACGACGGCGAAACCCCGCTCACCGCCGAGACTCTCGCGCAGCTGGCCGAGGCCGCCGAGGTGCCGCTCACGGCGACCGTCGTCGCCTGCGACACCGACGAGATCCCCGAATCCGCCGACCAGGCACACGAACTACTCAATCTGGTTCGGGTCGGTGGCAAGCCCCCTGGCCTGTATCACATGGCCGATCTGGCGGTGGAGTACCAACTCACCCGCGGCGGCCCGGCGACCCGGCGGATCGCCACCATCCTCGACCCGCTGGAAGCGCACGCCGAACTGTTCGAAACCATGCGCGCCTATCTCGGCAACGATATGAACCGGCAGCTCACCGCACGTCAGCTCTACGTGCATCCCAACACCGTCGACTATCGACTACGCCGCATCGCGCAGCTCACCACCATCGATCTGGCCACCTCCGCCGGGATTTCGCAGGCCGCCATCGCACTGCTCGCCCGCGATCTGGACCGCAGTGTCACCCGCCGCCTGTGACCGCCCCGTGACCCTGTAACTGATTCGTGCTGGTCACCAGCCCCCGAACTTGGGATCCTGAAACTGCCGCAGACATCTGGATGGGTGACAGCATGCTAATAGCCGAGATCTTGCGCAGAAAAGGTAGCGACGTAGCAATGGTCGCACCCGACACGACAATTCGAAGCCTGCTGGCCACGCTGGCCGAGCACAATATCGGTGCGGTTGTCGTGTCACGTGACGGCGAAGGGATTGTCGGGATCATCTCCGAACGCGACGTGGTGCGTAACCTGCATGCGCGCGGCGCGGAGCTGCTCGATACCCCGGTGTCGGAGATCATGACCACCGACGTGCGCAGCTGCGCGCCCGACGACCGTGTCGACGGACTACGAAACACCATGACGGAGCATCGAATTCGGCATCTGCCGGTGATCGACCAGGGCCGACTGATCGGCATCGTCAGCATCGGCGATGTGGTGAAGAGCGCGATCTCCGAACTGACCACCGAGCGTCAGCACCTGGTCGAGTACCTTCAGGGCAAGTACTGAGCCGACCGGCTCACACGCCGCCGAGGTCGGCGGACAGCCAGTGCTCGGGCCGCAGGTACACCACGACCTGATCGCCGAAGCCCTCCGCCTGCTTCAGGTAGTGGTTGACGGCGTCGCCGGTCAGGTAGCGCCGCACCATTTCCACGTGCAGCTCCTCGGTGAGCGGGATGATCTTGGCGACCGGACCCTCCACCGCAACATATCGAGTAGTCGGTTCCGTCCGCTGCACCAGCAGCGTGAACCGGCCGGCCTCCTGGATCAACCGTAACTTCCGCGAATCGGCCCCGGTCATCACCCACGGCTCGCCGCCGGGCTCGTATTGATACCAGATGGGCACCGACAGCGGACCCCGGTCGGGACCACCTGCCACCGACAAAGCCGCGACATGCGGCTGCGCGAGGAACTCTTGACGCTCTTTCAAGGTCAAAGACATGGCTCCACCCTAGTAGGTGAAACCCGTTGCCCACGAGAATCCTTCGAAGACCTGCCAGAAGTGCGTATCGTTGGTGGCGTCCAACGCACCTTGTGAAACGGTTTTGCGGAGGGAGCGTCACGTTGCGATCCCATGCCTCGAGGCCGCATTTCGCGCGGGCCTCGGCCGGACGACTATCGCCGGCGGCGGCGCACGCCCCCGCCGACATCCGCAAGCTCTTCCCCGCACTCGCCGACTCCACCGAGATCTATCTGGACAGCGCCGCGACCACGCAGAAGCCGCTGCCGGTCATCGAGACCATTCACCGCTATCACAGCTCACGCACCGCCAACGCCGGACGCGGCACGTACCCGTGGGCGACCAGCCTCACCACCCGCCTGAGCAGAATCCGGGACCGCACCGCCGCCTTCATCGGTGCCGAACACCCGGACGAGGTGGTCTTCACCGGCGGCGCCACCGCGGCAATCAACGCCGTCACCCTCTCCTGGGGGCTGGCCGTACTGGAGGACGGCGACGAAATCCTGTACAGCCCAGCCGATCACGCGTCCAACGTGCACCCCTGGCATCACCTGCGCGGGCTGCTCGCGCGCTTCGGGCGCCGGATCGAGCTGATCCCCTACCGGGTGACCGCCGGTGGCGAGGCGGACACCGCCGACATCCTCGCCAAGGTCACCCCGCGCACCCGATTGATCACCGCCAGCCACCTGCACCACGTGTACGGCGGACTGACGACTTTGGCGCCCTTGCGCGGCAAGCTGGACCCCGCGATCCTGCTGTGCGTCGACTGCAGCCAGAGCGGTGGGCACGTTCCGGTGGATGTGACCGAACTCGGCGCGGATTTCGCAATCTTCGCCGCGCACAAGATGTTCGGCGCACCGGGAACCGGAATCCTCTACTGCCACAGGCGAGTCCACGATAAACTGGTGCCCTTCCTGCCCGGCGGCAATTCGGGGGTGCTGGTGAGCGAGGCCGGGCTTGTCCCAGCGGCGATGCCCGCGCTCCTCGAGGGCGGTACCCACAACATCCCCGGCATTCTCGCGTTCGGCAGCGCGCTCGAGGTGCTGGAATCGTTCGATATCGGCGCCATCGCGGCACACAATCGCGAGCTGACCGTGCGGCTCATCGACACCCTCCGGCCGATCGACGGCCTCGAATTCCTGCCTGGGCCCGCATTTACGCCGTCACCGGTCGGCTACGGCATCGTCTCGTTCACCCTCGACGGGATCACCGCGACCGACCTCGGCTTCGTGCTGAGCGAACTGGGTTTCCTGGTACGCACCGGCCTGCACTGCACGGCCGCCGACGGCGCACAGGCCGACGACTCGGTGCGGGTGAGCACCCATATCTACAACACCGCCGACGAGATCGACCGATTCACCAAGTGCGTCATGACGATTGCCGAGGAGGTCAGATGACAATGGACACCCCGCGCTACGACCGGCGAGCCGCGTCCCGGGTGCTCGCCGAGCTGGCCCAGCCGGGGCTGTTCGCGACACCGGTAGCCGTCCCCGAGCAGCGCAGGTTCGAATTCACCTGCACCGCACTGCATACCGAGCCGAACAGTCACCTGACCTACTCGCAGCGGTTGTACCTGGAGCGGTTCATGCGACCGTGCCGGCCGTATCAGGTCACCAGCGCCACCCATCGGATCACCTGGA
This sequence comes from Nocardia ninae NBRC 108245, assembly GCF_007990755.1. GTDB lineage: Bacteria > Actinomycetota > Actinomycetes > Mycobacteriales > Mycobacteriaceae > Nocardia > Nocardia ninae. The sequence goes on along the minus strand of NZ_BJXA01000053.1, from coordinate 29,236 downwards.
CCGACAGCGACGGCATCCCGAACACCGGCCACTACCGCGCCGACGGCCTCGGCCCGCTGGTGCCGATCGCCATGCGCGAGACCGTGCTGGCGCTGTGGCACGCGCTCGACGCCAATACCGCCTTCGCCGAACGCATTTCCGCGCTCGGTCCGCGCGCGCACGCGGTGCTCGACGGCACCACCACCGATCACGAGCCGATGGATATCTTCCGGGTCGGCATCGAGGCCGCCGGGCGGGCATTGGCCCAGCATGCCCTGCTGGCCAGGCAGACGCCCTATCGCAGCGCGATCGAACTCGCCTCGGGTATGCGCGAATCCGGACTGTTCTCGGCCGTCGCCACCCGCTGGTATTGGGAGTTGCAGGCGTCGACCTACCGGCGCGGGATGATCCCGGTGACCCTCATCGCGCAGCCGGACGGCACGGTGCGCTACTCCGCCGAGACCGTCGCGACGCTGCGGGCGATGAAGGACGCGACGATCGCCGACGCGCACACCGTGATGCGCCGGGCCACCCATGTAGAAGGCCTCAGCATCCCGGCGGCGCTCGCCAAATATCACGACGACCTCGACCTCATCTCGCGCCAGTACGCGCTGCTGCCCGCGGGTACCCGGCCCGCCTGCCTGGCCGCCATGCCGCATCACCTCGGCGGCGGGCACTACACCGTCCTGCCGGTGGTGGTCGACCAGTTCGTCACGGTGTTCACCGAGGCCGTCGCCCGCTGCGAGCTCGTCGAGGTGAGCGCCGCGCTGGACGAGGACACCGCCGATCGCGCCGCCACCGCCGAGGATCAGGTGTTCTATGTGCCGGACATGACGTGCAAGCACTGTGTCCGGACCATCGGCGGGGTGCTGGAGTCGATGGACATCCGGGTGGTCGAGATCGATCTGATCAGCAAGCGGGTGGTTGCCGAATTCCGTAGTCCGCGCAACCGGGCCAGGGCCTTCGAGGCCATTCGGGACGGTGGCTACAACCCGGTCGCGGAGAAGCCGGAGCGCGCGGCGGAGGACGCTAGGACCGCCGAGCCGTCGGAATCCGCGGTATGACAGCACCGTTACCGGCGCTACCCGCGAAGCTTCATCCGCTGGTGCGTGCCTTCCTCGATACCCCGGACGCGGTGGCGGAGACCCTGATCCGGTTCGGTGCACCGGTGCACCTGGTGTTCCCCCAGGTGTACGCGGAGAACGTGCGGCAATTCCGCGAGGTGCTCGACCGCAGACTGCCGCGGCATCGAATCTGCTACGCGCACAAGGCCAATCAGTCGCGCGCTTTCGTCCGTGCGGCCGAGTACGCCAGGATCTGCATCGATGTCGCCTCTCCGCAGGAGCTGGCGAGCGCGATCGGCGGCGGCTTCGGGCCGATGCGGATCGAGGTGACCGGGCCGAAAGGGGAAGTGTTCCTGCGTGATCTGATCGACTGCGGCGTCACGATCAACGTGGACAACCTCTGGGAGCTGCGGCGGATCGCGGAGCTGGCGGGTGACCGCGCCGAAGTGCCGGTGCTGCTGCGGGTTTCCGGATTCGACGAGGGCCAGATCAGTCGTTTCGGGGTGCCGCTCGCGCATATGCAGCGTGCGTTCGACGTGCTGTCGGCACACCGCAGCCGAATCAACTTGCTCGGCTTCGCCTTTCATCTGGACTCCGGCGATCTCGGCGAACGGGTCCGCGCGATCGACGCGTGCCTGGCGCTGATCGAACGAGCCTACGGTTACGGGCTGAGACCTACCGTGCTGAATATCGGCGGCGGCTTCCGGCAGGTCTTCACCGAGGACGCCGATCGGTTCGACGGCTATGTGCGCGCGCTGCGCGAATCGCTGCTCGGCCGCGGCGAGCCGATGAGCTGGGGCAGCAACACTTTCGGCTACCACGTCGCCAACGGCGCGGTGCACGGCACTCCGGTGTTCCACAAGTACGCCAACACGATTCCGGCCACCAGGATGCTCGACGATCTGCTCACCGCCCCGCTGGAGCGCCACGGCGGGCGCACCGTCGCCGAGGTCGCCTCGGACAATCTGCTCGAGGTGTGGCTGGAGCCGGGCAAAGCGCTGCTCGACCACGCGGGCGCGACGGTGGCCAGGGTCGACTTCGTCAAGGAGCTCGCCGACGGCAGCGTGCTGGTCAACGTCGATCTCAGCCGCGACTCGGTGACGCCGGCCGACCAAGAGGTGATGGTGGATCCCATCGTCCTGCCGAGCACCACGCACCGGCCGTCCCCGCCGATGCCGCCGGACGGTGCGGTGGTGCCGACCCGTGGCGCGGGCGACACCGCGCCGAGCCTGCATCCGGTGACCGAAACCGGGCCCGTCGGTGTGTATTTCGCGGGCCGCCTCTGTCTGGAGCGGGACCTGATCACCAATCACAAGGTATGGCTGTCGCAACGGCCGCGCGCCGGCGATCTGGTGGTGTTCCCCAATACCGCGGCCTACCACATGGACCTGTCCGCGGCGATGGCGTCGATGCGGCCGCCGCCGATCAAGCTGGCGGTGGCGCACCGGGCGGGCAGCTTCCAGGTGTATCGCGATGCCGACTACGAACCGCACCTGCCGGTCGCGCTGCCACCGCAGCGGCGCACCCCGGCGCGCGGTCCGTTGCGTCCGCCGGTGCCGCGCCGACCCACCGGGGCACCCTGATGCGCTACGACCACATCACCGAACTCATCGGCAACACTCCCCTGCTGCGGCTCGATCCCGCCGTGCACGGTCTGCGCAACGTCGAGTTGTACGCGAAGCTGGAGTCGCACAACCCCTTCGGCTCGGTCAAGGACCGGGTGGCCTGGGGCATGATCCGCGACGAGCTCGACGCCATCCGGGCCGGTGGGCAGAGCTTCATCGAGGCGTCCAGCGGCAATACCGCGAAGGCGCTGCGGGTGCTGGGCGCGATGCACGGCATCGGCCTGCGCGCGGTGACCAACCGGATCAAGGTCACCGAGGTCCGAGAACTGCTGCAGCTGTTGGGCACTGAGATCGTCGAACTGCCCGGCCTGTCCGAGTGCCCCGACCCGACCACACCGAACGATGTGTACTCGGTGATCGAGGCGACGATGGCCCAGCAGCCCGACGCCTACTACCACGCCTCGCAATACACCAACGAGAAGAACATCGAGGCGCATCACCACGGCACCGGCCGGGAGATCCACGAAGACCTGGCAGCCGACGGCATCAACCGGGTCGACTACCTGATCGGCGGGCTCGGCACGACCGGGTCGACCAGGGGCACCGCTACCTACCTGCGCAAGCACAACCCCGAATTGCGCACCGTAGCAGTGGTTTCCGACCGCGCTGACTTCATTCCCGGGATCCGCTCGGAGAGCGAGATGTGGGATGTCGGCCTCTTCCAGCCCGACTTCTACGATGACATCGTGACCGTAGAGTCCGGTGTAGCCGTGGACGCCACCCTCAGGCTGGCTACCGGTTACGGCATCCTGGCCGGGCCGACCAGCGGCGCGAGCTACGCGGCGGCGCTGGAAGCCCTTGCGGTACCGGATGTTTCGGCACAGCGACCGGACGGGCCGATCGTCGCGGTGTTCATCGTCTGTGACCGGCTGGAACCGTACCTGTCCTATATCAAGAAGCGCAGGCCGGAACTGTTCGACCGCGCCGTGCGCCGACCGGCCCCGAGCGCCGCCGAGCAGGCGGCCACGCCGACCCTGACACCCGGCGAGCTGGCCGAGCTGGAACGCACCGGCAAGCCGACCATCGTGGACACCCGCGGCGCGATGGCCTACCGGATCGGGCATGTGCCCGGCGCGCTCAATATTCGCGACGACCAGCTGGACGAGATGTTCGCCCAGGGCATCCCGTTCCCCCGGTCCCGACCGGTGGTGTTCGTCTGCCCGGTCGGCGAGCTGTCACTACGGTTCGCCACCCGAGCCACCCAGGCGGGTTACGACGCGAGCAGCCTGGCGGGCGGCATCGTCGCCTGGCGCGACGCCGGTCTGCCACTGGAACGTGGCGGGTGACGCGCGCGAGTCATCCGGCCATTACGGGCGTGTCTCTTTCGCGACGCGCGGAGACTACTCGAGAGCGCGGACGCCCGCGCCGTCTCCATTTCACGCCCGAGAGAGAAGATTCCTCATGTACCGGTCGAAGAAATCCGTCGCCGCCGCACTGACCTCCTTCGGTGCCATGACCGCCGCCCTGGTGCTCACCGCACCCGCCGCGCCTGCCGCCGTCACCGCCGTCGGCGTGGCACCCGGCCTGAGTTTCGGCAGTTCCACCGCGTTCGGCACCACCTGCAGTTACATCGCCACGGCCACCGCGACCCCCGGTGACGTCATCGGCTTCTTCGACGCCACCGGCACCTTCGACCCCGGCGGCTGGATCACCGTGCCCGCGTCCGGCACGGTGACCGCGAAGTGGACGCCGCTGCTCCCCGGCAATCACACCGTCTACGCGGTGCACAATTCGGGAGCGTTCGTCTCGACCGCAGCCACTGTCGGCAACGGGGTCAACCTCGGTCCCGTCTGCGTCGTCCTGCCCTGATCGACGCGCCGCAGGCAGGCCCGGCGACCCGCGTACCGAATCCGTTTCGGCAGGACCCGAAGTCGGGCGGTGCGGGTCGGCGGGCTCGCCGCGGACTAGTCTGGTGCGGTGCAATCAGCCCAGGAATCAGACGACGACGCGGGCCCGCGGATCTGGGGCGGCACGACCCTCACCGAGCGCAGGGAGGCCCGCCGCAGCGCGCTACTCGAGGCCGCACTCGATCTGATCGGCGAGGCGGGCGCCAGCGGGGTGACCATGCGCGCGGTCTGTCGCCGAGCCAACCTCACCGACCGATACTTCTACGAGAGCTTCACCAGCCGGGACGAGCTGCTCGACGTGCTCTACCGGCAGGTGGCCGAGGAGTTCCTGGAGCCGATGACCGCGTTCGCCGCGGCCGACGAGCCCTCGCGCGACCGTGAGCTCGCCCGGATCCTGGTCGACAAGGTGCTCGCCGACCCGCGCAAGTCCCGGCTGTTCCTGGTGGAGCCGTACTCCAGCACCGGCCTCGGCCAGACCACCATCTCGGTGATGCCGGTGTTCACCCGGCTCATGCAGGACCACCTCTTCTCCCACATCGACGACCCGGTCAAACGCAGGCTCGCCGCGGTGACCATGGCCAGCGGCAACGCGGGCATGTTCTCCGCGTGGCTCAACGGGTCGCTGCGCGCCACCCGCGACGAGATCATCGACCACTGCGTCGCGATGATCACCGCGTACCGCTCGCTCTACCGGTCCTGATTCGCCCTCGCCGCAACACGATTCGACCCCGGGTGCGACCGCGCTCACATCTGGGTTGCCAATGTTTCCATTCGGGTGTTTACTGACCAGCGCAAGGTGCCGATCGTTCGCTGAGGCTCCTTCACGGAAACAGGCCAGCGACCCCGAACGTCGAGAGACGCCCCGGGTCAGGACAGATCTCCCCGGCTTAAGGGGTGATCCCGATTGGCTCCCGGACCCACCGGGTTTACGCCGTGAAGTGCCAAAGGTCTTACGAGGACGGGTACTGACCGGCGTTTTTATCGGTCATTCGTGCTGCGCTCTGCAACGATCAAATACGTGAAGCCCGGCATATCGTCGTGCGCTGATGGACGAAGGAGGTGAGCCGGATGCCCGGCGGTAATAGTCCGTATCCCCCGTTAGCCAAATATTCACCCGGTGACACCTCATCAGCCGATTTCGTTTCGGGAAATACCCCGTAACCTGCTGGTCTCGACGGTGCGCTGACGATTGTTCAGGGAGTGCGGTCATGACAACAGTGGAAATGATCCTCCGGCTGCTCGCCGGCGTCGGCCTCGGCGCCGCCATCGGCTTCGAGCGGCAGTACCGGGCCCGGATGGCGGGCCTGCGCACCAACGCGCTCGTCGCCGCGGGCGCCACACTGTTCGTGCTGTTGTCGGCGCACGGCTTCTCCGGCGGCACCGCCGACCCGACCCGGGTGGCTGCCCAGATCGTGTCGGGCATCGGTTTCCTCGGCGCGGGCGTGATCATCCGCGACGGGCTCAATGTGCGCGGCCTCAATACCGCGGCCACGCTCTGGTGTGCGGCGGCGGTCGGCGCCCTCGCCGGGGCGGGCATGTTCAGTACCGCGGCCGCGGGAACGGTCGCGGTGATCGTGGTCAATGTCGCGCTGCGGGCGGCGGGGCGCGCGGTCGACAAGCAGCCGGAGGCCGGACACGAACAGCCTGCGTCCTACGAGTTCGTCGCGGTCACCAACGACGACAACGAAGCCCATGTGCGTGCCCTGCTGGTGCAGGCCTTGACCCGCACCGACTTCCAGTTGATCTCGATCTCCAGCGCGAACACCGGCACGCCGGGCCGGGTCGAGGTGCGGGCCGAACTGTTCGGTGACCAGCGCGACGACCGGCAGATGGAGACGGCGGTGAGCAGGCTCAGCCTGGAACCGTCGGTGACCAGCGTCGGGTGGCACATCGCGACCTCGGATGTGAAGGGGCCGCAGGCATGAGCGAGCGCAGCGAGCGAATCATGGACGCAGCGCCTAGTGGCATGCCGGAGCCGAGCGCTAGCGAGGTGCAGGCATGACGCTGCTTCGTTCCTACCCGGCGGGCACCGCGCTGGACCGGCCGCGCAACCGGTTCGCCGATGTCGTGGTGTTCGTCGGAGCCGCGGTGCTGATCTGGTTGGTCGTGCGGGTGTCGGCGAGCGCGAACGTGCCGTTCGACCAGGCCGCCGCGCCCGCCACCGTCTCCACCGATCCCGGACAGCTGCCCTACTACGCGGCGCGCTCGCTGCTGCGGATGTTCGCCGCGCTCGGGCTGTCGATCCTGTTCACCTTCGTCTACGCGACCGCCGCGGCACGGCTGCGGCGGGCCCGCACGGTCCTGCTTCCGCTGCTCGACATCCTGCAGTCGGTGCCGATCCTGGGGTTCCTGTCGATCACCGTCGCCGGGTTCATCGCGCTGTTCCCCGGCTCCGAGCTCGGTCTCGAAAGCGCCGCCATCTTCGCGATCTTCACCTCGCAGGCCTGGAACATGGCGTTCGCGTTCTACCACAGTCTGGCCGCGCAGCCGCGCGAGCTCGACGAGGCCGCGCGCAACCTGAGACTGTCCCGCTGGCAACGGTTCTGGCGGGTCGACGTGCCGAGCGGCATGATCCCGCTGGTCTGGAACGGGATGATGAGCTTCGGCGGCGGCTGGTTCTTCCTGGTCGCGTCCGAGGCGATCAGCGTGAACAACCATGAATACGCGCTGCCCGGTATCGGGTCCTATGTTGCGACGGCCACCGGCGACGGCGATCTGAGCAAGGTGTTCATCGCGATCGGGGTGATGATCGTGATGGTAGTCGGGGTGAACTTCCTGTTCTGGCGTCCGCTCACGGCATGGGCCGAGCGGTTCCGGGTGGAGGACACCGGCGCCGCCGAGGCGCCGCGCAGTGTCGTGCTGAATCTGTTGCGGCGCTCGCACATTCCGCTGTTGCTCGGCAAGGTACTCGGTCCGCTCGTAGCGCCGTTGGATCGGCTGATGAGCGTGTTCGGGCTCGCCGAGTACCCGCTGCACGCCTCGCCGGTGCGGCGCAAGGCCGGTGATCTGGCGTTCGCCGTGGTGGTCGGCGCGGCAGTCGCCTACGGCGGGTATCGCGTGATCGGTTACATCGAATCCACCGCAGGCTTCGGCGAAGTCGGGCACGCGTTCGGGCTCGGCTTCCTCACCTTGCTCCGGGTCGTGGTACTGCTGGTGTTCGCCACCGTGATCTGGGTGCCCATCGGCGTGTGGATCGGGTTGAACCCCAGGGTGTCCCGGCTCGCGCAGCCGGTGGTGCAGGTGCTGGCCAGCTTCCCGGCCAACTTCCTGTTCCCCTTCATCACCGCGGTGCTCGTGTGGAGCGGGGCCAGCCTGAACTGGGCGGGCACCATCCTGATGGCGCTCGGCGCGCAGTGGTACATCCTGTTCAACGTCATCGCGGGCGCGAGCGCGGTGCCGACCGATCTGCGCGAAGCCGCGGCCAACCTGCAACTACCGCGAACAGTGTGGTGGCGCAGGCTGATTCTGCCCGCCATCTTCCCCAGCTATGTGACCGGCGGGATCACCGCGGCCGGTGGCGCGTGGAACGCGTCCATCGTCTCGGAGGTCGTCGACTATGGGTCCACCACGCTGGTCGCGGCCGGGCTCGGCTCCTACATCCACGAGGCAACGAAAGTCGGTGACGCACCACGGATCCTGATCGGCGTGCTGGTCATGAGCATCTATGTGGTCGGCATCAACCGGCTGTTCTGGCGGCGGCTATACGCACTGGCCGAACGGCGGTACTCGCTGTGACCACCGGCTACCGCTCCACTAGTTCGACGGGAGATCGATCATGACCGTGACCACCACCGAGGCCGACCGCGCTGTGCTGCTGGACATCTCGGGCGTCGGCAAGCGATTCATCGGCGCCGCAGGCGACGAGTTGCGGGTGCTCGACGGCATCGATCTGCAACTGCGCAGCGGCGAGATCGTCGCCCTGCTCGGCCGGTCCGGCTCCGGCAAGTCCACGCTGCTGCGCATCATCGCCGGGCTCATCGCGCCGTCCGACGGCGAGGTGACCTACCGCGGCACACCGCTCAACGGCAGCAATCCCGGTGCCGCGCTGGTGTTCCAGTCGTTCGCACTGATGCCGTGGCTCACCGTGCAGGACAATGTCGAGCTCGGCCTGGCCGCGCGCAACGTGCCGCCCGCCGAGCGGCAGCAGCGCGCGCTCGCCGCCATCGACATGATCGGCCTGGACGGCTTCGAATCCGCCTATCCCAAGGAACTTTCCGGCGGGATGCGCCAGCGCGTCGGCTTCGCCCGTGCGCTCGTGCTCGAACCGGATCTGCTGCTGATGGACGAGCCGTTCTCGGCGCTCGACGTGCTCACCGCGGAGAACCTGCGCACCGAGTTGGTGAACCTCTGGGCCACCGAGGGTTTCCCGACCAAGGCGATCTGCGTCGTCACCCACAACATCGAGGAGGCCGTGCAGCTGGCCGACCGCGTGCTCGTCCTCGGGTCCAATCCAGGTCGCATCATCGCCGAAATTCAAGTGTCGCAACCGCGCCCGCGTGATCGGCGCGCACCGTGGTTCGAGGCCATGGTCGATCAGATCTACGGCCTGCTCACCGGGCGTGACACCGAACCCGTTGTCGCCGAACCGGATAAGGCCACGCCGACCGCGCAGCCGCTGCCCGACGCGTCCGTCGGTGGGCTGGCCGGTCTGGTCGAGCTCGTCTACGCCAACGGTGGCCGCGCCGACCTGCCCGACATCGCCGACGAACTCAACTTCGAGATCGACGACCTGCTGCCGCTGGTCGACGCCGCCGAGATGCTCGGCCTGATCACCGTCGAGGACGGCGACGTGCTGCTCACCGACATCGGCTCCCGCTTCACCACCGCCGACATCCAGGAGAGCAAGCGCATCTTCGCCGAACAGGCCCGGCACCGCGCGCCTTTGGTCCGCACCATCTGCAAAGGTCTGGCCGGTAGCGCGGACGGTAACCTCCGCGCCGGGTTCTTCCTCGACCTGCTCCGCCGCGGGTTCGGTCCGGAAGACGCGCGCAGGCAACTCGACATCGCCATCGACTGGGGGCGGTACGCCGAGTTGTACGACTACGACACCGATTCCGACAAGATCACCGCGGATCCGGCGGCGCAGGTATTCGCGGGCGTGCGCGGGAAGTGGACTTCGTAGCGGTCCGACCAGGGGTCGATTACCTCCCAGGTAATCGACCCCGCATGGTCTTTCGGGGACCCTCGTGTGCATGGCAACGAACACCACGCCGACCTGCTCACCGCTGGCCGGTCCACTACGCGGCCTGGCCGTCGGTCGAATCGTCTTGGGCGCCGCGGCCATCGCCCTGCCACGAAAACTGAGCGCCGCCTTCGGCATCCGCTCGACGCCTGAGCTCACCTACATGACCCGCATCTTCGGTGCACGGGCCATCGCGCTCGGCGTCGGCTACCTCACGGCCCCCGCCGAGGAACGGCCGCGCTGGCAACGCATCGCCCTGATGGTCGACATCATCGACACCACGCACGGGGCCGCCCATGTTGCTCGCGGCGACGTCCCCCGCCCAACCGCCGTCGCCATGACCGCCCTCACCGGCAGCTACATGGCGGTCGGCGCGACCCGATTCGCGCGGGATCTACTGTGACTACGCCGCTCACATCGCACGGCCCGCGCCGCCGGAAACTACTACGTGGCGGTCGGCGCGAACCCGGCTCGCGCGCGAGCTGCGGTAACTACGCCGCTCGCATCGATGGCATGTCCCCGCGAAGACGGCTGCGTTGTGTTGGCGGGCGCACCGACACGGGCACGACAACCCCGAGCTTGTGAGCTGACGCTGCCCATCGACACCTAGTTCCACTGACGCCCACTACTCGCGAAGTCGGGAGTGCCCACTAGTCCCGAATTCGGGAGCGCCGGACATTCACGGAGTCTGCAGCGCCGGCTATTCACGGAGTCGGGAGCGCCAGTGCGCCAGGTGATTTCGGGTCACCTCGGTGTCCCGATGATCAGCGCCCAACACCCGCTCCCGGTCGGTGAGCAGGCGCGCGAAGTCGGCTACCGCGCCCGCGATATCGCCGGCGTGCGCGCGATAGGCGGCGAGGTTGTTGCGGGTGAGCAGCGTGTCCGGATGGTCAGGGCCGAGTACCCGGAGGCGGTCGGCGAGCAGTTGCTCGGCGTCGTGCACAGCGCGCTGCACGTCGCCCGACCGCTCCCGATACGACACAAGATTGGTGCGCGTGACCAGCACGTCGGGGTGGTCCGGGCCCAGGACGCGCAGCTGATCGGCGAGGACCCGCTCGGCCTCCGCGATCGCACCGGCCGAGTCGCCACCGCGTGCCCGGAGCGACGCGAGATTGCCTCTGCTGTAGAGGGTTTCGCGATGACCCCGGCCCTGCACCCGCATCCGGTCGGCCACCACGTCTTCCAGCTCGGCCGTCGCACGCGCCAGGTCGCCGGCCTGTGCGCGATAGGCCGCGAGGTTCGTGCGCGTCCGCAGCACGCTCGGGTCGTCGGGTCCGTGCAGGCGAAGTTGTTCGGCCAGCACGGTTTCGGCCGCCGCGATCGCCCCGGCGATGTCGCCATCGCGCGCTCGCACAGTAGCGAGTTTCGCGCGGGTGAGCCGCACCCGGCTGTCGTCGGGCCCCAGCACCTCGCGCTGATCCGTGAGTAGCTCCGACAGCTCCGTTATGGCGCCCGCCGAGTCCCCGTTCTGGCTGAGATATCCCGCGAGGTTGCTACGGGTTGCCATGGTGTCGGGGTGATCGGAGCCCAGGATGCGACGCTGATCGTCCAGCAATTGCCGCGCCTCGGCGATGGCGCCGGACAGGTCGCCCCGCAGCGCCTTAAGTGAAATGAGTCTGTTCCGCGTAGCCAAGGTCGCCGCGTGGTCTGCGCCGAGCACTCGGCGCCGGTCGGCGAGGACCCGGGTCAACTCTGCCGCGGCGTCCGCCGCATCACCGGACTCACCACGGCACACGGCCAGGTGATGGCGTGTCGTGAAAGTGTTCGGATGGTCCGGGCCGAGGATCGTGAGCTGGTCATCGAGCAGGCGCGTGTACTCGGCGATCGCACCGGGCAGATCGCCGCTCTCCGCCCGCCGCAGCGCCAGATACTCCCGCGCCTGCAACGCATCAGGATGCACCGCACCGACCACTGCCTCGATCGACGGCAACCACGCGGCCCACAGATCGCGGTTGTCGGCGGCGCGCGGCGTCTCGAGGGTGGTGAGGTAGGCCAGCGCTCGGCCGCTGTCTCCGCATTCGAGATAGTGGCGGGCCGTCGATCCACGGGCGTACTCGACAGCTCGGGCGCTGGCGCACCGCATCGTGGCCGCGATGATCGCGCGGTGCGCGTCTTTCATCGCCACGTCGAACCACTCGAACTGAGCTGTCAGCGCAGGCAGCAGTGCGTTGTGGGCGATGCCGAGGGACTCCTGCGTGGTGCCCGGGTTGCTGCGCGTGAGCAACGCGCCCAGGCTGACCGTGATATCGCGGATACGGACCGACGTGATGTCTTCACGGAACGACGACATCGCGCTCTCGAGCAGCTCGATGGGTAACACCGGGCCTGCCCCGGCCGCCACGAGGATGGCGAGCATCGGACCGATCGAGCCGGCCGCAGCGGATCCGGCCGTGTACATCGCGGTGCGAACTCGCTGGGCCACAACGGCTTCCAGTTCGGTGCCGACCGACACCGAGCGCCCGCTCAACGACGGCAGGACTTCGCTTTGCAACCGAGCCAGCAGCCAGCCCCCGGCTTCCGGCGCCCTGACGGCCTCGTCTTCGTCCTCGGCAATGTCCGGCTGCGGTGTACCCCAAACCGGGCCGTCGTCCGAACTGCTTGTCTCTTCGAGCCAGGGCGGCAGCCCTTGGGGTGTGGGCACTGTGCCGCTCGGCGACTTCGCAGGCGCACCGAGTCCAGTGGGCGCGTCGGTCGAACTGGTCGGGGCAACCGGAACGAGCTCACGCCACCCGGCCTGCACGAGGGCGGCAATGTCGGCGGCGGTCGGCTCGGGCAGCGCGACGCGATGCATGTGGGCGAGGGCCGGGTGCCGGTCGGTGCCGGATCCCTTCCGGATCGCGGCGATGACGCGGACATGCCGCAGATCATCGCAACCGGTGAGCTCGGCGACCGCCGCTACCAACAGTTTTCGGCTGCCCGCTTCCGGCTGATCGAGGCCGTCCAGCACGAGCGTGATCCGGCTACCCGGCCTCGATACCGCGGCCAGCGGCCGCCGGACACAGATGTCGAAAACATCCGATTCAGCAGCTTCGGCATGTTCCTGAGCGGCGCGCAGTGCTTCGACGTACCCCGGAACTCGCTCCGCCAGCTGAGCAGACAACTCCTCGGCCACCGATTCGAGCGAGCTGCTCGCCGTGAGAAAGACTGCCGCAGTGACATATTCGGGCGCGATGGCCAGACCATCGACCACGCTGGGCCGGATCAGCAGCGCCATCAGGGTCGACTTGCCTGCGCCCGGCGGACCGACCACCGCGCGCAACCGCTGGCCACCCGCGTCGATCACGTCGGCGAGGCACTCACGCATTGTGTCGGTGAACAGCAATCGGCGGGTCAACTGGTCGACGACACCGGCCGCGGGCCGACCGGTGAGCGCGTCTCTGCGCCGAGCCGCGTTGGGTACCAACCACAATCCGGCATCACCACCGGGACTCGTGGACACCGTGCCCGCGGTGAACGACAAGTGCAACGGCTGTTGCAGGGCACAACCGCGCGCGACCGGATCGACCAGGTCGTACGGCAGCAGATTCTCGCCACGCAGCGGCAGTCCGGCACCGAAGGTGGAAAGCATTGTGCGAGTGAAACATCCCGCATAAGCAGGCCCGTCCCCCGCCGCCACCAGCAACTCCATCCGCCCCGCCGACCGCGCCAGCGGCCCGGTCCACAACCGTGCGGCACCCCGCACCCCCTGCTCGGTCTCACACGCGTCGACCAACACGATCAACCCGTCCAGCGCAGAAGTATTGAGCCGCTCCCTGATCCCCTGCGTCAAATGAAACGCGTTGTCCGACCGCGGCACTACCGGCGAATCGCGCGCCATCAGATAGAAGTCCCCCGAATTGGTAGCCGTCCCATGCCCGATGAACGCGACCAACAGCGTCGCCCGCTGCTCCGAAGCCCGGTCGAACGCCGCATCGATCGCCGTAACCAGTTCCCCCGCAGTCGGATCGAGCACCGGCCCGTCGACCTCCGTCGCACTCCCCCACCCGCCCGACTCCCGCAGCCGCGCATACAGATCAGCAGCCAGCCGATCCGTGAACCCCAGCTCCCCCAACGCCGCACACTCCGACCCCACCACCAGCGCAAGCCGTCCTCCCATGCCAGGGAACATACCGTGCGCGCTATGCGGAAACCTGCACTGGCTCTCGGGACCCGCACCCACTCGGGGGTGCCCCCAGCGGTGCGGATCCCGAGAGTCGGTGCGGATCAGCGGGAATCACCGCCCGAGCTGCTCGCGCCAGTAGGCGAGGGTGGTTTGGGTGCGGATGGTGGCGGCGTGGGTGGGGCCCAGGGCGCGGAGTTCGGCGACAAGGAGGACTTCGAGTTCGGCGACGGCGCCGGCGATGTCACCGTTCTGGGCTTGGCGGGCGGCCAGTTCATTGCGGGTGGCGAAGGTGTCGGGGTGGTCGGGGCCGAGCACACGCAGCCGGTCGGCGAGCAGGCGGGCGAAATCGGCGATCGCGCCGGGGAGGTCACCGGCGTCGGCACGGTAACTCGCCAAGGAGCTTCGGGTGGTGAGGGTGTCGGGGTGGTCGGGGCCCAGCACGCGGAGACGGTCGGCGAGCAGGTGTTTGAACTCGGCGCCCGCGCCGGCCAGGTCGCCGCTGCGAGCGCGGAAGGCGGCCAGGCTGTTTCGCGCGGCCAGGGTGGCGGGGCGGTCGGGGCCGAAGACACGCTGGCAGTCGTCGAGTATCTGCTCGAAATCGGCTCGGGCACCGGGGAAGTCGCCGGTCTCGGCGCGCCAGTAGGCCAGGCTGTTGCGGGTCTTCAGGGTTTGCGGGTGCTCGGGACCCAATACCCGGGAGCGGTCGGCGCGTAGTTCTTCGAAATCGGCGATGGCGCCGACGAGGTCGCCCAGGTCGGCGCGGTTGGACGCCAGGTCGTTTCGCGTGCGCAGAGTGTCGGGATGATCGGGGCCGAGCAGGCGGCGCTGGTCGCTGAACAGCCGCTTGTACTCGGCGCGGGCGCCCATGTAATCGCCGCAGCGGGCCCGGTAGGTGGCCAGGTTCGCGCGCGTGCCAAGGGCTTTGGGGTGATCCGGGCCGAGAATGCGCAGGCGGTCGGCCAGCAGCAGCTCGAAGGCGGTAATGGCGCCGACCAGATCGCCGCTCTCGGCGCGGTGGTAGGCCTCGCGACTGCGGGTGGTCAGGGTATCTGGATGGTCGGGGCCGAGCGTCTCGATGAAGGCGGGCACCCAGGCCGCCCAGAGATCGCGGTTGTCCGCGGATCGCGCGGTCTCCAGCAGTTCCAGGAAGTGCAGGGCGCTGGCGGAATCCCGATAGGCGAGGCAGTGCCGCACGGCCGAGCCGCGCGCGTAGTCGGCGGCGCGGTCGCTGGTGCTCTCCTTGATCGCGGCCACGATGGCCCGATGCGCGTCCTCGAGTTCCGCGCCGAGCAGCCTGCACTCGTTGCGCAGTCCGGGCAGCAGGGCGCTGTGCGTCACGCCGAGCGACTCGCGCGGGGTACCCGGCCGGCTGCGCGTCACCAGCGCGCCCAAAGCTACCGTCATATCCCGGATCCGGGCGATGTGGAAGTCCACGCCGAGCGCCGTCATCGCGGCATCGAGCAGCTCGATCGGCAGTACCGGCCCGACCCCGGCAGCGACCAGCACACTGATGAAAGTGCCTGCCGCACCGGTGGTTTCGGCGGACATGCCGCGCAGCGCCCCTTCGACGCGCAAGGCGACAATGCGGTCGAACCCGATACCGGCGGCGACCGCACCGTCGGTAATGCTCGACGCCACCTCCGCCAACATCCGAGCCAGCAGCCAGCCGCCGGAAACCACATGCGCCCCGTCCCCGACGGCCATCGGCGTCTCGACCAGCAACGACTGAATCCAGTTCACCCAGTCCGCCGGGTCTGCGGGTGCCCCGCTGCCGCGCGCGGACCCGACCACGGTGGCGATGTCGTCGGCGGCGGGTTCGCCCACCTCGATCCGGTGCATGTGCGCCAGCTTCGGCGAGTGCTCGACCCCCGTCCCGTCCCGGATGCCGACGATGACCCGCACGTGCCGCAGATCGTCGCGCCTGGTCAGATCGGCGATGGCGGAGGCGAGCAACCGCCGGGTGCCTTCCTGCGGTTGGTTCAACCCGTCCAGCACCAGCGTGACCCGCCTGCCCGCGGTCGACAGTCGCGCCAGCGGGTGCCGCACCGTCAGGTCGAAGATGTCGAACTCGTCCCTGGCCCGGTGCGCGCGCACCGTCTGCGCCGCCTCCGCGAATCCGGGCAGTCGCGCGGTCAGCTGCGCCGCCAGCTCGGCCGCGACCGCCTCGATCGAGCTCGCGGCGGTGAGAAAGACTGCGGCGGTGACGTATTCGGGCGTCACCGCGAGCCCTTCGACCAGGCTCGGTCGAATCAGCATGGCCAGCAAGGTGGACTTACCCGCACCGGCTGGGCCGATCACCACGCGTAGGCGATGACTGCCCGCGTCCACGATCGCGTCGAGATGCTCACGAACATCCGGCGTCACCAGCAGTCCGCGGGTGAGCTGATCGACGAATCCCGCTGCCGAGCGCCCACTTACGGCATCCCGATGTCGCGCGGTATTGGGCACCAGCCAGAGCCCCGGATCCGCGGTCTGCGCCACCGACACCGAACCCGAGGTGAACGAAAGATACTGCGGCTGTTGATGAACGCAGGTCCCGGCGATCGGATCGACCAGATCGGCGGGCAGCAGATTCTCGCCACGCAGCGGCAGCCCGATGTCGAACGTGGACAGCATCGTTCGGGTGAAACAGCCGGAAAAGGCGGGCCCCTCGCCGGCCGCGACCAGCATCTCCATCCGCCCTGCCGACTGGGCCAGCAGATCGGTCCACCGGCGCGCCGCACCGATCACGCCCTGCCCGGTCTCGCAGGCATCGACCAGCACCACCAGGCCGTCCAGCGCCGACTGGTTCAGCCGTTCCCTGATCTCCTGGGTGAGGTGAAAGGCGTTGCGCGAGTTGGGTACTGCGGGCGAGTCATGCGCGAGCAGATAGAAATCCTCGGCGCTGGTCGCCACGCCGTGGCCGATGAACGCGAGCAACAAGGTCGCCTGCCGTTCCCCGGCCTCCGCGAACGCCGCATCCATCACCGTCGCCAGTTGCCCCGCAGTCGGATCCAGCACCGGCCCGTCCAGCTCCGTGGCCGAGCGCCAACCACCGACCTCGGTCAAGCTCGCGTACAACCCGTTGGCGAGTTCGCCGGTGAACCCCAGTTCCCCCAGCGCCGCACACTCGGACCCGACAACCAACGCGAGCCGTCCTCCCATGCAAGCAACATACCCGTGGGCTATCGACGGCGATCACACACCCGCAACCTGGGCATTCCGGCGTGACAACGATCGCGTCACGGTCGCCGTCTCCGTTCGGATACCGAAACGTGCTGTGCGGGACGTAGTGTGGCGGTCTGGTTGCCAGCGGGAGGAGATCGGTGCGATGAGCGACCCGGTGGTCGGTTTGACGGGTACGCTCACATCGCCGATCCGGGGTGCGGGCTTGCTCGGAGAGGTACTGATAGCAATTCGAGGGGGGACAGAGCTGTACATCGCACGCGCCGCCGAGCCGATTCCGGCGGGCGCGACCGTGCTGGTCATCGAGGTGAATCCGGGACGCATCCTCGATGTGGTGCCGTGGATTCCGCTGACGCCGGAACCGACCCGACCATTCTGAAGCAGTTCTGAAACAGTAAGGGAGACAACCGTGCTGGGTTACCACGTACCCAACCCGGACGAGGCGATGCTGATCAGCGGCGCCAAGAGCAAGGACAACGCGCCGTTCAAGGTGGTGATCGGCCGCGGCAGCTGGGTGATTCCACTGTTCCGCAAGGTCAGCTACCTTTCGCTGGCCATGTTCGAGGCCGAGATCAAGGAGCGCTGCGTCACCAAGCAGGCGATCCAGCTCGAGGTCCGTGCGGTGATCGCGTTCAAGGTCGCCAACGACACCACCTCGATCGTCAATGCGGCGCAACGCTTCCTGTCCGAACAGGAGAAGGAGATGTCGGTGCTCACCGGCCGCATCTTCTCCGGCCACCTGCGCTCGATCGTCGGCTCGATGACGGTCGAGGAGATCATCCGGGAACGCCAGAAGCTGGCCGATGAAGTGCTCGTGGCCTCCAAGGTGGAGATGGGCAATATCGGGCTCTGGGTGGACTCCTTCCAGATCCAGTCCATCGACGATGGCAACCTCGGCTACATCCAGGCGCTGGCCGCGCCGCACAACGCCTCCGTCCAGCGCGACGCGCAGATCGCGCAATCGCAGGCGGCGCAGCTCTCCGCGCAGGCCGAGCAGGAGTCGCTGCGCAGGCAGGCGGAGTACCAGCGCGAGACCGCGATCCTGCGCGCGCAGTACCAGCGCGACATCGACAAGGCGAATGCCGAAGCGGCACAGTCGGGTCCGCTCGCCGAGGCGATGGCGATGCAGGAAGTGCTTACCGCACAAGCCATCCAGGCGCGCAAGGAAGCCGAGCTCCGCGAGCAGCAGTTGCAGACGGAAGTGGTGAAACCCGCTCAGGCCGAGGCGGAACGGGTGCGCATCCTGGCCGAGGCGGAGGCCGACCGCACCAGGATCCAGGCCGCCGCGGCCGCGTCGAACAACCGGATCGCGTTGGACCAGTTGTTGATCGAACAACTTCCGGAAATCGTCAAGCAGGCGTCGAACGGATTGGCGAACGCGAATCTGACCGTGCTCAACGGGCCGGACGGAGTGAGCGAACTCGTCAACGGAATGGTCGGCCAGGGCCTCACCGTTTTCAATTCATTACAAAAGGCGCTTTCAACCAACGACAGCGAAAACGCGGGCTAAGGTGGCCGGGTAGCGACGGCGCGGCGAGGAGCGGGTGTTGGTGTCCATCGGGAAATTGGTGTCGTTCGACAGCTCTCGGGGATTCGGTTTCATTCGACCGGAAGATGGCGGGCCGGACGTATTCGTGCACGTCAACGACATCGGTCTGGACGAAGACGAGTTGCGCCAGGGTCGGGTGTTCGAATTCGACATGACAGAGGGTGATCGTGGGCCGAAGGCCGTCAATCTGACTGTGGTGGCCGGTCAGCCGGGCCCGCCGCCCGCGCCGCACAAATCCAAACATCGGTCGAACTCGGGCCAGCTGAACGCGAGCGAACACAAACGACTGATCACCGAGCTGCTGCTCGACGCGAGCCCCGCGCTCACCGCGGGTGAGATTCTCACCATCCGCGATCGGCTCACCGTCTTCGCCGAGCAGCATGGATGGTTGGACAGCTGAGAGGTGTACCGCCGCATCCGCGCGTTCGATGATCTTGTCGGATGCGGCGCATACGATCATCGGCGAGGCCACTGCCCGCACCGATGAATTTCGCACGATCGCGGCGTCGGTACGGGTGAGCAACGAACCCGAGGAGGATCGCGTGGACCTGCCGGTCATGCCGCCCGTCAAGCCGATGCTGGCCAAAACCACGTCCGGCGTGCCACGCGAAGCGGGGTTGAGTTACGAGCCCAAATGGGACGGATTCCGCTGCATCGTGTTCCGCGACGGAGACGAGGTGGAGCTCGGCTCACGCAACGATCGCCCGCTCACCAGGTATTTCCCCGAGGTCGCCGAGCTGCTGAAGCAGGCGCTGCCGGATCGGTGCGTCGTCGACGGCGAGATCGTGGTGGTCACCGAGCAGGGCCTCGACTTCGACACCCTGCAGAATCGGCTGCACCCGGCCGCCTCACGGGTCAACAAACTGGCCGTGGAGACCCCGGCCAGCTTCGTCGCCTTCGACCTGCTCGCCCTCGGCGACAAGGACCTGACCGAGGAACCGTTCGCCGAACGCAGGCGGCTGCTGGAAACGATCTTGGACACCGCGCTCGCACGCGTGCACCTCACACCGATCACCCAGGATCCCGACGTCGCCGAGGACTGGTTCACCCGTTTCGAGGGCGCCGGCTTCGACGGGGTGATGGTCAAGGGCAATGACCTCACCTACCTGCAGGACAAGCGGGTGATGCTCAAGGTCAAACATGAACGCACCGCCGACTGTGTGGTCGCCGGATTCCGCTGGCACAAGGACGGCGAGGGCGTCGGTTCGCTGCTGCTCGGCCTGTTCGACGACGAGGGCAATCTCAACCACGTCGGCGTCGCGAGCAGCTTCACGGCCGCGCGGCGCAAGGAACTGGTCGAGGAACTGGCACCGCTGCGCGAGAACGCCCTGGAAAACCATCCGTGGCGGGAATGGGCCGATGCCGCGGCGCAGGCCAGGGCCGACGGCAAGATGCCGGGCGGGGTGAGCCGCTGGACCGGCGGCAAGGACCTGTCCTGGGAGGCGCTGCGCACCGAACTGGTCGCCGAGGTCCGCTACGAACACGTGCAGTCCGGGCGGCTGCGCCACGGCGGCAGGCTGGTCCGCTTCCGGGCCGACCGCACGCCGAAATCGTGCACCTACGCCCAGCTCGATGAGGCACCGCCCGCCGAATTGAGTGCGATCTTCACCGAGGTCCCGGCAAAGGGCGACGGCGCAGCGCCCGCGAAAGCCGATAGCGAGGCGAAGTCATGACCGAGTCGGTCGATATCGAGCTGGACGGCCAGACAGTCACCATCAGCAATCCCGACAAGGTGTATTTCACCAAGCGGGGCGAGACGAAACTCGATCTCGTGCATTACTACCAGGCGGTGGCCGAACCGTTCCTGAATGTGGTCGGCGGGCGTCCGTTGCTGCTGGAGCGTTATCCCGACGGCGCGTCCGGTAAGTCGTGGTTTCAGAAGCGGGTGCCGAAAACCGCGCCGAAGTGGCTGCACACCGTCGAGGTGTCCACGCCGAACGGCACCACCGCCGACGCGCTCGTCGCGCACGATCTCGCGCACATTCTGTGGGCGGTTAACCAGGGCTGCCTCGGTTTTCACGTGTGGCCCAACCGGGCGGACAACCTGAAGATCGCCGACGAACTTCGCATCGACCTCGATCCCTCCCCCGGCATCACCTTCGACGATCTCAAGCACGCCGCCGTGCTCACCCGAGAGTTGTTCGCGGAGTTGGGCATCGAGTCACGGATCAAGACGTCGGGCTCGCGCGGCCTGCACATTTATGTTGCGCTGGAACCGAATTGGGATGGATACCAGGTGCGGGCCGCCTCCGTCGCGCTGGCCAGGGAGCTGGAGCGCCGCCATCCCGAGGAGATCACCGCGCAGTGGTGGAAAGAGGAGCGCGGCAACCGCGTGTTCGTCGACTTCAATCAGAACGCCCCGCACAAGACGGTGTTCGGGGCGTGGTGTGTGCGCCCGAAGGTCGGCGGGCAGGTCTCCACCCCGATCGACTGGTCCGAATTGGACACCGTCGTTCCGGACGAGCTGACCATCGCCACCGTGCCCGCGCGGCTGGCCGACAAGGGCGATCCGTGGGCCGACCGCACACCGCAATCGATTGCCCCACTACTGGAAATGTCGGAACGCGATCTGGCCTCGGGTCTCATGGACGCGCCATGGCCACCGCAGTATCCGAAGATGCCGAACGAACCGCCCCGCGTTCAGCCGAGTCGTGCCAAGAAAGAGGCGTAGAGCGCTACTCGGTCCAGAGCACCCAGGTGCCGCTGCGGCCCGAGAGCTCACAGACCAGCGCGCGCCCATCCGCGGTGCGGCCCGTCTTCGCGGTGCTGCCATCGCATTTGCCCCCGGCCTGCTGGATCGCCGTCGACACCACGAACGGGCCCGACCACCGATAGCTGCCCGAACTGAGTAGACAGATGAGCGTGCCGCCCTCGGC
The DNA here is from genome assembly GCF_007990755.1 of Nocardia ninae NBRC 108245. Taxonomy (GTDB): domain Bacteria; phylum Actinomycetota; class Actinomycetes; order Mycobacteriales; family Mycobacteriaceae; genus Nocardia; species Nocardia ninae. Next base: position 7,847 of record NZ_BJXA01000053.1, on the reverse strand, counting down.
GCCGCTGCCGATCTGGCCGACCTGACTCTCCGTGCACGACGCACCCTTTTTCAGGTTGCTCGGCTCGGTCGTGCTCGTACCCGTGGTGGTCGCTGCCGTGCTCGGCGCGACGGAGGTGGTCGGCGGGGGTAGTCGATCGGCGGTCGACGGCGCCGACAGGCTCGCCGTAGTCGGCAGCCGGTCCGCGCGAGTCAGCGAGTCCGGCAGCATGTTTCCCGACAGCACCACCAGCCCCGCGACGGCGGTCACTTCCGCGACACCGATCAGCAGCGCGAACATCGCCATCACCCGGCCGCGCGGATGCGAGAACGCGATGAACCCGAAAACGATGGCGACCGGAAACAATCCGATCAGCGCGGCCACCAGCGCGACGATCGCATAGGGATTCACAATGGGCGGAATCTCCACCCGCAACCGGCCGGTCCGGCGCCGCGGCGCCTCCTGCCAACGCTCCTCGGGCTCCGGCTCGACCCACTGCTCTTCCTCGGCCGCCGGCCACCTGTCATCCTGCGCTGCCGCAGGCCAACGTTCACTTTCACGGCGATCCGCCCGTGCCATGCCAGGTCCCTCTCCACACAACCACCGTGCAGGAACCTCGGACTGCCCGGACCCGCCCCGATATCCCGACCCACAATAGGGGCACGGCGGCGCGACATCATCTGAAACGTCCAATTGCTGGCTGTTTTGCCATTCGAGGTTCATGCTGATCGGAAAGTGTCACTGATCTTGCGCTGACTCCCCAGGAGGAACCATGTTCGGTAGCACCACCCCCGACGACCGCGAAAACCGGCCGTGGCACGCCCAGGCCGGCGATCTACTCGGCGACAATTACAACGTTCCCGGTCTCATTCTCTGCGCGCTCGGCATGGTCGCGCTGGCCTGCACCCTCACCGCCGCAGGTTACGGCTTCAGCGATTGGACGCAGATCGGCGCGATCGCGACGGCCGCGCTGTGGATCCTCGGTGTCGGCGCGCTGCTGGTCGAGCATCGGCGCGAGGAGGTGCTCGAACGCAAGTACGGCAGGCTCGGCCACGCGCCGGGGCATCGACGGCCGGTGCGCTACAGCATGGAACCAGTCGCTCCCGGCGAGGCGGCCCCGGAGCCACTCAGCTAGACCCTGTGTCGAAGTCCGGCCGGATGTATCCGGTCCTGACGGATACGGACCGCCGCGCGCTCAGTGCCGGCGGTCCACCTTCGGCAGCGACTCGGTGACCAGAGTCATCAGCATGTCGGCGAGCAGCTCGTGCACCTGCGGGCGGGTGAGGGTGCCGCGGGTGATCCATTCGCGCCCCGCGACTTTCACCAGCCCGCCATACGCGCGGACCATCGCGCGCAATGCCGCACTGCGTGCCGAATCGGCCAGCCCGACCATGAGCAGCAGTCGCTCGGCGGCCGCGTCGTCGGCCTGATCGAGGATCTGCTGCACTTCGGGATCGTCGCCGACGCCCTCGTGGCTGGTCACCTTCACCCACGTGCTGCCGTGCTCGGCGATGGTATCCAGCAGCCAGTGCACACTTGCCTCGACGCGCTCACGCTCGGTGCCGGTGGGCACGATCATGTCGTCCAACTTGGGCAGCGTGACCATGCGGCGCACCACCGCGAGATAGAGGTCGCGCTTGTTGCCGAAGTAATGGTTGATCAACCCGCGGGCCACCCCGGCGCGCTGGGCCAGCTCGGCCGTGGACACGGCCGCGTAGGGCCGCTCGCCGAACATGTCGATCGCGCAGGCCAGGATCTGGGCCCGCCGCTCGTCGGGTTCGAGCCGACGCCGGCGCGGCAGCGCGGCAGCGTCGGTATCGCCCCGGCGAGCGGTGGGATCGCTCGTCGTATCAGAGAGACCGGGCAATGAGATCCTTCATCACCTCGTTGCTACCCGCGAGGATGCGCAGGACGCGGGCGCCGGTGTAGAGCTGCGAAATCGGATACTCCGTCATGTAGCCGTAGCCGCCGAACAGTTGCAGGCAGCGGTCCACCACGATACCCAGCTGGTCGGTGAGCCAGTACTTCGACATCGCCGCGGTCGGAATGTCGAGTTCGCCGCGCAGATGCTTGACGATGCAGTCGTCGAGGAAAGTGCGGCTGACCTTCGCGATGGTGGCGCACTCGGCGAGCTCGAACTTGGTGTTCTGCATCGCGAACAGCGGCTTGCCGAAGGCCTCGCGGCCCTTGGTGTACTCGATGGTCAGCTGCACGGCCTGCTCCATCATCACGACCGCGATGATGCCGGTGACCAGGCGTTCCTGGGCCAGCATCTGCATCATCTGATAGAAACCGAGGCCCTCGGACTCGCCGAGCAGGTTCGAAGCCGGCACGCGCAGTCCGTCGAAGAACAGCTCGGCCGTGTCCTGGGCCTTGCCGCCGATCTTGTTCAGGATGCGGCCGCGTTTGAAGCCGGGGGTGTCGTCGGAGACGTCGGCGAAGATCAGCGAGACGCCGGAGGCGCCCTTGGTCGGGTCGGTCTTGGCGGCGATGATGATGCCGTCGCAGAGCCAGCCGTTGGTGATGAAGATCTTCGAGCCGGTGATGACGTACTCGTCGCCCTCGCGGATCGCGCGGGTCTTGATGTTCTGCAGGTCGGAGCCGGTACCCGGTTCCGTCATCCCGATCGAGAGCACCATTTCACCGCTGGCCGCCTTGGGCAGCACCCGCTGCTTCAGTTCCGCGGAACCGAATTCCTTCAGGTACGGCGCGATGATCGAGGTGTGCACCGGCATGCCCATCGAGCCGTCACCCGCCCGGGATTGTTCCTCGATGATCGCGGCCTCGTGCGCGAAGGTGCCGCCGCCACCGCCGAATTCGGTGGGAATAGCGGTGCACAGCAGGCCGAGCTCGCCGGCCCGGTTGTACAGCGCGCGGTCGGGGTGGCCCTGCGCGACGAACTTCTCCTCGTGCGGGACGACCTCCTTCTCGAAGAACGCCTTCGCCAGGTCGCGTACCGCCTCGACCTCGTCGTCACTCCATGCGGCGCGTGCCATCATCGGATCCTTTGCTCGCTGCTCTCCGGCCTCGGTGCCGGTCCCTCGCCATCAGATTCTCGCACTATTGGCGGTGTGTCAACAAAGCGGGCACGCGTCGAGCCGACCGGTGCGATGGGTTACCGGGAAACGGTCAGCTTGCGGGCTGTTGCGCCTGATTCACGGCGGCGAGCGAGGTGAAGATCGGCGTCTCCGGATCGGCGGAAATGCCCTGCCTGCGCAGGAAGCCGTCGATCAGGCCCCAGACGAATTCGGTGGCCTGATCGATGAATTCGGCGGTCCGGTCCGGGTGCGGCACGACCGAGTCGGCCAGCCACAGGTCGGTGATCGCGACGACCACGCCGACCACCGCGCGGGACAGATAGTCGACGCCCGCTGTGTCGATCGGGATGGACTCAGCGATGTCGCGGGCTTGCCTGGCGAAACGGTCCGAGGCCGCGCGGCCGAGATCGAATTGCAGCACGGTGCCGTCGGCCTGCTGGGTCACCTGCGCTTGGCCCAGGAAGCGAAAAACGTTGGGATGCTGGAGAATGCTGTCGGCGTATCCGGTGAGCACCCGCCGCAACGCGGTTCGCGGCGGTTGCAGCATGAGCGTCAGATCGTTGCCCGCGGCGGCCGCGGCGGCCTTGGCCATCCGGTTGCCGATCTCAGTGTAGAGATCGGCCTTGTCGGCGAACTGCCGATACAGGCGGGGCTTGGTGATGCCCGCTTCCCTGGCGATGTCGTCCATGCTCGGCCGCGGTCCGTCCCGGTCGATCACCCGGATCGCGGCGTCGACGATCTCCGCGCGGGAGGTCGTCGACGAACGAACGCTGGGACGGGGCACGACCGCAGCATACACGTACCGCCGGTACGGTAATCAGCGTGAGCTACGCCATAGTCTGTGGCTAGATCTCCCGTTGCCGGGGTTTTCTTCGTACTGTCAGTATCGGAAAACGTACTAGCGGTACGGGGTGCCGGTATCGAGCCACCCCACCGACGAACTGCGTGCACGGCCGGCCGCTCGCACCGAACGAGGCAACGACATGACCAACCTGCTCGACACCGACACCCCCCGCCCGGACCGGCAGTGGACGGTGACCGCTGACGGCACCGAACTCGCGGTCTTCGAATGGGGCGACCCCGCCGCCTTGCCCTTGGTCCTGGTGCACGGCCTCACCGACACCCACCGCGTGTGGGCCACGGTGGCCGCCCTGCTCACCGACGGCTTCCGGGTGATCACCTACGACGTGCGCGGCCACGGCCGCTCGACCAGCCCCGCGCTGCTCGAAGACTTCCGGCTCGACCGGCTCGCGGCCGACTTCTACGCGGTGATCGACGCGGCGAGCCCGAAGCGACCGGTGCACACCTGCGGGCACGGCTGGGGTGCGGTGCAACTGTGGGAGGCCGTGTGCGATTCGCGGGCGAACACCCGAATCGCCTCGTTCACCGCCATTTCCGGCCCCAACCTCGACCACCTCGGCCTGTGGCTGCGGGCCGTTGTACCGCAAGCCAAGCTGAGGGCCGGCGACCTCGGCTGGTGGTTGCGCAATGCCCGCGGAACGCTCAGCCCGGTGCCGGTGGCGCGCAGGCTCTACCCGCCGCGCGTCCGCACGCTGCTGCTGGAACGGCTTGGTGGGCTCTCCCCCGTGCCCGCCCGGATCGCGCGCACCTGGCGCACGGATCTGCTGGCGGGCGGGCGGATCGCGCAGGCCAACCTGCTGCATCATCTGCGCCGCCCGCGGGTGCGACGCACCGCGGTGCCGGTGCAGTTGCTCGTCGACAGCACCGACCCGTTCGTGCCCGCCGCCCTCTACGACACCTCGACCCGCTGGGTCGACCGGCTGTGGCGCTGTGCGGTCCCGGCCGATCACTGGCTGCCGGTCACCGAGCCGCTGCTGGTCGCCGAGGCGATCGCCAACTTCGTGGACGACATGCGCGCCGATCGGGCGGCGATCACCCCGCGCAGCAGCTGACCCGCCCCTTTCGACAACTCGACACCGATACGGAGATCTCATGCCGGACGCAGCCCTGAGCCGAACCCTCGGCGCACCACTGCCCGATGAATTCGACCGGCTCACCGACTCCGACCTCAATGAACTCGACCGCCTGCTGCGCAACGCGGTGGCCGCCCGCGGCGAACGCCTCGGCGCGGCGGTCGAATCCTCGCTCCAGCTCATTCCCCGGCTGATGCGGCCGACCGTGAAAAGAGCGCTCGGTTTATGAGTACCCCACTGATGGCCCGGGCCGAGACCACGAAACTCGCCCGCCTGCTCGATATTTCCGATCCGGCGCAGCTCGACTTCCTCAATGAGCTTTCGCCAGAAGCCATTCGGGCGTTCCGCGAGCGAGCCACCGATCTGCTCTTCGACGGTGACGCCGCACGCATGAAACGCGTTGCCGCCGCGACGAAGTTGGTGCCGACCGCGATCAGCGCCAAGGCCGCCGAGCGCGCGTTCGGTCCGGTGCTGTGCGCGGCCGTCGCGGGCTCGGTCGAACCGTCGCGCGCGGTCGATATCGCCAAGGCGCTGCCCGCGCGGTTCCTCGCCGAGACCGCGATCCAGCTCGATCCGCGGCGCACCGCCGACATCATCGCCGCGGTGCCGCCCCGGCTGGTGGTCGAGGTGGCGCGGGAGTTGGTGCGCCGCGCCGATCACGTCACCATGAGTCGTTTCGTCGGCGTGGTGCCGGAGGAATCGATGCGCGCCGCGGTGCCCGCGATGGGCGACGCCGATCTGCTGCGCATCGGCTTTCTGATGGAGGACAAGTCGGCCGTCGACCGGCTGATGGGCCTGGTCACCGACCGGCTGGCCGGCGTCATCCGGGCCGCGCACGAACAGGATCTGTGGGCCGAGGGCCTCGACCTGCTCGACAGCGTCGGCCCGGAGAATCGGGCCACGCTCGGCGATATCGCGGCCGGGCTCGGCGGCGACGTGCTCGACGGCCTGATCGAGACGGTGCGGGCGCTGGACGCCTGGGAATCGCTGTTGCCGATCACCAGCGCGATGAACGCCGACAGCCTGCGCGTCTTCGCGGAGCGGCCCGCGGTACAGGAGGAATCGGTGCTCGCCTCGATCATGAATGCCGCACTGAACAAAGGGTTCTGGCTCGACCTGCTGCCGCTCGCGGTGCACCTGCGACCGGCACAACTCGCGGTGCTGGCCGCGCGCCTGGCCGACAAATCCGACGAGGAACTCGGCAACCTTGTCACCCAGGCGGATTCGGCGAAGTTGTGGGACGCCATGCTGCCGATCGCGCTCGCCATGACCGATGCCGACCGTCGCCGGATGGCCGGACTGCCGATCATGCGTGGCCCGGAGGTGCTGCGCGCGGTGATCGCCACCACCGCCGAGCACGAACTCTGGTCCCAGGCACTGCCTTTGGTGGACGCGCTGCCCGACTCCGCGACCCCGATCCTCGCCTCGTGCCTAGGCATCCTCGGCAGGGAACAGCTGCTCGCCGCCGTGCGCACCGCCATGCGCAGCGACAACATCGACACCCTGGTCGACATCGCGCTCGCCCAGGACGCCGACGGCCGCGCGCGAGTGCTCGACCTGATCGGCGGGATGGACGATCTCGACGAATTCCTGGCCGCGCTGACACCGGACACGCCAGATGTGGTGTGGGCCGGTCTGATCGAGGTCCGTGCGGAGATCCCCGCCGAATTGCGCACCCGGCTCGCCGCCCGCGCGGACAGCTGCGGCCGCGGCGGCGAGGCGGCCGATCTGCGCGCCGAACAGGCCTGACCGAACGACCGGCGGGGCCGACGGCGAAGTGATACTTTCGCCCCCATGACGGGACCGGCGGCTCAGGGTCCTCGCCTCAGCAACGCCGGCTGGCTGCATCAGCCGTTGGCGCCGATCGGACCGATGCGGCCGTACCCGGACGGCCGGGTGCCGCCGCAACCGCTCGGGCGCTGGAAACAGCCCGGCGGCAACCGACTACGTACGCTCGGTGCCGTGGTGGGGGTCTCGACGCTGGTGATCGTCGGCGTGCTCGGCGTCGCCGACAGCGATCGCCACGCCGACCCGGTGCCCGATCTGCGGGGCTATCACTACGTCGACAATCTGTGCGCGATCACCGACACGGCGCCGTACACGAACTCCGGCTTCGTCTTGGCGCCGTCGAGTTCGACGGGGCCGAAGTATCCACTCCATCAGACCCTGCTGCACAGCGCCGTCGACTCGATGACCTGCACGATTCGCCTCGCTCCGCCGGGGTCCCGGGAGCGGTCCAAGGACACCACGCTCAAGGCCAGCGCTGCCGTGCACAAGCAGACCGATCCCGGTCCAGAATTCACCGCCCGCTTCGAGACCTGGAACAAGTCCGAACTCACCGAGGACGATGACGTCACGCAGATCGACGGCCTCGGTGACGAGGCCTACGTCGTGCGCAAGGAGTCCGAACACGCCCCGAACACGGGCGTCACGGTGGCCGTCCGCGACGGCTGGACCACCTACGAGATCAGCTGGCTGCACCCGCCCTCGCTCAACCCGAACACCGATCTCACGGTGGCCGCCGTCATCGAGTTGTTGAAGGGGACCGCCGCCTCGACCATGGCGCTGCTGCGCGCGTAGGTGACCGCGCGGTAACCGGGTCTCAGGGTTTGCGACAATGGTCGGGTCGATTTCCCAGCTCACCGAAGGATGCCTGTACCACCGATGGCCGAAAGCATGATCGATCCGGACGAACTCGCGACCTGTCTGCGGGTACTGGACCAGGCCGGACAGCTGGAAAAGGAGCATCCGGACTCGGTGGCGGTGCAGCGCGCGGTCGGCCACATGTTCAAGAAGCTCAAGCAGCGGCGCCGGATCGAGGCCAGGACCGCGGTGGCGCAGGCCGACCGCGAGGTGATCGCCGCGACGGCCACCGGCTCGCCGCGGCGGATCGACG
>NZ_BJXA01000052.1 GCF_007990755.1 Nocardia ninae NBRC 108245 | reverse complement strand
GGTAGCCGCGCGGGCGGCGCGCAGCGCCGCTCTTGATCCTCAATGGCGGAATTCGGCAACAACCGTCGTACGAGTGGTTCGCTGAAACGCCATCCCTCGCAGGAGACCGACTCGCGGGCAGGCTTCGCGAAGATGCCGATAGTAAGTCGTCCGGTGTAATAGTGTCGCTTGCTAGCGCGATAACAGGCTACTAGGTGCGACGGGTGATGGACGATAACAGGAGGGGGTATACGACGGTGACGATGATCAGATCATTCGCTATAGAGGGCTTGGCTGGGCGGAGAGGTACAGTCGAACACGAATTGAACGACGATGTGAATATTTTTTGGGGTCCAAATGGTTGTGGCAAGACTACGATGCTGCGTATCCTGCACGGTGCACTTGGAAATAAGATTCAGGGACTTCGTACGGTCGAATTCAAGGCTGCGCACGTCGAATTTTCCGTTCGATCTGGAAGTAGAGAATTTACCAGATCGATCACAAAAGAGGTGATTGATAATTACAACCCTACAGCTGAGTCCTTCTATGATGAGGAGCTGCGAGAGGTAGTACATATCTCCCGATCCGAGAATTTGTGGACTACGTCACCGAAGACTAGTCGTGGAGCCCTGGCAGGGTTTAGGCATACTTGGTTGCCGATTACTAGAATTGTAGATACGGCTCGGGAGAAGCCTCGTGGCGTCTGGCAGCCCGGTAGGTCAATTGATGAACCGGAAGACGATTTCGCCGATGCAATCGAGGATCGTTGGAAGAGTTGGAGATTTTCGGCCAATCGGCAGATTACACAGGCTCAAGATCAGGCGCTTACTGAAGTTTTAGAGGTTGCAATTCGAGGGGTTCGCAAGAGGGATAAGACGATCAAACCGCCGGATGCGGCTCAAGCTTACGAGTTGGTGAGTAACTTCTTTGAATCGAGAAAAGGCACCAGCAGTAGGCTTTTTAAAAGTTTCGACGAATTTTCGGAGAAGTATTCCGAAGGTACTATTCTTCCGGATATAGTGCGGCGCTTGCAAGAGGTTGAGGAGAGAATAGGTGAGATCGTCGCTCCTCAAATCAGGCTCGAGGACATGATCCTTGAGCTCTACTCCAAAGGGCGAAAAGTTAAATTCGAAGGTGAGTCGATATCGATCGATATTGGTGGCCGTGATGTTCCACTTGGTCGGCTTTCCAGCGGTGAACGTCAACTGATGTTTGTCTTGTTGGAATGTCTTAGGACTGGCCAGAATTCGATTCTGGTCGATGAGCCTGAGTTATCGATGCATGTCGCATGGCAGAATCGGCTGATAGAATGCATGCGAACTGTAAACCCCGCTGCGCAAATTATCGCGGCTACTCACTCTCCGGAAATCATGGCAAACCAGGAGGATAGGTGTGTAGTCGAGCTTTAGTGCGTCCTTCGTGGTCGTTAGCAGCCTATCGACGCAAGATTCAAACTAGCCCCTACGCATTGCATATATTAGTAGAAGGCAAACAGTATGACGGCGGCTATTATGGTCGGATTGCGGAGGCGAGCGCCATAGTTGCGTCTGGTGGCTATGAAGTCACCAGAGTGGACACGATATATACAGCAGGTGGCAAGGCGGGTGTTATAGGCGTATTTGAGAGCCTCAGGCGTTCGGGCAATCTTGTGCAACACACCAGTCGTGGAAAACGAGTCGCGGTATTTATGCTGGATAGTGACGTGCGAACCGTCGTAGCCGAAGGTGCAAAGAGAAATCCGCACGTCTTTTATACTTCCGGCTATGATATTGAATCCGACATTCTCGTCAATGGTGACGGCGTCGCGGCGCTTTCGGCAGCCGTTGGGATATCGCCGCGCAGCGCCCGCGCTCTTGCTTCTGCCCTAGGAGCTTGGTATGAGGATGCGGCGACGCACTGGAAGGAGTGGATCATCCTGTGCTGTCTCGCGAAGCGTCTCCGCGTTGGATGTGATGCCAGCTTTTCGAGAGCTGCCGTTAAGCCGTCTGATCTCGCCAATATCCCGGTAGTTCGAAGTAATCTGCAGGCACGTGCTGGATTAAGTTCGTCTGAGTTTGCTTCTTTGGAGCGAACGATCCGTAGGCGAGTGGAATCAGCGTTGAAGCGGCGATCTGGTTACACGCTCGTTAAAGGAAAATGGCTTCCGGCTTATCTTGAGGCGAGGATTTCCAGTCACTACTCGAAGTCTTCATGTCCTGATTTGAACAATTTCAAGATAAAGATTGTTAGCTGCTATTTGGCGACGCTAAACGGCTCTGAGTCGTGGGCGCTGAGATATCGCAGTTCTTGGGAATATCTCGTGACTTAGCTCGGATAGGAAATTATGCCAAAAGGATCTTTGGCTGCGCGGATGGGTTCGGCACACCGTGGGTCCGGCCTGCACCTGCGATACGACCGGCTCATCAGCGCGCGGCCGAAGATCGACAACCAGGCCCCGACAGAGCTGGATAGCCGGGAGAATCGTCTGCATGACTGGGCTGACGCTGACGCTGACGACTGAGCGACGCACGGAACTGGCTGCACTGTTGGAGGACCCGCAGCGGCTCCGGCTGGAGTATCCGAAGGTCGCGGAGTACCTCGACACAGCTCCGATGCTGCCGGGGACCGAGGACGCCGCAGCCGATGCGGCGTTCGATCTGCGGCTTGTGCACTACATGACCGGTGGTGTCTCCGACTCGGGAAATCCGTACTGGGACATCGTTGCGCCGTCGGTGGGCGACGACAACGGACGCCGGGTTGTCAACGGCGGCCGGCAGAACGGCAGTGCGCGGTTGGCGTTCGCTCAAACGATTCTCCAAGCGGTGTACGCCTATGCGGTGCCCTCGCCGGAGTCGATCGAGTGGATAGCACAGTTCAGCGGTGGCCAGCACGTGCTGGAGCTTGGTGCGGGACGTGGGTACTGGGCTGCGCAGCTTGCCACGCGGGGTGTGGATGTAGCTGCGTTCGATGCGGAGCCGCCGAACAGCACCGCGAACGTGTCATTCCCTGGCGCGGCGGGCCAGCTCGACGTGTGGCACGCAGTCGGGGGGTTGGATGAGTTCGACGCAGCACTCAAAGGGAATTGCGTGCTGTTTCTCTGCTGGCCTCCGGGATGGGGAAACCCGATGGCCTCCCAGGCTTTGGCTGCGTTCGAAGCGCGGGGAGGTCAGCGGCTGGTTTACATCGGCGAGCCGAAGGGTGGCAAAACCGGCGACGATGCGTTCTTCGATCGGCTGTCCGAACACTGGTCACTGGAAACTGCTGATACACAACATGTCTCGTGGTGGAATCTCGCCGACGTAGCTCAAGGCTGGGTGCGCTCCGCCGGATAGATAGACACGAAATGCCCGGCCGCAATGAGCGACCGGGCATTCCAGGTCAAGCCTCTACTCAGGGCTGCGGATCGAGCGTCATCCGGAAGACGAACGAGTCGTAGCGGTCCTTCGGGTATGACACGTCGGCGATCATCAGGACACGGTCGTCCGTCGTGAGGAATCGTTGGTGGACAGCTTTGACCAAGTCTCCCGGTGTCACAGCAAGCCATTCGGCGTGAGCGGGGACCGGGGGCCGGTCGGCCATAGTCTCTTCAAGGATGTTGGCCGTGGCCACGTCCGAGCCTGGCGGCTGATAACTGTCGGAAATTGAGATCGGTCGGCCGCTTTCCGATGCCTTGGTGACAACGTGGGTTACCTCGCTGCCTGGGACAACACCGAGCAATGCCGCGAGGTCATCGTCGGCACGAATTGTTGCCGTCCGACGCTCGATCTGGACGTCGTCGGCGCCAGCTGCCGACTCGTTCCCGAATGTCACCTCGGGGTCTTCCATCTGCCGTTCCGGCGAAACGCGCACGAGCGTTGGACGGGTAGCGACGAACGTTCCGCGTCGTTCGACCGTATACACCAGCCCTTGCCGTAGCAGCAGGTCGACCACTCTGCGAATCACGATCTCGGATACGCCGTGATGCTTCGCAAGCTCGGAGTAACTCCTTAGCTGAGTTCCTGCTGGTAGCACGCCACTTCGGATATCACGCGCAATCTCTCCTGCGATGGAGACGTACGCAGGCTCAGCCATAGCTGGGTCCTTTCGAGTCACTAGCTCGTTCCTGACAATCATGTTCAGTATACGCAGCTGCGTATACGCAAATGCCCAAAGTACGCCGTGGCTCGCCGCGACTCGTCAAGTCCTCTGACATGTCTGTGTATACGCAACACTTGTGCGTATACGCAGTCTGTGTATACGCTGTTGTGCATACACAGACCGGCATACGCCGGTAGAGGCAACCAACAAGGAGTCACGATGGCGATCCAGAGGGGTCACAAGTTCCGTATCGAGTCCGACGAGGCGTTCCCGCAGAAGCTGATCTTGCTGGGCAGCATCACGCAGAAGATGAAGTACAACCCGGACCCTCGGGCGTTGCCGGAGCCGGTGTTCGACATCGACCGGGAGGGGCAGGGGACTGGCCTGCCGGTGTGGGTGGCTTCGGTGACTGACCCGCATGAGGGTGCTGAGGGCAGGGCGGCGCGTGCGTCGTTCCAGATTGAGTTCGTGGCGTCGCATCAGCCGGTTCCGGTGACCGATGAGATCGTGCCGGGCACCGGCATGCGGATGATCGAGCTGGAGGGGTTGACCGCTGAGCCGACCGTGGTTCGGCAGGGGTCGGGGGATAAGAACTTCTCCTACGTCGCCTACCGGTTCCGTGCGAGCGGGATCAAGGGCGATACCTCCGGTGCCAAGCAGGCCCCGAACGATCCGGGTGCGTCCCGGCCCGCCAGTTCGAAGGCTGCGGCCTGATGCCCGAGTGGTGGGCAGACCCGGAGATGGTCACGCAGGTATCTGCGGCGGTCGTGGAGGTGTTGGCTCGTCCGGACACCCAAAGTGTCGGGCTGTGCGCATCGTTGGTGTGGTTCGAGCCTGAACTTAGCGCGGTCAACTGGCCGTCGCACGGCAAGGCGGCGTGATGAGGGCGGCGGGCCAGGTGGCGGGGAAGCGTTGGGCGCGCTGGTCCGCCGTGGTCATCACCGTAATTATCGGGGTAGCCGCGTTCGTCGTGAGCTTCGCTGCGTTGCGTGATCTGGCGATTCTTGCCAACACTCCGAAGCGGTGGGCGTGGCTGTTCCCGGTGATCATCGACGGCACCATCATTCAGGCCACCATTTCGGCCTTGGTGCTGCCCGAGCGTCGCTGGTTTTCCTGGGTGCTGGGTATCGGTGCCCTGGTCTCGATCGCAGGCAACTCACTGCATGCGGTCGCGGCCGGACAGGTACTGCCCTGGTGGGCCTCGGCGCTGGTCGCTGCGATCGCCCCGGTTTCACTGCTCGTGGATACCCATGGTCTGGCGTTGCTGTTCCGTGCGACCCAACCCGGCCCAGCTGTTGCGGTCGATCCGGTAGGCACGCCGGCCGATCCGGTCGCGGAACTGTCCGCAGATCCGTTGCCGGAACCGGTTTCCGAGCCGGTTGCGCCTTCCCCTGTTGAGCCCCTGCCTGCGCCTGCGCCGGTTGCTCGGGTTCGTCCTGCACCGAAACCGGTGCGTTCTATTCGTCCCGTGCGGCCGGTGCAAGAAGCACTGCCGATCACGGTCTCCTGAGACGGAGTCTCTGATGTCTTTCCTCACTGCTACAACCCATTTCGAGTTCGAGCGTGTCTTCTACAGCCCTGCCTGGGTGAAGCGGTTCGATGACGGTTCCGAGTTGACGTTGACTGCGCGGGTGTCGGTGGATTTCACCGATATTCGGATGTCGCTGGTCATCGAAGAGGCTCGTGCGTTGTCGGCGCAGTTGCTGACCGCGTTGGCCGAACACGATGCCGCGACCCGCGTCGATCTGGTGAAGGCGGCGGCGTGATGTCCACGATGACCAACCGTGTTGTCCACCCGCCGTTTCTGGTGGCTGTGCTCGGTGTTCCTGCGGTCGCGGTCATGGCAACAGCGGTGCTGCTCACCGTGGACCGTTCCCCGGCCCCGGTCGCCTATCTCACCACTACCCGCGCTGATGGATGCGAGATGTTCTGCGCAGACACCAGCGTCCGTGCTGATGGGTGCGTGATGTTCTGCGAGGACGTGCCGAAAGCATCGTTCCGCGACGCCAACTGCCCCGATGGGCCGCCACTGATCAATTTCACGCCGTGGAAATGCGCGCCCACCGATACGCCCAAGCCGAAGGGGACCAAGTGATGACTACTCCGATCATGGGTGAGTTGCGAAACGTGAAATACGTTGCGGCATCACCGTTTCAACCGGTCGAGTCGGCGGCGCGGATGTCGTTCCTTGTCGGCGGCACCGAAATCCGGCTGAGCCTCGAAGATGCCCGCCTGCTGACACAGGTGGTGCCGAACGTGCTCGCTGAGCATTCGGTATCGCTGTCGTTCGAGCCGCTGCGGGGGTGGGTGTGATGTCGGCGAGCCAGATGGTCCAGGCCCAGAACTACTGGGTCTCGGGTGACCCGTCGTGCCGGGTGTCGTTCCAGATCTTCGGTACTCGGGTCAACGGCTACGGCTCCACCGCTGTCCGGTACGTGCCCGAGGGCGAGTACGAGGGGCTGGTGTGGTTGACCCTGGGAGGTCATCACACGGGCGGGCTGATGCCGCTGCTGATCATGAGCGTGGATGCGGCGGCGGAACTGTCGGAGTTGCTGGCGGCTGCGGTGATCGATGGCCGCATCGCGCAAGGCGTTGCGCTGCAACCAATTCCGCACCGTGACATCACTTGCGAATCGTGCCAGTGCCCCGACTGCGACGACGAACTCGTCGCGCTGCTCGAGGCCGAGGCAGACGCTGCGGGAGGGCAGTGAGATGGCACTGACTGAACTGATACCTGCTGGTGGCGCGGCCCTGGGCGTGGTCCTGGGTGCCGGTGGGCTGATGTGGATGCGTTCACGCGGTACCGGTGTCCGCCCGCAGACCGTGGCCGGTATAGCCGCGGTTGCGCCGGCCGAATTGCGTACCGCCGTCTCGATCCTGGCGGACCCGCCGCAAACCAACATGATGCTGGCCGCGCTGGATCTGGGTTCGCCCGACTCCGGGTTCCCGTACGTCGAGTGCTGGGACTACGACGCCCACGGCCTCTACGCCGATGTGCTGATGCTGGGCGGGCAGAAGTTCAAGGACTGGAACAACGAGGACGTTCGCGCCCAGTTCGCTACCTACCTGGGGGTTGCCGAGGTGACAGTGTCGTCACCCGCGCCGAGCTGGGTCCGTCTTCAGGTGAGGGTGTACGACACTCTCGCTGCTCCGGCAACGACGCCGGTCGCGGTCGCCGATGATGTCGACCTGGAGGCGGTCCCGGTCGGGATCACCGAAGACGGCGAAGTCTGGACCATCCCGGTACAGGGCCGTCACATCCTGATGGGCGGACGGACCGGGTCGGGCAAGTCCGGTGTCCTGCAAGCCCTTATCCACGCTCTCGCTCCGGCTATCGCCTCGGGTCGGGTGGACCTGCGGGTGATCGACCCCAAGGGCGGCATGGAGCTGGGATTCCTGGAGCCGCTGTGTACCCGCTTCGAGTGCACCATGCCGGAATCGATGATCGGGATGCTGGAAGAGACCGTGACCGATATGCAGGAGGCGGCACGGAAGTACCGGGGCAAGACCCGCAAACCCGTTCCGACACCGGAGAACCCGCTCACGATCATCATCATCGATGAGGCCGCGACGTTGTCGGCGTTCAGCGATCAGAAGTTGCGGGCACGCTTCGAGCGGGCTCATGGGCTGCTGCTGTCCCAGGGGCGGGCACCGTTGTTCTCGGTCATCGAAACCGTCATAGACCCGTCGAAAGAGACTGTCCCGCAACGACAGCTGTTCCCTTACCGGATCGGCCTCGGCATGGACGAGCCGACCCAGGTCGCCATGATCCACGGTGCCTCGGCACGGGATCGGGGTTCACGCTGCGACGAGATCCCCGCCACCACTCCAGGTGTCTGCTATGTCCAAGAAGACGGCAAAACCGGGGTCACCCGTGTCCGGGCCTACCTGGTCACCGATGAGGACATCGACGCCATCGTGGCCGCCTACGCCCCGAACAAGGTCGCTACCGCCCCACAGGGCGATTACAGCGACTTCGACCCCGATGACCTCGGCGACGAGGACGGGGAGGTGGCGGCATGAAACGAGGGTTCGTGACCGAAACTCACGTCGTCATCTACTGCGACATGTGCGGTGACGTCTACACCGAAAACACCGGCGAGTCGATCTGTTTCGACTCCACCCAACAGGCCGTGGACTACATCCAAACCCGCTGCGCCGGTGTCGGCTGGGTCTATGACGGTGACCGGATCTGGTGCGACGGCTGCATGGCCGCTGATCACTGCGACCGCAACGGCCACCAATTCCCCGCTACCTGGCAGGCCACCAAACGCCTGTTCGGCATCTCCACTCGTTCCCGCAGCTGCATCGTGTGCGGCATCCCTGAAATCGAGGCCCTGCCATGACAATCCGCCACCTGCATCCCGCCGACGGTTTCGGCCGTGACGACGTCGACGCCGCGATCCATATCCGTTCGGCCCGCCGCTGCCACCTCGAACGCCGCGGCTTGGACTCGGTCGCCATCGCGGTGCGCCTGCTCGCCGAGACCGGTGAGGTCCCTGGCTGGGATGACGGAATCGACCAGGACATCGACAGCGACGATGACGGTGGTTGGGGATGGGCGGCATGAGGACCGAACTCCGATACTGCGGCGATCCCGAGTGCGAAGACTGCGGCTCTTGCAAGCCCAGTGACGGCGACCCGGCCTGATGAGTGCCCGCAAACCCGTGCAGTGGGGCGTACTGATCGGCCAGATGGTGCGCCCCTTGCCCAAAGCCCGCAACGTCACCGACGCGGTCCTCTACGCCTGCCACCTCGAAACCGCCAAGCGGGTCAAAAGCTCTGTGGTGTACCGGGATTCGGACACCGAGTCCTGGCGGAAATGGATTGATGAAACTCCGGTGCCGACACAGCTGGCGCTGGATCTGTACTACAAGGAGGCCCAGTGATGGCCGCGAAAACCATTGACACGCATAAAGAACCGGCCGAGGCGGTCCTGGAAGCCCTCGTAAAGCTGGTGTGGCTGACCCTCAAGGCGGCCGTGGTGGTGCTGTGGTGGTCGGTGTTGTTCCCGATGGTCTCGATCCCGGTCGTCGGTGCCCTCGCCGCCGGCCTTTTCATCGGGTGGCCGTGGGCGGTCGTGGTGGTCGGGGTGTCCATCGCGGGGATGGTGCTCTGGCGTGCGAAGCATCCGGAGACCTTCGAGCGGTGGCTTACCGGCCGCGCACGCGCCCGGTTCCTGCGCTGGTGGCGTTACCGGCTGCGCTGGGACAAGCGCCTGGAGTCTTGCAAGCTCACCGTGAGGGTTGACGGGTCGACGTTCGTTCCGCGGCTGCTGATGGCCGAGATCGGCGACTGCATGGACTGGGTTCGGGTGAAGATGCTGCCCGGTCAATGCCCCGCCGACTACGAGAACCGTGTCGAGCGCCTGGCCCACACCTTCGAGGCCCCGGAATGCCGGGCGAACATCGTCGGCCCCGGCGTAGTCGAGCTGGTGTTCCGCTACACCGATTCCCTCGCCGACCCCGTCGATCTGCCCCGTATCGACTCCCGTTTCCGGAAGGACGCTGCCTGATGAACCAGGACACCGAAGCACCCAAGACGGGAGGGACCGCGGCTGCACGCCGCGCCCTACCCAACCTCTACGAGATCGCCCAAGCCGCTGCTGAGCAGTACCAGGTGTGCAAACGCCCCATTGCCATGCGGATCGAGGACCCGAAGACCGGCACCATCACCTACGAGGGTTCCCCGTGTAAGTCCACGATCGAATCGGTGTGCCCGGCCTGCGCCAAGGCCAACCGGCTGCTGCGGATCGCCCAGTGTCGGGAGGGCTGGCACGCTGAGTCCGAACCCATCGCCCCGGCCTCCGATCCGACCGACGAGCAAATCGGATTACTCACCCAGCGTGCCGATTTCGTGGCCCAGTACCGGCAAGCCATGAAAGACAACGATCTTGAGCTCGCCGACGAAACTCGCCAGCTCGTCATCGAACTGGATGAGCAACTACGGGATACCGGCCTGCGTGGTCGCCTCCCGGCCCTGGACGTCACCGGCAAGCACCGGCGTCGACGCTCCACCCGTCGCCGTCAAGACGTGCCGGACCTGCCGAGGAAGAAGGTCACCAAACGTACTGTCGGCGCTCCGATCGGCGGTCACCTGTCCTCGATGTTCGTCACCTTGACCATGGACAGCTACGGCAAAATCCACGCCGACGGCGCGGTCAACGACAAAGGTGAACCGTGCTCGGATGGCTCCCCGGTCGACCCCGACCACTATGACTATCCCCGCGCCGCACGTGACATCGTGTTCTTCTCCCGGGCGGTCGACCGCTGGATTCAGAACTTGCGCCGTGCGGTCGGTTACGACGTGCAGTACTTCGCCACCGTGGAACCACAGCGCCGTGGTGCCCCGCACCTGCACATCCTGATCCGTGGTGCGATCTCGCGGGAAATCCTGAAGCAGGTGACCGCGGCTACCTACCACCAGGTGTGGTGGCCTCGCTTCGATGCCGAGGACCAGGTGTACGGCGGCCAGCACATGCCGGTGTGGGACCACAAGAAGGCCACCTTCGTTGATCCCGACACCGGCAAGGCGCTGAAGTACTGGGACGACGCGCTGGACACCCTCGACAGCGTCGTTGACCTCGAGCCAGCGCATACGGTGCGGTTCGGGAAGCAAATGGACCGCAAGCAGATCACCGGTATCGCCGCCGGGACCGAAAAGGCCGGCCGGACCATCGGCTACGTCACCAAATACCTGGTCAAGTCCATCGCCGAAATCGTTGAACCACAGTCGGACCGAGCCGCTGAGCACTACGACCGGTTACACGCGCAGTTGCAGCACACCCCGTGCTCGCCGCGCTGCGCGGTCTGGCTCAAATACGGCATCGTCCCCCAGGGCGCCAGCGACAAGACCGTGCCCGGTCGCTGCCGGGGCAAAGCACACCGCCGAGACACCCTCGGCCTGCCCGGCCGCCGAGTCCTGGTCTCCCGCAAGTGGTCCGGCAAGACCCTGCCCGACCACAAGCAAGACCGTGTCGAATTTGTTCGGCAACTGCTCGCCGACGCCGGAATCCCCAAACCCGACACCAGTCATCTGCGGGTCACCCCGGTCGAACCCGGCGACAAGTCCCGGCCCTTGCGGGAGTACCTGATCATGGGCGCGATCGCCAAACGCACCACCTGGCGCGCGGAACTCCTCAAAGCCCAGCTCGCCGCTGGTCCACCGGAGCCTCCAGAAACTTCGGCAACTCAGCAAGCAGCAGCGTAGGGGAGGGCAGAGCAATGGATGTCGCACCGGGATACGTGGACGTGGAAGGCGCGGCGGTGTACCTGGACGTCAAGCCGCGGTTCATTCGTCGGCTGGTCGCTGAACGGCGGGTGGTGTTCTACAAGGTCGGCGGGCATCTGCGGTTCAAGGTCGCTGATCTCGATGCCTATGCCGATGCGGGCAAGGTCGTGCCGATTGAGGTCCGCTGGAGCGGTGGAAAGGTGGTGGCCTGATGGGGCGTCGACGTTTCGGCAGTGTGCGCAAGCTGGCCTCGGGCCGGTATCAGGCGTCGTTCATCGGGCCGAACGGGCAGCGGCAGAACGCACCGAATACGTTCCGCAACAAGACCGATGCGGATCGGTGGCTGGTCAAGGTCGAGGCCGACATCAGTCGGGGTACGTGGCTGGATGAGCAGCTCGGCTTGCAGCGGTTCCAGGATTACGCCCTGGCTTACTTGCGTGATAATCCTGATGTCGGACGCCGGTGGGAGGAGACGTGCAAACGGAATATGCGCCTGCACATGGCCGAGCTACTGGATAAGCCCCTCATCGCGATCACGCCGCCGGTGGTGCGTGCCTGGCATGCGAAGGTGATGGCCGGCACCGGTGGCCGTACCTCGATCGCTCAGTCCTATCGGTTCTTGCGCACGGTCATGAACTGCGCCAAGAACGATCAGGCAATCGCGGTGAACCCGTGCCAGATCAAAGGTGCAGGCACCGACCGCGCGAAGGAACGTCCCATCGCCTCACCATCGGAAGTCGTTGACTTGGTCGACAACATCACCCCCCGCTACCGGGCGGCCGTGCTGCTGGCTGCCTGGTGCGGACTCCGGCGAGGTGAGGTGATCGGCCTGGCGGTGATCGATCTGGATCTCAAGGCGAACGAGGTACGGGTGCGTCGTAACCGGGTAGAGCTGCTCGAATCCAACGAAGCCTTCGACAAGGACCCCAAGACC
This sequence comes from Nocardia ninae NBRC 108245, assembly GCF_007990755.1. Taxonomy (GTDB): domain Bacteria; phylum Actinomycetota; class Actinomycetes; order Mycobacteriales; family Mycobacteriaceae; genus Nocardia; species Nocardia ninae. The sequence goes on along the minus strand of NZ_BJXA01000052.1, from coordinate 51,861 downwards.
GACGCGGGTAAACGGCCGGTGTCGATCCCACCGCACCTGCGACCGTACTTGGAAGCACACCTCGACAAATGGGCCGGTGATACCTGGTTGTTCGTTGGCCAAGATGGGGAGCGGATGCGCGGAAACGCTATCTACCAAGCGTTCGTGCGTGCCCGGAAACGCGCTGGGGTACACGTGACCTTCCACGACCTGCGCCATACCGGCCAGACCTTGGCAGCGAGCACGGGCGCGACTCTGGCGGACCTCAAGAAGCGGTTGGGGCATGCCTCGACCAACGCCGCGCTGCGGTACATGCACGCGGTCGACGGCCGCGACAAGGAGGTCGCAAACCAGCTGAGCGAGCTTGCGGCTCGGGGAAGCGCGGTGCAGCTGCCGCGCACGATCGTCGTGAAGCACTGACGGAGATAACGCACATGGGTTGCGCGCATTCGCATTTCAGGGCTCTGACCTGCGCGTATGTGCCCGCCTCACACGCGGAAGGTCGCTGGTTCGAAACCAGCTGGGACCACATACAAGAACCCCTGACCTGCACGACAAGGTCGGGGGATCTTTCGTTTCGCATGCCTGCAGCCCGGACTGTGTCCAAAACTGTATCCACGGCGCGAAAAGAACGTTCGCCGCACGACACCTACCGCTCGAGTGCGCGGGTGTCTGCGGCCGTACCACCAAACCCAGCCAGTAGCTGATCGGGTGCCATCTTTGGCCGCCACCTAGGCATCCCCAAACTGCCGAAGCGCTGACACAGCCGTCCCATCCAGACCGTGTCCGGCAACGAAGACGTATCGACGCCCGCTGCTGATCACGGCAAGTTGGCCGTCGGATGACCCATCGGCCTGCTCGGTCGATGTCGACGGAGCAAGGGAGAACTCGATAGTGCTCGAGAAACGCCTGCCTGCCGCGATCGCCCTCGCGGCGGCCCTGGTTTTCGGTGCTGCGACGAGCCAGGTCCTGGCCGACCCCGATGATGACCCTGTGCCCTCCGACCCTGCTGACGCGAAGTACATGGAGAAGATCAAGTACTGCGTCGAGATCCTGGAAGACGATTCTTCCAGGACAGGACAGCATGGCGATTCCTTGGCCCACTGCTTGGATCGTGAGTTCAGCCGCCTGAAGCCGGAGTAAATCTAGCCGGGACGTGGCGGAGCCCCCACCCGGAAGGGGACCGGAGGTCCTGAACCGCTAGGTCAGAGACCGAGCTTCACTGCGACCCAGTCGGCTGCGGCCTGTCGAGCATCGGCGGCTACCTGTGCGCGTGGCCTCGGTTCCGCGCGGCGGTTTAGATGTCCTCTACCTTGCCCGGCAGAGTGCGATGGGAAGCCCCCTCCTGCGGCGTCACGAACACCCGCGATGGTCGCCTCGCGATCGACGGACTGTAGGGCGATATTCCGACCAGTTCCGGCGATGGGCGTACAAGCGGCGGGAGAATCCGGGATCATCGGTGGGGCAACGTATTCCGAGGGCGGGGGATCCCATGTCGGGGACTTTGAAGGATGTTACGGGCGCGTCGTTCGAGCGGGAGATCGAGAGATCTGAGCGGCCGGTGTTGGTTTTGTTTTGGGCGGCGTGGGATGGGTGGGCTGAGTATCAGGCGGTGTTGGGGGAGGTGGTTGCGGGGTATAGGGGCAAGGTTGATGGCTGTCGGATCAATGCTGATGAGCATGCTGATACTGCGGCCAAGTGTGGGGTTCGGGCGCTTCCGACGCTGGTGCTGTTCGATCGGGGAGTGTGGGTGGCGCAGAAGCCGGGCGTACGGACCAAGGAGCAGTTGATCGCGTTCATCGATCAGCATCTCTGAGTCTGGCTGGTAGCGAGACTAAGCAACGGTCGGGTACGCGAAACCTGTTCGGAGTACGGCGGATTCGGGAACGGACGGCGAACTCCTTGTTAAGATTCGCCGTGTGCAGCGCGCGCGGGGGATTTCACACGTCCGCGGTGGCTGTGCGTCGTATCGCTGAGGGAATCACGTGATGATCGTTGTTCGGAGTGTCGCGGAAGTGCGGCAGGCCTTGGCGGAGCCCCGTGGTCGGGGGGAGAGCATCGGGTACGTGCCCACCATGGGGGCGCTGCATGACGGGCATCTTGCGCTCGTTCGGGCGGCCAGGGCGCGTGATGGCGTGGTGGTGGCTTCGGTGTTTGTCAATCCGTTGCAGTTCGGGCCGGATGAGGATTTCGATTCGTATCCGCGGGATGAGGACCGGGATCTGGCGCTCTGCGAGAAGGCGGAGGCGGATATTGCGTGGCTGCCGGCGGCGGATGAGTTGTTCCCGCCGGGTTTTGGGCTGACGGTCGCGGTGCCCCGCTTGTCGTCCCTGTTGTGTGGGGTTGGTAGGCCGACTCACTTCGCCGGCGTTACCACCGAGATGTCGAAGATCCTGCTTCTGCTCGCGCCGACGGCGGTGTACCTGGGGGAGAAGGACTTTCAGCAGCTGGTGGTGATGCGTGCGGTTATTCGCGATCTGGGGTTGCCGATCGAGGTGCGGTCGGTACCCACGGTGCGAGAGCCGGACGGGCTGGCCCTGTCGTCCAGGAACGCTTACCTCAGTACCGCCGAACGGCGCACGGCCGCCTCGCTGTTCCGGATCTTGACGGAGCTCACCGAGAAGTTGCGGGCGGAACCGGGCTCGGTCGCCGAGATGCTCGGCGAGGGTCGGCGGGCACTGATCGAGGCGGGCATGGACCGCGTCGAATACTTGGAGCTGGTCGATGGGGAGACCCTGGACCCGGTCCGTGGCGTCACCAAAAGCAACCGCCTAGTCGCGGCCGTCTGGCTCGGAAGTACCCGCCTGATCGACAACACGGAGATTTGACCGACGGCGTACTCGGCGCTGAAGTACGGATGCACATGGGGCGCGGAGGGCGACGAATGGACATGATGACGGAGCTGCTGGACGCCGTATCGGCCGAGGTGGCTGCGCACCGACTACCGGGCGCGGTGGTCGCGGTGACCGACCGCGGGTCGCTGGTGGACCTGCGGGCCGTCGGAGACCTCGACCCGAACAGCGGGCTACCGATGCGCGAGGACGCCATCTTCCGGATCTACTCCATGACGAAGGTGCTGACCGCGCTGGCGACGTTGACGATGGTGGCCGAAGACCGCCTGCGGCTGACGGACCCGGTCGCCGAGTGGCTGCCCTGCTTCACCGATATCCGGGTCGAGGAAGCCGGCACCCTGCGACCGCCGCGGCGGCCGCTGATACTCGCTGACCTGATGCGGCAGACCGCGGGCATCGGCGGCGGTCGGCACACCTCAGCGAACGTCATGCCCTACTACGAGCAAGCTCAGTTGCAGAAGTACGAACACCGGACCGAGACACCGACCCTCGACCAGGTGGTCCGGAAAATAGCGACGCTGCCCCTTTCCGCCGATCCCGGGGCCAGGTGGGAATACGGCGTTGCCATGGATGTCCTCGGGCGCATTCTCGAACTGGTGGACAACCGTCCGCTCGATGAGATCGTCGAGCACCGAGTCTGTCGCCCGCTCGGGTTGCGCGACACCGGCTTTCATGTCCGGCCGACGGATCTGCACCGCGCCGCCCAACCATTCGCAGGAATACCCTCGACCCCCGAAGGCCTTGTGACACACCGAGAAAGACCTGCGTGGCTATCGGCCGGTTCGGGCGCCTATTCCACTGCCGTCGACTTCACAAAGCTGCTGTGCGCGATCGCCCCCGACCGCGACGGTCGACTGTTCATCCCTGCTCTGGGTCCCCTCACCGGGGAACTTTTCATCGATCAGATCGGACAGCTGGCAGGTAGCGGCCCCGACTACATCCCGGGCAAGGGCTACGGCTTCTCCTACGGCCTCCATGTGCCGAGCAGTGATCCGAATTGGACAGCGCCGCAGGCGAACACCGTGGGATGGCTGGGCCGTGCCGCTAGCTCGTTCGTCCTCAACATTGCCTCCGGCGTAGGGGCGGTCCTGATGACCCATTGCTACGGACGAGCGGTCTACTACCGGGATCAGGTCCGCTCGATCGTGGCGAGCCACCAGGCCGCACCATGGACGTAGCCGACGAGCCGGTTGTCCTGGTAGACGACCTGCGCAAGACTTACGGCTCGGTCGTCGCCCTGGACGGAGTAAGCCTGTCCGTCGGCCGCGGCGAAATCTTCGGACTGTTGGGCCGCAACGGCGCCGGAAAGTCCACCGCGCTCGACATCACCTGCGGCCTCGTCAAACCGACCGCCGGACGAGTAGAGGTATTCGGCACCGACGTGCGCAGGCACGGCCGCCGCCTACGCAGACGCATCGGCTATGTCCCCCAAGACAACACGGTGTATCTGGCGATGACGGTATGGCAGAACCTGCGTTTCGCCGCGATCGTCCGCGGCATGCCCCGCCCCACCGCGCACCGCAGGGCCGCCGAGGTGATGGAGCGGCTCGGCCTCAGCCGGATAGCGGACCGGGGCGGTGCGCAACTCTCGGGTGGCGAGCGCCGCCGGCTGTCGATCGGCATGGGCATCGTGCATTCGCCCCCGCTGATGGTCCTGGACGAACCGAGCACCGGCGTCGACATCGACTCCCGCCAAGCCATTCACAACGTCCTCAGAGAACTGCGTGGCGAAGGCTCGACGATCCTCTACACCACCCACCACCTGGAGGAAGCCGAAATCCTCTGCGACCGAATCGGTGTGCTCGATGAGGGCACACTCATCGTCACGACCGACGTGAAAAGCTTTGTGGCGGAATACGCCAGCCCGTACTGCGAGATCATCAGCGAGCAGGCGGCGGCCGTGACGACCCTGTTGCACGACGTGCTACCCGACACCGCGATAACGGTGCACGGCAGGCGAATCCGGGTGGCGGCGCAACAACCGGAGATCCTGCCGACCCTCGTCCGAGTGCTCGACGAGAGCAATCTGCCCGTCAAAGATGTTCGCTCGGTGCCTGTTTCGCTGGAGAACGCCTTCTTGCAGATCATCGAGCAGCGGCCGAGAACGGCGGCGCGATGACGATCACCTGGGCCTTCGTCCGTAAAGAACTGGCTACTTGGCGCCAGGACCCCACCCTGTTCGTCTTCCTCTTCGCCGCACCACTGTTGATGCAGGCCCTGCTCAGCGATGCCTTCTCCGGCATCATCGGCGGCACCGGGGCCAACCAGACCGTCCCCGGCTTCACGGTGATGTTCGGCTTCTACGTGATGATGTTCATGGGCACGTCCCACTACCGCGAACACGCATCCGGTGCTTGGAGTCTGGTCAAGGCCAGCGGCCTGTCCAGGGCAACGATGGCGATCCAACTCGCCATCCCGTATTTCGTGCTCTCCTCGGCGCAGATGGCGCTGTTGATCCTCACCGGCTGGTGGCTTTTCGGCGCGACGATCAACGGCTCACTACTCGCCCTGGCCGTCCTCATCCTGACCATCGCCTGGGCCGCCATCGCCCTCGGTCTGGTACTGATCTCGCTCACCCGGAACGTGTCCGCCATGCAAAACCTTTGCCAGCTCGTCGTTCTCGGCATGGGCGCGGTGGGCGGCGCTGTCGTGCCGGTCCGGCTGATGCCCGCCTGGGACCGCCCACTCGCCCCGCTGACCCCGCAGTACTGGGCGGTGGACGGCATGCAGCAGGTGCTCGCGCAACGCGGGGGATTGGTGAGCATCGGCCCCAACCTGCTCGTGCTCGCCGGCTGGGCCTGCGTCCTATCGATCATCGCGACCTTCGCGTTCGATCCGGGCAGCCAGCGTCGCGTCGCTATTCGCTGACAGCGGGAAACCGCCGCAGTGCCGTAATCGAAAGGTGTGCAACACAATGGGAGATTCCGCGACAGCAAAAGGCCGGGTCATCCAGTCGTGGTCGAGGCAGGGCGGGGACCCGCCGCCGCGGATCGTCGGCGGCGACGGGTGCCGGTTCTTCGACGCCGCCGGACGGTCCTACCTCGACTTCGGCTCCCAGCTCGTCAACGCGAATTTGGGGCACAGCCGCACGGAGGTCCAGGAGGCGGTCCAGAAACAGGTGGCCACCATGGCCACGCTCGGCCGCCCGTGGGATGTCGAGATCGTCGGCGAGCTGGCCGACCGCCTCGCCGAGGTCACGCCGGGTGACCTCAACTCGTTCTTCTTCGCGTGCAGCGGAACCGAGGTGAACGAGGCCGCGATCCGGCTGGCGCGCGCGTACACCGGCCGGAGCAAGGTCATCGCCCGTTACCGCTCGTACCACGGCAGCACGGCGGGCGCCCTCACGCTGACCGGTGAGCCGCGCCGTTGGGTGGGGGAGCCCGGCATGCCCGGCGTCGTCCGCATGCTCGACCCGTACACCTATCGTTGTCCCGCAGGCCATCCCACGCCCTGCCCGGTGTGCTCGGGCGCACCGCACCTCAGGGAACTGCTCCAGTACGAAGGGGCCGAGAACGTGGCAGCGGTGATCCTCGAGCCGGTCACCGGGATCAACGGCGTGATCGTCCCGCCCGACGGTTATCTGCAAGCGATCCGCGACGTGTGCACCGAGCACGGGATCCTGCTGATCTTCGATGAGGTGATGACCGGCTTCGGCCGCACCGGAAGCTGGTTCGCCTGCGACCGGTGGGGCGTCGTGCCCGACATCATCACCTGCGCAAAGGGTTTGACCGCCGGTTACGTACCGCTGGCGGCCGCCGCCGTGAGCGACCGGCTGTCGAGCTGGTTGCAGGACTCGGTGTTTCCGTATGGGTTGACCCACAGCGCCCATCCCGTCGGCTGCGCGGCCGCCGTCGCCGTGCTGGGCGTCTACCAGAAGGAGCGGCTCGTCGAACGCGCGGAGCGGCTCGGCCCGCTCATCGAGAAAGAGCTGCGCGCCTTGGCCGAACGGCACCCTTCGATCGGGGACATTCGCGGCAGCGGCTGCTTCTGGGGAATCGAACTGGTCACCGACCGTGCGAGCAAACAACCGCTCGTCCCGTTCAACCCGGATGCCGCTGCCGCCGAGCCGATGACGAGGCTGACCGCCGCGGCCTTCCGCAAGGGCTTGTATTTGCTCACCCACTGGAACATCATCCTGGTGTGCCCGCCGCTGATCATCGAGGAAGCGGAGATCCGAGAAGGAATGGCGCTGTTGGACGAAACCTTGTGCATCGCCGATGAATACGTCGTCAGCAACGGATAAGTGGCATCCATGACAGGCAAGATATCGATCTGCGAGCTCATCGCGAAAACAGCGGCGGAGCGGCCGCACGACTGCGCCGTCAAGGTTCGCGGCTTCAGCGCCAGCGAGGAGATCACCTGGAGTGCGCTCGTGTCGAAAACACACGAGCGAGCAGAGGAGTTCAGCCAGAACGGTTTACGCGCGGCCGACGTCGCCGCGGTCGCACTGCCGACCGGGATCGGTCACGTCATAGCAACGCTGGCGCTGTGGGAAGTCGGCGCCGCCGTGCTCCCGGTGGACCACCGATGGTCGGACACCATGAAGTCGAACATCGTCGACCGATATCCACGAGGGTGGGTAGTCGAAGGCAGCGGCTTGGTATCTTATCACCCACGGGCAGAAGGAATCTCGGAACTGGCAGACGGCCTGCCGAGATCGATATCGCTCTCCGGCGGAACAACCGGTGACCCGAAGCTCGTCATCAGAAACCGCCCGTGGGCGTACGACGAAAAAGGCCCGCTCAGTAGCAAAGAACGCGAGCGGGGCATGGCATACGGCCAAACCCAGCTCGTCGGACTGCCGCTCTACCACGCGGGTTTCGGCGCCCTGTACCACGGACTCGCGCTGGGGCACCGCATCATCATCCCGGGTAATGCCTCCCCGAAGCTGTTCCTGGAGCTGCTCGAATCCGAAGAGGTGGAGGTCTTGAGGACCGTGCCCGCGCAAATGGCCACGCTCAGCCGAGCGAGCGGCATGGACAGTCACTGGTTCTCCTCGCTGCGCCTGGTCGTGCACACCGCGGCGAGGTGCCCGGACACGGTGAAACGCCGCTGGCTCGAGCTGATCGACCCGACCAAGGTGTACGAGGAATACGGCAGCGTCGAACGGATCGGCGTCCTCAGCATCCGCGGCGACGAGTGGCTCGAACATCCCGGATCCGTCGGGCGTCCGTTGCATTGCTCTGTCCGGATCTTGGACGAGTTCCACCGGGAAGTCCCTGCCGGAACCACCGGCGAGCTGTTCATGACCGATGAGAACGCCGGGCAACCCCGATACCTCGGCAGCGGCCCGAAATTGTCTGAGGTAGATGGACATTTCAGCGTCGGCGATCTGGCGTGGATGGACGACGAAGGCTACGTGACACTGGTGGGCCGCAAGGACGACGCCATCAACGTGGGCGGCATAAAGGTCTTCCCCCGCGACATCGAATGGGTCCTGGAACGCCACGACAAGGTACGCGACGTTCGCGTCCGCGCGATGCCCGATCCGGATCTCGGCGAGGTGGTCCATGCCGAGGTCAGCCTGCACGGCGGCGACCCAGCGCAGATCTCGGCCGAGCTGTTGCGCAACTGCCGCGATGAACTGACCAGAGCCCAGACACCGCGAGCGATCGAGATCGTGGACGATGTGCGCAGGACAGCATCGGGCAAGCTGCGGCGAAAGGACTGACGTGGAACGGATATGGTCCGTCGTCGGCCGGGTGTGCGGCAGCGGCTACACCGAGCCCTCCGCGAACTTCTACGAACTGGGCGGCGACTCACTCCTGGCCGGCGAGCTGATGTCCGCGCTCCGTGCCGAATTCGGCGTCACCGTCCCGATGAACCTCCTGTTCGAGGCGCCCGACATGGGCACCTTCGTCAAGGACGCGCTCGTGCTGACTCAACGCGGCGGCTCGTAGCGACCGTCTACGGCGGTCCAGCCGCCATCGACACATAGCATCGAGCCGGTGACGAAGCTGGCCGCGTCGGACGCCAAAAATGCCACCGCTCCGGCGATTTCACTCGGCTGTGCCCACCGGCCCAGCGCGCTCTTGGACGCATACGCCTGCTGCCACTCCGGCACCGCGAAGATCGGATCGGTCAGCGGCGTCCGCACCACCCCGGGCGCGACCGCGTTCACCCGCACCCCGGCCGGACCGAATTCCGCAGCGGCCCCACGGATCAGCTGCACCAGCGCCGCCTTCGACGCCGCGTAAACGGCCTGCCCCGGTTCCACGGTGAGCGCCCTGATCGACGACATGCCCACGATCGAACCACCCCCTCGGGCGACCATGCCCTTCCCGAACGCCCGAATCATGTGGAAGGCGGCACGTAGATTCAGGTCCAAGACGGCGTCGAATTCCTCTGTCGCATAGTCGAACAGGCGCTTACGGACATTCCGGCCCGTGGTGAAGACGAACACGTCCAGCTCGGCCAGCGCACCGGCGGCCGCCTCGACGGCAGCAGCATCCCGCGCATCCAACTGCACAGCGGTGGCAGGACGACCGGCCGCCGTCGCGGTTTCCTGTGCCCGCGCGAGATCGAGATCCGCACACACCACTTCCGCGCCGAGGGCCGCGAGAGCGAGCGCGGATTCGCGACCGATACCGCTACCCGCGCCGACGACGAGGGCACGTTTCCCGTCGAGTCGAAACAGCGATCGATAGTCGACAGGAACAGTGGCTTCGGGCTCCGCGGTCATCGGTTCGGTCCTAACTTGTTCATCACAGACTGTCGCCGTGTGTGGCGAGGGGGTTACAGCGGGTAGGGCAGCGTGACCGTCTTGACGGTGCTCATCTCCCGAATCGAATAGGACAGCCCTTCACGCCCGAGCCCGCTGGACTTCACGCCGCCGAACGGAATGTGCGGCGAATCGAAATGCGGTCCCGCATTGAGGTTTACGGCACCGACCCGCAGTGCCGCGGCGATCTCGGAGAACTCGGCCACGTCGGAGGTGACCACCCCCGCCTGCAACCCGTACCGGGTCCCGTTGGACACCTCGATCGCTTCCGCCGTGTCGGCCACCCTGATCACCGGCGCTACCGGACCGAACGTCTCCTCGACCACCAATTCGGCGTCGGCGGGCACATGATCGAGGACAGCTGGGGTAATCAGCGAGTCACGCCGATCGCCTCCGTACAGCAGCTTCGCATTCGCCGCGACCGCGTCCGCGATGCGGCGTTCCACGAGGATCGCGGCTTCGGCACTGATGAGCGGCCCGACATCGGTCGCCGGATCGAGAGGGTCCCCCACCCGTTTACGGCGGGCCGCCTCGACCAGTCCAGCAACCAGATCGTCGGCGATCGCACCCACAGCGATCACCCGCTTGATGCCCCGGCAGGATTGCCCGGCCGTGGCGAACGCACCTTGGCCAGCCAAATCCACGGCCAGCCCGAGATCGGCATCGGGCAGGACGATCAAGGGATCATTGCCGCCCAGTTCCAGCAACAGTTTCTTGCCCGCAGCAACTCTGGCCACTTCCCGTCCGGTGCGCACCGATCCGGTGAAGGTCACCATGTCGATGTCCGGATGACCGGCCAGCGCCGGACCGATCATGCCCGGCTCGCCGGTGGTGACGACGAGATGTTCGGGCGGCAAGCCCGCTTCCACAAGGATTTCAGCGAAGGCCAGCGCGGTAAGTGGTGTCTTCTCCGAGGGTTTCAGCACGACGGCGCACCCGGCGGCCACCGCGGGCGCCACCTTCACGACCACCTGGTTGAGCGGCCGATTGAACGGCGTGATCGCCGCGACCACCCCGACCGGTTCGAAGATGGTGAGCGCCAACCGATCATGGCCCGGCACCGGAATGCTTTCGCCACGCAACCGCTCAGCCTCGGTCGCCGCGACGACGAGATTGGTTGCGGCGCGCTCGGTTTCCTTACGAGTCTCGGCAATGCAGACGCCGGATTCCTGGGAGATGAGTTCGGCCAGGGCCCCGGATCTTTCGCGGATGAGGTGTGCCGCCCCACTCAGGACCGCCGCCCGCCGATCCGGTCGCATCGGTCGCCAGGCGGCTCGGAGCTCCCGCACCGCCTCGTCCATCTGGGCAACGCTGTCGCGCGCGACCGAGCCGACGCTCTCTCCGCTCCAGGGGTTACGCACGGTGCTCTGGTCGGTAGCGGGTTGCAGTGCGCCGTTACGAAACATGATCGTGCCTTTCGGAGATCTCACCGGATGCTGTCACGAAAGCCCTGAACCGCCTTGCTACTTCAGCCGGACCGACCGCAGGCCTGCCGAGCTCCGCGATCGAGCCGGGGCGAATCATCAAGTAGACGAACGTCGGTCCTGGCTCGACCTGTGCGACCTTGATGGCGTCGGTGAATTCGGCCAGGTCGGCGCAGTCGTACACGCGTGCGTAGCCGCAGGCCCGCGCTACGGCGGGAAAGTCGACCTGGGCAGCCAGACTCTGCTGCCCACCCGTCGAATCGTGAACCCCGTTGTCCAGCAAGACATGAATGAGGTTCGGCCCGGCATGCGCACCAACCGTTGCCAGCGTGCCCAACCGCATGAGTGCCGCCCCGTCACCGTCGATCACCACCACCGGTCGGCGGGTGTGCCGTGCTACGCCGAGCCCGACCGCGCTGGCCGACCCCATCGCGCCCACCAGGTAGAAGTGCTGCGGTCGGTCCGCCAGCGTGTAGAGCTCACGGCTGGTTTTACCGGTGGTGGACACCACGGCTGCCGTATCACCAACGGACCCGACCAGGCACTCCAACGCCGCCATACGGGTAGGTGCCTCGCGAGCCTTGGGGGAGCTGGTGACCGTCGGCGCCACCGGCGCAGCCAGCGGCGGCTCCGCGAGCTGCTGGGCAGCGAGCACACCGTCCCGAAGCACGAACGCGAAAGGCTGTTGCGCGCGGTCCATTTCGGCCCAGCCGCTATCCAGGCAAGCATCGAGCTCGGCGGCATCGGACGGCAGCACCGCATGCCCGACCCGCATCAGCTCCAACAGCTCTGGCGTTATCGCCCCCATCAGCTCGTGTTGCGGCTCGTCCGGACACCCCGGTTCCCCGCGCCAGCTGATGAGCAACGGAACCGGAATGCGGCTGGGATGGGTCAGCGACGTCAGCGGGTTGACCATATTGCCGAGCCCCGAGTTCTGGGCCATCACACACGCTGTCGCACCCGCCAGCCAACACCCCGCGGCGATCGCGACCGCCTCACCCTCCTGTGTCACCGGCAAATACCCCGCGGCCACCCCGGACGCCGCTCTGTTGATCACCGGCGTCAAATAAGAGCACGGCACACCGGCGACATCGACCACGCCGCGGGCGATGAGCCCACCGAGCAGCTCGTCGGCGTCGATCACGAATCCACCCACTTCTTGGCAAGTTCGATGTAGTGCTCCTCATCGGTTTCCAGGTCCTGATAACCCATGAGGGCGAACACTTCTCCCAGCGCGGCGATGGTCGGCTCCACGGCCGCCGCGCCGTCGAGCCGCAACGACCGGCAGACCTGCCGCATCGCGACCACCGTGGCCCGCATCGCCTGATTCGCCCAAATCACTGCCGCGATACCGAGTTCGGCGTATCGCTCCTGCGGTGTCTCGTGATAGGTGGTCGGCGCGATCACCATCGGCAGCCGATTACCCCATTCCGTGGTGAACTCGGCGATCTCGTCGATGGTTCGCTGCCGCGAGTGGATGAAGATGGCGTCGGCACCGGCTTCGCGATACGCCTCGGCCCGCCGGAGCGCCTCGGCCAATCCGGCACCGGCGATCAACGCCTCGGTGCGGGCCACCAGCACGAACTGGGCGTCGACCTTGTCCCGGCAGGCCGCGATCTTGGTGCACATCTCGCCGATCGGCGCCAACGGGTGGCTGTCACCGAAATAGGAGTTCATCTTCGGAAAGACCTTGTCCTCCATGCATATTCCCGCCGCGCCGATCTGCTCGGCCCGCGCCGCGACCCGTCGCGCGGTATTGAAATTGCCGTAGCCGGTGTCGGCGTCGACGAGCACGGGGATGGCACCGGACTCGACCACCCTGGCGGCGAGAGCCAGCAGTTCGCCCCAGGACACCTCGTCGCTGTCCCGAGCGCCCAGCACGGTCGACATGCACAGCCCGGACGCCCATATCCCGGCGAACCCGGCCTCGGCGGCGATGCGGGCGCTGAGGCCGTCGTGCGCTCCCATCAGGAAGGACGGCGCGGGGTCGGCAAGCAGCCTGCGCAACCGCACTCCGGCGGCACCCCCGGCCGACGATGGGTGAAGGGGGAGGTTCTCTCTCACGGGTACTGCCTCTCGGATCAGGTCACTCTGCCTTCGGCGGGCGGTGGCCCGCCGGCCAGAACGGTGGCGACTCCCTCGGCGATCCGGCGCCGGCAACTGCGCTCGGATTCCAGCGAGAGAAACGCACGGTGCGCGGAAACGACCACGTCGTCGCGGGTCAGCAGCTTGCGCGCGGTCGGATCGTCGTTGGGGTCCTCGGGGGTGAACACGTCCGAGGCGAAGCCGCCGAGCCGCCCGGCCTCGAGTGTGTCGAGCACGGCGGCCGGGTCGACCAGCCGGCCTCTGGCGGTGTTGACGAGCAGCGCACCCGGCCGGACCGCGGCCAGTGCGGCGGCATCGATGAGCCGGTCGGTCTCGCCGGTCAGCGCCGCGTGGATCACCACTGCGTCTGCGGCGCCGAACAATTCGGCCAAGTCGGTGGCGGCGGTGACGCCGTAGCCTGCCATCAGGTCGGCCGAGACGTACGGGTCGTAGGCGATGACTTTCTGGTAGAAAGCCTGGAGTTTCCGCGCGGTCGCCCGGCCGATGCGACCGAACCCGATGATGCCCGCGGTACACGTCGACACCCGGCGTGGCACCCCGCCCGCGTGGATGTTCCACTGGCTGTTCTTGACAAGGCGATCTTGGGTGCAGACCTTGCGTTCCAGCGCGAGCAGCAGCGCGAGGGTGTGGGTGCTGACCTCGTCGACGCAATAGTCGGGCACGTTGAACGACACGATGCCGGTGCCGGCGAGTAGCGGGGCGTTCAGGTTATCGATGCCGACCCCGCTGCGAGCGATCACCCGACAGGTCGGCCCGACCGCTTCCAGCAGCTCCGGGGTCACCTGGCAGCGATAGATCACCAGGGCGTCGGCACCGCGCACATGGTCGTGAAAAGCCGGGCCCTGCAACTGATATCGGCCTTCGAACAGTCCGAGGCGTAGATCGATGTCATCGCCGAAGGCAGCGCGTTCGATATCGGCCCTGGCGAGATCCGGCTGTCCCAGGTCGTTCAGCGCCCAGGCGGGATCGGTGTAGACGACGCGCAAACTTCTCTCCCGTGCTGCTCAAGAGTCGTAGCCCCAGCCGCGATTGTCACGGCGGCCACGCCGCAAGGTGGACACCGCGGCATAGGTATTGGTCAGTTCGTACAGATCGAGGTAGCCGAGGTGTCGGCCGGAACCGAGCTTGAGCACCGCGCCGTCGCCGGACCAGTGGTGCGTCACGAACGGCGCGACCCACGCCGACGCATCGACGCTCAGCTCCGCGTGTTCCTCGCGCCCGTCGGCGTTGGTCCAGTGCAGGGTGGGTGAGCCGGAGGTCACCAGATAATGGGACTCGGCCGGTTCGCGCAGGTCGGCACCGTGCCCGGACACGAGCATGAAGAGTCCGGTGAGATCGGGCAGATGCGGGGCGGAGGCCGTCGAGGTGACCTGATAGCCCTTGAAAGCCCTTGTCTCCCTGCGACATTCTTCGATGTCCTTGAAGGTTTTACCCACAGCGTCGTGCCTGGTGGCGGGCCGGATCAGTAGCCGGTAATCGAAGCCGAGCGTCGTCCCCAGTGCACGCAGCAGTTCGATACCGCCCTCGTCGAGCGCCGCGACGAGATCCGCTTCGCCTGCGCCGAGCAGGGCTGCGGCCGATTCGAGGGTGTGCCCGCGGCGATCCAGCAGCAGGGTGGCGACCTGTTGCGGGGCCGGGCCTTCTTCGAGCCGGCCGAACATCGCGTGCGCGGCGGGGTCCGACCAATCGTTGACGTCTTCGATCAACCCGGTGAGCGAAGACTGACCGGTATAGGACACGATCCGGGCCGGGGCGGCCCCGGCCAGTGAGTAGGTGTGCGGGCAGTACGACGGCTCGACGTAGGAGTCGCCGACGATCCAATTGTCCGCTCCGGCATTGGCTCTGATCACCTGCCAGGTCGCCTCGCTGAGCTTCTCGCCCCAACGCCCGTGGATATCACCGGGACCGAGATTGATGGTGATAGCCGGCTCCAGATGCCCATTGTTCAAGGCGGGCAGACGATCTGCGGGGCACAGGATGTCGAGAATGACCGGCGCGACCGCGCCCTGCGGCGCCGCCATTGTGTAGTAGTTGTAGAAATGGATGCTGTCGCGCTGGATGGGGCGCCGGGTGTCGTGCAGGTCCTGCGCGGTGCGGACCAGCACGGTCAGCCCGGACCGTCCGCTGGCGGCGAACTGCTCCGGGGTGATCTGTAGCGCGCGGGCCACCGCGGCGGCGAGCTCGTCCGGCCACTCCTCGCTCGACATCAATTTCTCGAGCTGTTCGTGGTCCAGGCCGACGGCGTCCGCGGTCTGGCCGGTCGTCATCTTCCTGGTGTTCAGCCAGTGCATGACCTTGTAATTGTCAACGCGCATAGTCTCTCTCCGCGGTCCCGGCCAACAGATGAGTCAGGGCTGCCACATCCACGCGGCGCGGGTTGTTGCCCGCGCGGTCGTAAGCGAGTGCTTCGGTGGCGATTCGAGGTGCGTCGTGGCGGATGTCCGGCGGCGCGGGCAGTGCGGGTGATCGCGCGAGTTGCTCGATCTTCCCGGCCAACGACTCGACGGTGGTTTCGCCCGCCGCCTGCACCACCCGGATGATGGCGTCGCGCACCCGCTGGGCGCCGCGCGGATCGGTGCAGTCGTCGCCGACGAGGGCGTTGTATCGCAGCACCGATGCCAGCGTGAGTCCGCACGCGTGGCCGTGGCCGAGTCCGTGGCGCAGCGTCAGCGGGTACGACATCGCGTGGCACACAGTGGTTCCCGCGATGGCGATGGCCCGCCCGGCGAGGTGACCGGCGAGCAATGCCGCATGTCGTTCGGCCGAGCCCAGGCCGTGGTGTGGCCGGTCCAGCAACTCCGCCAACAGGTTCCAGGCGGTGGCACCGAGCCATTCGGACTGCTCGTCGGCGCGGATCGACCACGCGCCCTCCAAGCCCTGCGCGAGGGTGTCCAACAGGCAACTGACGAAGTATGACTCGGGCAGCCCGGCGATCAGATCCGGGTCGAGAATCGCCGTCACCGGTCGGAGGGCAGCGCCGCGCAGGGAGAGCTTGCGGCCCTGGTCCCGATGCCAGATCGTGGCGAACGGTGTGGCTTCGGCACCTGTTCCGGGTGTCGTGGGCAGGGCGATGATCGGCGGAACGTCCTCGGCGCCTGCCTCTTCCGCGCAGGCGCGCACCACCAGCTCAGGTGTGGGATCGGCGCTGATCGACAGCGCCGCAGCGGCTTTGCCCGCATCCATGACGCTGCCGCCGCCGACCGCGAGCACCACGTCGGCGCGATGGGCCCGCATCTCGCGAGCCAGCAGCGCGACGGATTCGGGCGTCGGCAGGCCCGAGTGTGTCACGACGTGCAGCGGAAACGAACGTAGTGCTGCCAGCAGTGGCTCGGACCAGCTATGCCGTGCGAAGCTGCCGCCGGTTATCACCAGTACTCGCGGGGCCCGCGCTGTACCTGCCGCAGCGGCAACGACTTCGGTGGCGACCTCGGCAGCGCGCATGCCGACGATCGTGCGAGGCGAGTTCAGCAGCAAGGTGCTGTCTCGAACATCGGCGGCATCCATCAACCACCTGCCTCCATCGGAAGAACACGAGCCGGCAACTACCGCAGGGCACCTCGGAACGGACGCCGGCAGCACGTCGGACACCGCCCGTGGACCGGCGGGTGCCCGCCACGGACAAGCTGTCCCCTCGGTGTCCCCCCGGTGCTCGGACAGGGTTTTTTGCGTGAATACAAGGTACCGTAGGCCCGGTGAATATCGGCGAATATCACATTCGCCGCCCCGCCGGTCCCCTGGGAGTCGCATGAACATCGACGGCGCCGAAGTGCGACAGACGACCGACGGCTACCGCGCGCAGGTTTCCCGAAACCAATTGCGGTTCGCGACAATTGCAGAGTCCTATGCCGGCGGACAGGCCCGCCGTCTCGACGTCGAACTGCTCGCCGAGCTGATCCGCCCGCTGGAGTTCGAGCGCGCCCTCGACGTGGCCACCGGCACCGCGGCCGCCGCGGCGGTGGCCGCGAAAGTCGGTGTGCGCCCGAAGATCATCGGGGTCGACTCGTCGGCGCAGATGCTGGCGCAGGCGCGCGCCAACGGCGAGGTGGACTCGGTGCAGCTGGTGGTCGCGCTGGTCGAGGAACTGCCGTTCGCGGACGGCACTTTCGATCTCGTCATGTGCACGCGGGCGCTGCACCACGTGCGGCGCCCGGAGATCGTCGTCGCCGAAATGGCGCGGGTGGTACGACCCGGCGGTCATGTCGTCATCGCGGACAACGTCACCGGGCTCTCCGGCGCTGCCCACGAACAGTTCGAGCAGATACAGCGCGTCCGCGACCCGGGACACGCGACGACGCAGACCGAGCAACAGCTCCTGGACCTGCTGCGGGACAACTCCCTGGACGTGGTCGAGGGGCACCGGACCACCAGTTTCCGGCCACTGGACGAGTGGCTGCACGACGGCGGCGCGGGCCCGGCGGAGTCGGCCGAGATACGGCGACAGTTGTTGCCGCTCGGGCACATCGATGACGACGGCAACTTCGGAACGAGCGTCGTGCTGCGGGAAGGCGAGGTCGCCGGACTGCAGCAGGCGATGTCGTGGATCAAGGCGCAGCGAAGCGACGCGATCTAGCACGGGGACACCGACCTCGTCGTAGCATGAACAGACTTGACGCCTGGGGGTCCCCGTGGACATCACTTCGCTTGATGCCGGAATCAATGAGCCGGAACTCATCGAGTTCACGCAGCACCTCGTGCGCACGCACGCTTTGGGAGAAGTCGGCCGCGGTGAGCGCGCGGTAGCGGAGTTCCTGCTCGCGAAGATCCGGGAATGGGACTGGGCGGTAGAGCTTTTCGACGCAGGCGGCCGCCCCAACATCGTGGTGACGTTGACCGGCGGCGGCGGGCCTGGTCCGACACTGGCCTTCGAAGGTCATATGGACGTGGTGACCGAAGGCGATCCCGACCAGTGGACCGTCGATCCGTTCGGCGGCGAGATCCGTGACGGGAAGCTCTACGGACGTGGCTCCGCCGACATGAAGTCGGGTGTCGCGGCAATGCTGTACGGGGCACGGGCATTACAGCTGTCCGGTCCGTTCCCCGGCCGGGTCCGGCTACTGCTGCTGGCCGACGAAGAGGGCATGATGACCGGGGCCAAGGCGTCGGTGGCCCAGGGCTTCGTCCAGGACGTCGACGGCGTGATCTGCTGTGAGCCCGAAGGCGACGAGGTGTGCCCGACGTCGAAGGGCGCGATCCGGCTCCGGGTGGACTTCACGGGCGTGATGAGCCACGGCGCGATGCCGTGGCAGGGCCGCAACACGTTACCCGCGATGGCCAGGGTGATGCTGGGCCTGGAAGAGCTGGAAGAGCGGCTGATCGAGGAAGTGGGCAGCCGGACCTCGCTCGGGTCGCCGTCCATCACCCCGACGGTGATCCAGGCAGGCACCGCGGATCAGATGAACACGATCCCGGGCACGAGTTCGCTGTTCCTGGATGTGCGCACCGTCGCGGGGGTGGACCACGAGACGCTGCTGAAGCGGATCGGCGAGTGCGTCGACACCGCGGCACGCGAACGCGGGATCGGATCCTCGGTCACCGTGATCGACGATCGACCATGGGTCGAAACCGGTTCGGACACACCACTTGTCACCGCGCTGGTCGACGCGCACGAGGTTGTCAACGGCGTCCGCCCCGTCCTCGGCGCGGTACCGGGGACCACCGACGGCACCATCCTGACCCACTACGGAAATGTCCCGAGCGTGGTGTACGGGCCCGGTGGAAAATGGATCGCGCACATGGTCGACGAGTATGTCGAGGTTAACGACCTGAAACGGTACGCGCTGACGTATGCGGTTGCGGCACATCGCTTCCTGCATGAAGGCTCGCGAACGTGAGTCTGCCTGGCGAGACCAGGTTGCCCTTGACGCCGGGGCAGCATCTGCTCGACTTCCTGGAATCGATCCGGCCCGGCGGCGCGGCGGAAGCGTTCAATATCTCCTTCCGGCTCACGATCGACGGGGCGCTCGACCGCAGCCGACTGTTCGACGCCGTCGCCCGGAGCATCGAACGGCATGCGGCGTTGCGGACTGCCGTGGTTCGCGGGCGCGGGATGTCCGAGCAGGTCATCGGTTCCGGCACCGAAGCCGAAACCACCGTGCTGGCCGCGACATTGGGGAACCGGTACGAGCCGGGCATCGAAGAGGCGCTGGTCGAGCACAACAACGCACCCTTCGACCTCACCAGGCCACCGTTGGTCCGCGTGCTGCTGCTGGAGGACGAGCAGGCGCAGCGGCGGCTGCTCCAGGTGACGGTGCATCACAGCGCGGCCGACGCATGGTCGCTGGAGGTGCTGAAACGCGATGTCGGACAGTACTACCGCGCGGCGGGCGGACTGGCATCCGAGCCCGAGCCGCTAGAGGTGGACTACGGGCAGATCGTCCTGGACGAGCTAGCCGCACTGGAGTCACCGGAGGCGGCGCAAGCCCGCGACTTCTGGCCGGAATACCTCGGCTCCCTCGATGTTCTGCAGATAGCCGGCAAGGACGCGGGGGAGGGCGCACTGACCAGCCGGGGCGATCGTGGCTTATCACCCGCGGAAACCGCTGCGGTGCGCGGCTTGGCGGGCAAACTGCGGGCGACTCCGTTCATGGTGATCGCCGCGGCTTACGGTTTCGTGCTCGGGCACCTCGGTGGCAGCGACGCCTACCTCATGCCGACCTTCAGCCACGGGCGCCGGGATCCGCGGTTCCATCAGTCGGTGGCCATGCTCTTCAATCCCTTCGTGATCAAGTTCCAGTGGTCACCGGAGCTGTCCTTCGCGGAACTGGTCACGTCGTTCAAGCAGAACTGCCTGCTGGCTTATCGGTTTCAGTGGTACCCCTTCATCGAGGTCCTCGAGGAGTGTCCGGACCTGTCCGTTTCACTGATCGACCCGAACAGTGGCCTGTGCCCGGTGCAGATGCTCAATGTCCCGAAGGCTCCGGCGGGTGCGGCACTGTTCGGACCCGACTGTGCCGCAGCGGATTACGCCCTGCACCGGACGTCGGTGGGCAACGTGCTGCCGATCGACGGCCTGCTCACGATCAAGGGAACACAGGAGATACTGGCCATGACGTTCAATGCGGCCCGGCGATTGTGGGACGACGAATTCGCGTCGGCCATGTGCGCGACCGTCGCCGAGGTCTGTCTCGCGGCAGCGCGGCATCCCGATATCGCGCTGCGGCAACTGGCCGGCACCGTCGACCGTCGCTTCCGCAGCACCCTGTGGAGTGTCTGATGGTTTCGTCGAAAGTGGCCGTCGTGGACGGCGCGAACGGGTACGTGGCCAGCAACACGATCTGCGAACTGCTCAAACGCGGCGTCCGGGTGAAAGCCCTTGCCCGAGGGGCTCGGACGCGCGTCTTCGAGGCGCTCGAGTCGGCGTCCATCATCGACGGGGACATCCCACCCGACGTCAGCGACCTGGAGACCTTCGACTGCGAGTTGACCCAGGAGAATCTGGGCATCGACGATTTCGTCGCCGCGACGATCTTCTCCGAGCCCTGCGACTTCTGGCATTTCGCTGCGGCCGTTGACCTTTCGCCGAACCGGCCCGCGCTCCTCCAGGATGTGAACACCAAGGGCACGGAGCGGGCGCTGCGCCTGTTCACCGAGTACAGCCGCCCCGGCTCCCGTTTCTTCCTGATCAGCACCGCCTACGTCGGCGGCGTATCGGACACGCCCACCGAGGAGGCATGGCTGCCCATCACCGGCGACACCCAGTTCCGGACGGTGTACGAGGCCACCAAATGCGCTGGGGAACTGGTCTTTCGGGATTTCATGCGGGAGCACGGCGTCGAGGGCGCCGTCTTTCGGCTCGGGCAGGTGGTCGGCTCCGCCAAGACCGCGCACACCACCTCGGATTTCGGCATCTACAACTTCATGTCGAACATGCGGCGGGTAGCCAGGCGCTTCCCGGGCGGCGACGCGGCTGTGCAAGTCGCCGACGGTGCGACCCTCAACCTGGTCCCCATCGATACCTGCGTGGAGTGGCTGCTCGGCCTGGCTGAGGCCGACAACCTGCCGCAGATCGTCAACCTGACCGACCGGGTCGGTGTCTCGGCCGCGGAGACGGTCACCCTGGTCGGCGCGGGACTCGGCATGACACTGCATGCGGTGCGGCCGCAGGAGTGGGAGCAGCGCAACCTCACCGCGCTCGACCGAGCGGTAGCTACCCGCATGGCATACACCGGTAAGTACTTGCTGGAACGCATCGAATTCGACCGGCGCAACCTGGAATCGGTGCTGCACGTTCCCGACGAGGTCTGTGATCTGGCACTCGTCGAACGACTGGTCACCTGGTACCTGAAGTAGTACCAAGCACTGTCCTTGCTGGTAGCGGCCAGTCGGTGGGCGTCGAAGCCCTTCGTGCCGGGTTGCGTTTCGGAGTGACCTGGATCACAATTTGATGACAGTCGGGCCGATTCCACCTGAAAGCTTTCCATAAGCTTTGCGAAGTCTTTACTATTAGCTAGACCTTCGCGTCACCGGGTCGCCGCTCTCGAGCGGTTGAGCTACGCCCACCTTCGATGCCAGTACATGTTCCACCGATGAACCGGGACGGAAACCGCCCGGCGAAGGAGAAATATGTTCACCGACACCGATCGCGCACCACGGACGCCGCGTGTGGGGAAGGGCAGTGCGCCGATGGCGACCGCGCCGGCGGACTCGCTCGGGCATGCCGGGCGTTGCCGCCATGGCCCCGGTGCCCGCGGTGACCGTGGACGGGACCACGGAATCCGACGATGAGGTTCGCTGTGTTGCCGCACCGCCGGTGCAATCCCAGAGACGGCCCCGTCGGCGCCGCTGCGCCCATGTGAGGCAGGCCATAACGCGGTGAGCGCGGAGTTTACGCGCAGTTAGCCCCGTTCTCAGGCTTTGCTTAGTCTTTACTCATAGCCTTGCATCGGTTTACATCTCGACCCATTGGTGCGTCGAGACCTGCTTCACCGCGAGATGCCGGTTCGCGGTCGTGTGCCCCCTGCTGGACATGTTGATCGTCAACCGACCCCGGACTTCGCGCCGGGTTCGGCGAAGGAGAAAGTCATGGCTGTCGAGAACGATTTGGCCCCACCGATTACACCGCCGGTCCCAGCGGACTCGGGTCCTGGTCCCGGACCCCTGTCCGAACGCCTGCAATCAATCCTCCGGCACGATGTGCCCGCTTCCATCGTGGTTTTCCTCGTCGCGTTGCCGCTGTCCCTCGGCATCGCGGTCGCCTCCGGCGCGCCCGTCGCCGCCGGTCTCATCGCCGCTGTGGTCGGCGGTATCGTCGTCGGCCTGATGGGCGGCTCCGTTCTTCAGGTGAGTGGTCCGGCCGCCGGCCTCACCGTGGTGGTGGCCGAGTCCATCAACCAATTCGGTTGGAAAACAACCTGTTTCATCGCCGCTGCGGCCGGTGTGCTGCAAATCCTGTTCGGGCTGAGCAGGATCGCGCGTGGCGCGCTCGCCGTCGCGCCGGTGGTGGTGCACGCGATGCTGGCCGGTATCGGCATCACCATTGCGCTGCAACAGATTCACGTGCTGCTCGGCGGTTCATCGCACAGCTCGGCGTGGAAGAACATCACCCAGCTGCCCGATCAGCTGATGTCGCTGCACGGCGGCGACGCGTTCATCGGCGCCGTGGTGATCGCCATCATGCTCGGCTGGAAATACGCGCCCGCCCGGCTCCGCCTCGTCCCCGGCCCGCTGGTCGCGGTGTTCGCGGCGACCGTGCTGGCCATGGTGCTGCCGACCGGCGCCGAACGAATCGTGTTGAACGGCTCGCTGTTCGACGCGATCGGGCTGCCCGAGCTGCCGCGCGGCGACTGGTCCGCCGTGGTGCTGATGGTCCTCACCATCGCCTTGATCGCCAGCGTGGAAAGCCTGCTGTCCGCCGTCGCCGTGGACAAGATGCACTCGGGTCAGCGCACCAACTTCGATCGTGAGCTCATCGGTCAGGGCTCGGCCAACGTGCTCTCCGGCCTGCTCGGTGGCCTGCCGGTCACCGGCGTGATCGTGCGCAGCGCGACCAACGTGCAGGCGGGTGCGCGCAGCCGCGCCTCGGCGGTGCTGCACGGCTGCTGGATTCTGCTGTTCTCGGTGGCGCTGGCCGCTGTGGTGCAACAGATTCCGAAGGCAGCGCTGGCCGGTTTGTTGATCGTGATCGGCATGCAGCTGGTCAAGATCGCGCACATTCGACTGGCCCGGCGCACCGGCGACCTGCTCGTGTACGTCGTCACCGTGGTGTCGGTGGTGTTCCTCAATCTGCTGGAGGGCGTGCTGATCGGCCTGGCGCTGGCCTTCGGTCTGCTGCTGTGGCGGGTGGTGCGAGTCGCCATCAGCGCCAGGCAGATTCCGGGTTCGCAGCGCTGGATGGTCACCATCGACGGCTCCTGCACCTTCCTCGCGCTGCCGAAGCTGTCCGCGGAGTTCGCGAAGATACCCGCCGACGCCGACGTCACCGTCGAGATGACCGTCGACTTCCTCGACCACGCCGCCTTCGACGCCATCGAGGACTGGGTGCGTCAGCAGGAAAGCAACGGCGGCAGTGTCGATTTCGTGGAGATCGGCAGCGCCAAAATGGCGCACGCGACGGCCGGACCGCCCTCGCGCGGCTTCGGGCGCGCGGTGTGGACCGACATCCTCGGCCCGTGGCGGCGCAACGAGCACGCCGACCCGATCGCGGCCGGTGTCGCCGCGTACCACCGCAGCCACGCGCACGTCGTGCGCCCGCACCTGGACGAGCTGCGCGACAGCCAGGATCCGGACTCGTTCTTCCTCACCTGCGCGGACTCGCGGATCGTGCCGAACATGATCACCAACAGCGGGCCGGGTGACCTGTTCACCGTGCGCAATGTGGGCAACCTGGTGCCCGCCGTCGGCGACCCGTCGGTGGACGCCGCGCTGGTCTTCGCGTTGGAAGAGTTGAACGTCCGCTCCATCGTGGTCTGCGGCCACTCCTCGTGCGGTGCCATGAAGGCCCTGCACTCCGGGGCGCAGGCCGGTCCGGAGATCGACAAGTGGCTCGCGCACGCGCACCCGAGCCTGGACCGATTCCGGCGCGGGCACCCGGTGGCGATCGCCGCCGCGCGGGCCGGCTTCGGCGAGGTGGACCAGCTGAGCATGGTGAACGTGGCGGTGCAGTTGGAGAACCTGCAACGGCATCCCGCGGTGCGTTCGGCCGTCGCCGAGCGCGGCGTGACGGTGTCCGGTCTGTTCTTCGATATCGCCAGCGCGCGCGTCATCGAGATCACCGAGAACGGACTGGCCCACATCGACGACGAGGTGGGTCATCGGGTGACGCCCGAGCTCGTCTGAGTCAGGACCAGCGAGCCCGCTCGAACCGCGCGGTTCGAGCGGGCTCGCTCGCGCCATGGACAGGACCGGGCGTTCTCGTACGCTGGGAGAGGTGACCGCCGAGTTGGAAACAAGATCGACGCAGACGGAGACGGGTTGGCGCGCCTTCCGGACCCGTGTCGCCGCGCGACCTACGCTGAACCTCGCCTATCGGATCGGGGTCGCGTTGGTCGGCACCGCGGTGCTCGCCGTCGGAATCGTCACGATTCCCTACCCCGGACCCGGCTGGGCGATCGTGTTCGCCGGACTGGGCATCCTCGCCACCGAATTCGCCTGGGCACAACGGGCTCTCGGCTGGCTGCGGGACAAGTACCGGCAGGGTATGGCGTGGTACTCCGCACGGGGTGCCGCCATGCGGGTGTTCGCAGCGACCGCTACCTTCGTGCTGGTTGTCGCGACACTGTGGGCATTGGGCACGTTCGGGATGGTCGGCAGCTGGATCGGAGTCGAGTCGCAATGGTTACGCAGTCCCCTGAAGTGGTGAACACCGTCCCCGGCCGGACGCTGACGCAGCCGGACTGGCTGGCGGCCCGGATCACGGAGATGGGGCACTCCTGGGGTACGACCTCACCGCGGATCGCGGGCACGCTGTGGTGGTGCATGGTCGCCTCGGCACTGGTCGAACAGATCGCCCGCGCGTACGCACACGGCGAACAAGCCGCAGAGCCGCTGCTGGACCGTTTCGACTGTGCGGTCCGCCCGGACGGCGGTGTGGAACGCATCCACCTCCTCGCCGGACCCGACGAACCCACCGAGCCCGGCGCGGCCCTGCGGGAAACCCTTGCCGCCGTGATCACCCCGGTCGCCGAAGTCTCCGGCGCGGGCATCCCGGCCCTCTGGGCGATCGTCGCCGACGCGGTCGGCAACCGAGCCCTCGACGCGGGCTCCCCGGCCGCAGGCACCCGGCTGGCTACCGAGATCGGCGGCAAACTCCCCATCCCGCGCTTCGTCGACGTCGGCGGCCGCACCTTCGTCAAACGCATCTCCTGCTGCCTGGTCTTCGAAGTCCCCAACTGCGAGATGTGCACCAGTTGCCCCAAACGCCCCGCGGCGGAACGCGAGTCCCTCCTGAAACAACTGGCCGCAGACAACTGACGCGGGTTTGCTGAGGCGCCAACCGATTTCGCAAGAAATGGGTAACTCGCCGGGCACGGGCCAACTGTCCAACCTCCACCCTGCCGGTCGCCAACGGCACTTTCCACGCACCCGTATACGGCCTGAGTACGCGGAGGGGCGGGTGAGCATCTGGCCTGAATTCGCGGGGACGCGGGCGAGCATCTGGCTGAATACCCGGAGAGGCGGGTATTGCGCGTGCACGGGGGTGGGGGGTTGCCGATAGCATGGTCGCGCTGGGGCACTCGATGCCCTGGCATTGAACCGCGGGGATTTTGCCCCGCACCCGAGAAACTCCAAGGAGAGCACTGCCGTGACCACCTCAGCCCGCACCACCCCTGCCCCCCGCGTCCGGGTGCCGGCGGGGACGACGGCGGGTGCCGCAGTGCGCGAGGCTGGTCTGCCGACCAAGGGTCCGGACACCATCGTCGTCGTGCGCGACGCCGAGGGCCTCAAGGACCTGTCCTGGACCCCGGACACCGACGTCGAGGTGGAGGCGGTCGCCGCCGACACCGAGGACGGCCGCAGTGTCATCCGGCATTCCGCCGCGCACGTGCTCGCGCAGGCGGTGCAGCAGGAGTTCCCCGAGGCCAAGCTCGGCATCGGCCCGCCGATCAAGGACGGCTTCTACTACGACTTCCAGGTCGACCGGCCGTTCACCCCGGAGGATCTGGCGAAGCTGGAATCCCGGATGAAGAAGATCGTCAAAGGCGCGCAGCGGTTTTCCCGGCGTGTGGTCGAGGTCGAGGACGCCAGGGTCGAGCTGGCCAAGGAGCCGTTCAAGCTGGAGCTGATCAGCGACAAGTCGGGCATCGACGATCCCGAGGTGATGGAGGTCGGCGGCAAAGAGCTGACCATCTACGACAACCTGGATCCGCGCACCGGTGAACGCGTCTGGGGCGATCTGTGTCGCGGCCCGCACATCCCGACCACCAAGTTCATCCCGGCCTTCAAGCTCACCCGTAGCTCGGCCGCCTACTGGCGCGGCGATCAGGACCGCGAGGATCTGCAGCGCGTCTACGGCACCGCGTGGGAATCGCAGGAGGCGCTCGATGAGTACCTGCATCTGCTGGCCGAGGCCGAACGCCGCGACCACCGCAAACTCGGTCTGGAACTCGACCTGTTCAGTTTCCCGGACGAGCTCGGTTCCGGCCTGCCGGTGTTCCACCCCAAGGGCGGCATCATCCGCAAGGAGATGGAGGAGTTCTCCCGGCGCCAGCATGTGGCGGCGGGCTACGAGTTCGTGAACACCCCGCACATCACCAAGGGGCACCTGTTCGAGGTCTCCGGTCACCTGGACTGGTACCGCGACGGCATGTTCCCGGCGATGCACCTGGACGCGGAGCTGAACGAGGACGGCACCGTCCGCAAGCCGGGCCAGGACTACTACGTCAAGCCGATGAACTGCCCGATGCACAACCTGATCTTCCGGGCGCGTGGCCGGTCGTATCGGGAACTGCCGTTGCGGCTCTTCGAGTTCGGCTCGGTGTACCGCTACGAGAAGTCCGGCGTGGTGCACGGCCTGACCCGGGTGCGCGGCATGACCCAGGACGACGCGCACATCTACTGCACCAAAGAGCAGATGCACGCCGAGCTCACCAGCACCCTGCAGTTCGTGCTCGGTCTGCTGAAGGACTACGGCCTCGACGACTTCTACCTGGAGCTCTCCACCAAGGACCCGAAGAAGTTCGTCGGCTCCGACGAGATCTGGGAGGAGGCCACCGAGACCCTGTCCAAGGTGGCCTCGGCCTCCGGGCTCGAGCTGGTGCCCGATCCGGGCGGCGCCGCGTTCTACGGCCCGAAGATCTCCGTGCAGGCCAAGGACGCGCTGGGCCGCACCTGGCAGATGTCGACCATCCAGCTCGACTTCAACCTGCCGGAGCGGTTCAACCTGGAATACACCGCCTCCGATGGCACCAAGCAGCGTCCGGTGATGATCCACCGCGCGCTGTTCGGCTCGATCGAGCGGTTCTTCGGCGTGCTCACCGAGCACTATGCCGGCGCGTTCCCCGCGTGGCTGTCGCCGGTGCAGGTCGTCGGCATCCCGGTCGCGGAAGCCTTTGCGCCGCACCTGGATCGGGTGATCGAGCGGCTGCAGGACGCGGGCATCCGGGCCCAGGTGGACCGCAGCGACGACCGGATGCAGAAGAAGATCTTCAACAACACCGCACAGAAGGTGCCGTTCATGCTGCTCGCCGGCGAGCGCGACGTCGCCGCCGACGCGGTGAGCTTCCGATTCCGCGACGGAACTCAGGTGAACGGGGTGCCGGTCGCCGACGCGGTTGCCACCATTGTGGAATGGATTGCGAACCGGGAGAACGCTTCTCCGACCGCGGCGGGTTTCGAGATCAAGGGTGCGGGATGACCGAGCGCACGACCCCGGACGGGTTCACCGAGCTGAACGACGCCACGGAGCAGAACAGCATCGTGGACCGCGGCGCGGGTGAACCGGACCGGTTACAGCGGCTGTGGACGCCGTACCGGATGTCCTACATCGCCGAGGCGGCGGCTACCGACCCCGCCTCGACCGGGCATCCGTTCACCGACATTCCCAAGATGTCCGATGAGGACGGTCTGGTCATCGCGCGCGGTGAGCTGGTGTACGCGGTGCTCAACCTGTACCCGTACAACCCGGGCCACATGATGGTGGTGCCGTACCGCAAGGTGGCCAACCTCGAAGACCTCACCCTGGCCGAGGGCACCGAGCTGATGGCGTTCACCCAGCAGGCCATCCGGGTGATGAAGCGGGTGTCGCGGCCGCACGGCTTCAACGTCGGCCTGAATCTCGGTGGCGTGGCCGGTGGTTCGCTGGCCGACCACCTACACCAGCACATCGTCCCGCGCTGGGGCGGCGACGCGAACTTCATCACCGTGGTCGGCGGGGCCAAGGTGATGCCGCAGCTGCTCCGGGAGACGAGGGCGCTGCTGTCGGCAGCCTGGAAGGAAGTCGACTAGAAGTGCTGAGCTTCTTCGGCCGCGATACGTTTGCCAAAGCGACTGCGCCGCTGGGCAAAGCGCTGGTGAGCACCGGGCTCACCCCGGATGCGGTGACGGTCATCGGCACCACCGCGTCGATCGCCGCCGCGGTCACTCTGTTCCCGACCGGACATCTGTTCTGGGGGACCATGGTGATCTGGTTGTTCGTCATGTTCGACATGCTCGACGGCGCGATGGCCCGGGCGCGCGGCGGCGGCACGAAATACGGTGCGGTGCTCGACGCCACCTGTGACCGGGTCGCCGACGGCGCCATCTTCGCCGGCCTGGCGTGGTGGGCGGTGTACCACGAGAACCACAAGCCGCTGTTCGCCGCGACGCTGGTGGTACTGGTGAGCTCGCAGGTGATTTCGTACGCCAAGGCACGCGCGGAAGCCAGCGGGCTCTCCGCCGACGGCGGGCTCATCGAGCGGCCGGATCGGCTCATCATCGTGCTGGTCGGCGCCGGGTTGACCGGCATCGGCGGGTACTGGGGCATCGACTGGCTCACCTACGCGGTGCATGTCGCGATGTGGGTGCTCGCGGTGCTCAGCATCGTGACGGTGTTCCAGCGGGTGCTCGCGGTGCGCCGTTCGCCGGGTGCGCGCGATGTGATCACGCCCGCGCAGCCGCGCAATTCGGCACCGGAGCAAGACCCGGCGCAGTCCGACAAGCCGGCGCAGCCCGAAAACCCCTCGGCGGGAACGGCGAACGCGACGGAGCTGCCGACGTGAGACCGCCCTATCGTGGCGGTGTGGTGCAGGGAACGGGGCAATGGTCATGAGTATCGGGGAGCGGTTGAGCGACGCCGGTTACGCGGCGGGCTGGCGGCTGGTGCGGGCATTGCCCGAGACGACGGCGCGGCGGTTGTTCGACTGGGGCGCCGATCGGGTCGCCGGCAAGGCGAATCGGCAGTTCCGTGCCGGTGGCGCGCCGAACCAGTTGCGGCGCAACCTGGCCCGGGTGATCGGCGGTCCCCCCGCGGAGGTGCCGGACGAGCTGATCCAGGCGAGCGTTCGCTCCTACGCGCGGTACTGGCGTGAAGCGTTCCGGCTGCCCTCGATGGACCACGCGGCGATCGGTCAGCTCACGCTGGAAGGGCAGTCGAACCTGGAGACGGGGTTGGCCGCCGGACGCGGCGTCGTCCTGGTGCTGCCGCATTCCGGTAACTGGGATATGGCGGGGGTGTGGCTGGTGCAGAACCACGGCACCTTCGCGACCGTCATGGAACGGTTGAAGCCGGAGTCGCTGTTCGAACGTTTCGTCGCCTACCGGTCGAGCCTCGGTTTCGAGGTGTTCCCGCTGACCGGCGGCGAACAGCCACCGTTCGGTCAACTGGCCGACCGGCTGCGCGAGAACAAGGCGATCTGCCTGCTGGGGGAGCGCGACCTGACCGGCCGCGGCGTCCCGGTCACCTTCTTCGGCGAGCGCACCTGGATGCCCGCCGGCGCCGCCAAACTGGCCATCGAGACCGGTGCGGCGTTGCTGCCGGTGCATACCTGGTTCACCGCCGACGGCGGGGAGGGCTGGGGGATGAAAGTCGAAGCGCCGATTGATGTTTCGAACGGCGTCGCGGCGGCCACCCAGGCCCTGGCGGACCGGTTCGCGGCGAATATCGCCGAGCATCCGGCGGATTGGCACATGCTGCAACCGCTGTGGGAGAGCGATCTGTCCGAGGCGCGGCGCGGCCGTATCGCGGCGGCGCAGGACGATTCGAACACCGCGGCGAACTCGGACGGCGCCGCATGAAGATCGGCATGGTCTGTCCGTACTCGTTCGACGTGCCGGGCGGCGTGCAGGCCCACGTGGTCGAGCTGGCGAGAGTATTCATCGAACGCGGGCATCGGGTGAGCGTGCTCGCGCCCGCCTCGGAGGAGACGGAGCTGCCCGATTTCGTGGTGTCCGCCGGTCGCGCGGTGGCGATCCCGTACAACGGGTCGGTGGCCCGACTGTCCTTCGGTCCGATGGCCTACACCAGGATTCGGCGCTGGATCGACGGCAACGATTTCGACGTGCTGCACATTCACGAGCCCAACGCGCCGAGCCTGTCGATGCTCGCGCTGAAGATCGCCGAGGGCCCGATCGTCGCCACCTTCCACACTTCGACCACGAAGTCGTTGATACTCAGTACCTTTCAGGGCGTGCTGCGGCCGTACCACGAGAAGATCAGCGGCCGGATCGCCGTCTCGGAGCTGGCCCGGCGCTGGCAGGTGGAGGCGCTCGGCTCCGACGCGGTGGAGATCCCCAACGGGGTCGACGTGCCCGCCTTCGCGCGGGCGCCGATGCTGCCCGAGTATCCGCGGGCGGGCCGGACCGTGCTGTTCCTCGGCCGCTATGACGAACCACGCAAGGGGATGGACGTGCTGCTCGGCGCGCTGCCCGAGTTGGTGCGCAGGCACAAGGACTTACAGGTCCTCATCGTCGGCCGCGGGGACGAGGAGCGGCTGCGCCGCGAGGCGGGGCCGCTCGCCGGGCACCTGCGCTTCCTCGGCCAGGTGTCGGACGCGGAGAAGGCCTCGGCCATGCGCAGCGCGGACGTCTACGTCGCGCCCAACCTCGGCGGTGAGAGCTTCGGCATCATCCTGATCGAGGCGATGGCCGCCGGAACCGCCGTGGTGGCCAGCGAATTGGACGCCTTCCGCCGGGTGCTGCGCGACGGGACGGCGGGTGAGCTGGTGCCGGTGGGTGATTCGGCGGCGCTGGCGACAGCGATCGATGGTCTGCTCACCGACGACAGCCGCCGGGCGGCCTTGGTGCACACGGCCACCCAGGTGGTCGGCGAGTACGACTGGCCCGTGGTGGCCGAACAGATCCTGCGGGTGTACGAGACGGTCACCATCGGCGACACCAGGGTGCGGGCCGCCGGATGATCACCTTCTCCGCCACCACGGTTCTCGTCCTCGCGCTGATCGCGGCGGTCATCGTCGCGCTCGGCATCTGGGCCTACTCGACCGCCAACCGGCTCGACCGGCTGCACGTGCGCTCCGATCAGTCCTGGCAGGCGCTCGACGCGGCGCTGGGCCGGCGGGCGGTGGTGGCCAGATCGGTCGCGGCGGCGATCGCGGACCCGGTGGCCGATCCGGCGCTGGCCGATCAGGCCAAAGTTCTTGCCCACCTTGCCGATCGCGCCGAGCGGGCCGGGCGCGCCGATCGCGAGACGGTGGAGAACCGGCTCTCCGCGGCGCTGTCGACGATCGATATCGAGAAGCTGCGCCCGCAGATGGTGGCCGAGCTGGCCGACGCCGAGGCGCGGGTGCTGATCGCTCGCCGCTTCCACAACGACGCGGTCCGCGACACCCTCGCGCTGCGCACCCGCCGGTCGGTGCGCATCCTGCACCTCGGTGGCACGGCGCCGCTGCCCACCTACTTCGAGATCACCGAGCGCGCCACCCCGGCCGCGTCCACCGGGCTCACCGTCGACACCACCCGCACCACCGCCCGCATCGTGCTGTTCGACGAGGAGGGGCGCACGCTGCTGATGCGCGGCAACGACCCGACGACACCCGACGTGTCGTTCTGGTTCACCGTTGGCGGCGGCGTCGACCCTGAGGAGACCCTGCGCGAAGCGGCCGTTCGTGAGCTCTACGAGGAGACCGGCTACCAGGCCGATCCGGAGAGCCTGCGCGGCCCGATCTGGCGCCGCGTCGCGGTGTTCCCCTTCGACGGCGACCTGATCCGCTCCGAAGAACTGTTCTTCGCGCTCCGCGTGCCCGCCTACGAGCCGCAGGCGACGAACCTGACCGCCATCGAACGCCGCTCCATCACCGGCAATAAATGGTGCACCGCAGCGGATATCGTCGCCTTCGACCGCGCGGGCGAGACCGTCTACCCCTATAACCTGGACCAACTGCTTCCCGAAGCCGCGGCCGCCGCCGACAGTGCCACCGACCCGGAGGTCCGCTCGATCCGCTGACGCGATGTGATGTGTTTCACGATCGTGCTACGGTCGCGACTGGATGGCAGCGGGCTGGGTAGTGCTTACTTCAGGCACTCGGACTTCGGTGCCGCGAACCCCGCCGTCGGCGGGGGAAAAATGCTCGGTGTGCGGAGGTACCGTTGTACATGTCCTACCTGCTCTACGATTTCCTGCTGCCGGTCATCGGGCCCGCCGCCGCCGAGTACTGGGCGCAGTTGCTGGTTGTGGGTCCGCTCTGAGCGACGCCGGAAGATAGCGGGGCCAACACATTTGCCCCGCGGCACCGGTAAGCCACTTTTCCTGGTCTGGCCGAGCGGTCCAGTGCACCGCACCGGCGGACAGAGCCCCTGGTAGGTGACAAGGCCAGTCATCTCCGACTGGCTATCAAGTGGCCTGGGTGGCCCGCCTAGAATTGGGTCGATTCCATCCCTTGCGACCGATTGGCGCAGATGACCCAGGAGTTTGCCGTGACTACGCCCGAGACCACCCAGACCATCGGCACCGCCCGCGTGAAGCGCGGCATGGCCGAGATGCTCAAGGGCGGGGTGATCATGGACGTCGTCACCCCCGACCAGGCCAAGATCGCCGAAGACGCCGGTGCGGTCGCGGTGATGGCGCTGGAGCGGGTGCCCGCCGACATCCGTGCGCAGGGTGGCGTGTCCCGGATGAGCGACCCCGACATGATCGACGGCATCATCGCCGCCGTCTCCATCCCGGTCATGGCGAAGGCCCGCATCGGCCACTTCGTGGAGGCGCAGATCCTGCAGAGCCTCGGCGTCGACTACATCGACGAGTCCGAGGTGCTGACCCCCGCCGACTACACCAACCACATCGAGAAGTGGAACTTCACCGTGCCGTTCGTGTGCGGCGCCACCAACCTGGGTGAGGCGCTGCGCCGAATCACCGAGGGTGCGGCCATGATTCGCTCGAAGGGCGAGGCGGGCACCGGTGACGTCTCCAACGCCACCACGCACATGCGCAAGATCCGCCAGGAGATCCGCAGGCTGTCCTCGCTGCCCGCCGACGAGCTGTTCGTCGCCGCCAAGGAGCTGCAGGCGCCCTACGAGCTGGTCCGCGAGGTCGCCGAGACCGGCAAGCTGCCCGTCGTGCTGTTCACCGCGGGCGGCATCGCCACCCCCGCCGACGCCGCGATGATGATGCAGCTCGGCGCCGAAGGCGTGTTCGTCGGCTCCGGCATCTTCAAGTCCGGCAACCCCGCCGAGCGGGCCGCCGCCATCGTCAAGGCGACCACCTTCCACGACGACCCCGATGTGCTCGCGAAGGTTTCGCGTGGACTCGGCGAGGCCATGGTCGGCATCAACGTCGAGGAGCTGCCGGTGGATCACCGGCTCGCCGAGCGCGGTTGGTGATTCCACGCCTCAGGGTTTGGTGAACTTTCACGAGCAGGGACTCTTCGGAGTCCCTGCTCGTGTGCGTCAGGGGCATCGCGGCGACGCGACTCTTCTCCGCGCCATACCGTCGTCTTACTGTTCTCACAATTGTCCTGGGTAACTTCACGTTTCGATGCCCGTCGACCGCCGCGTCGGTAGTTCGTGCCGCATCACCGTCGATGTACCAGCCCAACTTAAGGACGAGCAGATGAACCTTCGTAAGACCGGACGCATGGCGATTGCCGGTTTGGCCATCGTGGCCGCACTGGGCCTGACGGCCTGCGGCAGCGATGACAAGAAGGATCCGCCGCAGCCGTCCCGCACCACGACCAGCGCCGCCGCCAGCGCGAACCAGCCCCCGCCGCCCACTGTTGCGGAGCTGAACGAACTGCTGCAGAAGGCGCTCGATCCGGCGGTACCCAGCGCGGAGAAGCTGGACCTCGTGCAGGGCATCGAGGCCGACCCGGACCTGCCCAACCGCCTTGCTGCGGCGTACAAGGATGCGAACGCCAAGTCGGAGATCACCGGAGTGACCGCTTTCGGCGATTCCGTCAGCGCCCAGGGCAAACTGACCATCAACGGTGCCGAGAACCCCATCGACGTGCCCTTCGTCCTCGACAACGGCAAGTGGAAGGTGCAGAAAGGTTGGGCCTGCAACGCGCTGACCGCTCTGAACCTCCAGTCCCCGGCCTGCTCCTGATCGACCGCAGGGGCGACTGACGCCCGTCGAGTGGCACATGGTTGCGGCAGACGCTGAGAAGCGCTGCAACCGTGTGCCATTCGCGTTTGGTGGGTAGCGCTGCCATCTCGATACATGGATATGCGCATCTAACTATCGATACGCACTTGGATAGCTGGGAACTGCGGAACAGAAAGCAAGGAGCCGAGGGGTCAGGGGAGGCGGAGCGCTGGGCGGGCAGGGTGGTCCCAGCGGATGAAGAAGGTTGGGGCGGTGGGGGTTTCGAGGAGGGCGGGGATGGTCCAGTGGTCTTCGGGTGGGGTGCTGCGTCGTAGCGCCGGTTCCGACATGGCCAGGTGGACGGTCACGTCGAAGGGGAGGGACTGGTTGAGCAGCATCGGCCCCGCGATGACGAGGACGGTGTCGGGGAGAGCTGGGCGGATGGGGGCGCGGGCCGAGCGGTCGGTGGTCTCGTTCCAGAGAGCGGGCAGCCAGCGGCCGTCGGTGTGCAGGGCGTCGATGACTTCGCGGCGGAGGGCTTCGTAGTCGAACCAGGCTGTCCGGTAGGAGATTTCGTCCACGCCGTACTCCATGCGGAGGGAGGCAGGGCGGACGTAGTCGTGCAGCGACACCACTTCTGCGGGTCTGCCGGTGTCGTGCAGGGCGGCGGCGGTCCGGTGGGCGAGGTCGGCGGGGTGGGCGGCGTCGGCACCGTCGATCGCGAGCACCCGATAGCCGGGCAGGGTGCGGACGTGTTCGACGAGACGCTCGACGAGGGCGTCCTGGGTGATCGGGACGAACTGTGGCACCGGTCTATCAGAGCAAACGGTGAGCACGGCCCTCGTCGGCGGCATGCGCGAACGCAGGCGCTCGCGGTGCTTCGTCGCGGCCGGAAGAGGTAAGGGCGTCCGGCTGGTGGGAGCGGAATCCCGGACGGCCGAGGACGAGCCGGTCAGCGCGGCGAGTTAATCTCAGCCCATGGCGACAATCGAAGAGGCGCTGGAGATAGAGCGCCTCGAGCGTGACATCTTCCGTGGGGCGTCCACGAAGACTCAGCTACCGCGCACGTTCGGCGGACAGGTTGCCGGCCAGGCGCTGGTATCAGCGGTGCGCACGGTGGAACCGCGGTATCAGGTGCATTCGCTGCACGGCTACTTTCTGCGGCCGGGCAACCCGGACCAGCCGACGGTGTATCTCGTCGAGCGGATCAGGGACGGGCGCTCGTTCTGCACCCGCCGCGTCACCGGTGTGCAGGACGGGCAGGCGATCTTCACCATGTCGGCCTCGTTCCACATCGGCGACGAGGGGCCGGAGCATCAGGATGTGATGCCCGAGGTGCAGGCCCCGGACGACCTCCCGGACGCGAGCACCACGATGAGCCCGGAACGTCTGTGGGCGATGCGCGAGTGGGAGCACTGGGACATCCGGACGGTGCCGCAGGACCAGATCGCCCGCCGCGACGGCGTCGTCTCGCAGCAGCAGGTGTGGTTCCGCTACCGGCATCCGCTGCCCGACGACCCGCTGTTCCACGTCTGCACGCTGGCCTACATGAGCGACATGACGCTGCTCGGCTCGTCGAAGGTGACCCATCCCGACGAGCAGACCCAGAACGCCTCGCTCGACCACGCCATGTGGTTCCTGCGTCCGTTCCGCGCCGACGACTGGCTGCTCTACGACCAGGCGTCGCCGTCCGCAGGCTTCGGCCGCGCGCTCACCGGCGGAAAGATCTTCAACCGTGCGGGTGAGATGGTGGCCGCCGTCGTCCAGGAAGGACTGATCCGCAACCTGCGCGACTGAGCGTCACCGCGCCGCAGCGGTGCCGGTCGCCGCGCACATCCGCGCATCGTGCCTGGCTGCCCGGCGCGCCGGAGCGTCGGCGGTCGGCCCGCGGAAGGGCGATCCGCACGCGGCGCGAGGGAACGAATGTCGACCGCAGTGGTGTGCGTGTGGCCGACGCACACCACCGCGGCCGCCTGAATTCGCTCAGGCTTCAGCCCACCTGTACGCGCAGGTGGCAGACCACTGTGTCGGACATGCGGCGCAGCACGCGTTCGAGCTCGTCGCTGCGGTGGCTGGGTAGCACGCGGTTCCAGCCGACCGGCGGGTCGACCTCGGCGATGACGACCACCTTGCGGCGACCCTCGAAGTTCTCCCGCACATAACGCGCGACCGGGCCGCCGACCGTCGCGTCGCTGTCTTCGAGCAGCACCAGCCGCACCTCCGGATGCCACGCCTCCCACGCCTTGGTGAACGCCTTCACCGACTCGCCGGGCAGGCAGACATGCACCGCGACAACGTCTTTGCCGATCGACAGCGCCGCGGACAGCGCCTCGCAGCTCAGGTCGGAGACTTCGGACACCGGCACCACGATGACGGCGTCGCGCGGGCGCGGTGGCGGCGGCACCTCGTCGGACCGGCGATAGGCGCCGATCTTGCTGTACGCGCCGCGAATTCGTTCCATGCCGACCACCAGCGCGGGCAGCACCAGCACGATCAACCAGGCCCCCGCGGTGAATTTCATTGCGGTGGTGACGATCGCGGCGACGAAGGTCAGCAGCGCGCCGAACCCGTTGAGCGCCAGCCGCCACCGCCAGCCCGCCGTCCTGGCCAGCAGCCAATGCCGCACCATGCCGACCTGCGCGATGGTGAACCCGACGAACACCCCGATGGCGAACAGCGGGACCAGCGCGTTCATATTGCCGTCGGCGCCGACCAGCAGCACGCCCGCCGTGATGGCCAGGGTCAGTACGCCGTACCGGTACACCTCGCGCGGTGAGCGCACCGCGAACCGGTGCGGCAGGCAGTTGTCGTCGGCGAGGATCTTGGTGAGCGTCGGCAGCCCGCCGTAGGAGGTGTTGGCGGCCAGCGCCAGCAACACCACGGTCGCGAACTGCACCACGTAGTAACCGATTCCGTGTCCGAGCGCGGCCTCGGTCAGTTGCGAGAGCACCGTGGTGCCGTCGATCGGATGCACCTCGAACTTCTCGATCAGCATCGCGAGCCCGATCAGCATGACACCGAGCAGCGCGCCGAGCGCGACCTCCGCGCGTTGTGCGCGCAGCACTTTCGGCGCCTGGAAGCTCGGCACCGCGTTCGCGATCGCCTCCACGCCGGTCAGCGCGGCGCACCCGCTGGAGAAGGCCTTGAGCAGCAACAGCACTCCGACGGTATGCGCGTCCAGCACGGTGGCGACGCCGGTGCTGACGCTGGCGGGCTCGGACCGCACCAGCCCCGCGACGATCACCGTGCCGATGCCGACCACGAAAACGATGGTCGGCACCATGAACGCCCGTGCGCTCTCGGTGATGCCCAGCAGATTCAACGCCGTGATGCCGACGAGAATGGCCACACACAACCACACCGTGTACGGAAGCAACACGGGAAACGCAGAGGTCA
The DNA here is from genome assembly GCF_007990755.1 of Nocardia ninae NBRC 108245. Classification (GTDB taxonomy): domain Bacteria; phylum Actinomycetota; class Actinomycetes; order Mycobacteriales; family Mycobacteriaceae; genus Nocardia; species Nocardia ninae. The sequence continues at coordinate 13,998 of NZ_BJXA01000052.1, read as the reverse complement.
GCGCGGCGACACCGGCGGCGATCGACACCGCGACGTTCAGCACATAGTCGATGATCAGCGAGGCCGCAGCGGTCAAACTCGTGCGATGCCCGAGGTGCGTCTTCGCCACCGCATATGCCCCACCACCGTCCGGGAACGCGGCGATGACCTGCCGATACGAGGCGACGAGCACGGCGAGCAACGCGGCGATCGCGACCGTCACCGGCAGCGTCAGGCCGAGCCCGGCGCCGCCCGCGGCCGCCAGCACCAGCACGATGGCCTCAGGCCCGTAGGACACCGACGCCATGGCGTCGAGCGAGAGTCCGGCCAGCCCGGTCGGCACGGTGAGGCCACGGCGGGCCGGGGCCGCCTCCCCTTCTCCACGCGGCGCGGGCACCTTGCGCGGCAACACAGCTATCACCATGCGAGTGTCGACCCCATCCCGGCCTGCGGGCCGTCGCGTTGACGGAACCCTGACGGCGACCGTGAGCAGGCCCACACCGCGACGGCTCGTAAACTTTCCGACGTGAACGCTTCCCCGGTCGCCGCGCCCGCCGCCACCGACCTGCAGGCTCGCCCCACCATCGGCGTGCTCGCGCTGCAGGGTGACGTGCGCGAGCACATCGCGGCCCTCGCGCACTGCGGCGCCGAACCGGTGCTGGTGCGGCGTGCGCCCGAACTGGCCGCGGTGGACGCGCTGGTGCTGCCCGGCGGTGAATCGACCGCCATCAGCAAGCTGCTGGAGGTCTTCGAGCTGCTGGAGCCGCTGCGCGCGCGACTGCGAGATGGCATGCCCGCCTTCGGTTCCTGCGCGGGCATGATCCTGCTCGCCGACGAGGTACTCGATACCAGGCCCGACGCCAATCACCTGTCCGGCATCGATATGACGGTGCGCCGCAACGCCTTCGGCCGCCAGGTCGACTCGTTCGAGGTGGACCTGGACTTCGCCGGACTCGACGACGGCCCGATGCGCGCGGTGTTCATCCGGGCGCCGTGGGTGGAGCGGGCCGGCGCGGGCGTGGAGGTGCTCGCGACGGTGCCGGACGGGCCGTTCGCCGGTCGCATTGTGGCAGTGCGGCAAGGGAACGTGGTGGCGACGTCGTTCCACCCGGAGGTCACCGGCGATCTGCGGGTGCACCGGATGTTCGTGGACCTGGTTCGGGACGCGTAGTTCACGCGCCGTTCAGGCCGCGATGACCGGCCGAGTAGGCTGGAGAAGTTGTCCCTCCGGCCGTGCCGGTACGGTACAACTCACCAAACGTGCCATCGACCTGAAGGAAGTAGGGAATGAGCGGCCACTCCAAATGGGCCACCACCAAGCACAAGAAGGCGGGGATCGACGCGAAGCGCGGCAAGCTCTTCGCCAAGTTGATCAAGAACATCGAGGTGGCGGCCCGCACGGGTGGCAGTGACCCCGCAGGCAACCCGACGCTCTACGACGCCATTCAGAAGGCGAAGAAGTCGTCGGTGCCCAACGACAACATCGAACGTGCCCGCAAGCGCGGCGGCGGTGAAGAAGCCGGCGGCGCCGACTGGCAGACCATCATGTACGAGGGCTACGGTCCCAATGGTGTCGCGGTGTTGATCGAGTGCCTCACCGACAACCGCAACCGCGCCGCGGGCGAGGTCCGGGTCGCGATGACCCGCAACGGCGGCAACATGGCCGACCCGGGTTCGGTGTCCTACCTGTTCCACCGCAAGGGCGTCGTGACGCTGGAGAAGAACGGCCTGTCCGAGGACGACGTCTTGATGGCCGTGCTCGACGCGGGTGCCGAGGAGGTCAACGACCTCGGTGATTCCTTCGAGATCATCAGCGATCCCAGCGACCTGATCCCCGTGCGCAAGGCCTTGCAGGCCGCCGGAATCGACTACGACTCCGCCGAATCCGGCTTCCAGCCGTCGGTCTCGGTCGAGGTCGACGCCGACGGCGCCCGCAAGGTGATCAAGTTGGTCGACGCGCTCGAGGACAGCGACGACGTACAGAACGTCTACACCAACGTCGATATCTCCGACGAGATCCTCGCGCAACTGGACGACTAGTGCGTACCCGCGCATGCGCTCCGGCCGTGCGCGGGTCTACGGACGGGCGCCGTCCGGCAGCGCTGGACTAGTCCTCCAGGGCTTCGTAGTACTGCTTCATCGAGGGGTAGTAGTCCTCGAAATCGGGGCGGTCCGCATCCGTGCGGGCCGCCCCGAGTGCGTCCAGGTAGTACTCCCAGCCGGGGCCGACCTCGCTGACGTTAGCGTCGGGATCCAGATGGTGGGTGAAGACCAGTTCCGTGACGCCGCCGGACTCGGTGAGGACCGCCTGTAAGCGCCAGGTGCCGTAGTCGTCGGTGGTGGAGATCGCGAGCCGCGTGGGCGGTTCGCAGGCGTCGATGTGTGCGTCGCACCAGGGCGCGCCTTCTTCATATGCCATCTGCAGCTTGATGTTTCGGCCAGTTCCGCCCTCACCCTGCCAGGCGCCCATCCAGCGGGCGGTGCGGTCGGATTCGGTGACGCTGGCCCACACGTCCTCGATCGGTGCTCGGTAGGTTCTGGTGAGGATCAGGTCGCGCTTGCCGTCGGTGCGGTCGAGGCGTCCGGTGGGTCGGGTGGTCATCCCGTGTTCTCCTTCGGGTGCTGGTCGGCCGGTGCGCTGCGGTGTTCGCGGCGCGTCCGGTAGACCTCGGTTTCCAATGCGTCGAGCCGCTGTTCCCAGGCGGCCGCGGTGTCGAAGCGCGCGATCCAGTCGGCGATCTCGGTGAGTGGTGCCGGGTCGAGCACGTAGTAGCGCTGCCTGCCGATGAGTTCGTCGTGCACCAAGCCGCTTTCGCGCAGCACTCGCAGGTGCCTGCTCACCGCAGGCCTGCTGATGTCGAACTCTGCCGCGATCTCACCCGCGGTGAGCCGGGTCCCGCGCAACATCGTCAGGATCTCCCGGCGCACCGGATCGGCGATCGCACTTGCCACTTCGTCCACCCGGAAAGCGTAACCACTCGGTTACGCTTTTGTCCATAGTCGGCTGCTCCCGGCTACCGCATCGGAAGGCGGCCGGTCGATGATCGACCGGCCGCGCTGGACGATTATTCGCGCGTCACTCCGCGAGTTCGGTCCGGCTGGACCACTCGTAGACGGGCAACCGGCCCTCCGGGGTGTCCTGCTCCTTGCGGGTCACCTTGAAGTGTTCGTAGCCACCCTTGAACGGGACTTTCAATTCGATCCCCGGCGGGGTGATCGGAACGATTCGCGCGGGCATGTCTTTCGGCCCGCCCTCGAGGACAGCCTTCACAACAGTGCTCATCATCGGATGGTAGAAGCGTGACGGTCCCGATTTCGTAGATTCACCGAAGCGCCGCGCGGAAAAATCTTCGGTCTCAGGGCAGCGTGACAACTAGTTTGCCGACGGTACGACCGGTGTCGCCCAATGCATGCGCCTTCGCGGCCTCCGTCAACGGGAAGGTGCCCGCGATCGTCGGCCGCAACGCACCGGATTCGACGAGGTCGGCCAGCGCGCGCATGCCCGCGTGATCGTGCTCCACCAGCATGCGGATCGCGCGCACCCCCACCTCGCGTGCCGCCGCCGCGAGATCGACCGCACCGGCGGCGCGCAAGGTGACCAGCAGCCCGCCCTCACGCAGCGTGTGCAGGGAGCGCAGGCTGTTGTCGTCATCGATCGAATCCAGCACCACGTCCACGTCGCGGACCGCCTCGGCGACATCCGTTGTCCGGTAGTCGAGCACTTCGTCCGCGCCCAGGCTGCGCAGGAACTCGTGATTGGGTGTACTGGCCGTGCCGATGACGTACGCGCCGCGGGCCTTGGCGATCTGCACGGCGAAGTGTCCGACGCCACCCGCGGCCGCGTGGATCAGTACGCGCTGTCCGGCTTCGAGTGCGGCGTTGTCGACCAGGGCCTGCCAGGCGGTGAGCCCGGCCAGCGGGATCGCCGCGGCCTGTACGTGATCCAGGTTCGCGGGCTTGCGGGCGAAGGCGCGGGCGGGGCCGACGACGTACTCGGCCAGCGCGCCGTGGCCGTTCGGGTAGGGCAGCATGCCGAAGACCTCGGCACCCGGCTCGAACAGCGTCACGCCGATGCCGGTCTCGGCGACCTCGCCGGACACGTCCCAGCCGAGGATGAACGGCGGCTCGGGCAGGAAGAGGTTCGCGACGGCGCGGTGCTTCCAGTCGGTGGGGTTGAGCCCGGCCGCACGCACCCGGACCAGGATCTCGCCGGGGCCGGGCACCGGCCGGGGGAGTTGTACTTCGGTGAGGACCTCGGGGCCACCGAGGGTGTACTGGCTGATCGCGCGCATGGTTTCGGTCATGCCATCGAGTCTGGTGCGCTGGAACGAGTCAGGAAATGGCACGATTGCCATTCTTCGATATGATCGTGCCATGACATCTTCCGTCCATCGCGTGGCGGTGCTGGCGTTGGACGGGGTCTATCCGTTCGAACTCGGCATCCCGAACCGGGTATTCGGCAGTGCCGGCGGCCGATACGAGGTCCGCACCTGCACCGTCGACGGTGCACCGGTGCGCACCAGCGCGGATTACTCGATCGCCGTCGCGCACGACAGCAGCATTCTCGACACCGCCGACACCGTGGTGCTGCCCGCCTGCGACATCCGGATGACCCTCGACGGCACCCTGCCGCAGCCGGTCCGGGACGCGCTCGCCCGAATCCGGCCCGGAGCCCGGCTGGTGGCGATCTGCGCAGGCTCGTTCGTCGCGGCGGCGGCCGGTCTGCTCGACGGCCGGCCGGCCACCACGCATTGGCGCCAGGCCGATCTCTTCCGGCGCACCTTCCCGCGAGTCCGGCTCGATCCCGATGTGCTCTACGTCGACGACGATGACGTGCTCACCTCCGCGGGCGCGGCGGCGGGCATCGACGTGTGCCTGCATCTCGTGCGCCGTGACCACGGCAGTGCGGTCGCCAACTCGGTGGCTCGGCGTTGCGTCGTGCCGCCGTGGCGTGACGGCGGGCAAGCGCAGTACATCGAGCAGCCCGTCCCGCCTGCCATGTCCGCGGGCACCGCCGCCGCGCGCCAGTGGGCGTTGGAAAATCTCCATTTGCCGCTCACCGTGGACGAATTCGCCCTGCGCGCCCAGATGAGCAAGCGCACCTTCGCGCGCCGTTTCAGCGAGGAGGTCGGCATGAGTCCTGGCCGCTGGCTGATTCAGCAGCGCCTGTTCCGCGCCCGCCACCTGCTCGAATCGACCGACATGACGGTCGACCGCATCGCCGGTGAAGTCGGCTTCGCCACCGGCACCTCGCTGCGCCAGCATCTGCACGAGGCGATCGGCGTATCCCCGCAGGCCTACCGCCGCACCTTCGCCCGAACCCTGGCCCCGGCCTGACGTCAAGCCATGACCGCCGGGACATGGTGGCGGCAAAGTGCGAGTAGCGCCGCCGTCATGTCCCGTTGCCCATGAAGCGACGGGGCCGACGGGCGAGCCGTATCCGTGGCTCGTTATCGCACGGCGGAAAGTTGTCGGTGGGCGCTGGCATAGTCGGCGTCGTGTCGTTCAGTACTCGCATCGAAGTCAGGGTTTCCGATCTCGATCCGCAGCTCCATGTCACCGGCGCCGCCTATCACCAGTTCGCCGACCACTCGCGTTTCGCCTGCGTTCAGGCGGCGGGGATCTCGGTCGACGAGTTGATCGCGGACGGATTCGGGCCGGTGAATCTCGAGACCACGATCAAGTTCCATCGCGAGTTGCGCGGCGGCGACACGGTGGATGTGTCGTGCGTGTGGTTGTGGGGGACCGGTAAGACCTACCGTGTCGAACAGATCCTGACCCGCGCGGACGGTGAGGTGGCCGCCACGGTGACCAATGTCAGTGGCCTGCTGGACCTTCGAGCGCGCCGGCTCGTCAACGATCCGGCGCGCGAATGGGCGGCGCGCGCGACGAAGCCGGAACTGCTCGGTTTCCCGGAAGCGTCCTGAGCAGGCGGCTGCGTCGCGGATCCTGACCGCGGTGCGCGCGCCCGGCCCGGTCGCGGTGTGCGCGCCCGCCCTCGCGATCACCGCTGCACCCCGTGTCGCTGGACCGCGAAAGACCCTGCCTCCGCTAGACTCTCGAACAGTTGTTCGTGTCTGCGAGAGGGGTTTTCGTGCGGGTGATGGGCGTCGACCCCGGGCTCACCCGGTGTGGCCTCAGCATGGTCGAGGGCGGCATCGGTCGTAAGGTGACCGCGATCGCCGTCGACGTGGTCCGCACCCCGCCCGACATGGACCTCGCCCAGCGACTACTCCAGGTCTCCGACGCCGCCGAACTCTGGATGGACACCCATAAACCCGCGGCCGTCGCCATCGAACGCGTCTTCGCCCAGCACAATGTGCGGACCGCGATGGGCACCGCGCAGGCCGGCGGCGTGATCGCGCTCGCGGCCGCGCGCCGCGGCATCCCGGTCGCGTTCCACACGCCCAGCGAGGTGAAGGCCTCGGTCACCGGCAACGGCACCGCGGACAAGGCCCAGGTCACCGCTATGGTCACCCGGATCCTCGGTTTGCAGGTCGCGCCGAAACCGGCCGACGCGGCGGATGCGCTCGCGCTGGCCATCTGCCATTGTTGGCGGGCGCCGCTGATCGAGCGGATGGCCAAGGCCGAAGCCCAAGCGGCCGAGGCGCAACGCAAGTACGCCGAACGGCTTGCCGAACAACGGAAGGCGGTACAGAGGTGATCGCGTCGGTACGCGGTGAGGTGCTGGAGATCGCCCTCGACCACACGGTGATCGAGGCGGCGGGCATCGGTTACCGGCTCAACGTGACTCCCGCGACGCTGTCCACGCTGACCCGCGGCGAGGAGACCCGGCTGTACACCGCGATGATCGTCCGCGAGGACTCGATGACGCTGTACGGTTTCGCCGACACCGAGGCGCGCGACCTGTTCGGTCTGCTGCAAACGGTGTCCGGCGTCGGCCCCCGCCTCGCGATGGCGGTCCTCGCGGTGCTCGAGCCCGAGGCGCTGCGCAAGGCGCTCGCCGAGAGCAATGTCGCCGCACTCACCCGGGTGCCGGGCATCGGCAAGCGTGGCGCCGAGCGCATGGTGGTCGAGCTGCGCGACAAGGTGAATCTTGTTCCGGTGCAATCCGGTCCGCCCGGCACGCCGACCCCGGTCATCACGCCGGTGCGCGAGCAGGTGGTGGAGGCGCTCACCGGCCTCGGTTTCCCGGCCAAGCAGGCCGAGCAGGCCATCGACGCGGTGCTCGCCGAACAGCCCGCCGCCGACACCTCGGTAGGATTGCGAGCCGCCCTCAACCTGCTCGGCAAGAATCGGTAATACCGCATGGATGTCGAAGAACCAGACGAATCACAGGTCACGCCGAGCTATTTGAAGTCCGACGGCGAGATCGAGGCCAGCCTGCGCCCGAAGTCGCTCGACGACTTCATCGGCCAGCCGCGCGTCCGCGAGCAGCTCGCGCTGGTGCTGCGCGGCGCCAAACAGCGCGGCGGCACCCCGGATCACGTGCTGCTGTCCGGCCCGCCCGGCCTGGGCAAGACCAGCATGGCGATGATCATCGCCGGCGAGCTCGGCACCGCGCTGCGCATCACCTCCGGTCCCGCGCTGGAACGGGCCGGCGATCTCGCGGCCATGCTCAGCAACCTGGTCGACGGCGACGTGCTGTTCATCGACGAGATCCACCGGATCGCCCGCCCCGCCGAGGAGATGCTCTACCTGGCGATGGAGGACTTCCGCGTCGACGTGGTCGTCGGCAAAGGTCCGGGCGCGACCTCGATCCCGCTCGACATCGCCCCGTTCACCCTGGTCGGGGCCACCACCCGGTCCGGCGCGCTCACCGGCCCGCTGCGTGACCGCTTCGGTTTCACCGGGCACATGGACTTCTACGACCCCGACGAGCTGCTGCTCATCCTGTTGCGTTCGGCGCAGATCCTCGGCGTGCAGATCGATCGCGAGGCCGCCGCGGAGATCGCCGGCCGGTCCCGTGGCACGCCACGCATCGCGAACCGTCTGCTGCGCCGCGTCCGCGACTACGCGGAGGTCCGCGCCGACGGTGTGATCACGCTGCCCATCGCGCGGGCGGCGCTCGAGGTGTACGACGTCGACGTGCTCGGTCTGGATCGCCTCGACCGTGCCGTACTCGCCGCGCTGGTACGCAGTTTCGGCGGCGGCCCGGTCGGTGTGTCCACCCTCGCGGTGGCCGTGGGGGAGGAGGCCGCCACCGTCGAGGAGGTATGCGAGCCGTTCCTCGTGCGCGCCGGAATGGTCGCCCGCACCCCGCGTGGCCGCGTCGCTACCGCCGCCGCCTGGGAACACCTCGGGCTGGTACCGCCACCCGACCTGGTCTTCGGCTCGATCGAAGTCCGCGGTCGCGACCCGCAACCCACCTTGGATCTGTTCGAATAACGTTGCGTGGCAAGCCTTAGTCGCCGACGTCCCGGTGCAACGTCCACCGGTGATGCTGGTGCTCGGCATGCTGCAACGCCGTCACCACCAGATCGAGGAACGCGTCCACTTCCTCACGCGAGTATCCGCGCGTGCCCAGCCGCGCCTCGGTGAACCGCACCGAGCGGACATCCGCGACGGTCAGACTGCCCGGCCCACCGTGCGCGAGGGTCGCCGCGACCAGATCGAGGAACGCGTCGACCTCTTCGTCGTGGTATCCGCGCCGCCCGACCGGTGACGGGGTGAACCGCATCCGCTGCACATCGTCCGGGGTGAGCATCGACTGCCCGTTTCCGGCCGGTGCGGGCCGCACCCCGCGCTGCCGGTTCTCCAACTCGACGCGCACCCGATCCAGGTACTCGTCGACTTGGTCGGCGCGATATCCGCGCCCGCCGGGCCGCGGTGCGTCGAAGGTGACGTGCCGTAGATCGTCGGCGGCGAGCGCGCCCCGCCCGGCCATGGTCGCGGCGACGAGGTCGAGGAAGGCGTCCACTTCGTCCGCGTGGTAACCACGCTGCCCGAATGGTGGTGTCGCGAAACTGATCCGGCTCACATCCTCGGGGGTCACGGGCGACATTCTGTCAGGCCCGGTACGCCGGTCCGTGGGAATGTGGATTTTTCGTACTCCCTGGTCTCTTGCGACCACGAGCGCCCCCTGGCGGACAGCGTCGGAACAGTTCCCACACCTTAACGCCGCGAACGCCGTCAGGGGGCTTATCGATTTGCTCAGTCCTTGCGGACACCGTCGATCAGCAGTCGCCGGATGGCCTCGTTGAGGCCTTGGATGGAGCTTTCGTCGGTATCGCGCAGTCCGTGCATGATGCCGGCCAGCAGCATGCCGGTGACCGCCCGCGCGGTGTTGACCGTGTCCAGATCCGCTCGGAGATAACCGTGTTCGACGCCGTGCTCCAGGTATCCCGCGGTGAGCGCGTCGGCCATATCGAGCAGGCCGTAGAGGCGCGCGGTCAGCTCGTCGTCGATGCCGGGCGCGTGCACGAGCAGCAACTGCGCGACCCGGCGGTCGTCCATCAGGATGTGGGTGAGCGCCTGGCCGATCCGGTCGGTTTGCGCGCGGTACTCGTCCAGCGTGGTGGCGGCATCGGGGGCGTTCTCGGTGCCGAGGGTGTCGATGATCTTGGCGGACAGGTCATCGATGACGTGGTCGATGATGTCGCGCTTGTTGCTGAAGTACCGGTAGAAGGTGCCGTGCCCGATGCCGAGATGACCGGCGATATCGGCGATCCCGGTGCCGTGATAGCCCTTCTCCGCGAAGCAGACGAACGCGGTGTCGATGATCTCCTGCCGGAGCTCGGCTTTACGTCGCTCGGCACGCGTCAATGGCTTCGTCACGACCCCGATGATACAGTCGTCACAAACGGAATGATGTGTCATTCTGTGATAAACGGTTCACATACTTGGAGGTTCGGAGTGGCGCCTCAGTACGACGCGGTCGTGGTCGGAGCGGGATTCGGTGGCATGGGGGCGGGCATCGAGCTCGATCGGCTCGGCCTGAGCAACTACGTCATCCTCGATCGCGAGGACGACCTCGGCGGCACCTGGCACGTCAACCATTACCCCGGCCTCGCGGTCGACATCGCCTCGGTGACCTACTCGTACTCCTTCGAGCCGAACCCGTACTGGACGCGGCTGTTCGCGCCGGGTGCGGAGCTGAAGAAGTACGCGAAACACGTCGCCGACAAGTACGGTCTGCGCCGCCGCATGCGCTTCGGCACGGTGGTCGACGGTGCTCGCTGGGACGAAGAGCACCAGCACTGGGTGGTCTCGATCGCCGGCGGCGAAACCCTCACGGGCCGTTACCTGCTCACCGCGACGGGCTTCCTGTCCCAGCCCTACACCCCGCCGTTCCCCGGCATCGACTCGTTCGCGGGCAAGATCATCCACACCACCGCGTGGGAGGACGATTTCGACCTCACCGGACGCAAGGCGGCGATCATCGGGACCGGCGCCACCGCGGTGCAGCTGGTGCCCGAGGTGGCCAAGAAGGCGCAGGCGCTCACCGTCTTCCAGCGCACCCCGATCTGGGTGGTGCCGAAGATCGACGCGGCCATCCCGGCGCCGGTGCAGAAGCTGTTCGACCGGGTGCCCCTCACCCAGAAGGCCGCGCGGCTGTTCAACACCAGCCTGCTCGAGGCGCTCATGGTCGTCGGCGTCCTGCACTACACGCAGGCCAAGCCGTTGAACAAGGCCGCGGGCGTCCTCGCCAAGGCGCACCTGCGTGCCTCGGTGCGGGACAAGGAAACTCGCAAGCAGCTCACGCCGCACTACGACTTCGGCTGCAAGCGCCCGACCTTCTCCAACACCTACTTCCGCACGTTCAACCAGCCGCACGTGCGCCTGGAGACCAACTCGATCGAGCGCATCGAGCCCGACGGCATCGTCACCGCCGACGGCCACAAGACCGAGATCGACACGCTGATCCTGGCCACCGGTTTCAACCTGTGGGACGTGAACTTCCCGGCCATCGAGATCATCGGCCGCGACGGCGTCAACCTCGGAAAGTTCTGGCGGGACAACCGTTTCCAGGCCTACGAGGGCATCACCGTGCCCAAGTTCCCGAACTTCCTCAGCCTCAACAGCCCGTACTCCTACAGCGGCCTGTCCTACTTCACCACCATCGAGGCGCAGATGAAGCACATGGGGCGGCTCTTCGGCGAGCTGTTCCGCCGCGGCGAGCAGACCTTCGAGGTGATCGAGGCGGCCAACGCGGACTTCCTGGACAAGGTCACCGACAAGCTCGGCACCTCCGTCTTCTACGGCGGCGACTGCTCGACCGCGCGCAGCTACTACTTCAACCCGCACGGCGAGGCCGCGCTGCTGCGCCCGACGAGCACTCTCGCCGCGCACCGCGAAGCGGTCAGCTTCCCGCTCGACGACTACGTGTACGGCAAGTCCGCCTGAGTCGAGGTACGAGGTAACGCAAGCCCCGCCGGACCCACACCGGCGGGGCTCACCGCGCTATTTCGCGATCTTACGAAGCACCCACTCCGCCAGCGTCGGAGTCACCGCCGAGTGCTCGGTATTTATTGCGTTGCAACAGAACTCGGTCAGCATGGTGTGCTCGGCCGTCACCTTGCGCAGATCCTGGTCGAGCTCGACCTCCCAGGTCATCGGGTCGAAGTCCAGCGCGACCGCGCTGACCGACGGGACGAAGCAACTCCAGCGTTTCATCTCCTCCAGCTCGATCCCGAGGGTCGTGGCGACCTGGCCGAACGAGTCGAGCATGCCGCCGGGCGCACCGTCGAACGGCGCGACTGCGGTGGTCGTCGAGGTGCGGGCGGTCAGGCCGAGATGCATGCCGCCGACCGGTTGCTGCTCGCCGAAGGCAGGCTGATAGCGCGCGGTGGCGCTGCCGACGATGCCGCCGAGGAACTTCTTGTCGAACACCACCTCGCCGGGCTGCAACGCCGGGCCTTGCCCGTCGCCGCGGCCGTTCGCCACGCCGAGCCGCACCGGCCGCTGCGGGAATCCGCCGAGCTCGGCCAGCTCCTGGACGAACTGGGCGCGCAGCGGCGACGCGGTGGCAACCGGACCCGAATACCGCGCGTCCTCGACCCACGCCCACAGCAACTGCTGGGCCGCCGGGCTGCGGATCAGGCTCGCCTTGCTCGCCTTCCCCGGCGTGAGCGCCTCGAAGAACTCGAAGAAGTACGCCATCTGCTGCAGGATCAGCGGGATCCACGCCCCGTTGTGCGGCGAATCCCAGGACAGATAGGTCTCGGTCTGATGATCCTCGTCGTCGCGTTCCATGGCGGCGAGCGCGTAGCGGGTGACCAGGCCACCCATGCTCACCCCGCCGGTGATGAGCGGCGTGTTGCCCTGCCGCTCGGCGATCACCTTCCCGATGCACGCCCGCGCGACACCGGCGTTGACCTGGAGGTAGTCGTGGCGGGTGTCGAAGCCGAGCAGCACGATGTCGATACCCGAGGCGAGCAGCTGGTCGAACAGTCGCTCACCCGCGTCGGAGTAGGGCTCGTTGAACCACTGCCACAGCGCGTCGAGATCGCTGGGGCCGTAGTTGAAACCGTCGGCGAAGATCATCGGGTTGACCAGCCGGTCGTGCCCGTTCGCCAGATGGACCGATGCGGTGCCCTTACCGTATTTCCCCAGGTACGGATGCTCGGACACGAGCGGCCACTCGTAGTCCGGCGGGCGCGGCGACTCGGTGGATCTGAGGGTCGGGGTGCCGAACCACGGTCCCGATTCGGCGATCCGTGCCAGGTCGTACAGTTCGGGCGCGGACAGATCCCCTGCGGCCTTCTGTAATAGCGTTTTGACGTCGATTCTGGCTTCCTGAGCCATCATCTACCCCTTTTGTGAACGCGCAGGACGTCCCGAGACACGGCTCGACGATCGATGAGTTCGTGCGTAGATCAGGCTCCCCGGCCACGCCGTCGGGACGTCCTGCGCTGATGAATTCCCTGCGATTTCTACTGTATTCCAACGCAATTCGCGGTGGATACGTTTCCGGGCGAAGAATTTACGGGCAAACCGACCGGGCTCTTCGGACTCCGGCGGCCGCGCCGAATTCCGGGTGCGATATGGCCGATCCGCGCATCCGCGCTCCCCAGCAGGTGTGCCGGTGTGGCGGCGGAGACATGAACTGGCAGACTGTCTGGATACATACCCATCCCACCCACAAGACTAGGGACTGACTTCGACGATGGAACTTCTGTTTCCGCTGCTGCTGGTAGCCCTGCTCGTGCCGATGTTCCTCGGTGTCCGCCGCCAGAAGCGGGAAGCCGCCAAGGTCACGGAGATGCAGGACAGCCTCAAGGCCGGCGACCAGGTCATCACCACGTCGGGGCTGTACGGCACCGTCGTCGATCTCGACGACACCACGGTCGATCTCGAGATCGCCGAGGAGGTCGTGACGACGTGGCTGCGCGCGGCCATCCGCGAGGTGCGCGTCGAGACCGAGACCGTCACCGACGCGATCGACACCGACTCGACCGGCGCGACCGCGGTCGACGCGATCGAGGAATCCACCGAGCAGACCCAGACCCGGCTGACCAAGGACTGATCGCCGGTTCGGTACTTGCGACGGCCCGCCGACCGGCGGGCCGTCGCGCACGCCATTACCGCCCGCACCCGGCGACGCTGGGGTGTGCTTGCCTGTTCCACTCTCGACTTCCCGCCTAGGAGATGACGTACTGTGCCACCTTCCCAGGGATCGGCGCATCCGCTCCGGCTGCTCGGTGTCTACGCCGCGCTGCTGGCCGTGATCTATGCGCTGGTGTTCTTCACCGGTGACAAATCCTCGACACCACGGCTCGGCATCGACCTCCAGGGTGGTACCCGGGTCACGCTGACCGCTCGCACCCCGGACGGCGGCAAGCCGAACCAGGACAGCCTGAAGAAGGCGCAGGAGATCATCGAGAACCGGGTCAACGGTCTCGGTGTCGCCGGGTCCGAGGTCGTCATCGACGGCGACAACCTGGTGATCACGGTGCCGGGTGACGACGGGGCGCAGGCGCGCGCGCTGGCGACCACCGCCAAGCTGTACATCCGTCCGGTGCTCAACGCGGTGCCCGCGGCGCAGCGTGGTCAGACGCCGCCCGCCGCACCGGGCACGGCACCGGCCCCCGGTGAGGCGCCACCGCCTGCCGCGGG
>NZ_BJXA01000051.1 GCF_007990755.1 Nocardia ninae NBRC 108245 | reverse complement strand
GCGGTGGTGTGTCCTCGTCCACCCCGGACGCGGCACCGGCCACGATCGGGTGACTCTGGCCGTAGTCGAGATCGATCACGTCCGCGACGACGACGGTGACATTGTCCGGTCCGCCGCTGCGCAACGCGAGTTCGATGAGCCGGTCGGCACATTCGTCGGTGGTGCCCTCGCGCATGGTGTTCGCGATGGTCTCATCGCTCACCACATCGGAGAGGCCGTCCGAGCACAGCAGGTAGCGGTCCCCGGCGCGGGCCTCGCGCATGATCAGCGTCGGCTCGATCTCGTTGCCGGTGAGCGCGCGCATGATCAGCGAGCGCTGCGGGTGCGTGTGCGCCTGCTCGGGCGTGATCCGGCCCTCGTCCACCAGTGACTGGACGAACGTGTCGTCCCTGGTGATCTGCGCCAGTTCGCCGCCGCGCAGCAGATAGGCACGGGAGTCGCCGATGTGCACCAGGCCGAGCTTCTTGCCTGCGAACAGGATCGCGGTGAGCGTGGTGCCCATCCCGTCGAGTTCGGGCTCCTCCTCGACCTGATCGGCGATGGCGGCGTTGCCCTCTCGGGTCGCCGAATCCAGCTTGCCGAGCAGATCGTCGCCGGGCTCGTCGTCGTCCAGATGGGCCAGGGCGGCGATCATCAACTGCGACGCCACCTCGCCCGCGGCATGGCCACCCATGCCGTCGGCGAGCGCGAGTAATCGCGCGCCGGCGTAGACGGAGTCTTCGTTGTTGCCCCGGACGAGACCGCGGTCGCTACGCGCTGCGTAGCGGAGAACGAGTGTCACGATCGCAACTCGATCACTGTTTTGCCGACACGGACAGGCGTGCCGAGCGGAACCCGCACGGCAGTGGTGACTTTCGCGCGATCGAGGTAGGTGCCGTTCGTCGAGCCGAGGTCTTCGACGTACCAATCATCGCCACGCGGGGACAGTCGCGCATGTCTGGTCGAGGCGTAATCATCGGTGAGCACCAGCGTGGAGTCGTCCGCACGCCCGATGAGCACCGGTTGGGTGCCTAGCGAGATGCGGGTGCCGGCGAGTGAACCTTGAGTCACCACAAGAAATTTGGCGCCCTTCTGGCCCCGGCTGAAGGAGGGCAGCACCGCGGAACCGCGTGCGGCCCTGGGCTGTATCCGTATGCCGGATGCCGCGTAGATGTCGCTGCGCAAGGTGCGCAGCACCGCCCACACGAACAACCACAACAGCAGCAGGAACCCCGCACGGGTCAGTTGCAGGATCAGTCCCTGCACGGCGTTCCACCTCCTGTTCGACCGTGTATGTCGGTGCCGTAGGTGCGGTTCGACCACCCCCACCAGCATGCTGGTCTTGCCGACCCCGGGTTCCGGTGCCGTGCGTGTGTTGGCAGCATCATAGGGCCGTAGGTCGAGTTCGATCACGATACGACCGACGAATCCTTGATGGCCAAGTCGTGACCTGCATCGCGAGCTTACGGGATCAGACGATACGGATCAGGATCTCGGAGTGCCCGGCGCGGATCACGTCCCCGTCGGCGAGCTGCCAGTCTTGCACGGGGGAACCGTTGACCAGCGTGCCGTTGGTGGAACCCAGATCCGAGAGCATGGCGGTCTGCCCGTCCCAGCGGACCTCGATGTGCCTGCGCGAGACACCGGTGTCGGGCAGCCGGAAATGCGCGTCCTGGCCACGGCCGATGATGTTGCTGCCCTCACGCAACTGGTACGTGCGGCCGCTGCCGTCGTCGAGCTGAAGAGTCGCGGAGTAGCCCGAACCCGCCTGCGGGGGAGCGGCATACGCGGGCGCGGCACCGTAGCCCGGCTGCGCGCCGTACCCGGGCTGCTGCGAGTAGGCCTGGCCGTAACCGCCCTGGTCATCCTGGCCGTAGGCAGCGGGCTCGGCGTAGGCCTGTTCGCCGTAACCGGGCTCCTGGTAACCCTGCTGGCCGTAGCCCGGCTGGGCGTAGCCCGCGCCTTGCTGGCCGTAGGCCGGATCCGCGTACGCCTGATCGCCGTAACCTTGCTGGGCGTAACCCTGCTGGCCGTAGCCCGGCTCCTGGTAGCCCGGCTGACCGTAGGCCGGCGGTTCCTGATAGCCCGGCTGGCCGTACGCGGGCTCCTGGTAACCCGGCTGCCCGTAACCGCGATCGGCGTAGCCCGGCTGCTGGGCGGCGTAGCCCGGCTCCTGATACCCCGGCTGACCGTAGGCCTGGCCACCCTGCTGGTAGTCGTAGCCGTTCTGGTAGTCGCCGTAACCCTGCTGACCCTCCGGCGCCGGATAGTCGGCGCCGTAGGGCGCCGCGCCGCGACCGTAGTCCTCCCGGTACGCGCCGTTCTGCGCGCCGCCGCGACCGGCAGGCGGTGGGGCGTACCCGCGGTTGCGTGGATCGGACTCCGCGGGCTCACGGCTCGGGTCGTAGCCTGAGTTCTGCGTCATGGGGCCAGCTCCTGGTTGCGGGTTTGCAGGTCGTTGTGGCGTGCGTTCAGGGCTGTGAGCTGGTGTAGCTCCGCGGCCGACGTCCGGATCGACCCGGCCGCTAGCCCTGAACTGTCCGGTGTGCAGCGTAGGGGATGCCTCGAACGCCACGTGTACTTCGCCGTAGGTCTGCCAGCCTTGCTCGCGGATGTAATCCTGCAGGTGTTTGGCGAACGCGCGGGTGGTGAGGTCGTGATCGGCGTCCAACTGCTGGTGATCGGAGGAATTGATAGTGATCACATAGCTGTTGGGTGCCAACAGGTGCCCGCCGTCGAGCTCTTGGACATGATCAGCGGCCTCCCGTTGCAGCGCCGCCTCCACCTCCTGGGGCACGACGTTGCCGCCGAACACCCTGGCGAACACATCACCGACGGCGCCCTGAAGACGACGCTCGAACCGTGAAACGATGCCCATTCCGGCCTCCCTTCGGTGAGCGTCTCTTCTGCTGATACGTAACAACGACACACGCATATGGCGTGTCGCCCATCGAGCACGTTCATTGCATGATATCCACGATCGTCCACACCTGTAACTCTTGGCACGATCAGCGGGTTCCCGCGCTTGTCCAGCCCCCGCGTCACGGCCCCACACAGCCGATTTCGTGTCGACGCGGACTGCGTGATACTGTCTCCGAGTCGCTCGGGCGAGTGGCGGAATGGCAGACGCGCTGGCTTCAGGTGCCAGTGTCCTTCGGGACGTGGGGGTTCAAGTCCCCCTTCGCCCACTTCACTCGGGGAAGCTCGTGCTCGCAAAGAGCGCGAGCTTTTCTCGTTTCGTTCAGTGTTATATGGGGGCGCAGCCCCCATGCCCCGCTCGGCGGGGCTTCGCCCCCCGAACTCCCCAGGTCGATGGTTGCCCCGCGCGTGGGTTGCGTGTGTGGGGCGGCGGGCGTTGCTGGTGAACGAGCGCGATCTGTGGGGCGCGGACGTTGCCTTGGAGTGCTCGAGTTCCCGGCTGCTGCGTGTGGTGTGAGGTGTACCGCCTTCGCGGCTGTTTGTGACTTCCATGATCGTCGTGTCCGTCGGGTGTGTTCGCGGGTGAACGAGACTTCAGTGGCTGCCGTGTTTCGTTTCCGGGCACCGGGATCGGTGGGGGTCCTGGTGACTCGGGTTGGTGGAGTGGGGTTCTCGGGGATGCGAGGGCTCAGGGTGTGGAGGTATATCCACAAGCTGTGGACAACTGCTGATATCCACAGGTTTGTCCGACGTGAAATCCGCCCAGTGGGCGTTATTTTCGGTTATTTCGGATTGTGTACGTGACTGTTCTCTTTGGCCGGTGACGTGTTTTCACATCGGACATTTCGGGCCGGATAGGTGCGGAAAAGGTATCGGGCGGAAGTTAATTGGGGGTTGGGGGAGTGGTGTTGTGGGTGGTAGAGGTGATTTGAATGCGTTCTCTCTCGCGTTTCGCGCCGGATTATTCAAATGTTCATCTACGATTGCGGCGGCTCACACCGGAGTGGTCACTTCGCAAATACCTGCATTCGTCGGGGATTTGGTGCTGCGACTTCCGGTCACGGCTTGTCATGCACCTCTCCCTCAGCTGAAGGATCAGGTATGAACATGTTCAAAACACGGCATCGCCGATATGGGCGGGCAACGATGTTGGCCGCGGGGGCCGCGGTCGTGATTCAAGTGGCCACCGCAGGCTTTGCCGCGGCGTGCCCGTGCGCGTCGGATGACTATGTACCGATTCAGCCCGCACTGACTCCGCCGGCAATGCCTGCCGAGGACCAAGTGTTTCTCAATCCGCCGCGCGATGTTGTCGCGGCCAAGCAGCCGGGCGAGATCATCGCCGCGCGTGAAGTGCATCCCGCGTTCCAGTCGATCATTCAGCCGGACGTGGACGCGTGGCAGCTGTCCTACCGGTCGAACAACAGTCGCGATGAACCGATCGCGGCGGTCACCACGGTGATGAAGCCGCGCGGCAAGGCGCCGACGAATCTGGTGTCGGTGCAGATCCCGGAGGACGCGGTCGCGGCGCACTGCGCGCCGTCGTACACCAGCCAGCTGTTGGCGCTGCCGCCGAACTACGCGGGCACGATGGGCCCGAATTTCATGCTGCCGATGGCCCTTTACGCGGTCACGAAGGGTTGGGGCGTCTCCATTCCCGATCACGAAGGCCTGCTCTCCGCCTTCGCCGCGGGCCCGCTGGCGGGCCGGATCACTCTCGACGGCATCCGGGCCGCGGAGAACTTCAAGCCGATGGAGCTGCATCAGGGCCGCGACACCAAGGTCGGCCTGTGGGGCGACTCGGGTGGTTCCATCCCGACGATGCACGCCGCTGAGCAGCGCGCGACCTACGCACCGGACGTCAACCTGGTCGGCACCGTCTCCGGCTCCACCGCGGCGGACCTGCGGGACCTGGTCGACTATCAGAACAATGGTCCCGCCGCCGGGACGGTGTTCGCGGGCATCATCGGCCTGAGTCGCGAATACCCGGAATTGCAGACCTATCTGGATCAGCACATGAATCCGCTGGGCCAGGGCCTGCGCACCGTGCACAGCAATGTGTGCCAGGGCTGGTCGGTTTCGAGTTTCCCGAACCTGAACATCAAGGGACTGTTCGATACACCCGACGTGACGCGTGAGCCGCTCCCGAGCAAGGTGCTGGATCAGGTGAAGATGGGAAATGCGACGCCGGACCGGCCGACATATATCTTCCAGTCGATGGGTGACTGGATTATGCCCGCCTACGCGACCGACCGACTGGTGGATACCTACTGCCAGAACGACGGGCAGATCACCTACCGGCGCATCCAAATCGGCGAGGCCTACTCGCAGGCATTCTTGTCGGTGCCGGGCACATATCAGTGGCTGCAGGAGCGTTTCGACGGTGTTCCCGTCGGCAACGGCTGCAATAGGCAGGATGTCGCGGCAATCGCGAAGGACGATTCTCCGGAGATGAACGAATGGGTGTCGATCGTCGGTCCGGAGCTGACTGCCTCCGCGGCCAAGCCCGTCTGATTGCTGCACCGGTGAGAATGGCGAAATCGGCGTCGGGCTGATCAATGTCGACCTGACGTCGTGAACCACATCGCCGACCGTTGTGGTTCGACCCGCCGAAAGAAGGCCCGGTCCATCAGGACCGGGCCTTCTCGCTGTCTCGGGCTAGATCGCCGACACCGGCGAAGTCAGCACACAATGCGTGCCCCGATAGATGGTCGGCATACAGCGATTGCAATGGGTACACCCGGACACGCCGGCCGCGTCGGCGCGCAGGCGGTTGACCAACCCCGGATCGTGCAGGAGCGCGCGAGCCATGGCGACGAACTCGAAGCCATGCGACATCGCGGTCTCGATGGCACCGCGCGAGGCGATGCCGCCGAGCAACACCAGCGGCAGGTCCAGTTCCGCTCGGAAGCGCAGCGCCTGCTCGAGCAGGTAGGCCTCCTGGTACGGATAGGTGCGCAGAAATCGGCGGCCCGCGAAGCGAATACCCCAGCGCTGCGGCGGCGGGAACTGGTCGGCGAACTCGCGCAGCGGCACGTCGCCGCGGAACAGATACATCGGATTGCGCAGCGAACTGCCGACGGTGAGCTCGAGCGCGTCGAGGTTGCCGTCGCGCGCGAGCCACCGTGCGACGGACAGGCTTTCGTCGCCGCCGAAGCCGCCGCGTACGCCGTCGTCCATATTGAACTTTGCGAGTACCGCGATCTCGTCGCCGACCTCCTGCCGCACCGCGTCCGCGGTCTGCCTGGCCAGCTCGGCGCGGTGGACCAGGGTGCCGCCGAACTCGTCCGAGCGCTTGTTCAAGGCCGGGCTGAGGAACGAGCTGATCAGATAGTTGTGCCCGAAATGCAGTTCCACGGCGTCGAATCCGGCGTCCACCGCGAGCCGGGCGGCGCGGGCGTGGGCGGCGATGATCCGCCGGATGTCGGCCGAGGTAGCCGCGTGGGTGAGTCGCAGGCTGATCGGACTGAACTGCTTGCTCGGCGCGAGGGCGGGCGCGCGATTGGAGGCGGCGTTCGCCACGGGGCCGGCATGGCCCAATTGCGCCGATACCGCGCCGCCCGCGCTGTGCACCGCGTCGGTGAGCCGTCGTAACCCGGGCACCGCCTCGGGCCGCATCCAGATCTGGTGCCGGTCGGTTCTGCCCTCGGGCGCGACCGCGCAGTAGGCAACCGTGGTCAGGCCGGCACCGCCCGCGGCGACCGCGCGATGGAAGTCGATGAGCTCGGCGGTGACCAAGGCGTCGGGCGTGCGTCCCTCGAAGGTCGCGGCCTTGATGATCCGGTTGCGCAACTGGACCGGCCCGAGCATGGCCGGTTGGAACGCGTCGTGCGACATCCGCTCAGACTAGAACGTGTTCCAGTTCGGCGTCGGCGAAACGAGACCGCGGAAGTGTCTTGACTCACAATGAGAACCTGTTCTAATTCTTGGCATGCGCAGATATGACGGCCGCCGCGTGGTGGTGACGGGAGCAGGCTCCGGCATCGGACAGGGCGTCGCCCTGCGGTTGTTGGACGAGGGGGCCCAGCTGGTCGCCGCCGACATCGATGAGCCGGGGCTGGCGGCCACGGCGGAGAAGGCGGGCGACGCCGCCGACCGATTGCGAACGGTCACGGTGAACATCGCGGACCCGGCGTCGGTCGGTACCGCGACCGCGACGGCGCTCGAGTTCCTCGGCGGACTCGACGTGCTGGTGAACGCCGCGGGCATCCTGCGCCCGGCCCGCACCCACGAGATGCCGCTCGACGCCTGGAATCAGGTGATCTCGGTGAATCTCACCGGCACCTTCCTGATGACCCAGGTGGCGCTGCCCGCGCTGGTCGACTCCGGGCACGGGGTGGTCGTCAACGTGTCCTCGACCGCGGCCTTCAGTGCCGCGCCCTACCTCGCGGCGTATGCGGCGTCGAAGGGCGGCGTCAACGCGTTCACCCACGCGATCGCGCTGGAGTACGCCAAGCAGGGCCTGCGCGCGGTGAACATCGTGCCCGCGGGGATCACCAGCGGTATCACCACGAAATCGATTCTGGACCAGCCGGAGGGCTTCGATCCGAAGCTGTTCGCGCGGATGACCGGCTGGCTCAACGGTGGTGCGCTCGGTAGTCCGGAAGACATCGCCGGTGTGGTCGCGATGGTCGCCTCGGACGACGGCCGCTACATGACCGGCACCGAGATCCGGATCGACGGCGGCGCGTTGATGTAGTCGGGCACGGAATTACGCGGGCTTCGTCGCGATCAGCAGATGATGCGGAATCGGCGGGTTCGGCAGCTGCTCATGAGTGACGACACAGCCCGACTTCTCGAGCGCGGCAATGACGTCGGCGACCGGGCGCAGCGTGAAGCCGTACCGGGTGAACGGCAGCTTCGCCATGGCGTCCGGGTCGCCGATGCCGATGACCAGCCTGCCGCCGGGCCGGATGACGCGGGCGAGCTCGGTGCAGACCGCGTCCAGCTCCGGCACGAAGTAGACGGTGTTGACCGTGATCGCGGCGTCGAGGCTGTCGTCGGCGAGCGGCAGCGCGGTGAGCGAACCTTCGGCGAGACGCAGTCGGCCCGCGGCGGTTTCGCGCGGATAGCCGGCGCGGGCGCGGGCGAGCATGTCGGCGGAGAGCTCTATCCCATGCACGATGCCGTTGGCTCCGACGCGGTCGAGCAGCAGGGAAAGCCCGGCGCCGCCGCCGAATCCGAGGTCGGCCGCGGTCTCGCTCTCGGTGATCGCGGCGGCCGTCACCGCGGCGGCGATGGCGCGCTTGTTGCCGCGATTGAGCATGAACGCCACACCCTTGCCGAGCAATCCGTGTGGATTGCCGAGCTGACCGGCCAAGGTCGACAACAACCGGGCACGCAGACCGTTCATGGCGCCATCGTAGGCGCACTTGCGTTGTCACTTCGGGCATGCGAAGACGCCGGGCGACCGGCCACATTTGGATCACCGACGTTTCGAATACTGTGCCGAAGGCGTTCGTTTCGGTTCGATCGGATGCTGTGTTGCCGACCCGAAAGACTGCCATGCGTGCACCACTGATTTTCCTCGCCGCCTGCTCGATGGCGCTGCTGCCCGCGATCCCCGCCTCGGCGACCTCACCATGGGGGCCGCTGGCGCCGCCCAATCCGCATCTCGGGCCGATCGGCACCGCGACCATGCACGGGGACGCGGGTTCGTCGGACGCGACTCCGCTGGCCGGGCCCGGCGCGGGGGCCGTGTCGGTCTCGGCCTATCCGCTCGCCTCGGCGTGCCCGACATTGCTGGAGGGCTCGGACAATCTGGTGGTCGCGTTGTGCACGGCGATCGTCGGTCAGGTGCCGACCGTGCACCTGATCGACCCCGCTGCGCCAGGACCGATCGGGCATTCGCTGGCGGCGCTCCCGCTCAGCAAGGGCAGTCTGCTCGGTGGCGTGTACGCGTATCTGGACAACAACGACCGGCTCGTGGTCGTCGACGGAGACAACCGGCTGCTTCGGGTGGGTCATGCCCGCGACGCGACGGGTAAGTGGCGGTTGGTCAGCGAACAACTGGTCGATCTGTCGGCGGTGATTTCGCTGGGCGACAACGTGACCGGGTTGGTGCCGGATTGGGCGGGCACCATCTGGTTCGCCACCGGCAAGGGTGTTGTCGGGACGGTCGCGCCGTCCGGTGCGGCGGCGACGGTGGCGTTGCCCGCCGGCGAGCAGGTGGCCAACAGCATTTCGGCGGCGCCGAGCGGACGGATCGCCGTGGCGACCACGCATGCGCTCTACGAACTGCGGGCGGATTCGTCGGGCCGGCCAGAGGTGCTGTGGCGCGCGGCGTACGAACGCGGCCCGGCTCGAAAGCCGGGGCAGCTCAGCTGGGGTACCGGATCGACACCCACCTATTTCGGGCCGGACACCGGTGCCGACTATCTGACCATCGTCGACAACGCCGACGGTCGGGTCAACGCGCTGGTATTCCGTTCCGGAAGCGGACAATTCGTATGTTCGCAACCGGTCCTCACGAAGGGCGGTGCGGGGAGCGAGAATTCACCGGTCGGCATCGGCCGCTCGGTGTTCGTGGCGAGCACCTACGGCTATCCGTATCCGGCCGTGCCCGACGGTGCGGGACCGGCGGTGCCCGCGTCCGCGCCGTTCACCGGCGGCATGACCAGGGTCGATGTGGACGAGAACGGTTGCCGCACAGTGTGGGAGAACACGGTGCGCAGTGCGGCGGTGCCCCATTTATCCACAGCCGACGCAGCGCTGTACACAGTGGCCAGGGTCGGTCTCGACACGACGACGCCGCTGGACGGTTATGCGTTCACCGTGGTCGATCCGGACACCGGCGCGGTGGCCGCCAGTCGTCCGTTGCCCGGCACCATCGTCGATGATCCGCTGCAGACCTCACCGTTGATCACCCACGGACGTCAGGTGTTGCAGGGCACGATCACCGGGATTCTGCGCGTCGGCTGAGCCGCCGGCGTTTTCGCCCGGCCATTTCGGGTGCTGGATACCGCTGCCGCTCAGTCGAGTTCGCGGTTTATGCACAAGCTGATGATGCGTGCGCACCTTGTGGATAGATCTGTGCGCTGCTCGAGGAGTACGGATGCGAGCCGACCTGTGTCGCACCCTGTTCTGGGTGCATTATTGCGGTGCACCAGGTTTGGCGGTGGGCGCTCGCGGCTGTGGATGATGCTGTGTGTTGTTTCGGGATGGCCGAACGCCGTTCATCTGCGCGTTGCCGTCCCGACCTCGAGCGATGTGGGCGGTATCGACTCCTAAGCGCCTGGGTGCGGCCTGTGCATGAGCGGCCGGACGGATGGGGACAACCCTGTGGGCAAGCACTCGAGATAACGCCGTCGCTGTGGATGGCGCGGTGGTGCCCAGGTGTGGACATCGATAGCGGTGGTCGGCGGCGTGCAGGGCGGGCGTGGACCGTGCCGATCCTGTCCACAACGGTGGAGCGTGCGCGACTCCCAGGCTGTGGACGACCGCGACGCACGTTCCGGGCCGATACCCGAACACGGTGGTTGTGCAGCCCCAGTTGGCGTCCTGATCGGCGTGTTGTCCCGGTGTGTCCGAAGTGGGGAATGCTTGCCGCAGTGTCGTTTTCGCCGTTTTCGCCGGAGGTACCGCGACCAGTGAGGCGAAGATCACACCCCGCCTCGAGGTTGCGGCCGAGGTGCTGAACCGGCCCGCTCGCGACGCTCCGTTCGTTGCCTTTCGGTGTCTGGTTATTCCTGATCTTGACAAGACACATGCACGTGTACGGATCGCCCTACCGGGTATGCATCGTGTTAATTACGCTGTAAACAAACCTATGGTCGCTTTCTGTTCATCCGTTGTCTAGCTACCTTGATTTTTCGCGACGAACTCGCAGGTCATCCACCATGCAGCCGGGGGATGGAGAGGTCTATGTCGACGGTGCAGCTAATGGTTCGAAGAATGTTTGTACCGCCACGAAGTGGATATGGGCAGACCTGCGGATTCGCCCGAGCGCGTACTTCCGAGTCCCGCGAAACCGCTCCGAAGTCGCAGCTGCAAGTTAGCTGGAACGGTGAAAAACGATGCCGTCACCAGGGTTTGCTGGCGTGCTGCTTTATACGCTTGACACGAGCGAAGAGGGTTGCATCGGGATAACGATTGTGTAGAGTCAACGGTAACGCTGGCCGCAGCTGAGCTCGACTCGCTGCGGCCAGCGGAACTCAATTGGGGGACACCGAAACCGCTCTGTGACACAGCGTTGCTGTCGCGTGTCCGAACCCGTGTCGCTCAGTGTGTGCTCGAGGTTGTCTACTGACCCTCGCCCGACCCATCTCCGGTCGCTCCCGGAACGTCCTCGGCCCGAGCCGATACCACACGGCGGCCAACTCCGAACACATAGACCAGGAACAACGCCTCGGCGGTGAACCCGATGGCGATCCGCACCGGCGCGGGCAGCGCGCTCGGCGTCACGAATCCCTCGATGCAGCCGCACACCAGCAACACCGCGACCAACCCGAGCGCGACCGTCGCGGTCGCCCGGCCCTGCCGCGCCACCGCCTCCACCCGGCTCAACCGACCCGGATCTATCAGCGTCCAACCGAGTTTCAGGCCGACGCCACCGGCCACGAAGATCGCGGTCAGCTCGAGCGTGCCGTGCGGCAGGATGAACCCGAAGAACGAATCCAGCCGCCCCGCCTCCGCCATCAAGCCGGCCGAGACACCGAGATTGAGCGCGTTCATGAACAGCAGATACACCGCAGGCAGGATCAGCACCCCGGTGAACAAGGCGATCGCGGTCACCCAGGCGTTGTTCGTCCACACCTGCGCGGCGAACGCACCCTGGGGATGTTCGGAGTAGTAGGTCTCGAAGGCACCGCCCCGCTCCGTCAGCGCGCCGGTGTCCCGCGGAATACCGAGAACCGTACGGGCCGAATCGAATCGGGCCACCCAGCCGGCCAGTCCGGCGGACACCAGCAGGAACACCGCCGCCACCCCGGCCCACCACGGCCACGTCCGATACAGGGCAGCCGGGAACCGGTGCGTGAAGAACCGGCCGATCTCCGGCCAGGTGTCGGCCCGGCCGCCGAGCACCCGGCCGCGCGCCCTGGCCAGCAGCGCGCTCAACCCGGCGATCAGCTCCGGATCGGGGCTGTGCGATTGCAACCGGGCCAACTGCTGCGAGGTGCGCCGGTACAGCGTGACGAGTTCGTCCGCCTCGGCACCGGTGAGCTTGCGCCGCGTCGACAGATAATCGAGGCGTTCCCAGGCCCTCCGGTGTGCATAGCTGTACGCGTCAACATCCACAGGCTTGCCTCCCAGTACCGCCGCTCGGGAGAATGCTATCGACATGGCTGAATTCACCACGGGAGAAGCGGTCGCGCTGGAGCTGCCGATCGCCCGGATCCCCACCAGGGCTACCGCCTTCCTCATCGACGTGGTGGTGCAGGTCATGCTGGCCGCCGTGCTGTTCGTGCTGACCATCAGCGTCCTGCTGCCCAGCGGCGCGGACACGGCGTGGCTGGACGTGGCCGTAATGGTCACCATCGTCGGCGTGCTGGTGGGCTATCCGGTGGCGTGCGAAACCGTGTGGCGTGGTCGCACGTTCGGCAAGTTGCTGCTGGGTCTGCGGGTGGTGCGCGCGGACGGCGGCCCGATCGACTTCCGGCACGCACTCACCCGTGGGCTGGCCGGTGCGATCGTCGACTTCTGGATGCTCGGCGCGTTCGGCGCGGTCGCGGTGCTCACCTCGATGTGCTCGCCGAACGCGCGGCGGATCGGTGACGTGCTCGCGGGCACCGTGGTGGTGCATGCTCAGCGACCGCTGCCCGCGCCGCTGCTCGCGGTCGCGCCGCCGTGGCTCGCGGGCTGGGCGGGGCCGCTACCGCTGGCCATGCTGCCGGATGATCTGGCGCTCGCGGTGCGTCAGTATCTGAGCCGGTTCCGCACCCTCACCCCCGTGGTGCAGCACGAGCTGGGCACCGCGCTGGTGGACGCGGTGTGCGCGCGGCTCCAGGTGCCGGTGCCGACGGGGTATCCGCCGCTTCAAGTTCTAGGCGCGGTCATCGCCGAGCGGCAACGCCGGGTGCTGCCGCCGCCGATGTTCCCGGTCTTCCGGCAGGTGCCGATGCAGGTGGGTCCTTAGTCCTGCGCACGGGCTCCGGCGTCTTGACGGTTGGCGGCGACGTAGTCGTCGATCTCCCGAAGGAAGAGGTCGAGGCGCGCCGGGGTGATCCACGAGGCGCGGAACGAGTTCTTCGCCAGCGCCACCAACTGATCGAGGTCGAGGCCGGCGTGCTCGGCGAGGGCCAGGTAGTTGTCCCCCGCGTACGCGCCGAAGTACGCGGGATCGTCACTGTTGACGGTCACGGTGAGCCCGCGCGCCAGCAGCCCGACGATCTCGTCCGATTTCATCTGGCTGGTCACGAACGAGTTCGAGACCGGACAGCAGGTGAGCCCGATGCCCTTGGCCTTGGCCAGCTCGACCAGCCGGTCGTCCTCCACGATGTTCGTGCCGTGGTCGAGTCGGTCCACCCCGATGTCCTCCAGTGCCTGCCGAATGTGCTCGATCGAGTCCGGTTGATCGATGTCGCAGTGCATGGTCAGCAGGAAGCCTTCGCGGCGGGCCCGCGCGAAGACGGCCGCGAACTTGCTCGGCGGATTGCCGCGCTCATCCGAGTCGAGCCCGACGCCGATGATCCAGTCGCGGTAGGGGAGCGCTTCCAGCAGCGTTGCCATGGCGTATTCCGCGGAGTAGTCGCGCAGGAAACAGAGGATCAGCTCGGCCGAGATCCCGAACTCCCGCCGCGCCCGCACGATCGCCGACCGATATCCGTCCAGCACGGTGGCGAACGGGACACCGCGCCCGGTGTGTGCCTGCGGGTCGAAGAACATCTCGACGTGCCGGATGCCCTGGGCGTGTGCCCTGGTCAGATAGTCGAACGCCAGATCATGGAAGTCCGCGGGCTCCAGCAGCACTCGCATGGCGGGGTAGTAGACCTGCAGGAACGAGGTCAGATCGTGGAACCGGTACGTCTGCTTGACCTCGTCCACAGTTTTCTCCGCCAGCTCGATCCCATTGCGCTGGGCCAGCCGGAACTTCAACTCCGGTTCCAGCGTCCCTTCCAGGTGCAGATGCAACTCGGCCTTGGGCAGCCCACGGACAAACGCGGCGAGATCAGACATGTGCTCCATAGTCCTCCGCCGTCCCGCCTCCACAAGGGCACTTGGCGGGACTACATCGTGCCGGACTGCTTCAGTTCGAGGTATTCGTCCGCGAGGGCTTCGGGCAGGCGGTCGGGGGCGGCGGCGACCACCGCAATGCCCTTGCGCCGCAGGGACTCCTGCACCAAAGCCCGTTCGGCGAGGATGGACTCGGCAGCGGCCGCGGGGTAGAGGTCGGCGCGGGTGGTGCGTCGGGTGGCGGCCTCGGCGACCTCGGGGTCGGTGACCGAGACGATCAGCACGCGGTGGCGCTGGGCGAGGGTGGGCAGCACCGGGAGCAGGTTCTCCTCCACGGCGGCGCCGTCCAGGCTGGTGAACCAGACGACCAGGCTGCGCCGGCGGGTGCGCTGGATGGCGGCGCGCACCAGTGCCGCGCTGTCGGTGTCGACGAGGGCGGGGGTGACGCCCGCCATCGCGTGCATCAGCTTCAGCTGCAAGCTCTTTCCGCTGATCCCGCGGACCTCGGCGCGTGCTTCGCGATCGTAGGCGAGCAGGTCGACCGAGTCGCCCGCGGCGGCGGCGAGACCGCCGAGCAGCAGCGCGGCCTCGATGCTCGCGTCCAGCCGGGTGCCCGCACCGACCCGGCCCGCGCTCACCCGACCGGTGTCCAGCAGCATCAGCATGTGCCGGTGGCGTTCCGGGCGCCAGGTGCGCACCAGCACGTCGGTGGCGCGTGCGGTGGCGCGCCAGTCGATGGCGCGCACGTCGTCGCCCGCTACGTATTCGCGGAACGAGTCGAACTCGGTGCCCTGGCCACGCATATTCGCCACGTTGCGGCCCTCGAGGTGTTGCAGCCGTTTGACTTTCGAGCGCAGCAGCCGCTCGCTGCGGAACGGTGGCAGTGCGCGCACGCGGGCCGCGACGGTGCGGCGAGTCTGCCTGCCCGCCAAGCCGAGTGGGCCGATCAGCCGCACGGTGACCTGCCCGGCCACCCGGTCGCCGCGGTACGCCGGTGTCAGCGTGGTGCGGAAGCGGAGCAGGGTGGCCGGTGCCAGATCGAGCTGGTGCGTACGGTTTTCGGCGCGGGCACTGTCGGGCCAGTCGTCCCACACGGTGCCGCGCAGGGCGCGCGCACCGGTGTTGGTCGCGACGAGTTCCACCTCGGTGGACCGGCCGAGCCGCACCGTGGTCAGCGGCTGCCTGGACAGCATGAGATCGCCTGCCCGGCCGACCGAACCGAGGTCGAACAGCAGGGCTGCGGCCAGCACGCAGGTCGCGACGAGCACGCCGGGCAACGACGGGACGACGAAGGTGACGAGCAGCGCGAGTAGCCCTGCGACGGCGGCCAGCCGACCGGTGACGACCACGGGCTACACCGGGACCGGGACCGAAAGCAGCAGCGACGTCATGACACTCTCGGTGGTCACCCCGTCCAGCTCCGCCTCCGGCCGCAACTGCAGCCGATGCCGAAGGACGGCCACGGCAAGGGTTTTCACGTCGTCCGGGGTCACGAAGCCGCGCCCGTTCAGCCACGCGAACGCGCGCGAAGCCGCCATCAGCGCGGTGGCGCCGCGGGTGGACGCGCCGTGCTGGACGGCGGGGGACACCCGGGTGGCGCGGCACAGGTCGACCACGTAGGCGAGCACCTCGGGGCTGATCGTCACCTTGCCGATCGCGGCGCGCGCCGCGGCGATATGTGCGGGCCCCGCCACCGGGCGCAACCCCGCTGCGGCCAGGTCGCGCGGATCGAAGCCGGCGGCGTGTCGCTGCAGCACGCGGAATTCGTCGTCGCGACTGGGCAGTTGGATGTCGACCTTGAACAGAAACCGGTCCAGCTGCGCCTCCGGCAGCGGATAGGTGCCTTCCTGTTCGATCGGGTTCTGGGTGGCGATCACGACGAACGGATCGGGCAGCGGCCGCGGCTGCCCGTCGACCGAGACCTGTCGCTCCTCCATCGATTCCAGCAGGGCCGATTGGGTTTTCGGTGGCGTGCGGTTGATCTCGTCGGCCAGCAGCAGATTGGTGAACACCGGGCCGTGCCGGAAGGTGAACTCGGCCGAGTGCGGGTCGTAGATCTGCGACCCGGTGACATCGCCCGGCATCAGGTCTGGGGTGAACTGCACCCTGGCATGGTCGAGCTCCAGCGCCGTCGCCAAGGCGCGCACCAGCAGCGTCTTCGCCACGCCGGGGACACCTTCCAGCAGCACGTGGCCCCGGCACAGCAGGGCGAGCACCAGGAAGATGACCGCGTTGTCGTTGCCGACCACCGCCTTGCCGATCTCGCCGCGCAACGCCGCGAACGCCGCCCCCGCCTCCTCGGCAGTGGGGGTGTGGTTGGTCTTGGTGGTGGGGATGGTCATCCGACCTCCGATTCGATCCAGTCGAGTTGGGTGGCAACGAGTTCCAGGGTGTCCGCGTCCGGTACCGCGCCGAAGAGGACGCGGCCGATCTGCTCCGGCGGCGCACCGGTGCGGGCCGCCACGGCGGCGACGAGCCGGTCCGGTGGGGTGTCCGCGGCCATGCCGAGCGGCGGGCGGATCCGGCGCAGGGTCGCCGCCCGCAGCTTCGCCGCGACATGTTCGTGGTCCTTCGAGCGCCGATACAGCGCCGCCTGCCCGGCGAGCAGCTCGTTCGCCGCGACCTCGACCGGTCGTGGTTCGCGCACCAGCGCGCCGCGGCGCCGCGCCCGCCACCACACCACCAGTGCGGCGGCGATCAGGAATTGCAGCCCGCCGAAAAAGACGGCGGCGGGCAGCCGGTCCCAGATCGGATCGTCACCGGTGCCGAAGCCGGGTAGGTCGAAGTCGCGCGGCGGCTCGGGGTTCGGGATGTCCGGTGGCGGCGGCGGCGGTTTCGGCGCTGTCGGCGCGCCGCACGACTGCAGCGCGCCGTAGAGCAGCAGGAGCAGCACCGCCGCGCCGGCGAGGGCGGCCCAGAACTTGGGGTTGCGCAACAGCGTGGGTAGCGGTGGCAGCTTCCGGCGGGTGCGCGGCGCCTTCTCGGTGGCGGTGATTTCGGTGGGTTCCGGTGCGGGCGGTGGTGCCGCCGCGGAGAACCGGTCGGCGTATTCGAGTCTGCGGTACTCGTCTTCGGTCGCCCGCCGTCCGCCGTAGACGACCTCGTCGAAACTGTGTGCCGCCGGGTGGAATTCGGCGGCGACCTCGAGCGGCAGCGCGGTGGTCGCATCGTCCGCGGTCTCGCGTGCGGTGCGCGACCGCCGTACCTCCAGCACGCCGCGCTGTTCCAGCCCGCGCAGCACGGCGCGGAAGCGTTCGCGCAGCGCGCTGTCGAAATCGCGGTGCTGTGCGGCGTTTTCGGCCGCCGCGCGATGGTCTGCCGCGGCACCGAGACGCGGCTGGGCCGGGGGCACTGGGTCGTGCTCGTTCATCGCACCTCACGACCCGGGACGTGAATATCCAAACCCTCACGGCGGCAGCGCCGGTCGACGTACGACACCACCCTGGTCGCCGCCTCGACGACCTCGCCGAACGCGACGATCATCAGCACGCCCGTGGTGAGCAGCACGATCACCTGCCACCGGTGGGTGCCGGAGAAATCCGAGAGATACCACGGAATCCCCAGCAGCGGCACGGACAACAGGACCAGCAGGCAGCGCTGCGCGAACCACAGCGCGGCTGTCTGCCATTCGGCGCCGGCGACAAGGAGTTTCGAGCGCTCGGCCGCCGTTCGATGCGCGGCCCGCTCGACGAACATGACCGGCACCGCGACGAAGCGCTTGGCCCGCAGCTGCCCCAGCCAGGCCACGCCGAACGGAAAGGTGATGATCAGCAGGCTGGACAGCGCGAGCACGCCGACCCCGACCAGGGTGTAGAGCACCTGGAACACCAGCAACGGCCCGGCCGTCGCGCCGACCCGGCGCAGCGCGGTGCGCCAGTCGATCGGGGCACCCGCCACGCTCGCGAGGCCGATCGCCACGGTCGTGCCGCGCAGCACGAATCGCAGCAGCCAAGCGCTGGCCATGGTCGACAGGATGGCTGCCCAGGCGATCGCTGCGTCCGAGTCGTCGATCAGCGTCGAGATCCCCGCGGTGATCGCGACAACCAGCAGCTCGGCGCTGACGAGGGCGAGCATGCTGGACCAGGCCAGCGCGAACAGATTCGCCTGGATGAGCGCGAACGGCACATCGAGGAGTTCGCGGAAGGTCATCGGACGGATCGGCACCGTCGTTCCAGGGGACCCTGGTACCGGATCTGCTCCCGCCCCGACGGCACCGGCCGGGTCGGCGGCAGGTAGCACGGGCCGAGTCTAACGGTCAGTGCCCGATTCGCGGTCGGTGCAGCGCCTTCGCGGTTACCCGGCGCTCGGCGGGTCCAGCAGGCGTTGCACCACGCGGCGGTAGCGGGCCGGGTCGATCTGCGGCAGGCCGAGCAGGGCCCGCAGGTACACGCCGTCGCCGACCAGCCGGATGAGGTCGGCCTGCACCGGGTCCGCGATCTCGGTGTCCAGGTCATCGGACCAGGAGCTCATCATGTCCATCAGCGCCTGCTGCACCTCGTCGGTGTCCGCGTCGGTCGCGGCGTCGATGGTGCGCATGGTGGCCAGCATGGAGCGGTAGAGCTCCAGCTCCACCGCGTCGGTGGCGTCGTCCGGATTCGGGGTCTGCAGATACCAGCCGGCGACGGACTGGCCACGGGCGGTGGCGTCGGTCAGTTGTTGGTTCGCGCGTTCGGTGAGCCGCCGGACCAGCCCGGCGAGCAGCGCGTCCTTGCTCTTGAAGTGATAGAGCAGGCCGCCTTTGGAGACGCCTGCCTTCGTCGCGACGCTCTCCAATGTCACATGCGACATGCCTTTCTCCAGGAGCAGGGATTCGAGGGCGTCCAGGATGCGGTCGCGGGTGTTCACCGTCACCGGCCGAACTATACCGGCTGGACGGTAAGGTCTGATACTGTACCGTCCGGACGGTAAGAAAAGAGTGCGACGGAAGTCGAGAAAGCCAATGACCACATCAACCGTGCAGAACCCCCGGAAGACCGGGACGACAACCGAAGGCCCGCCCCGCGCGACCGCGCGCGACTGGGCCGGACTCGCCGTGCTCGCCCTCGCCCTGCTGCTGCTCGCCGTCGACGCCACGGTGCTCGACCTGGCCGTGCCCGCGATCAGCGCCGATCTGGCGCCGACCACACCGCAGCTGCTGTGGATCATCGACGTGTACTCGTTCGTGCTGGCCGGCCTGCTGGTGATGATGGGCAACCTGGGTGACCGGATCGGCCGCCGCAGGCTGCTGCTGATCGGCGCCGCTGGCTTCGGCGTCGCCTCGGTGCTCGCGGCGTGGGCTGTCTCACCGGAGATGCTGATCGGCGCGCGCGTGCTGCAGGGTGTCGCCGGTGCGACGCTCATGCCCGCGACGTTGGGCCTGATCCGCTCGATGTTCCTGGATCCGCGGCAGCGGACCGTGGCCATCGCGGTGTGGAGCGCGATGGCCGGTGGCGGCGCGGCGGCGGGTCCGCTGCTCGGCGGCTGGCTGCTCGAGCACTACTGGTGGGGCTCGGTGTTCCTGGTGAACCTGCCGGTCATGCTGGTGCTGATCGCGCTCGGCCCGTTCCTCGTGCCGGAGTCGCGCGACCCGAACCCCGGCCGGTTCGATCTGCCGAGCGCCGGATTGTCGATGCTGGCGCTGGTGCCGATCGTCTATGCGATCAAGGAGTCGGCGGCGCACGGCGCCAGCATCCAGCTGGCCCTGATCGGTGCGGTCGGTGTCGTCGCGGGCGTGCTGTTCGTGCGCAGGCAGCGCACGCTGGCGAATCCGATGCTGGACCTGAAGTTGTTCGCGCTGCCCAGGTTCCGCACCGCGGTGATCACCAACCTGCTCGCGGTGTTCGCGCTGGCCGGTGTGCTGTTCTTCGGCTCGCAGTACCTGCAGCTGGTGCTCGGCCACTCGCCGATGCAGGCCGGTTTGCTGCTGCTGCCCGGCCTGGCCGCCAGCGTGGTCGCGTCGCTGGCCGCGGCGTGGCTGGTGCAGCGGGTGCGACCCGGTGCCGTGCTCGGTGGCGCGCTGACCACCGCTGCGGTCGGCTCGGCGCTGTTCCTCTGGCTCGGCCCGGACGCCGCCGGCAGCACGACGCCGTTCATCCTCGGCTTCCTGTTCATCGGCGCGGGTGTCGGTGTCGCACTGACGGTCTCGTCGGACCTGGTGGTCAGCTCGGCACCCGCCGAGCGGGCCGGTGCGGCCGCAGCCGTCTCGGAGACCGCCTACGAAACCGGCATCGCCCTGGGCGTCGCGATCCTCGGCAGCGTGGTCATGGCGATCTTCCGCAACGGCCTCGACCTGACCGGCGTGCCGAGCGATCAGGTGGGTGTCGCGTCGGAATCCCTCGGCGCGGCCACGGGTTTCGCGCGTCAGCTACCGGAGTCGGTGTCGGAAGCGTTCCTCACCTCGGTGCACGAGGCGTTCGTTTCCGGCATCCACTTCGCCGCGCTCGGTACGGCGTCGATTCTGCTGATCGCCGCGGTGGTCGCGTTCCGGCTGCGGGCCGCGCGTCCGTAAAAGCCGACTCTTCGCGCCCGCTCTGGATTCCCCCGGAGCGGGCGCGAAGCTATATAGAGGTGCGCCCACTATTCGGCTGCAGCCGTCATTCGGTTCGCTGCTCGCTCGGGTGCAGACCGCGATCAGCCGGTTGCCCGGAATTACGCGGGCGACCGAGTCGGGTCGGGGTGAGGCGACCGCGCAGGGTGACGGACTCGCCGAGCTGCCAATGCGCCGCCTCGGTGTCGTCGGCGCTGTTGACGGTGTTCGCGGAGGTGAGCAGTAGGTCGTCGTGCTTGGCGAGTTCGCACAGCCGCGCCGCCTCGTTGACCGCGTCGCCGATGACGGTGAACTCGTAGCGCTGCCGAGCACCGACGTTGCCCGCGACCACCCGGCCTGCGGCGACACCGATGGCGGCGATGAAGTCGTCGGCGGTCAGGTCGAGGCGCTGCCGGATGGCGCGGGCGCAGGCCAGCGCCGCGCCCGAGGCGTCGGAAAGGGCGGCGGGCGTGCCGAATACGGCCAGGGCGGCGTCGCCCTCGAACTTGTTGAGCAGCCCGCCGTGCGCCTCCACCTCGTCGACCACGATGTCGAAGAAACGGTTGAGGATGGCGACCATCTCGGGTGCGGGCACCGTCGCGGCCATCGTGGTGGAGCCGACGATGTCGATGAACAGCGCCGCCGCCTCGGTCTCCACGCCGCCGAGCGTCGGATTACCGGCGAGCGCCGCGTCGGCGACGTCGCGGCCGACATGCCTGCCGAACAGGTCCCTGATCTGCTCGCGCTCGCGCAGTCCCTCCACCATGTGGTTGAAACCGCTTTGCAGCTCACCCAATTCGGTGCCGTCGTACACGGTGATGGCCACCCGCAGGTCACCGTCCTCGACCTGACGCAGCGCGCGGCGCACCCCGCGGATCGGCGCGATGATCGTGGACACGGTCTGCATCATCAGCAACAGGCCGAACACCAGCGTCGCGCAGCCGAGCGAGAGCACACAGACCGCGAGCCGGGCCGTGCTGACCGACGAGTCGACCAGTGCCCATCCCGCCACGATCATCGACAGGGTCACCGGCACACCGGCGCCCAGCATCCAAGCCACCATCGAGCGGGAGAACACACCCATGCCGCGCCGCCGCCGCAACGGCGCCGCGTCCAGGACGCGGGCGGTCACTGCCCGCAGTGCGAACTCGGCGATCAGGTAACCGTTGGCGCAGACCACGATGGCGCTGAATGCGATGCCGATCAGGATCTTGGGAATAAGCGCGGGCTCCACCATTGCGTACAGCGGGGTCAGTACGGCGGCCGCACCCGACCACAGCAGGGCCTGTTGCAGCACCAGATGCCGGGGCACCCTGGACGCGGCGATCTGCTCCGCCTCGGTGGGCACCTGGTCCGGCTGGATCGCCCAGCGCAGGGTGCGCAGACCGCGCACGGTGCCCCACCACATGCCGACCAGCAAGGCCAGCGCCGCGTACAGCGGCGTCGCGATCACATCGAGCAGCAGCAGTTCCCGGGTGAACACCGTCGGCCCCGGCAGCACGAACCCGATCAGCGCGAAGGTGACGGCCATTCCGGCCAGGTTCGCGGCCACCAGCGGCACGGTCAGCAGCAGCTGAACCCGGATCCGCCGCATCCCCGAGGACTCGTCCACCGGTCCGAGCAGCCGCGACCCGAACGCGGCTGTCGAGACGTCACTGTGGGCCATGGGACCAAAGCCTAGGCCGGAGGACCCGCGAAGAGCCGGACCAGTGGTCCAGGACCGGCCGAGCGCCTCGACCAGCGCGCGGTAGACGGTCAGTTGCCGCGGGGCAGTTCGCGGCGGCCATGCCCCGGCAGTTCGGGGTTCCGGTGGCCGCTGAGCTCGTTTTGCCGCCCGGCCGGAAGGCCGTACGGCTGCGCACCGTCCGGCAGTGCCGAGTAGCGCGGATCCTGCTGTCCGTAGTCGGCGTCGACCACGGTGGCCGCGACGCGCTGGGCATGCAGTGCCTCGGGCGAGCCCGGCGCGAGCTGATAACCGGTCGGCGCGTGCGAGTCCTGGGTATCGACGGTGACCTTGCGGGTGCGGCGCAGGGTGAAGGTGATCTCCTCGACCTCTTCGAACGCCTGGCGGGCCGTGCGCAGCGGATGCGTGGCGTTGTCGATCGCGTTGGCCACGAACGACGGCACCAGCGGGCGGATCAACCGGGCCGCGGTGTCGGTGAACGGCACCGTGCCGATCAGTGGGAGTTCCAGGCCGCCACCGGACTTGGGCGTCGGCGCCCCGGTGCCAGGGGTGAGCTCCCGCGCGGTGACGGGGGCGGGCAGGTTCGACGGCGCGAATCCTTCAGACACGGAGCTGTCCTTTCGGTCGTCAGCCGGTGCGGCTGGTAGTGCGGGGCGGCGCGGCGGTTCGGCGATACCGATCTCCAGGCCGCCGATGGCCGCGACGATCCTGGTGCGCTGGCGCTCCCGGTCGATGGCGGTGTCCGCCTCGGCGGCGAGGCGGGCCGCGGTGAGTTGTTGTTCGGCGCGCAGTGCTTCGGCCTCGGCGCGCACCTGGGCCTGTTTCAGGGCGATGGCCGTGTCGGCTTCGGCCTCGGCGCGCGCCTGTACATCGAGGTAGGCGACCCGCCGGTCGAACGAGGTCTGGCCGCGCCACCAGCGCAGCACCAGCGGCAGCAGCGCCAGCGCGACGACAGCGATGATGGTCAGGATGCGCAGCGGCAGCGCGCCCGCGTGGTGGGTGGTGTAGTCGTTCATCGCCAGCCAGCGCGCACCGAGGCCGCGGTCGGCGTCGGCGAAGGCGGCCGATTCGGCTGCGGCCACGGCCTTTTCGTCGTCGGCGATCCGCTGGTCCAGCGCGTCGGCCCGGCCCTGCGCCGCGGCCAGTTGTCTGCGGGCGTCGTCGAGCATGTCGTTGGCGGTCTGGGCTTCCGGTCCGCGTCCCGGCACGTTGGTGATCCGCGTCTGCGGGCAGTCGGGGGTCGGGTTGAACTCGCAGCGGGCGATCACCAGCGAGCGGTCGAGATCGGCCTGTGCCTTGGTGATCGACTGATCCAGCGCGGTCCGGTCGGCGCGCGCCTTGTCGAGTTCGGCCGTCGCGGCGACGACCCGCGGCGCGGAGGCGACGGAACGTTGCGCTCGTTCATCGAGGGTCCGGTCGACGCTGCCGCCGAAGACGACGATCGCGGCAAGCTCGGCGAGCAATCCGCCGGCCAGCACGGCAACGGCGATGCGGGCGAGCAAGCCGAGCCGGTCGGGCTCGCCGCTCGGCCGTGCGGTCGCTACCGCGCGAGCGATCGCGCCCGCGAGCACCGCGACCAGCAGGGCCACCGGAATCACCGCGAGCAGTGCCCAGGTACCGGTCGAGGCCAGCGCGAGTGCGGTGACCAGGCCGGACACCACCGTGAACAACAGCACCGCCGCACCGGTGACGGCATAGCCGGTGCGCTCGTGGCGGTAGGCGATTTCACCGGTCTGACCCCCGCCGAGCCAGGTGAACAAGCCGATGACGGTCATGGGAGCTCACATCCTCTTGGTCCCAGTCGATTTCAGGGCTCGATGAAACCGTCACGGTTTCGTGGTCACAGCGTGACAGGACCGAACCCGACACACCGAGTGGCGGCGGAGGTATGTGGTCAGGCTCACAAAACCGCCGATGTGGTGCGGGTACGGGTGCCGACGGCCATCGCGCGGGGCCGGTTTCGGGACCGAGCGCGCGGGTCCGTTCGCTTACCCTGGCTCGATGATCGGTTTCCGCGCGAGCCAGTTCAGGAGGTCGGGTTATGCGCCTTGTCATGCTGATGATCGTGTCGGCGGCACTGATCATGTCGCCGGTTAGCGCGGCGGCCGAGCCGGGCGACGGTCGCGCCGAGTCGCTGGATCGCCTGGTAGCCCTGGTGCTCGAGCGCCTCGACACCGGTGACGCGGTGGCCGCGGCGAAGTGGGTGGCCGCCGCCGAGTCCGGCACCGAACCCACCATCGATGATCCGGCCAGGGAAGCCGTGGTCTACGACGCGATGGCAAAGCTGGGCGCCGGGCGCGACCTGCCCGAACCCTGGGTGCGGCAGGTGTTCTCCGGCCAGATCGAGTCCAACAAGATCGTGCAGCGCGGCCTGATCACTCGCTGGCGCTTCGACCCGGCCGCGGCACCCGGTTCGGCACCCGATCTAGCGGCGGTGCGCCCGGTGATCGACCGGGTGAACATCGAGATCGTCGACCAGTTGGCCGCCCGGCGGGCCGAGCTGACCGCGCCGGACTGCGCGGAAAGATTGGCCTACAGCGTCTTCGACGTATTCGGCGCCGGAAATACCGACGCCTTGCATCAGGCCGCGCTGGTGCGTGCCGCAGCCGCGTTGTGCGCGCCGCGTTGAACGCTGCGCGCTCCCCACGGAACCCGCTTCATACCCCGCTTAACCCCTTTTTAAGCACCGACTTCAGGCGGTGAGTCCGCGCGTTCGGCGAATATTCGGCGAAAAGCGTTCGGGCCCGCAATTAATCACAGCCATTACCCCCTGACGGCGTATAGGTTTCGGCCACGAAAATGTGTCGAACGCCACTCCAGTTGGTTAGCTGAAAATGTGCTGAAGGCCACAGCAAACAAAACAGTCCGGACGGTCGGATCACATCTCGGGCTCGTCAGGACCCTGTCGGAAATATCTCATCCAGCCCGCTTCCGAGTTAGCCGCCGCCGAGGGGTTTGCCGGATGCTGAGCGAGGGAAATCATCTTCGATGCAGGTGAGAGCGTTCTTCTGACCGATTTGCGAGGGTTGGGGCCGCTCTCGCGCGCCGGCGTCGAGCGGCTGGCCGAGGGTGCCGCAGGGTCGATCCAGCGGTACCCGCTGCTTTACACTGGACGACGCGCACACGTGGAGGACCGAATGAAGAAGCCCAGCTAGACCCGGTTATTAGTGCAACCTTAGTTGGTTGGGCCCCGGACCTGACTTATCGTTTGCTCTTACGCCGAACACAGAATGCTCGGCACCCTCGCCCGCTCGGGCAGCTCCTGGACCGGTGCTCAGCGTAGCTGGCGAGAACCCGCACGGAGGTAAGGATCTCGTTAGGGATCTGTTACCGACGAGCACCCACTACGTCACTGAAGCGGGTGAACAACTGGAGACGTGACTGCACGCCGAAGACCATCAGCGCGGCTGGTTTCGGAACGTACGGGCGCAGTCTTGTACGGAGGCATTCAGACGAAATGGCCTAATTCTTTTTCGTCGAACGCCCTTCTTGAAGGCAGAGGCATGATGCAACTTCCTGGCCACAGGTCACCTGGACTCGTCGGGCTCTACGACCCGGCGAACGAGCACGACGCCTGCGGTGTCGCGTTCGTCGTCGACATGCACGGCCGCCGCAGCCGCGACATCGTCGACAAGGCTATTACGGCTCTGTTGAACCTGGAGCACCGTGGTGCCGCAGGCGCCGAACCCAACAGTGGTGACGGCGCGGGCATCCTGATCCAGGTCCCGGACCGGTTCTTCCGCGCCATCGTGGACTTCGAGTTGCCGCCGGAGGGCTCCTACGCCACCGGTATCGCCTTCCTGCCGCAGGCCAGGCGCGAGGCCGCGCGTGCCGCCTACGGCGTGGAGAAGATCGTCAAGGAAGAGGGCCTCGAGGTTCTCGGCTGGCGCGAGGTGCCGATCGACGAGTCGTCGCTCGGCGCGCTGGCCCGCGACGCCATGCCGACGTTCCGGCAGATCTTCATCGGCTCCCCGCGGGGTGCGGCCGAGCAGCTGTCCGGGATGGACCTGGAACGCCGTGCCTACGTCGTCCGTAAGCGGGTCGAGCACGAGCTCGGCAAGTCGGGCCCCGGCGAGGGCTCGGTCGGCAAGGAGTCGGTGTACTTCCCGAGCCTGTCCGGCCAGACCTTCGTCTACAAGGGCATGTTCACCACGCCGCAGCTGCGCGCGTTCTACCTGGACCTGCAGGACGGCCGGGTGGAGTCCGCCCTCGGCATCGTGCACTCGCGCTTCTCCACCAACACCTTCCCGTCCTGGCCGCTGGCGCACCCGTTCCGCCGCGTCGCGCACAACGGCGAGATCAACACCGTCACCGGCAACGAGAACTGGATGCGGGCGCGCGAGGCGCTGCTGCGTTCGGACATCTTCGGTACCGACTCGGCGGGCAACAACCGGCTGGAGAAGATCTTCCCGGTCTGTACCCCGGGGGCGAGCGATACCGCGCGCTTCGACGAGGTCCTGGAACTGCTGCACCTCGGCGGCCGCAGCCTGCCGCACGCGGTGCTGATGATGATCCCCGAGGCGTGGGAACGCAACGAGACCATGGATCAGCGCCGCCGCGCGTTCTACGAGTACCACTCGATGCTGATGGAGCCGTGGGACGGCCCGGCGTCGGTGTGCTTCTCCGACGGCACCGTGGTCGGCGCCGTGCTCGACCGTAACGGCCTGCGCCCCAGCCGCATCTGGATCACCGACGACGGCCTCGTGGTGATGGCGTCGGAGGTCGGCGTGCTCGACATCGACCCGTCCAAGGTGGTCCGCAAGGTCCGACTACAACCCGGCCGCATGTTCCTGGTCGATACCTCGCTGGGCCGCATCGTCGGCGACGACGAGCTGAAGACCGACCTTGCGGCCGAGCACCCGTACCAGGAATGGCTGGACGCGGGTGTGACCAAGCTCGAGGACCTGCCCGACCGCCCGCACGTGCACATGTCGCACGACCGGGTGCTGATCCGCCAGCAGATCTTCGGATACACCAACGAAGAACTGAACCTGCTGATCTCGCCGATGGCCAAGACCGGCGGCGAGGCGCTCGGCTCGATGGGCACCGACACCCCGATCGCGGTGCTGTCGTCGCGGCCCCGGCTGCTGTTCGACTACTTCTCCCAGCTGTTCGCGCAGGTCACCAACCCGCCGCTGGACGCGATCCGCGAAGAGGTGGTGACCAGCCTGCGCCGGGCGATCGGCCCGGAGGCCGATCTGATGCACCCCGGCCCGGAGTCGTGCAAGCAGATCGCGATCGAATCGCCGATCATCGACAACGACCAGCTGGCCAAGCTGGTGCACATCAACGACGACGGCTCCCAGCCCGAGCTGCGTTCGGTGATCGTGCGCGGCCTGTACCCGGTGGCCAAGGGCGGCAAGGGCCTGCGCAAGGCGCTCAAGGCGATCAACACCCAGGTGTCGGCCGCCATCGACGGCGGCGCCCGGATCGTCGTGCTCTCCGACCGCGAGTCCAACGAGAAGCTGGCGCCGATCCCGTCGCTGCTGCTGACCGCCTCGGTGCACCACCACCTGGTGCGCGAACGCACCCGCACCATGGTCGGTCTCGTCGTCGAGGCCGGTGACGCCCGCGAGGTGCACCACATGGCGATGCTGGTCGGCTTCGGCGCGGCCGCGATCAACCCGTACATGGCCTTCGAGACCATCGAGGACATGCTCGAGCGCGGCGCGCTCGAAATGCCCGGCAGCACCGGCGATCACGCCGCGGACTTCCGCAAGGCGGTCGCCAACTACAACAAGGCCGCCAGCAAGGGCGTGCTGAAGGTGATGTCCAAGATGGGCATCTCGACGCTGGCCTCCTACACCGGCGCGCAGCTGTTCCAGGTGATCGGCCTGTCCCAGGACCTGGCCGACGAGTACTTCACCGGCCTGCGCTCGCACCTGGACGGCATCGGCCTCGAGGACATCGCGGCCGACGTCGCCGAGCGGCACCGGCTCGCCTTCCTGGAGAACCGCAACGAGCGCGCGCACCGCGAGCTCGAGGTGGGCGGCGAATACCAGTGGCGGCGCGAGGGTGAGTACCACCTGTTCAACCCGGACACCGTGTTCAAGCTGCAGCACGCCACCCGCACCGGTCAGTACTCCATCTTCAAGGAGTACACCAAGATGGTCGACGACCAGACCGAGCGGCTGGCCTCGCTGCGTGGCCTGTTCAAGTTCAAGAAGGAGCGCGCGTCGATCTCGATCGACGAGGTCGAGCCCGCGTCGGAGATCGTGAAGCGGTTCTCCACCGGCGCGATGAGCTACGGCTCCATCTCCGCCGAGGCGCACGAGACCCTGGCCATCGCGATGAACCGGCTCGGGGGCCGGTCGAACTCGGGTGAGGGCGGCGAATCGCCGGCCCGCTTCGAGCCGGAGGAGAACGGCGACTGGCGGCGCAGCGCGATCAAGCAGGTGGCCTCCGGCCGCTTCGGCGTGACCGCGCACTACCTGACCAACTGCACCGACATCCAGATCAAGATGGCGCAGGGCGCGAAGCCCGGTGAGGGCGGCCAACTTCCGGCGCACAAGGTGTACCCGTGGGTCGCCGAGGTGCGGCACTCGACGCCGGGTGTCGGCCTGATCTCGCCGCCGCCGCACCACGACATCTACTCGATCGAGGATCTGGCGCAGCTGATCCACGACCTGAAGAACGCGAACCCGCAGGCGCGGATTCACGTGAAACTTGTTGCCGAGCCCGGCGTCGGCACCGTCGCGGCCGGTGTGTCCAAGGCGCACGCGGACGTGGTGCTGATCTCCGGCCACGACGGCGGCACCGGCGCCTCGCCGCTCACTTCGCTCAAGCACGCGGGCGGTCCGTGGGAGCTCGGCCTGGCCGAGACCCAGCAGACGTTGCTGCTCAACGGACTTCGCGATCGGATCGTCGTGCAGGTGGACGGTCAGATGAAGACCGGCCGTGACGTGATGATCGCCGCGCTGCTCGGCGCCGAGGAATTCGGTTTCGCCACTGCGCCTTTGGTGGTCTCGGGCTGCATCATGATGCGGGTCTGCCACCTCGACACCTGCCCCGTGGGTGTCGCGACGCAGAACCCGGTGCTGCGCGAACGCTTCACCGGCAAGCCGGAATTCGTCGAGAACTTCATGCTGTTCATCGCCGAAGAGGTCCGGGAACTGCTGGCGCAGTTGGGCTTCCGCACGCTGGACGAGGCCATCGGCCGGGTCGACCTGCTCGACACCGCCAAGGCCAAGCAGCACTGGAAGGCCAGCAAGCTGGACCTGTCGCCGATCCTCGACAATGTCGAGACCGCGTTCATGTAC
This sequence comes from Nocardia ninae NBRC 108245, assembly GCF_007990755.1. Taxonomy (GTDB): domain Bacteria; phylum Actinomycetota; class Actinomycetes; order Mycobacteriales; family Mycobacteriaceae; genus Nocardia; species Nocardia ninae. The sequence goes on along the minus strand of NZ_BJXA01000051.1, from coordinate 34,998 downwards.
CAGGACCGGCGCTGCACCAAGACCCAGGACCACGGCCTGGACAAGGCGCTGGATCAGCAGCTGATCACGCAGAGCCGCGACGCGCTCGAGCGGGGTCAGGCGGTGAAGTTCGAAACCAAGATCACGAACGTGAACCGCACCGTCGGCACCATGCTCGGCCACGAGGTGACCAAGCTCTACGGTGGCGCGGGCCTGCCCGACGACACCATCGACATCACCTTCACCGGCTCGGCGGGCAACAGCTTCGGCGCCTTCGTGCCCGCGGGCATCACGCTGCGGGTGCAGGGTGACGCGAACGACTATGTCGGCAAGGGGCTTTCCGGCGGTCACCTCGTGGTGCGCCCGTCGCTGAACGCGCCCGCCGAGTTCGTGGCGGAGGAGAACATCATCGCGGGCAACGTGATCCTGTTCGGCGCCACCAACGGCAAGGCGTTCATCCGCGGTGTGGTCGGCGAGCGCTTCGCCGTCCGTAACTCGGGTGCTCTCGCGGTGGTCGAGGGCGTCGGCGACCACGGTCTGGAGTACATGACCGGTGGCCGGGTGGTCATCCTCGGTGAGACCGGGCGCAACTTCGGCGCCGGTATGTCCGGCGGTGTCGCGTTCGTCTACAACCCGAACGGCACCTTCGAGTCCAGGCTCAACCCCGAGCAGGCCGACGCCGTCGAGCAGCTCTCCGGTGACGACTTCACCTGGCTGCGCGACATCATCACCCAGCACCGCGATCAGACGGGTTCCGCTGTCGCCGAACGCATTCTGGGCGACTGGTCGCAGCAGGTGAACCACTTCGTGAAGCTGATGCCGCGCGAATACAAGAAGGTACTGCTGGCCATCTCCGAGGCGGAGAAGGCGGGCAAGGACGTCGACGAGGCGATCATGGAGGCGGCCCGTGGCTAGCACGCGGGTTCAAGAGACGACGTCGACGAGGCGCTGTGACCATTCAGGGCGGCCCGTGGCTAGCACGCGACGCATTCACACGCTGAGTCCGATGTCCACAGGCAAGATTACGGAGGCCGAACGTGGCTGACGCACAAGGATTTTTGAAGCACACCCACCGGGAGCTACCGACCCGTCGACCGGTCGAGCTGCGGTTGATGGACTGGAAAGAGGTCTACGAGCAGGGATATCCGAAGGAAACCCTGCAGCGGCAGGCCAGCCGGTGCATGGACTGCGGTATTCCGTTCTGCCACAACGGCTGCCCGCTGGGCAACCTGATCCCCGAGTGGAACGACCTGGTCTACAAGGGTCAGTGGCGCGAAGGCATCGACCGGCTGCACGCCACCAACAACTTCCCGGAGTTCACCGGGCGGCTGTGCCCGGCGCCGTGTGAGGCGTCCTGTGTCCTCGGGATCAACCAGGACCCGGTGACCATCAAGCAGGTCGAGGTCGATCTCATCGAGAACGCCTTCGACGAGGGCTGGGTGACTCCGGTCTACCCGACTCGATTGACCGGCAAGCGCGTCGCCGTCGTCGGCTCCGGTCCCGCCGGACTCGCCGCCGCACAGCAGCTCACCCGGGCGGGCCACACCGTGACCGTGTTCGAGCGGGCCGACCGCATCGGCGGGCTGCTGCGCTACGGCATCCCGGAATTCAAGATGGAGAAGCGCTTCATCGACCGGCGGCTCGCGCAGATGGAGGCCGAAGGCACCATCTTCAAGACCGGCGTGAACGTCGGGGTGGACATCACCGCCGAGCAGCTGCGCGAAACCTACGACGCGGTCGTGCTCTCCGGTGGCGCCACCCTCGCGCGTGACCTGCCGATCCCCGGTCGAGAACTCGACGGCATCCACCAGGCCATGGAGTTCCTGCCGTGGGCCAACAAGGTCCAGCTCGGCGACGACGTCACCGACGAAGACGGCCTGCCGCCCATTCACGCGCGCGGCAAGAAGGTCATCATCATCGGCGGCGGCGACACCGGCGCCGACTGCCTCGGCACCTCGCACCGGCAGGGCGCGGCCAGCGTCCACCAGTTCGAGATCATGCCGCGCCCGCCGGAGGAGCGCGCCGCCTCCACCCCGTGGCCGACCTACCCGCTCATGTACCGGGTGTCCTCGGCGCACGAAGAGGGTGGCGAGCGGGTGTTCTCGGTGAACACCGAGCGTTTCATCGGCGAAGACGGCAAGGTCACCGGCCTGCAGGCGCACGAGGTCAGCATGGTCAACGGCCGCTTCGAGAAGGTCGACGGCACCGACTTCACCCTCGAGGCCGACCTCGTCCTGCTCGCCATGGGCTTCACCGGCCCCGAGAAGCCGGGCCTGCTCGAAGATCTGGGCGTCGGCTACGACCAGCGCGGCAACGTCCAGCGGGACAAGAACTGGGCGACCAACATCCCCGGTGTCTTCGTCGCCGGCGACATGGGCCGCGGCCAATCCCTCATCGTCTGGGCCATCGCCGAAGGCCGCGCCGCGGCCGCCGCGGTGGACCGCTTCCTGGAAGGTGAGACGGCCCTCCCCGCCCCCATCACCCCCACCATGGTCGCCCAACGATGACCTGAACCCCTCTCTTACCGGAGCGGAAAAGGCGCCTGTGGACAGCAATGTCCACAGGCGCCTTTGTTTTCCAGATCGGGCTGCCCCAAATAACAAGGGTCTGACAACAATCCAGTTCGACGCTCAACTGCCCCAGCCCACAAGGACTTTCGCCGTGAATGGGACGTAGGGCGTATTTCAGGGATTCGCTGCGGCACGGTCTTGGTCGGTGGGCTGGTGCGCGGACGGTCTTGATGTTTGCCAGAGAACGGGTTGCGTGGATTACGGCGGGACTCGTGATAGCTGTGTGATTGCTCTGCATGCAGCGGTGGTGCGGAAGTCGAAGGTGTGCGGGTTGGGCATGGGTTGCGGTGGGCAACTGAGGATTTGGGCATTCGGTGAAAATTCGAACAAGGCCGGGGTTTCGGATGGCGCCGGCGAGCTGGTACCTCTATTGTGATCCCGTCGCGCTGCTGATCTTGGGTCGTGGGTTGTTGGTCGTAGCCGACACATCGGTGGGTGGCTTGTGTTAACCCAGCGTGCACTGGAACGTCATCCGTCGGGTTCAGCATTGGGGCGCAACTTGTCGAGGACGCAACTCGCGAGAGGCATGGTTTTGGACTGGAGCGGTATGCAGTTGAAGAAGGTTGTCGCGGCTCTCGGTGCGTCCGCGACGGTGTTGTCCGGCATGGTGTTCGGCGCCGGTGCCGCGAGCGCGGCGCCGGGCTGCCCGAGCCTGTACGTGGTGGCGATCCCGGGTACCTGGGAGACCGGCAAAGACAAGACGCCGAAGCCGGGCATGCTGGCCGGAGTCACCAACAATCTGCCGCGTTCGGCGGAGGTCGACTACGTGACCTATGCCGCGACCGCGTTCCCGTGGGAGGGCGAGGTCTACGGCAACTCGAAGAAGGAAGCCGTCGACACCGCGCGCGGCCTCATCTCCGACATGGCGAAGTCGTGCGGCGCGACGAAGATCGCGCTCGTCGGCTACAGCCAGGGCGCCGACGCCGCCGGTGATCTGGCGGCCGAGATCGGCACCGGACTCAGCGTGGTGGCGCCGGACCGGATCGCGGGCGTCGGCCTGATCTCCGACCCGCGCCGTTCCCCGAACGACATTCAGGTCGGCGCCCCGGCGCCCGGTGCGGGTGCCGGTGGCGCCCGGGTCGGTGGCTTCGGCTGGATCAGCGACCGCACCCGCAGCATCTGTGCGGTGAGCGACCTGTACTGCGCGACCGCACCCGACGACTTCGTCACCCGGTTCGCCGGCTTCCTGGCGCAGGCCTCGGACGCGAACCCGGCCAACATGTGGCGCTACCAGATCGAAGCCGGGAACATCATGAACGACCTGTTCGCGCATGGTGGCGTGCCCACACTGCAGGCGCAGCTGACCGAGTCGGCGAACGAGCAGCGGGCCAAGGACCTGGAGCGCTTCTACAAGTCGCAGGCACACACCCTGTACGGCAGCTACCCGGTCGGCGGCGGCCAGACCGCCGTCTCCTGGATGCACAACTGGATCGCGGGCATGGCCTAGATCCACCGCGTACCGAAACGAAGGCCCACCTCCGGCAAGGAGGTGGGCCTTCGTCGTATCAACTACCCGGACAAGGGATCAGCTGCTGCCCGCGGAGCCAGTCGACGGCCGGCCGTCCTTGAAGAAGATCCGCGGACCGGGCTCGTCCTTCTTGTGGATGCGCGGCCCGTCACCGCGCGGACCCTCGCGATATTCCACCCGCGGGCCGTCGTGTCCTTGGCCGGGCAGGTCCAGGCCGCCGTGCGGATGCGCACTGATATCGGTGCCGGCAGCCGGGGTCAGCTGAACAGCCGCCGGATCGGATGCCGCCGCCGAAGCGGTCGCGGCCAGCGCGCCGACCGGTAACGCGATCAACGCTCCCGCCACGGCAATTCGGGTGAGGCGGCGTCTCGATGTACTGGAGAGCAACACGGGAATCCTTTCTCTGGAACCGTGCGCTACTGAGGGTGGTAGCGCACCCGTCCCATAGAAGGTTCCGTCGCTGGGACGACGGTGCGACGTCCCTGCCAATCGGCTGTGAGTGGCGCTCAGGCTTTGATATTGCGCGGCAACAGATCCCAGACGTGCCCGTTCTCATTGATCGTCGCGGCGGTCCGGCGCCCGGTGCGGGAGAACAGGATTCGGGTGATCGAGCAGTAGTCGATCGGAAACGTCAGCGGCCGTTCCAATCCGAGGATCTCCTGCAGCAGCACGTTGATCACGCCACCGTGCGTGAAGGCGACCACCGTGCCTGCCGGGTCGGTGCTCGCGGCGATCTCGGTGACGGCGTCGAGCACCCGGGACTTGAACGCCTTGCCGTCGATTTGGTGCGGCAGGTGGCCCGCTTTGATCCGTTCGTAGACCTCGCGGAACTCGACCTTGGCATCCTCGATCGGAATGTAGGCGGGCAGATCACGATCGTATTCGGCCAGGTCGTCCATGATGTCGAGGCTGGAGCCGAGCTTCGCCGCGGTCGGCGCCGCGGTCTCGCGTGCCCGGCGCTGCGGGCTGCTCACCACCCGGGTGATCCGGTGCTGGCTCAACGCGGCAGGCACCCGCTCGGCCTGCTCGAGCCCGACGGGCGCGAGCTCGGGATCGGCGGGACCGGCGGAGTTCATGATCCGGACCGGTTGGGCATGGCGAACGAGGATCAACTGCACAGGCCCACTCTGCCGTATCGCGGGCCGCGCTTCGATCCGGGCGCGACACAGTGCCGGATCAGCGCCCGGTGCACTCCCGCGGCAGCTCGAAGAGGGTGGTGAACTGCTCGGCGGCGGCCGCGTCGCCGGTCACCTTCGTAACGCCCGCGGTGATTGTCTCGGCCATCGAGTGCCCGTCGTAGACGACCGCGACGAAGGCGGCGACGCTGGTGTGGATGGCGGTCGCCGCGGTGCCGCTCGCGCCGCGACTGATCGTGAGCGTGCCGTCGTCGACCACCGCGTGGAATTCGTCGGTGTTCGCATCGGGTCCGGTGAAGTGCAGGTCGAAGTCGGCTCGCACGCCGGCCGCCCGATCCGCCTGGAAATGGGTGCGCAACGAGACGACGAGGGCGTCGGTGCTCACCTCCGAGCAGCGGTAGGTGCTGGGTGTGCGCGCACCCCAGTGACTGAGCGCGAGGATCACCGTGTCCAGTTCCTTGCCCCAGTCGGTGAGGTCGTAGACGGCGGCGCTGACCGGCGGCGGCAGCTTGCGCTTGTGCACCACGCCCGCCTGGACCAGCTCGTCGAGCCGCTGGGAGAGCACGTTCGGGCTGATCGTAGGCAGCCCGGCCCGCAGATCGGTGAATCGCTTGGGGCCGAGGAGCAGTTCGCGCACCACGAGCAGCGTCCATCGCTCACCGACGAGGTCGAGCGCACGGGCCGCGCCGCAGGCGTCGTGGTAGCTGCGCTTGTTGCGGTGCTCGGGAGCAGCAGTCATGGAATACAGCATATCAGTAGATACTGCAACATAATTAGATAGTTGTCTTTTAGGACTAACGACTGCTAGCGTCGCACCATAACGATCTTCGGGTGGAAGGCAACGCTGGTGGTTGACGTAAGAGAACGGACGCGCGAGGCGGCGGACCGCAGTCGCTGGCTCGCGCTGTATGTGCTGTGCGGCGGCATGCTGATGATCGTGCTGGACGCCACGATCGTGAACGTCGCGCTCGCCGACATCCAGCAGGACCTCGGGTTCACCTCGGCCGGGCTGGCCTGGGTGGTGAACGGATACCTGATCTCGTTCGGCGGCCTGCTGATGCTGGCGGGCCGGCTCGGCGACCTGATCGGTCGCCGCACCATGTTCCTGTCCGGCCTGGTGGTGTTCACCGTGGCCTCGGTGCTGTGCGGGCTGGCCGTCAACGAGGTCACCCTGATCGCGGCCCGCTTCCTGCAGGGCATCGGCGGCGCGATGACCTCCGCGGTGATCCTCGGCATGATCTTCGCGATGTTCCCGGACCCGAGGGAGCAGGCGAAGGCGATCGGGCGCTACGCGTTCGTCGCGTCGGCCGGTGGCGCGATCGGCCTGCTGCTCGGTGGCCTGCTCACGGCGCTGGACTGGCGGCTGATCTTCCTGGTCAACCTGCCGATCGGCATCCTGGTCGGGCTCGCCGCGCTGAAGATCCTGGACAAGGATCAGGGCGCGGGCCTGAAGGACGGCGCGGATGTGCCCGGCGCCGTGCTGATCACGGCGGCGCTGATGCTCGGCGTCTACACCATCGTCAAGCCCGCGGCCGAGTACGGCTGGACCGATCCGGCCACTCTGGGCCTCGGGGTGGCGTCGCTGGCGCTGCTCGCCGGGTTCGTCGCGCGGGAGGCGACGGCGAAGACACCGCTGATGCCGCTGACCATCTTCCGGTCCCGGAACCTGTCCGGCGCCAACGCGATTCAGGTGGTCACCGTGGCGGGCATGTTCGGCATGTTCTTCCTGGGCTCGCTGTACCTGAAGCAGGTGCTCGGCTACGAGCCGCTGCAACTGGGTCTGGCGTTCTTCCCGGTGGCCGCGATCATGGGCCTGCTCTCGGTGCGCTACTCCGAGGGCTTGGTGATGCGGTTCGGTGCGCGCAAGGTGCTGATCCCGGGTCTGTCGCTGATCCTCGCCGCGCTGCTCTGGCTGACCCAGGCGCCGGTCGATGGCAACTACTGGCTGCACATCTTCGGCCCCATGGTGCTGTTCGGAACCGGTGCGGGCCTTGCCTTCCCGGCGCTGATGAACCTGGCGATGTCCGGGGTGGCGCCGGAGGAAGCGGGGCTGGCCTCCGGACTGGCCAACACCACGATGCAGGTCGGTGGTGCGCTAGGGCTCGCCGTGCTGGCCACCCTGTCGGCGAGCAAGACGACCGACCTGTTGGCGGCGGGCATTCCGGTGAACGAGGCGCTGACCAGTGGGTTCCAGCTCGCATTCTGGATCGGCGCGGCGTTGGTCGTCGCCGCGCTGCTGGCCGCGGTGCTCGTGCTGAAGTCGGTGCCCGCCACCGAGCACGGCGTCGACCTGGACGACGAGCTGTTGCTCGAGGCGGAAGTGGCGTCCGAGCGCACCGCCATCTGACGGACGACGCAAACGAATGGCCCGGTTCGCTATGCGAGCCGGGCCATTCGGTCGGTCAAGGAGTGTAAGGCGGTTGCTGCTGCCCGTACGGGGGCTGCTCGCCGTAGGGCGGCTGGTTCGGCGGTTGCTGGTTGGGCCCCTTCTTCCGCCGCCGCATCAGGTAGACGCCTGCGATGATCGCCGCGATGACCAGCAGGCAGCAGAGCCCGCCGATGATCAGCCCACCGCTGCTTCTGCGTTTCTTCTTGGCCGCGAGGTCCAGCGCCGAGTTCCACACGTCCGGGCTCGCCCACACGCTCGTGTCCACCAGGCTCATATTGGTCAGCAGGTCAACGTACATTCAGAACCCCATCTCGTGTATCGGTCTCCTCCCGGGCCGAATACCACTCACCGCACGCCCGAACCACCGGCCGGTCAACCCGAGTATTCGGCCGCCCGGACCGAATAACCCAGGGTAGCTGTCCGATTCATCCGGAGTGGACCCTTCGCGAACCTTGCCTCGGCTCAGCGCGGTTTCACCAACGGGAACGGCAGCGTCTCGCGGATGCTGCGCCCGGTGATCAGCATGACCACCCGGTCCACGCCCATGCCGAGCCCGCCGGTCGGCGGCATCGCGTGCTCGAGCGCCTGCAGGAAGTCCTCGTCGAGCTCCATCGCCTCCGGGTCGCCGTTGGCCGCGAGCATCGACTGCTCGGTGAGCCTGCGGCGCTGCTCGACCGGGTCGGTGAGTTCGCTGTAGGCGGTACCGAGTTCGACACCCCAGGCGACCAGGTCCCAGCGCTCGGTGACCCCGGGAATCGAGCGGTGCGCGCGGGTAAGCGGCGACACCGAGGTGGGGAAGTTGATGTAGAAAGTCGGTTCCTCGGTGCGGGATTCGACCAGGTGCTCATACATCTCCAGCACCACCTGACCCTCGTCCCAGCCGTGCTGGTAGGGCACCTCGGCCTTGTCGCACAGTTCGCGCAGCTGGTCCAGGTCGGTGTCCGGAGTGATCTCGGTGCCGATGGCCTCGGATACCGCGCCGTGCACCGTCTTCACCGCCCACTCGCCGGAGATGTCCACCGGCTCGTAGGAGCCGTCACCCTGCGGCCGCAACGCCACCATCGCACCGTTCGCGGCGAGCGCGGCGTCCTGGATGAGCTGGCGGCAGGCGTGCATCATCCGCTCGTAGTCGCTGTGCGCCTCGTACGCCTCGAGAATGGTGAACTCGGGGTTGTGGCTGAAGTCGACGCCCTCGTTGCGGAAGGTCCGGCCGATCTCGAAGACCTTCTCCATGCCGCCGACACAGAGCCGCTTCAGGTACAGCTCGGGAGCGATCCGCAGGTACAGATCCAGGTCGTAGGCGTTGATGTGGGTCAGGAATGGGGTGGCGTTGGCGCCGCCGTGCACCTGCTGCAGGATCGGCGTCTCCACCTCCAGATAACCCCAGGCGTTCAACGAGTCGCGCAACGAACGGACCACCGCGCTGCGCTTGGCGAGCACCTCCCTGGTCTCGGCGTTGATCGCCATGTCGACGTAGCGCTGCCGCACCTTCGCCTCGGGATCGGACAGGCCTTTCCACTTGTCCGGCAACGGATGCAGGCACTTGCCGAGCATCCGCCAGTCCGCCGCGAGCAGCGAGAGTTCGCCGCGGCGGCTGCGCCCGATCTGACCGCTCACCTCGATCAGGTCGCCGAGGTCGAAGAACTCGGTGAACTCGGCGCTGCGCTCTGCGCCGACCCGGTCGCGGTCGATCACCAGCTGGATGTCGTCGGTCCAGTCGCGGACCACGGCGAAGATCACGCCGCCGTAGTCGCGGATGCGCAGCAGCCTGCCGCAGACCCGGACCGTGGTGCCGCGCGGCGAGTGCCTGGCCTTCGCGACGGTGTGCGTCGGCGGGTAGGCGACCGGGTAGGCCTCGACGCCGGACGCGGTGAGCCGGTCCAGCTTGTCCATCCGCACCCGCACCTGCTCTGGGCGGCGCGGCAGCTGTTCCTTGCCCTCGACGTGATCGATGTCGGGCGGGCTGCCGTCGGCGTGCAGTCCGGTCATGGTCGCGGGCACCGCGCTATGAACGCCCGTGTGCGCGACCGTATCCGGCTCCTTGCCGAAGCGCGGCAGGAAACCCTCGGCGAGCGCGCTGGCCACCGCGACCCTGGGCAGCTGCCTGCGCTCCTCGAACAGGAAAAACCTTGGCACCCAATGCGGCTGGTACTTCACGTTGGAGCGGTACAGCGCCTCCAGCTGCCACCAGCGCGAAAAGAACAGCAGTACACCGCGCCACAGCCGCAGCACCGGACCGGCGCCGATCCGGCCGCCCTCCTCGAACACCGAGCGGAACACCGCGAAATTCAGCGAGACCTTGGTGATGCCCTGCTGTTCGGAGTTCAGCGCGAGCTGCGAGATCATCAGCTCCATCACGCCGTTCGGGCCGTTCGGGTCCCGGCGCATCAACTCCAGCGAGACACCGGTGCGGCCCCACGGGACCAGTGACAGCATGCCGAGCACTCGATCCTGACCGTTCACCGCCTCGACGAGCAGGCAGTCCCCGTCCAGCGGATCGCCGAGCCTGCCCAGCGCCATCGAGAAACCGCGCTCGGTCTCGGTGTCGCGCCAGGCGTCCGCGCGGGCGATCACCTGCCGGAACTCCTCGGCCGGGATGTCGCGGTGCCGCCGGATCCGGACGGTGATGCCGTGCTTGCGCAAGCGGTTCGCGGCCTGGCGGACCGGCTTCATCTCCGGGCCCGCGAGGGAGAACGTCCTGGTGTCCAGGATGGCCTCGTCACCGAGCCGGATCGCGGAGAGCCCGGCCCGGCGGTAGGAGGTCGCGCCGAGTTCGCTGGCGCCCATCACCGCGGGCGCCCAGCCGAATTGGTCGGCCAGCCGCAGCCAGGCATCGATGGCCTGCGGCCAGGCCTCACGGATGCCGATCGGGTCGCCGCTGGCGAGGCAGACGCCCAGTTCCACGCGGTAGGTGACCGCCGCCTTGCCACTGGGCGCGAACACCACCGCCTTGTCGCGGCGGGTGGCGAAGTAGCCGAGCGAGTCCTCCAGATCGGAACGTTCCAGCAGGCCGCGGATGGCCGACTCGTCGGTGCCGGTCATCGCGTTCGCCGCCCGCTGCGAGCGCAGCAGGATGAGCACCGCGGCCAGCAGCGCGATCGCGCCGAACAGGCCCAGCAGGAAGTTGACGAACGGGCGCGGGTGACCGTCGAAGTGTTCGTTGTCCACCAGCACCGCGGCGGTCACCCGATAGATCGCCCAGCCGGGCCGCTGCGCGCCGCTCGGCAGCGAACCGGGGAACAACTCGACCAGACCCCAGCCGAGCAGGGAGCCGACCGTCAGGCCGCCGGCGAGCACGCCGAGCGCCTTCAAGCCCGCCCCGCGACGCACCCTCGTGTAGAACTCGCGCCAGGCCGCGATCAGCACACCGATCACGGCCAAGTGCACGATCATCGCCACCAGCGCGTCGATATTGCCGGTGTCCGCGAAATCCAAGCCGTCGGCCAGCGCGTACAACGCCAGATAACCGAGCAGCAACCACCAGGCGATCCGTTTGCGGCTGGCCAGCGCACCGGCGAGCAGACCGACGATCAGCGCCCACATCAGGTTGGTGTCGGGGGCGTCGAAGTAGTAGTTGTCGATGTAGCGACGCGGTACCTGGGTCAGGAAACGCAGGCCGGGCGAGAGGCTCCAGAGGAAGCACGCCACCGCGAAAACCCCGAGCACCAGGCCCGCGATATGCGGTACCTCGGCCAGTCGGCCATGTCCCCGATGCGGGACGGGCGGGGTCGGTCTATCCGCGGGCGGTTCGATCAGGTGTTGCCGGGCTTGCGTGGTGGTCACTGAACCAGTGTGTACGGTGCCGCCGTTTCGGTGCTCGAAGACCACCCGGGCATGTCGGTTATCGGCGCGTCGCACACGCGTGTCAGCGACGCGCGCAGGGGGCTGGCGTTTGCTGTTTACGAATGCAAGGTAAGGATGTACCTCATGTCAGAACCAGTCGATGTACCGATCGATGACGACGTCATTCGGCTCGGTCAGTTCCTGAAACTGGCCAACCTGATCGAATCCGGCTCGGAGGCCAAGACGGTGATCGCGTCCGGTCTGGTGCGGGTGAACGACGAGGTGGAGCTGCGCCGCGGCAGGCAATTGCAGATCGGTGACGTCGTCACCCTGGCCGGTCATCAGGCGAGAGTGTCGGTCTGAGGCGGACTTTCAGTCCTCGGCCCGCACCACGACGCCGTCGTGGTCGCTGTAGAGCATGTCGCCGGGCACGAAGGTGACGCCGCCGAACTCGACCGGCACGTCACGGTCGCCGGAGCCGGTCTGCGTGCTCTTGCGCGGATTGGTGCCCAGCGCCTTGATGCCGATGTCGAGCGTGCGCAGGATGGCCGAGTCGCGCACCGCGCCGTTGATGATCACGCCGGCCCAGCCGTTGTCCACGCCGCGCCCGGCGATGATGTCGCCCACGAGTGCGGTGTGCACGCTCGCGTCACCATCGACGACCAGCACCTTGCCATGGCCCGGTTCGCCGAGCGTCTGCTTCACCAGCAGGTTGTCCTGGAAGCAGCGGATGGTGGAGATGCGGCCGGAAAATGCCGCGCGGCCACCGAACTGGATGAACTGCGTGTCGCAGCTGCGGATCTCGGGGCCGATCTCGTCGGCCAGGTCGGCAGTGGCGACAACATCATTCTGCGATTCGGTCACTGTGTTGATTTTGCCGTGCCTGCGGCCCGGCGTGTTCACGGCCCCCTTAGTCTCGCGTCCGAGCGGCCGAGACTAGCGACTTCGTCGCATGCGCTTCGGCCACTCGGACGCGAGACGGGCCGCGAACGGCGCTCGCAAAACTCGCGCGTGGTGGTTGCTTCGGGTGTGCGCGTCTCGTCTGGGCGCTACCTAACGGTGCCCGTAGCGCAGTTCGTACCTCTCCCGGTCGTGCTCGGAGAACTTGGCGCGGTTGACCAGTTCGGGGTTCAACCCGTGCTGGCCCAAACGGTAGCGGCGCCAGACATAGCTGAGCGCCACGGTGAAGATGACCATCGGAACGATCATCATCACGATCAAGCCGATCTTCAGCGGCATCGGACCCGGGAACAGCAGTACCAGGGCGAAGAACGGCAGCACTGGCCCGAGAAACCGGACGAGATAGCGCTCCATGGCCCCGTGTCCGACGAGGTCGCGGATGACCCACTCGTGCAGCTCCTCGGGGAGCTCGCGGCCCAGATCGTAGGCGATCCGCTGCCGAATTGTGGGGGTTTTCATACCTAAAGGCTATGCCTGTGGTATCGGTCACCGCTAGGTTGCTGAGCCCCTAACCTCGGCCGTGCCGACGCTCGTATGCGAGGCGTTCCGGCTCGGCCTTGCGCCGGGCGTCCGCGTCGGCCAGCGCTGGGTCGAGGCCGTGCTTGATCAGCCGGTGCCGCCGGTACACGTACATCAGCGCGACCGTGAAGTAGATCAGCGGCAGATACAGCAGCGCCATCATCGCCAGGCCCATCCACAACGGGCCGGGCAGCAGCAGAAACAGCATGAGCACCGGAATCAACGGCACCAGGATGCGCAGCAGATACCGCCGCGTCGCGCCGGGGCCGACCAGGTCTTCGCGCACCCAGTCGGTCATCGAGGCGGGCAGGGTGCGGCCCGCGATGTAACCGATGCGCTGGACGAAGGACGGCGTGGCACTCATCGACTAAGCATCCTCTACCGGTGGATCAATGCACGGACTCATCGGATTCCGCGGCGCGACCGGCATGGAAAGCCTGGATCTGGGTGATCAGGTTGTGCGTGGTGTGCTGCACCGCGATCTTCACGAACGGCTCGATGGTCTTGCCGAGCGCGCGGCCGGCCAGCCCGCCGCCGACCCGGAAGTCGACGATCGCGTCGACGGTGCAGAGCGCAGCGCCCTTGGGGTGGAACAGGAAGGTCGACTCGACCTCGAAGCCCTTGATCGACTTCACCGCGATCAGGGTGTTCTCCGCCCAGCGCACCACCTCGACGCGGGACTTCAGCGAGGCCGGCCCGAGCTTGATGTGCCCGTCGAAGGCGGCGCCGACACCGACCGTCTGCTCGCCGACCGGTGTGAAGGATTGGATCCCGTAGAGGAACTTCGGCAGATTCCGGTAGTCGTTCACGTAGGCGAACGCGGACTCCGCCGATGCCGCACAGTCCTCGACGATCTTCACTTCGGTCATGCGAAAACAGTAACCGGTGGCGATCCAGGTCGCCTGCTCGCCGGAGGTGCCCCGGATGCCGCACAGCTTCCCTCGGATGGCTGGACCGAAGTGCGCACCGGGACGACGGGGCAGAGGTTCAGGCGGTGACCGCGAGCGTCGCGGCCAAACCGAAGGCCAGTGCCATCACGACCACCTCGATGGTCGCCCGGCGCAGCGACGCCTCGGCGGTCATCCGGTGGTCGGCGGCTCGGCGCACCCAGCTGCGCCGCCACCACCAGCCCAGTGCCAGCAGACCCACCAGCACAAGGGTTTTCGCGAGCAGGATGCGACCGTAACCGGTGCTGACGAACGGCGTGATCCCGCCGACCCGCACCAGTCCGTTGAGCAGGCCGGTCGCCGCCACCACCGCGACCAGCGGCAGCGCCACCGCCGAATACCTCGGCAACACCACGGCCCACTCACCACGGGTGCGCACCACCAGCGCGAGCGCGACGAGCAGCCCGAACCAGGCCGCCGCCGCCAGCGCGTGCACCGCGGCGAGCACCGACCCGAACGCCTGCTGCGACATGTGCCCGGTGATCGGCCGCAGCGCCAGCGCGACCGCCGCGAACACCAGCACCAGGTCGGCGGAGGCGACCGCGGTCCGCCGGAACGCCACCGTCGAATAGCACGCGACCGCGCCGACGCCCACCAGGATGGCGATGCCGACCTGCCCGCCGCTGATCTGCACCAGATAGTCGCCGAACTGCGCGGCACCCAACTCGCCGACCGGCACCCCGACCACCTGGGCCGCCTCGAACACGATGATCGCGAACTCGGCGCCGCACCAGCACCCGGCCAGCACGGCGAGTAAGCGCCACGGCGGCTCCAGGCGGGCGTGCAGTCGGGGCAGCGCGGCCAAGCCGAGCACCGTCGCGCCGAGGCCGTCGGCGAGCACCCGGACGATTGCCTCGGCCGCGAACCCAGCGGACACGGCCAGCGCCCAGGCGATCAGCACACCGACCAAGCCTGCGGGGACGACCAGCAGCACCGACCACGGTGCGCGGGCGGTACCCCGCCGCGCACCGCCCCGGCCGCCGATCGTCCTACCGGTCACTGGTTCGGTTTCCGGCTCCTGCCGCCGAACAGCGCGAACGCCAGCCCGCCGCCGAAGAGCACGACGGCGCCGACGATGAAGACCCACAACGGGATTCCGCCGGAGCCGTCGTCGTCGGAGCTACCGCTGTTGGCGTTCGGCTTCGCACCGGGGACACCGTTACCCGCCTTGCTCAGCGTGAAATGCCGGGTGCCGCTGACCGGATGGCCGTCGGCGGAGGTCACCCGGTAGGCGACCGTGTATTCGCCGACCGGGCCGAGCTCGCCCACTTCGACGCTGACCGTATTGCCGTCGACCGTCGGCGAGCCCTTCGACCACAGCTTGCCGTCCGGCCCGACCACGGTGAGCGCCGGGAAGCTCGGCTGCAAGGCCTCGTTGAAGGTGACGCTCGCGCGCGCCGGGCCCGCCTCGATGGTCGCGCCGTCCTCCGGCACGCTGGCCGTCGGCGCGGAGTGCGCGGCGGCGGTTCCCGTTGCGGCGAGACCGAATCCGAGCAGGAACAGCCCCGCGACGAGCGCGGTGAGCAGGCGCCGGGTCATGACTGCCGCGCCCGGATCACGTTGCCGAGGCCGAGCGCGACGGCGAGCAGACCGAGCGCCAGGCCGATGCCGCCGAGCCAGCGGGCGGTGTTGTCGGTGTCGTCGGCGGAGCCGTGCGCCGCCTCGCTGTCGACCTTGTGGTCGTCGCCCGCGTCGGCCTTGCCCTGGGCCAGGGTGAGCGACGGCGCCGGATGTTCGGCCTCCGCACCGTCTTTGCCGGCTGGCTGATCCCAGTTGACGATCTTGCCGTCGCTGTAGGTCTGCTTGGCCGGGAAGCTGACCGTCTCCTGCGCGGGCAGCGGGCCGACCGAGACGGCGAACCGCTGGAACTGGCCGGGGCCGACACCGGGGGCGCCCGGATCCGCGGTCCAGGTGATCGCGGTGATCTCTTTCTTCTCGTTCTTGTCGACCTTGACCGACCAACCCGGAATGGGTTCGGGCCGTGCGCTTTTCAGGTTGGGCAGGATGACGGTGAGCGCGGTGGTGCTCGCGGTGTCGGATTCGGTGGGCACCCGGAAGGTGGCGACCGAATACTTGCCCTGCTGGGCGCCCGGCGCGTCCACGCTGACGTGGGCGGAGGCGGTGCCGCAGGCCAGTACGGCGAGCGTGGCGGCCGCTGCGGCCGTGCCGGCGGCGCGCGAAATCGAACGGTGCATGGAAAGACTTTCTGTCCGAAGGGGAATGGTGCTGCGAGTCAGGCGAGCACCGGTGGCGCGCGCGGGCCGATCGCACCCTTCGGCGGGCAGTGATAGTGCGCGAGACCGGGATCGGACCAGTGCGGCGATCCGGTGGCGCGGGGGAGACACGGTTTCGCGAGTACCGCGCGGACGGCGCCGGAGACCAGCGCGTAGAGCCGTTCGGCGACCGAGATGACTGCCGCACAGCCGATCGTGGCGACGGCGTGCGCGCCGAGCATCCAGCCGGTTGGCAGCGGATTCGTTGCGGCAGTGTCGTGCTCGTGGCCGAGCAGGCCGGACAGCGCGAGATGGCTCGCCAGCTGTCCGAGCCCCAGCAGGACGAGCACCGAACCGCGCCCGCGCGCAGCCACATTCGCGGCGCTACCGGCCAGCGCCGCCACCAGCAGCACCAGGGTCAGCTCGGTCGAGCCGGGAAAACCGCCGCCCGCGACCCCGTGCGCGGCGACGGCGAGCGCGCCCACCAGCACACCGACCAGGCCACCACGCAGGTGGCCGGTACTCGGTGCTGGCGACATCGCGGGCGAAGGTCAGCGCACGCCGAGCCGCGCGAGCACGTCCGCCTCGACGCCGGACAGTTCGTCCGCGATCGAGGTGTGCACGGCCCGGCGCCGCGGCGCGGGCATTTGCTCGGCGGTCTGCACCGCGGCGGCCAGGCTGTCCAGGCGGGCCTGGGTGGCGGTGACGAATTTCTGCGTCTCGGC
This sequence comes from Nocardia ninae NBRC 108245, assembly GCF_007990755.1. Lineage (GTDB taxonomy): Bacteria > Actinomycetota > Actinomycetes > Mycobacteriales > Mycobacteriaceae > Nocardia > Nocardia ninae. The sequence goes on along the minus strand of NZ_BJXA01000051.1, from coordinate 18,309 downwards.
CTTGTCCTTGCCGCCCTGCGCACCGACCTTGCCAAGGGCCGCTTCGGTATTCACGATCCGGGCCCGCAGCTTGGCGCCGTGGCCGCTGAAGTCGGCGAGCTGATCGACGCCGATGCCCAGTTGCTGGGCCTTGCGGGTGTCGAGTTGCGCACGCAGGAATGTCGCGCCGCGGTAGGCCAGCGGCGCGAGCACCGGAATGAGTACCCGGGCCACGCCGAGGTACTTCTTCACCTGACCGGCGCTGAACAGGTCACGCTCGGCCTTGGCGGCCAGCTTGAGCGCGGCCTTCTCCTCCGCCTGCAGGGCCGAGATCTGCGCCTTGGCGACCTTGCGCTGGGTACGGGCCTCCGCGCGGCGGGCTTTGCGGTCGTTCTTGGCGACCAGCTTGGCTTCCAAACCGGCTTTGTGCTTGAGAGCTTTCGCCTCGGCCCTGCGGCTCGGGCGCCGCTTGCGCTTCGTGAACAACCCCATCGAAGGCCCTCCGTCATGCTGGTTTGCCATGGCAGTACGACGCCGGGGAAAGCCCGTCCGCCCATGTCACACGGTTTGCGTCCTACCCTAACGGGTGCATCGCGACACCAGCGAGCGTGGCAGGGCGACGAGCCGCGAACGATGCCGTTGCCCATGGGGTTCGTGGGTTTGTCGGGGGTAGGGACCATACTGCATAGCGTGGAATCGGGCATCGGTGACCGAGCGGGTCGCAAGCACAACGGCACGGCCGTCGAACGGCCGGCCGGCGTCGCGGATGCGCCGACCCCCTTCATCGATGCCAGAGCGCTCATCGGTTGTCGTCATCGACTGCACCTGGACGCGGCACATCCCGGTGCGCTGCAGGGCGTCACCGAGGACCCGGGGGTGCGGCAGCGCAGGGAGGCGGCCACGGCCCATCGCCTGCGGGTCCGCGACGCGCTGATCGCGGCGGATCCGGCAGGTTGGGTGGTCATCGACCCCACGCTGCGCGCGGCCGAGCGCGCCGCGGCCACCATGCAGGCGTGTGCCGCTGGCGTGCAACACATCTGGGGCGGGCTGCTGCCGCAGGAACCGGAGACGGGCAGGCGCGGCGGCTCGGAGATCCTGCTGCGCGACCTCGACCGCGGCGGATACATCCCGGTCATCGTGGTGAACCACAAGGTGACCGACCCGCGAAACCCCGAACCCGCCGACTTCCACCCGACCACCTCGAACCCGTACCACTGGAACCCGAAACCGGACCGGCACCGCAAGCTGCGCCAGCAGCCACGCGACCAGCAGCGTCTCGCGCACCTGTACCGAATGCTGCAGCGCCACGGCATGGCCAGCCCGGCGCTGGTCGGCGGCGTGATCGGCTACCACTTCGACTGCATCCTGGTGCACGACCTCGGCCCGGTGCTCGCCGACTACGACCAGCGCTACGCCGACCGGGTCGCGGTGGTCCGCGGCGAACTGCCGACCATTCCGTCGAAGGTGCCCGAGTGCAGGCAGTGCCCGTGGTGGACGCGCAGCATCGAAGGACCCAGCTGTGAGGGCTGGCTCATCGAGCATCGCGACGTCAGCCTGGTCGCGCCCGGCTCGCGCGCCGACGTGCTGCGCAGGCATGGTGTGGAGACCATCGACGAGCTGGCCGAGTGGGCGGGCGACGACCCCGACGACTGGCAGCACGGCCCGTTCGACGAGGCGGTGGTCACCGCGCGCGCCTGGATCGCGGGCGCGCCGCTGGTCCGCCGGGTGGAGCCGATCCGGGTGCAACGGGCCGACGTGGAGGTCGACGTCGACCTGGAGAGCTTCCAGGAGTACGGCGCATACCTGTGGGGCACGCTGCTCGACGGCGTGTACCGCCCGTTCGTCACCTGGGATCCGCTGCCCACCGAGGACGAGGGCCGCTCGTTCGGCGAGTTCTGGACCTGGCTGATGACCATCCGCGCCGAAGCCGCCGCGCACGGCAAAACCTTTGCCGCCTACTGCTACTCGCGCACCGCCGAGGACAAGTGGCTCTACGAGTCGGCGCGCCGCTTCGCCGGGCGCCCCGGCGTGCCGACCGTCGACCAGGTGCGCGCGTTCGTCGACGGACCGGAGTGGGTGGACATGTTCCAGGCCGTCTCCGATCAGTTCATCTGCCCGAACGGCAAGGGCCTGAAGAAGATCGCGCCGGTCGCGGGCTTCGCCTGGCGCGATGCCGAGGCGGGCGGCGAGGCGTCGATGAGCTGGTATCGGCTGGCCGTCGGCTACGAGGGCGACCCCGACATGTCCCAGCGCACCCGGTTGCTGGAGTACAACGAGGACGACGTTCGAGCCACCCAGGTGCTGCGCGAGTGGATGTCGAATCGGGCAGACCTCGAGGTTCCTGGCCTTGCGGATTTCGGGCGTCGTACTATCGCGTCGTGACAGAGCACGTCGAACAACTCGAGTTCCAGGCAGAGACGCATCAGCTGCTCGAGCTGATGATCCATTCGGTCTACTCCAACAAGGACACCTTCCTGCGGGAGCTGATCTCGAACTCCTCCGACGCGCTGGACAAGCTGCGGCTGGAGTCCTTCCGGGACAAGGATCTGCATGTCGACACGTCCGACCTCCACATCGAGCTGGAAGTCGACAAGGACAACCGGATCCTGACCGTTCGGGACAACGGCATCGGTATGTCCCGCGCAGAGGTGGTCGACCTGATCGGCACCCTCGCCAAGTCCGGCACCGCCGAGCTGCGCAAGAAGCTCAACGAGGCCAAGAGCGCGGCGGCCAACATCGACACCGCGGAGCTGATCGGCCAATTCGGCATCGGCTTCTACTCGACCTTCATGGTCGCCGACAAGGTCACCCTGACCACCCGGCGGGCCGGGGAGACCGAGGGCACCCGCTGGGAGTCGGCCGCGGGCAGTTCCACCTACACCATCGAAACCCTCGACACCGCACCCCAGGGCACCGCGGTCTCGCTGCACCTCAAGCCCGCCGACGAAGAGGACCACCTCTTCGATTACACCCAGGAGTGGAAGCTCCGGGAGATCGTCAAGAAGTACTCCGACTTCATCGCCTGGCCGATCCGCATGCAGGTCGAGCGGACCGTCACCGAGGGTGAGGGCGAGGAGAAGTCCGAGAAGACCATCGTCGAGGACCAGACCCTCAACTCCATGAAGGCGCTGTGGACCCGCCCGAAGAGCGAGGTCAGCGACGAGGAGTACAAGGAGTTCTACAAGCACGTCAGCCACGCCTGGGACGATCCGCTCGAGATCATCCCGCTCAAGGCGGAGGGCACCTTCGAATACCAGGCCCTGCTGTTCCTGCCGTCGCAGGCGCCGTTCGACCTGTTCACCCGCGAGCACAAGCGCGGCGTGCAGCTCTACGTCAAGCGGGTGTTCATCATGGACAACTGCGAAGAGCTGATGCCGGAGTACCTGCGCTTCGTCAAGGGTGTGGTGGACGCACAGGACCTCTCGCTCAACGTGTCCCGCGAGATCCTGCAGCAGGACCGCCAGATCCAGATGATCCGCAAGCGGCTGGTCAAGAAGGTGCTCTCCACGGTCAAGGACCTGCAGGGCGCCGAGGACCAGACCAAGTACCAGACCTTCTGGAAGGAGTTCGGGCGCGTCCTCAAGGAGGGTTTGCTCGGCGACTTCGACAACCGCGAAACCATCCTGCAGGTCTCCTCGTTCGCCTCGACGAACTCCGAGACCGAGCTGACCACACTGGCCCAGTATGTGGAGCGCATGCCGGAGGGGCAGGACGCCATCTACTACATGACCGGCGAGTCCCGCCAGCAGGTCGAAAGCTCCCCGCACATGGAGGCTTTCAAGGCCAAGGGCCGCGAGGTGCTGATCCTCACCGACCCGGTGGACGAGATGTGGGTCGGCTCGGTGCCCGAGTTCGACGGCAAGGCCTTCACCTCGATCGCCAAGGGCGAGGTCGACCTGGAGTCCGAGGAGGAGAAGAAGGCCTCCGAGGCGCTGCGTGAACAGCAGGACAAGGATTTCGCCGAGGTGCTGACCTGGCTCGGCAAGACGCTGGACGACAGCGTCAAGGAGGTGCGCCTCACCAACCGGCTCACCACCTCACCGGCCTGCCTCGTCGGTGACGTCTTCGACTTCACCCCGATGCTGGAGCGGATGTATCGCGCGTCCGGTCAGCTGGTGCCGGAAACCAAGCGGATCCTCGAGCTCAACCCGACCCACCCGCTGGTCACCGGTCTGCGCGACGCCTACGACACCCGCAAGGACGACGCGGATGCGGACAAGGTGCCCGAGCTCACCGAGACCGCCGAGTTGCTCTACGGCACAGCGGTCTTGGCCGAGGGCGGCGAGCTGAAGGATCCGGCGCGGTTCGCGCACATCCTCACCGATCGCCTCACCCGCACCCTCTGATCCGGACTTCGGCAGGGACCACCCCAGGTGGTCCCTGCCGAAGCACGTCCGGCTCGAGTGGTTCACGATCCGGCGTCCAGTGTGAAATGACAGGCTTCGCTACCTTCTGGCACGCGATCCGAATAGCTTCGCGCACAGCGATATTCGCCTGAGATGGTGCTGGGTCATGGGTGGACGCGGTTAAATTTGGGCGATCGAAAGGATCGTCAGCTTATGTCCGGAAACCCTCTTGCCGTCGCCGAGCCGTGGGATCTCGTCGCCGATGGATACGCCGAATTCGCCGCCGCGATCATGCAGCCCTTCTCCGATCGCGCGCTCGAATTCGCTTCGCTGACACCGTCTTCCCAGGTCATCGATGTCGCGGCGGGGACGGGCGCGCTGAGTCTGCTGGCCGCGCCGCAGGTGGCCCGGGTGCAGGCCATCGACTTCTCCGCCCCGATGATCGAGCGGCTCACCGCCGCCGCTCGAGCCGCCGGGCTGACCAATATCGAAGCGCGGGTGGGGGATGGGCAGGCCCTGCCGTTCGACAGCGACACCTTCGACGCCGGATTCTCGATGTTCGGGCTGATGTTCTTTCCGGAACGGGCCAAAGGTTTCGCCGAACTGTTCCGGGTGTTGCGCCCCGGCGGCACGGCCGTGGTGTCCAGCTGGGCGCCGGTCATCGAATCACCGCTGATGCGGATGATGTTCGGCGCGCTGCACGCCGCCGACCCGAGCGTCCAGGAGCCGCAGCCCAACTACCTCAGCCTGGAAAATCCCGAGGTCTTCCAGACCGAGATGCGCCGCGCCGGCTTCGAAGCCATCTCCATCCAACGACATTCGACCGCGCTCGCCTTCGCAACCGCGGACGACATGTGGGAAACCCTGGTGCGCAGCAGCGCGCCGCTGGCGCTGATGCGCCGCAGCGTCGGCGAACAGGTGTGGGCCGAACGCGTCGCGCTGATGAAGGCCTACCTCGCCGAGCACTACCGTCCGCAGCGGCCGTTGTCCACCACCGCGTTCCTCGGTATCGGGCACAAGCCGCTCGCCTGAGTGGTACGAAAAAGCCGCCGCCGACCTTGTGGGTCGGCAGCGGCTTTCGCGTTGGTGTTCTTTAGCGCGGGGCCATGCGCAGCGCGCCATCCATGCGGATGGTCTCGCCGTTGAGGTAGTCGTGCTCGACGATGTACTGCGACAGCTGCGCGTACTCGTCCGGGCGACCGAGGCGGGACGGGAAGGGCACGCCCGCCTCGAGGCCCTTGCGGTACTCCTCGGTGACGCCGGCCAGCATCGGGGTGTCGATGATGCCGGGGGCGATGGTGTTCACCCGGATGCCGAACTGGGCCAGGTCGCGCGCGGCGGGCACGGTCATGCCGTGCACGCCACCCTTGGAGGCCGAGTACGCGATCTGGCCGATCTGGCCCTCGAACGCGGCGACCGACGCGGTGTTGATCACGACGCCGCGCTGGCCGTACTCGTCCACGGCCTCGGTCTTGGCGATGGCGTCGGCGGCCAGGCGCATCACGTTGAAGGTGCCGAGCAGGTTCACGGTGATGACGGTGCGGAACAGCTCCAGGTCGTGCGGGCCGTTCTTGGACAGGATGCGCCCCGCCCAGCCGACACCGGCGCAGTTGACCACGATGCGCAGCGGCGCACCCGAGTCGACGACCTGCGCGACCGCGGCGGCGACCTCGTCATTGCTGGTCACATCGGCCGGAATGAGGGTGACCCCGGCGGGCACATTGTCCCCGGCCCGTTCGATCGACTGCGGCACATCCAGTCCGAAGACAGTGGCCCCCAGCTCGGCGAAACGCTTGGCGGTGGCGGCGCCGAGGCCGGATGCGCCTCCGGTGACAATGGCGGCGGAACCCGAAATCTCCACGATGGTCCTCTCGTTCGTGACAGCCAGTTGGCCCTTCGTCAATTGCACCCTAACGGTTGCCCCCACCGAGCCCCATGAGGCATCCCTCTCATTTCCGCGTGGATTCTCGGCTCACCTGCGGCGCGGTTACCGAGGCAGGTCCCTTCGTGGCCGCTCGGGATCCTCGAAAACCGCGGCGACGATGTGGAACGGCTATTTGCGAACAAACGTGTTCTTCGGTGGTACCGTCGCTGCATGAAGCTGTTCGGTGGGGTGTCGGTGGCGGGGCGGCGGGTGTTGATCACGGGGGCGGCGCGGGGGATCGGGGCTGCGTTGGCTCGGCAGTTGCATGACGCGGGGGCGAAGGTCGCGCTGCTGGGGTTGGAGGAGGAGTTGCTGGGGGAGGTGGCGCGGGAGTGTGGGGACGCGCCGTGGCGCTACTGCGATGTCGGGGATGTCGAGCAGGTGGATCGGGTGGTGGAGACGCTGGTCGGTGAGCTCGGCGGGCTGGATGTGGTGGTGGCCAATGCGGGGGTGGCGCGACAGCTGCCGTTGATCGGCGGCGATCCGGCGGTGATGGAGGAGACGCTCGCGGTCAATGTGCTCGGCGTCTACTACACGGTGCGCGCGGCCGGTCCGCACATCAGTCACGCGAACGGCTATGCGCTGGTGGTCTCTTCGCTCGCCGCCGCGGTGAACCTGCCGCTGGTCGGTGCTTACAGCGCGTCGAAGGCCGCGGTGGAGGCGCTCGGCCACACGCTGCGGATCGAGCTGAAACACACCGGCGCGAAGGTCGGCATCGCATACTTCGCCGAACTCGACACGGACATGACCTCGCGCGGCTTCGGCACCGCCGCGGCCCGCGCTATCCTCGGCCGCTCCACCGTTTCCGGTGTCGCGCCGCTCGGCCCCGCAATCGATTCGGTGGAAAAGGCCATCGCGCGCCGGCGTCGCCAGGTGGTTTCGCCCTGGTGGGTGGCCGTCGCGCTACCGTTCCGGCCGATCGCCCAGCGGCTGATCGGCTTGACGCTGCGTCGAGGTGTGCGGCGTGCCCTGGAGATCGCTCGAAGTGAAGAGGCACCCTTCACAACGGACCAACCCACCCGACCCCGCAAAATGGAGCGGCCAGCCTAGCCCGACCGAACCACCGGAGCCACCGAATGACCGAATCGGCAACCAGCGCACGCCAACTCCCGCGCGGTAGGCACGGCCTGCCGCGGGAGCAGGTGGTCGCCTCGCAGCGCGAGCGAATCCTGATCGCGATGGCCGAGGCGATGGCCGAGAACGGTTATGTCGGAACGTCGGTCGCGGCGATCCTGAAGCGCGCGGGAGTTTCCAGGGAGACCTTCTACGAGCAATTCCGTTCCAAGGAGGCGTGTTTCGAAGCCGCCTACGAGCGGGCCGTACAGAATCTGCTCGGCCGCATCGAGGGTGCCTCCCGCGGCGTCGACGATCCGTCCGGACCCGAACTGAGCAGCTTGGACCGGATGGACCGAATCTTCCAGGCCTACCTGCAGCACCTGGTGGACGATCCGGCCAGCGCGCGGCTGTTCCTGGTCGAGGTCTACGCGGTGGGTTCGGCGGCACTCTCGCGGCGGGCGCAGCTGATGGAGCTGTTCGTCGGCCTGATCGCCGACGTGCTCGGTGCGGGCACCGACGATCAGCGGTTCGCCTGCCAGACCCTTGCGGCCTCGATCAGCGCGATGGTGACCGGCCGGATCGCGGCGGATGATCTGGACGGCCTGCTCGCGCTGCGGGTACCGCTGCTGAATCTGGTGCGGCGCGGCGGGGAGCTGTACGGCGACGCCTTGCTCGAATCGAACGAACCGCGGACCTAGCGGTGACAGCGTCGGCTGGACCACACTTCCGGATCCAGTGCGGCGCTCGCGAACTCAGGTGCCACAGCTGGACTACCGGCGCGCTTCCGGATCCTGGACCGTGCCGGATACTGCCGAGTCGGGTGCTGCGGCAACGGACAACGGCAGGCTGGGCGCCGCAGAGCCGGGAGCCGGCAGGCCGGGAGCGGGCAGGCGGGGAGCGGGCTCCGACCGATGTCCTGCCGGCGCGGCAGGCCGCAGCTTGCGCAGAATCAGCATGACCGCACCAGCCAGCGCCGGCGCGATGGTCGCCAGTACGGCGACGGTCGGTCCGCCCAGCGCGGGCGCGGCGGTGGAAAGCAGGGTCGCGGCACCGAAGTAGAGGAACAGCAACCCAGAACCGATCCCGATCGCGCGTTCCGGCAGGTGCTTGCCGACCAGGATGCCGATCCCGATGGCGAGCGCGTCGGCGGCGACCATGCCGATGGTCGAGCCGACCCACACGCCGACCCAGTCGTAGTCGGTGGCCAGCGCGGCGGTCGCGAACATGGTGCGGTCGCCGAGTTCGGCGAGCAGGAAGGCGGACAGCACCACCAGGAACGGTGCGGTGCTCGCCCGCAATGACTTCGGCGCCGGGTTCTCCTCGTCCGCGCCGAAGTGCTCACGCAGCGTCCACAGGCCGACGGCCAGGAAGGTGAGGGCGGCGACCAGCGAGATGGCCCGGGTGGGCAGCGCCGATCCGAGGAAGTAGCCGACGCCCACCGAGATCAGGTGCACCGCGGCCGAGGCGGTCGCGATGCCGCCGAGCACGACCCACCAGCGGTAGCGCAACGCGAACGTCAAGGCCATCAGCTGGGATTTGTCACCGAGCTCAGCAAGGAAGACGATGCCGATACTCAGCAAAACGGTGGCGATCATGATGTGTGTGGCTCCCGGGTCTCCGGCCTGCCGGTCGGAGTCTGGGTATGCCTCCGGCCGACAACGAAATAGTTGTCTCGGCCGAAGGTCTCGCCCACCGGTCTACGCCGGTTCACACAGCCGGACCCGAGCCCTCGTGGGGAAGCGGGTCAGTATGTCGACTGTGCAATTGGGGGCTACTCCCCTTCGCTGTCCCCGACTCTACCCGCGGGTGCTGCAGTGTGCCAACCGGCTGTTACCCAAATCGCAATGCGCACAATAAGTTTGGCGATCCATCTGCAGAGTTTCGGGTAGCCTTACGCGGCCAGCAGCATGGCCAGAACCGCGGTGTCGGGATCGCTGATCGGGTCCAGTCCCACCCGGCTGACCAGGGAGGTGACCGTCCCGTCGGATTCGGCCTCGGCCCACGCCGCCCGGTGTTCCAGGCCCAGATGCGGCACGCCGGGCAGCAGCACACAGCCCGAGGCTGCGCCCGCGCATTCCGGCAGGGACGGCCGGGTTTCCGAGGGCGGATGCAGCATCAACAGGGCGGCCGGCACATGGTCGGCAAACCGGCCGGGTGCGAGGGCCTCCTCGCCGAGCACGGTGCCCTCGGCCATCACCAGGCCGACCATGTCGGGTGCGGGGTCGTCCGGCAGTTCCTCACGCACCCCGAACACCGTCGAGGTGGACAGCAGCCCGGGTAGCGTGGCCACTCGGACGGCCAGCACGAGTACCTGCGCCCATTCCTTGGTGGTGTCCGGCCAGCGGCCGGAGATGACGAAGCCGCGCAGCGAGCCGCGGGCATGGAAAGGCGTGATGCCGATCGGTCCGTTCGTCCGCATGGTGCCTCCCGTCCGGGTAACCGGGGGCGGCCTCGCGCGTTCACGCTCGATAGCGCTCCCAGCGGCTTTGCCCGTCCTCGAACTGTGGAATCCGAGAATGAACTACGAATCACCTGGCACACAAGTACCAAAGAGTGCCAGCTGCCCGGCGAAATCGGGCTGACCAGCGATCGAGCCAGCCCACAGGCCCGCGACGGCCGGTCGGGCCCACGGTCCGAGACCGGTTTGCCGCTCGGGCGTGTCCTGATCGCGTCGCGATTGCCGGCCGAAAACGGCGACGGGCCCGCGCCCCGACCGCGTGAGCGCGGCAGGGACACGGGCCCGTGGGCGCGTGGTCGCTATCAGCCGAAGATGAGGCCCTTGCCCTGGCCGACGGCGCGGGTGAAGCGGTCCTGCACGTCTTCCCAGTTGACGACGTTCCAGAACGCGGTCACGTAGTCCGCCTTGACGTTCTTGTACTGCAGGTAGAAGGCGTGCTCCCACATGTCGACCTGCAGCAGCGGGATGATGCCCAGCGGGACATTGGCCTGCTGGTCGTAGAGCTGGAAGGTCAGCAGCTTCTGGCCGAGGGTGTCGTAGCCGAGCACCGCCCAGCCGGAGCCCTGCAGGCCGTTGGCCGCGGCGGTGAACTGCGCGCGGAACTTGTCGAACGAGCCGAACTGGTCGTCGATCGCGGCGGCGAGGTCGCCGACCGGCTTGTCGCCACCGTTGGGGGACAGGTTCTTCCACCAGATGGAGTGGTTGACGTGCCCACCCAGGTGGAAGGCCAGGTTCTTCTCGTACAGGAAAATGGCGCCGTGATCGCCGCTTTCGCGGGCCGCTTCGAGCTTCTCGAGCGCGGTGTTCGCGCCCGCGACGTAAGCGGCGTGGTGCTTGGAATGATGCAGCTCGTTGATCTGCCCGGAGATGTGGGGCTCCAGGGCGCTGTAGTCGTAATCCAGATCTGGCAGCGTGTACTCAGCCACGATGTCCCTTCCTATGTCGGGCTGTGTGCGCCCTTATCGAGCACACCCAACCATCATTCGTACACCCGCTCGGTTCCAACCGGGCCTGATGCCCCCGCATTCCGACGCGGGCACGGGCTGTGCACCGGCACGTCGTCATCGGCAGCGGGTCGAACCTCACGCGTTGCATCGAACCATGTCGCGGTACGACGAACCAGTGCAGCGACTGCGCCTCCCCGCGCGCGTCCATGATCACTCGGAGCGGCGCTGCCCGGTCGGCAGCACCGATCCTCGTTCCGGATACCCAATACGTCAATGGTCATCCGCGGCAGCCGCCGATTCCGGAACCAGCCCGAGTCGAGGGCGAGTTTCCGGCCGAGAATCGCTGCGGTTGCCGCCCGTCAGCGGCGCGGGATACAGAAATACCGCACAGCCGGAAGTCCGAGTGTGCGGTATCGGTGTGGTGGATTCAGAGCGGCGGCGCTACGCCAGGACGGGTTGCGCGCGGGTCGCCCGCGTCGTGCGCCGCCCACCAGCGCTGCGCGCCGGCGATGAACTCCGCCAGCGGGATCTCCCGGCCTGCGGTGTCGTTGATGAGCATGTTGTCGAACCACACGCGCACGTCCAGCTCGCGCGGGTCGATGCCCTCCTCCTGGGAGAACTCCAGTACGTGCGCGGAGACGTGCTCGTCGAGGGTGGTGTCGAAGCTGAGCAGCTCGCTCCACAGTGCCCAGCCGCTGTCATCGAGGTCGATGAACTCCCAACCGTGCAGCCTGCCGCCGCCGAAGCTGCGGATGGCCTCGTCCAGACCGGTCAGTTCCAGTGGCAGCACGCGCGGTTCGAGGTCGTCCCAGTTCTGCATGCGCAGGGACGCCGCGACGCGGCTGACCCCGGTGAAGGTGACCTGCACCCGGTAATCCTCGGTGGGCGTTCCGTTTTCCGGAAGCGTCAACACCTCTAAGTCGAGTCGTAGTTGTCCGGCCGCCGCGTCGACCTCCAGGCCGAGGCAGGTCGCCTCGGACAGAGCGACGTTGAGCCCAGCCGTATCCATGCCGTCGAGTAGCCCCCTGCTCACGTTCATGGCCACAGGCTACCGACAGCTACCGGTGGAGCCCAGTATTTCAGTTTTTCGCTAGTGTTCTCGTTTTTTATGGAACCGAACCGGGCCTCGCGCCGTCCAAGTAGATATCGGAACCCGCCGCGCCGCGAGTTCCGAGGTCGGCGGCGAATGACCGCTCCGGGATTGGCGGCTGGAGGGGAGTCTCGGATCGGTCGTTCGCGCCGAAGTTCATGCCGCGAATCCGCTGAGGGCTCAGATATGACCCCTGATCCGGCAGTCTGGGCCCGGAGAGCGGGTTTGCCGGAGGGTAGCTTTGATAGCCAAACCCTGAGAATGGTGCGCTGTCCGATAGCTGCAGCCTGTGGATGAAGTTGTGGATTATGTGGATAACTCTGTCGGAGGTATGCACATGCCGACCCTGAACGGGGCATCGATCAGGGTTCCGGGACGCAGAACATACCTGAAGTATCGGCTCGATGTCGAGCCGCCGACGGCCGCCGCGCGGGCGGAACCGCACGGCCCTCCGTCGCCCATGGCAGGATCGAAACTGTGACGAGTCCCCATGTGCCCTCGGTCCCGGTGGACGCGGTGCCGCGCGAATTCGACAGCGCCGAACCGGCAGCCGACGCCGCGCGAGCGATCCTGCTCGATGTGCGCGAGGACGACGAGTGGCAACTCGGGCACGCGCCGGGCGCCGTGCACATCCCGATGGTCGACGTGCCCGCCCGGGTGGACGAGCTGGAGTACGACGTCGATCTCTACGTCATCTGCAGGCAAGGCGGCCGTTCCCTCCAGGTGGTCGAATACCTCACGCACATCGGCTTCGACGCCATCCAGGTGAACGGTGGCATGGTCGCGTGGCAGCAGGCGGGCCGCCCGCTGGTCGCCGACGGTGACGGGCAGGCGAAGATCTACTAGGACCGCCGCGAAGGAGGCGTGATGAGACACGATGGCGCAGCGCTCATCAGCGCCGACCGGGCGCGGGTGTCCCGCAAGACACAGGAGGCACGGTGAGCACGGTCGTACAACCTTGTGCGCGGTGTGGCGCGCGCTGGGCCGTGCAGTCGACCCCGATGCACTGGTGCCCGCGCTGCCGCGGCGTGCTGCTGTCGCCCGCGCCTATCGACGCACCCGCCGAGCGGCGTAACTATCGATGGGTGGCGCGCAGGCCGGACCATCGCGCGCGCAGGGCCCCGGCCGCCGGACACCCCGTGCCGAGCGCCGAAACTCCGCGCTACACCCATATTCCGCGCTGGGGTCTGCTCGATCCGCCGCCGAAGCCTGCCGCCGCGGCTGCTCGTCCGCTCACCAGGCTGACCGCCAGGGCATCCGCTCTGCTGATCACCACCACCGCATTGTTCGCGGTCGCGGCCGTCGGCGAATTGCTGCGCTATCTACTCCTGCTGCGCAATCGCACCCGGCTGATCCATCCCGCGCTGCTATTCGCTTCCGACGCGCTTGTCATCGGCGCCGCGGTGCTCGCCCTGTTGTTCGCGCTGCTGAGCGCGGTCGCCGTGGTCGGCTGGTTGATCGACGCGCGCCGCGCCGCCTTCCGGGAAACCGGGCGCGCCGACCCGCGCTCGGTGCGGGTACTGGTGCTCGGCTCTGTGATCCCGGTGGTCAATCTCCTGTGGCCCGGCGTTTTTCTGACCGAACTCGTCGCACGACGGTCCGATCCGCGCGCGCTGCGGACGATCCGGATCTGGTGGGCCGCCTGGGTGTTCGGCGGTGTGGTCGCCGCGGCCGCGCTGCTGTGGCGGACCGCGGATTCGTTGCAGGCCGAGGCGGACGGCGTGCTGTTCACCGCGTTCACCGACCTGGTCGCCGCCGCCGTCGCGCTGCTCACCCTGGCCGTGATGCGGGCGGTCGAGGAACGAGACGTGCTCGGCCGCAGCAGGACCGCGCGGCGCTGGTTGATCGCCGTCGACCCGGCGGTGCCGGTGATCGAGCCGGTGCATCCCGGTGGGCGTGCGCCGCAGGCGGTCGGCGAGTCCGTATCGGACGCGGCTGAGCACAATGATGCTGAAGACAGCGGCGCGGATGACAACGGCTCAGGCGTTGAGGACAACGGTGCAGTGGACCGTGAGCAACAGGAGGTTTTGGCCAAGTGAGCCAGGTCAGTCGCGCACCGTTCGTCGTGGCGCACCGAGGTGCTTCGGCGGCGCGCCCCGAACACACCCTCGCCGCATACGAATTGGCGCTCCAGGAAGGCGCGGACGGCGTCGAATGCGACGTCCGGCTGACCAGGGACGGGCATCTGGTGTGCGTACACGACCGCACCGTCGACCGGACCTCCTCCGGCACCGGCCTCGTCAGCGAGATGACGCTGGACGAACTGAAGGAACTCGACTTCGGCGCCGACGGCGCAGCCGCGGAGGTGCTCACCCTGAGCGAGCTGATCACGTTGGTGCTCGATTGGCGCAGCAGGCCGACCAAGCTGTTCATCGAGACCAAGCACCCGGTCCGCTACGGCGCGCTGGTGGAGAACAAGCTGCTGGCCGAACTGCAGCGGTTCGGCATCGCCACCCCCGCCTCCGCCGATCATTCCCGCGCGGTGGTCATGTCTTTCGCGGCCACCGCGGTCTGGCGGATCCGCCGGGCCGCGCCGCTGCTGCCGACCGTGCTGCTCGGCGAATCGTCGCGCTACCTCGGCGGCGGCGCCGCGACCACGGTGGGCGCCACCGCCGTCGGCCCGTCGGTGAAGACGCTGCGCGACCACCCCGAACTGGTCGACAAGGCCGCCGCCGCAGGTCGCGCCACCTACTGCTGGACCGTGGACGACCCGGACGATGTGCGCCTGTGCGCCGACCTCGGTGTCAGCTGGGTCGCCACCAACCATCCCGGACGGACCAAGGCGCTGCTCGCCGCCGCCTGACCCGCTCGAACGGGTTGATACCGCTGACCTTTGAAGCAGTCCATGCGTATCCGCTTCGCGCCCTTCTCAACCGAAGGGGCGGTTACTCGGCGCCCCCATCGCCGAATCGGCGACGCCTCGGTTCGCTGCCAGTCGGCGCGGCTCGACACAGGCGGGCTGACGAAAGGCGGCTTGACAGAGTTGGTTCGGCGACTGGTTCGTCTCGCGCCGGCGGGCCTGCGAACCAGGTTGTGCGCGTGCGCCGTTCAGCAGCGACCCGCCCGCGGCCGCGCCGAGCACCGTCCCGGTGCCGTGGCGCGCGGGGTGGCGGAGCGCACACCATGTAGGTTGACCCCCCGTGGGTAAGAGCAAGCGGAATAGTCCTAAGCCCGGAGGGAACCGGGCACAGCGTCTCGCCGAGCGGAAGGTGGCGCTCGAGCAGGCGGCGCAGTCCGTCTCGCGCCCCTTCGAGGGGCTGGCCGCGGAGTGCGATCTGGTCGCGCTGTGCGAGTTCGTACCGTCGGCGACCGCCGAGCTGAAGCTGGCGTCCGGTGTCGCGGCGGAGCGTTCGGTCGTGCTCGCCACCGTGCTACCGGGTGCGGTGGCCGCGCTGGTGCGGGCGGGCGAGCCGCCGAGCGGCTACGTCGGCGCGCAGGTGCAGTTCCAAGGCGCCGACCTGGGCGCCGATATCGCCGCCGCCATCCTGTGGACGCAGTCCGCCGAGCCCGGTGACTCGCTGGCCTCGGTGGAGAGCGTCGCGGGCGGCCCGCGCCTGGCCGACGTGATCGATCCCGCTGCGCCGCTGGACATCACGGTGCACCAAGACTTCGACTGGTGGGTGCCGGAGGGCGTGCAGCCCGACCCGCAGGTCGCCGCGACGATCGAGCAGGCCAAGCTGGCGATCAAGCCGTCTGCCCGGATCGCGCTCGGTCCGGACGCGGTCGGCGCGGCATGGTGGGTCGACGCCGGCGAGAAGGCGCACATCCGCTGGGTTCGCCCGGAGAACGAGGACGATCTGATGCTGGCGCTGGCCCGCCTGCACGCCGCCGGTGGGCTGCAGCTCGGCGAGGGCTCCCGGTTCGCGGGCTCGTTCCGCACGCACGGTGTGCTGGTTCCGGTCTTCGACCTGGATCCCGAGATGCACGCCGACGAATGGGCCAAGCCCGCTCAGGAATTCGACGCCCGACTGGCCGAGGCGCTGGCTTCGGACGCGCCGTTGACCGCCGGTGAGCGTCGGTCGCGCGATGGTCTGCGGTCGCGTCAGGTGACCCTGCGCTGAATTGCGGTGAACCAGTAGGAGAATTCAGCGCAGAACGGTCCTACTAATTATGTCACCGAGGCGGTTCGCTAACTGCTACCGAAAAGCGGCGGAGGTGAGCGCGGTCTCAACAGCCGGTGCGGAAGAAGAAACCGTGGACGTTATTCTGCACCCGCTGAAAATCGCTGCTCAGCCCTACGGGCGTTCAGTAGAACAGTGTTGAACGGCAACAGGCCCAGCTCCTCGCGAGAAGCTGGGCCTGTTTGCTATTGATGGGCAACGCCTATCAGACGGATCCACCCGCTGCCGAAGGGGCACCGGAAGTATCGCTGGGACCACTCATTTCCCTGGCGATGAACTCTTCCAGATCGAACAGGTTGGAACCGGCGCGCTCGGCAATGGTGAGCAGGGTGGTCATGTTGGCGACCTCCTCGACCTGCTCCTTCAGGAACCACTGCATGAACTGTTCGCCCAGGTAGTCGCCTTCTTCGCGGGCGGTGCTGGCCAGCTGGATGATCTGGTCGGTGACCGCCTTCTCCTGGGCCAGGGCGAGCGCGATCGGCTCGTGCACATTCTCGAACTTGGATTTGGCGGCATCGATGCCGGACAGCTCGACACTGATGTCCCGGTCGAGGAAGTACTGCACGATCATCATCGCGTGGTTGCGTTCTTCCACCGCCTGCGCATAGAAACGCTTGGCCAACTGGGGCAGATCAGCATTGTCGAACCACACCGCGATGGCGATGTATTGATGTTCGGCATTGAATTCATGCCTGATCTGATCATGGAGCAGGCCGTGGAATTTGCTGCGTGGGGACTCCGGATGGCTGGACATAGTAGCTGACATTAGCGCTGGTCAAGGCGCGTGTCATCCAAGTGCAACCTTATTGAGGCTAGTATTGCCTAATTAATTCTTCGCTGTCCCAGCCATTCTCGGGGTCGCGTTGTCGATGCGCTGCGGCACCCGGAGTTCGCGCGCGATGAAGTCCTCGACGTCGAACAGATTGTCCGCCGCGCGGTCGATCACGGTCAGCAGCGTGGTCATCCTGGCGACGTCTTCGACCTGTTCCTTCAGGAACCACTGGACGAAGCGCTCGCCGAGATAGTCGCCCGATTCGCGGGCGGCACGGGCGAGCCCGGTGATCTGCGTGCTGCGGTGCTGCTCGGTCTCCAGCAGGAAAGCTATTGCGGCACGGGGGGATTCGAAGGTCGACTGGATCTCGTCCAGTCCGCCGATCCGGACGTCGAGGTCACGGTCGAGCAGATACTGGACCATCCGCAATGCGTGTGCGCGCTGCTCCTCGGACTTGCCGTAGCAGTGTCTGGCCAACTGCGGCAACCGATTCGCGTCCAGGTACACGGCGGCGGCTAGATACTGCTGCGCTGCCGTGAACCCGTGACGAATCTGTGCGGTGAGCAGAGTCGGGAAGGGGCGATCGAGCTCGGTGTCCGGCATGTGACCGACGCTACCTCGTCAACAGGTCCTCCGGAATCGGACGGTCGGAAGCGAGTGCATCGAAGAACTGGCTCGCCTTGTTCTTGTCCCACACCAGCACGTTGCCGCTGTCGGTATCGGCGAACCGGCCGATCGGCACCGTCGTCGCCACCGTGTCGCCCCGCATCGCCCAGCCGAGCTGCGCCAGATGCCAGATGTGGTCACCGTCGTCGACCTTCAACGATTTCACCGTGTCGGAGGCCAACGGCCACAGCTTGAACGGATTGACCAGGGTCGCAGTGCTGGTCGCCTTCTTCACCAGGGCGGCCATGAAGATGCGCTGATTATTGATCCGATCCAGGTCGGCGAGCGCGGTCGCGCGGCTGCGCACGAAACCGAGCGCCTCCGGTCCGCTCAGCTTCTGGCAGCCTGCGGGCAGGTTGATCCCGGCCAGCGGATCGTCGATGGCAGTCGGCAGGCAGACGTCGATGCCACCGAGCGCGTCGACGACACCGGCGAAACCGCTGAAACCGATCTGCGCGTAATGATCGATGCGCACGCCGGTGGCGATCTCGACGGTCTGCACGAGCAACTGCGGCCCGCCGATGGCGAAGGCGGCGTTGAGCTTGTCCTGGCCGTTGCCGGGAATGCTGACGTAGGAGTCGCGCGGCAGGCTGACCATCGTGGTCTTCCCCGACTTCGGGATGTGCACCAGCATGATCGTGTCGGTGCGCTCCGGGCCGACCTCGCCGCCGGTGGCGAGCTCCTGTTCCTGCTCGGGTGTCAGGCCCGCGCGGCCGTCCGAGCCGACGATCAGCCAGTTGGTGCCGGGGGTATCGCCGAGCCGCTCGGAGTAGTTGGCGAGTGCTGGAATGCGGGTCAGCGAACCGTCGAGTTTCACGACGGCGCCGATGGCGGCCAGTACGAGCACCAGCAGCAGGACCAGGAACCAGCGGAAATAGTGGCGCTTGCGGCGCGGACGCGGGGCGCGGGCTTGGCGTTCGCCACGCGGCGGACCGGGCGGCGGTGGCGGC
>NZ_BJXA01000050.1 GCF_007990755.1 Nocardia ninae NBRC 108245 | reverse complement strand
GCTGACGGCGATGCGCCGTGACCTGGACGCCGCGGACGTCACCGCGGCGGACGTGGCGGCGGCGCGTACGGTCGTCCGGCCCTCGCTGGACGCGCTCCAGGTGGAATCGCTGCGCCGCTACGCGGAGACGCGCGGCCAGCCGACGGGCAGCGAGGGCCGGTACCTGTAAGTCGGCAATCTCGCCGTAATCGCACCTTCCCGGCATTTCGCCCATTTCGACATGCACTGGCGAAGTGTTGGCAATCACAGATTCGCCGGTCGCGCGCAGGTATGTTCGGCCTGTGCGGCGGATGGGCAGTGCGTTCGACGCGGTCACGGTGTTCTTCGGCGCCGCGGTCGCGGGTGTGACGCTGTTCCTGCCGGTTACCTTCGCCTCGATCCGGGAGAGCACGCCCTATCAGCTGGCGAACCTGTGGAACAGCGTGCCGCGCGGCGCGGCCATCGGGGTGATCGTCGCCGTCGCCGTCGCGGTGGTCGTCGGCACCACCGCCCGCCCGGCGACCGCATGGGTGATCGCCGTGGTCGGCACCGTCGCGCAGCTGATCAATCACATCGCCGGGCACAATGCCTCCTCGGCCGACATGCTGACCACCCAGAACTACATCGACGCGGTGTGCGCCGGGATCGTGCTCGGCGGGCTCGGCGTCGCGGCACTGCACAAGCCGGTGCTCGCCGCGGCTTTCGCGCTCGGCGGTGTCGGGTTCTTCGTGTTCAGCGACCTGGCGGATTTCCTCGATATCGACGACGATCCGTTCGACGTGCTGGAGTCGCCGCCCAGCTGGCTGATCGTGCTGGTGCTAGCACTGTCGATCGTCAGCGCCCTGCGCAATCGGTCCAGAATCGGTGAACCCGAGCCGCTGCGGCTGTCGATCGAACTCCCGGTGGCGCCGATCCTCGCGGCGATGGTGCTGGCCCTGGTGATCCTCGCGGTCACCGAATGGCTGCAACGGCAGTACATCACCGCGCCCGCCATCAACCACGCGGTCGATATCGGGTTCACCGCCGCCGCCACCGTGTGCGCCGCGACCGCGGCGGCCATGCTGCTGCCCGGCCGCGACGGGTACGGCGTCTATCTCGCGGTCGGTCTCACCGCGACCGCCGATGCCTTCGGGTACGCCCACCGGCCCGGCTGGAGTGTCTGGATCCTGCTCGCACTGGCGGCGGTCGGCATGCTCGCGGGCGCCCGCATGCCCTCGGCGCCGTTGGCCGTCACCTTGCTCGCCGGGCTCGCCGTCTTCGCCATCATCGTGCCGCCGGAATCGAACTGGATTCTGTTCTCGGCAGGCAGCGTGGTGCTCGCGCTCACCGCGGGTTATTGCTGCGCCACCGCCCGGCCGCGGCATGCACCGAGCGGGGTGCTGGCGATTGCCGCCCTGTACCTGCCGACGGTCATCTCCGTGCTGCCCGACGATAACAAGAGCTGGCAGCTGCCCGACGGCGCGGCACACGACTCGACACCCGGGCGGGCCGCGCTGGCCATCGTGCTCGGCAGCGCGGTCGGCCTCGCCGTGCTGCACCGCTTCCGGCCGCGCGGCCGCCCGCAATCGACCGACCCCGCGGCGGACGCGGCGTTAGCGGATATATAGCCCCATCGCCACCGTATAGCCGACGCCATACCCGGCGAGTACGCGGAAATCCCCAGGCTCCACGTAGGATTGTCCCGCACCACCCCGCCGCCCCTAACCCGACGGAGTGTAGTTTGCTCGCAATCCTGCTCGCCCTCGCCGCAGCCGCGCTCGTGGCGCCGCTGTGGGTAAGGGCACTGGGGCGCAACGCTTTCTACGTGCTCGCGCTGGTCCCGCTCGGCGGCCTGATCTGGGTGATCGCGAATTGGGGTAGCACACAGCAGGTTCGGCTGGAGTGGGCGCCGAGCATCGAGATGAACATCGATCTGCGGTTCGACTCGCTCGCCGCGATCATGTCGGCGCTGGTGCTCGGCATCGGTGCGCTGATCCTTTGCTACTGCGCCAGATATTTCGAGGACGACGAGCCGCGCCTCGGGGTGTTCGCGGCCGAGATGGTCGGCTTCGCCGGCGCCATGTTCGGCCTGGTGACCAGTGACAACATGCTGTTGCTGTTCGTTTTCTGGGAACTGACCACGGTGCTGTCGTTCCTGCTCGTCGGCCACAATGCCGAGCAGGCGAACAGCAGGCGCGCCGCCATCCAGGCGCTGCTGGTGACCGCCGCGGGCGGGCTGGCGATGCTGGTCGGCCTGATCATCCTCGGCGAGGCGAACGACAGCTACCTGCTCTCCGATCTGCTGGCGCGGGCGCAGCCACCGAACGGTCTCGCGGTCAACGTCGCGGTGGTGCTGATCTTGATCGGCGCGCTGAGCAAGTCCGCCGTGGTGCCGCTGCACTTCTGGCTGCCCGGCGCGATGGCGGCGCCGACCCCGGTCAGCGCCTATCTGCACGCCGCGGCCATGGTGAAAGCCGGTGTGTACCTGGTGGCGCGGCTGGCGCCGGTGTTCGCGGAGAACCCCGTCTGGCATCCGCTGGTGCTCACCCTCGGCGTGGTGTCGATGCTGCTCGCCGGGTTGCGGTCGCTCGAGGTGGTGGATCTGAAGCTGGTGCTGGCCTTCGGCACGGTGAGCCAGCTCGGCTTCCTGATCGTGCTGGTCGGCCTCGGCACCCCGGACGCGGCGCTGGCCGGGGTCGCGATGATCGTGGCGCACGCGTTGTTCAAGGCGTGCCTGTTCATGGTGGTCGGGATCATCGATCACGGGGCGGGCACCCGGGATCTGCGCAGGCTGTCCGGGCTCGGCCGGCGCGCTCCGGTGCTCTGCGGCATCGCCATCCTCGCGTCGTTGAGCATGGCGGGAATTCCGCCGCTGGTCGGCTTCGTCGGCAAGGAGAGCGCGCTCGGCGCGATCCTCGAGGCGGACAGCCTCGCCGCGCCCGCGCGGGTGGCGCTGGCGGCCGGCGTGGTGCTCGGGTCGATGTTGACCGTCGGCTACAGCATTCGCTTCGTCTGGGGCGCCTTCGCGGACAAGCCCCAGGTCGCGCGGCCGACCGCGCACGGGGCGCACCGGGTGCGCCGCGTCGCCGACTACGCCCCCGAAAGTGCCGGGCCTGCTGCGGATTCCGGTGACACGGACGGGCACGTGCGCGAAGACGGCGGCTGGCACGCGCCGGGGGCGCTGTTCCTGGCCGCGCCCGCGATCCTCGCGGTGGCGAGCCTGGTAGCCGGACTCGGGGCGCCGTGGACGGATCGCCTGCTCAGCCCCTACGCGGGAACGTTTTCCGAGGAACTACTGTCCTATCTCTCGCTGTGGCACGGCTTCACCGTCCCGCTGGCGCTCACCGTCCTGGTGATCGCGGGCGGCATCGCCCTGTTCCAGCTGCGCGATCGGCTCCGCGATCCCACCCGGCCGCGGCTCGGCAATGCCGACCGGGCCTACGACGCGGCCCTGCGCGGGATGGACCAGCTTTCGCTGCGGATGACCGGCGCGGTGCAGCGCGGGTCGCTGCCGCTGAGTCAGGCGACCATCCTCGGCACGCTGATCATCCTGCCGTCGGTGCTGCTCGCCCTCGGCACCCGCACCGGAGTCGAACTGCGCCTGTGGGATTCACCGTTGCAGGCGGTGCTCGGCGGCATCATGGTCGCGATGGCGCTGGGCGCGACGGTGCTGCGTAACCGGCTGGCCAGCGTGCTGGTGGTCGGGGTCACCGGCTACGGCTGCGGCGTGATCTTCGCGCTGCACGGCGCACCCGATCTCGCGCTGACCCAATTCCTGGTCGAGACACTGACCCTGGTGATCTTCGTGCTGGTGCTGCGGGCTTTCCCGGCGGAGATCGAGGCGGGCCGGGCCACCCCGTTCAAGGCGCGCAGGGCGGTGCTGGCCGCACTCGTCGGCGCGACCGTCACGGTGCTGGGCGCCTTCGCCGTCGCCGCCCGCACGGCCGAGCCGATCTGGCACCGAATCCCGGACGCCGCATACCAATTCGGCGGCGGCAAGAACGCCGTCAATGTACTGCTCGTCGATATCCGCGCCTGGGACACCCTCGGCGAGATTTCGGTGCTGGTGGTCGCCGCGACCGGTGTCGCCTCGCTGGTGTTCCGCAGTCGCCGCTTCGGCAGCGCGCCGCGCGCGGCCGACTCCCCGCACTACGACCCGGATCTGGTGAGCTGGCTGCCCGCCGGACGACTGGTCGATCGGGCGGACCGGTCGATGGTCATGCAGATCACCACCCGGCTGGTGTTCCCGACCATCATGGTGCTGTCGGTGTACTTTTTCTTCTCCGGCCACAACGCCCCGGGCGGCGGCTTCGCGGGTGGGCTCACCGCGGGACTCGCGCTCACGCTGCGCTACCTCGCCGGCGGCCGTTACGAACTCGGTGAAGCATTGCCGGTCGACGCGGGCCACCTGCTCGGCGCGGGACTGACCCTGGCCGCCGGAACCGCCGTCACCTCCTTGTTTTTCGGCGCACCGCCGCTGTCCTCGGCGATCTTCGAGGTGACGCTGCCGGTGCTCGGCCACATCAAGCTGGTGACCGCGCTGTTCTTCGATCTCGGTGTGTACCTGATCGTCGTCGGCCTGGTGCTCGACGTGCTGCGCAGCCTCGGCGCCCGCCTGGACAGCGAACTCGCCTCGAACGAAACCACCTCCGTGTCCGGAGGTTCGGCGCGATGACGGCCAACCTGACGCTGTTGATCGTGATCGGGATCCTGGTCGCCTGCGGGGTGTATCTGATCCTCGAGCGCGCGGTCTCGAAGATGCTGCTCGGCATGATCCTGTTCGGCAACGCGGTGAACCTGTTGATCATCACCCTCGGCGGCCCGGACGGCCGAGCGCCGATCCAGGGCCAGACCGACACCACCCACCGCGACACCGCCGACCCGCTCGCCCAAGCCATGGTGCTCACCGCCATCGTGATCACCATGGGCCTGGCGGCTTTCGTGCTCGCGCTCGCCTACCGCTCCTTCACCATCACCACCACCGACGATGTCGAGAACGACCAGGAAGACATCGACGTCGCCCGCAGACGCGAGCGAGAGGACCCGGAAGATTGAGCCTCTCCCCCGGACTGCTGCCGACCCTCATGCCGCTCCCCGTGCTGGTGCCACTGCTCGCCGCGGCGGGCACCCTGGTCTTCGGGCGCAGGCCACGGACCCAGCGCACGCTCATGCTCGGTGCGCTGAGCGCGGTGGTCGTCATCTGCGGGCTGCTGCTGTATCTGGCCGACCGCGACGGCACCACCGCACTGCAGGTCGGCGGCTGGGAGACCCCGATCGGCATCACCCTGGTGGTGGACCGGCTGTCCGCAGCGATGCTGCTCGTCTCGTCCATCGTGCTGCTCGCCGTCGCGATCTACGGTTCGGGGCAGAACATCCGCGACGGCGACGAGCGGCAGCCCACCTCGATCTACCGGCCCACCTACCTGGTGCTGACCGGCGGTGTTTCGGCCGCGTTCCTGGCCGGTGACCTGTTCAACCTGTTCGTCGGCTTCGAGATCCTGCTCGCCGCGTCGTTCGTGCTGCTCACCGTCGGCGGCACCGAGGAGCGTATTCGCGCGGGCGTGTCCTATGTGATGGTCTCGATGCTGGCGTCGCTGATCTTCCTGACCGGCATCGGCATGACCTACGCGGCCACCGGCACGCTCAACCTGGCCCAGCTGGCGCAGCGGATCGGCGCGGTGCCCGAGGGCACCCGCACCGCCATCTACGCGGTGCTGCTGGTGGCGTTCGGCATCAAGGCCGCGGTGTTCCCGCTGTCGAACTGGCTGCCCGACTCCTACCCCACCGCGCCCGCGCCGGTGACCGCGGTGTTCGCCGGCCTGCTCACCAAAGTCGGTGTGTACGCGATCATCCGGACGCACTCGCTGCTGTTTCCCGGCGGTGAGTTCGATTCGATCCTGCTGGTGTGCGGGTTGCTCACCATGCTGGTCGGCATCTTCGGCGCGATCGCGCAGAGCGACATCCGGCGACTGCTGTCGTTCACCCTGGTCAGTCACATCGGGTACATGATCTTCGGCGTCGGGCTGGCCAGCACCGCCGGACTGGCCGGCGCGGTTTTCTATGTGGCGCACCACATTCTGGTGCAGACGGCGCTGTTCCTGGTGGTCGGGCTGATCGAACGGCAGGCGGGCTCGACCTCGCTGCGCAGGCTGGGCGGGCTGGCCTCGGCGAGTCCACTGCTGGCCGTGCTTTTCCTGATTCCCGCGCTGAATCTCGGTGGCATACCGCCGTTCTCGGGCTTCATCGGCAAGGCCACGCTGTTGCAGGCGGGCGTGCAGGACGGCAGCGTGCTGGCCTGGACGCTGGTGGCGGGCTCGGTGCTCACCAGCCTGCTCACGCTGTACGCCGTCGCGCGGGTGTGGAGCAAGGCGTTCTGGCGACCGCGGGTGGAGGCGCCGGAGGGGCACCTCACCGCCGCGAAAACGCCGTCGCTGATCGAGGATTCGACCGACGTGCACTACGACGATCGCCCGCGCCCGGGCCGGATGCCGCTGTTGATGGTCGGATCGACGGCGGCGCTGGTGGTGATCGGACTGAGCCTGACGGTGCTCGCCGGCCCGATCCTCGGCATCGCCGACCGGGCGGCGGCGGATCTGCGTGACCCCGGCGTGTACATCACCGCGGTGCTCGGCAACGGGGTGGACGGATCGGGGGCGAGCCGATGAGCGGAGTGAGCCGCGAGACCGTCGTGCGGATCAGCGTGCTGAGCTGGCTCACCGTCGTCTGGATCGCGCTGTGGGGCGATCTCAGCATCGCCAACCTGCTGGCCGGGCTCGCGGTGGGCGCGCTGATCATGGTGGCGCTGCCGCTGCCGAGGGTGCCGGTCAACGGGCGGCTGCATCCGCTGTCGCTGGTCGAATTGGTCGTGGTGGCAACGTATTACGCGATCGAGTCCAGCCTGCAGGTGGCGTGGTTCGCGATCCGGCCCGCGCCGCCGCCGGTCTCCGGGGTGCTGCGCGTCTACCTGAGCACCAAGTCCGACCTGGTGCTCGTGCTGTGCACGGACCTGCTGAACCTGATCCCGGGCACCATGGTGCTGGAGATCGATCGACGCCGCTGCGTAGTCTACGTGCACGTGCTGGACGTGAGCAGCGATGCGGCGGTGGACAAGTTCTATCGGACCACCCGACGGCTGGAGAAACTGCTCATCGACTCGTTCGAGCGCCACTCCGAATGGCGTTCCAGCAAGGTGCCGGAGGCGGAACTGTGACGATCGTCGCCATCATCGCCGGCGTGCTGCTGACGGCCGCCGCCGTGATCACCAGCTATCGCATTCTGGCCGGCCCGAGCACCCTGGACCGGATCGTCGGCATCGACTCGCTGATGGCGATCGCCGCGTCCGGGCTGGCCGTCTGGGCGGCCTACAGCCAGGACACCACCATCATCCCGGCGATCATCGCGCTGGCGCTGGTCGGCTTCCTCGGCTCGGCCGCCGTCACCCGCTTCCGGGTGAAGGACGAACAGTGACACCTCGACGGAGACCAATGATGCTGAGACAACGGATATCTCGGGACGGCGGCCACCGATGACCGTGTGGCAGTGGATCTCCGCCGTGCTGATCCTGTTCGGCGCCACCCTGGCGCTGACCGCGTCGATCGCGATCGTGCGCTTCCCCGACACGCTCACCCGCATGCACGCCGCCACCAAACCTCAGGTGGTCGGCCTGATCCTGGTGCTGGAGGGCGCGGCGATCGAGCTGGTCGGCCACGGCAATGTCTGGGCTCTGGTGCTGGTCGGGCTGTTCACGCTGATCACCGCCCCGGTGGTGGCCCATCTCATCAGCCGCACCGCTTACCGGGAACAGCGCCACCGCGACGGCCTGCTCACCGTCAACGAACTCGGCGACACCATCGACTCGGTCGACTGAATACGGCCCGGCCGAGCGAATTCCGCTCAGCGCGTGACGGACTCGACTACGCGTTGCGAGGCAACGGTCTGCCGCTGTCCGGCGAACCAGGTGGCGTGGAAGCCCGCGGCCATGCCTGCGAGTAGCGCGAGCACAACCGTGCCTGCCAGCACCGGGTATTCGGCCATCGGCACCGACAGGTAGCGGTAGGACAGCAGCAGCACGGCGAGCACCACGGTGCCACCCGCGACGAGCCGGATGCGGAACCAGCCCCAGCCGCGTTCCGGATCGCGCAGCGCCGACTCGACGGTCAGGCACAGCACCGCGCCCGCGACCAGGTCGACGCCGTAGTGGTAGCCGAAGCCGAGGGTGGCGATCACCGTGGCCAGCAGCCAGAACGCGCCACCCCAGCGCACCAGGCTGGGCGCGGGGCCGCCGTCGGTGTCGCGACGGGTGTGCAGGAAGACAGACAGCGCCCAGGCCGTGTGCATGGACGGCATGCAGTTACGCGGCGTCACCGAGTCGAACGGCATCGGCATCGGATTGCGGTCCAGCGGCGGCACCACGCCCGGCCAATAGTTGCCCAGTTGCAGCCCGTTTCCGTCCGCGCCGAACGCGAACATCGGCCCGACCACCGGGAAGATCACATAGACGACCGGGCCGACCAGCCCGAGCACCAGAAACGTGCGCACCAGATAGTGACTCGGCCAGCGACCGCTGGACACCACCCGGCGCAGCTGCCACACCGCGACCGCGATCGCCGCGACCGGCAGCTCGATGTACACCCAGTGCAGCACCCCGTAGACGACCGGGCCGAGCACGTCGAGCACCCGCCCCATCACCCAGGACGGATCGCCCAGCGCGTGGTCGGCGAGCAGCACGTATTCGTCGAGCACCGCAGGCCTGCTCATGATCGTGACGTGCAACCACACGTCGCCGACCTTGGTGGCGAGGATGAGCAACGCGCCTAGTGCGGCGGCGTGCAGCGCGCTGCGTCGCTCGGTCCCGTCCCAGCGCAGCCACGCGACTATCGCCAGCCCCGTGAGCACGATGACCGGTCCGTTGCCGATCGCGAACGACGCACCGCTCAGCAGCCGGATGCCCGCCCACACCGCGTCGATGGCGACGGCCGCGCTCAGCGCGATGATCCGGTGCCGCGTCGAAATGCCGACCAGCGCAAGGATCAAGCCCGCCCACGGCACCGACATCGATTTGGGGGTACCGACGTAGTCCTGCCACAGACTCCCGAGCGGACCCTGGAACCCTTCGCGTACCGCCACGATCTGCAGCGCGATCAACAGCACCGGCACCGCGGCAACGCCCGCCGCGACCCACACCCGGGTCGGCGGCACACGCAACCGAGGAGCGGCGCTTCCTACTCTGGGTCCCGGGTCTTCGACAAGCACGTCGACCATAGTAAACGGGGGGTGAACGCCATCCCACTGCCCGACTGAACAGTGGGCGACCGATCGCCGGGGGTCTTACTGCTCGAGCTCCTTGACCAGCGCGTCTACCACCGCGACCAGGTCGCCCTGCGCCGCGGCGGCGACTTTGCGCTGCCGCTGGTATGACGCACCTCGCTCCGGGATCTCCGCGACGAAGGCCAATTCGTCCGAGCAGCCGAGCCGTTTGGCGGTCGGCTCCAGCCGGTTCAGCAGATCCGTCACGTCGTCGGTGACCAGTCGCTCGTTGCTCTTGTCGTCGACGATGACGATCGCGTCCAGCCCGTAGCGGGCGGCCCGCCACTTGTTCTCCTGCACGTGCCACGGCGGCAACGACGGCAACGTCTCACCCTCATCGATCCGGCGATCCAGATCGACGATCAGGCAGTGGATCAACGCGGCCAGCGCCGCCAGTTCGGCGCGGGTCGACGTCCCGTCGCACACCCGCACCTCGATGGTGCCCCACTTCGGCGCGGGCCGGATGTCCCAGTGCATGCCGCCGAGCTGTTCGAACACACCGGTTTTGAACTGGTCGTGCACGAAATGCTCGAACTGGTGCCAGTTTTCGAACTGGAACGGCAGGCCCGCGGTGGGTAGTTGCTGGAACATCAGCGTGCGGTTGCTGGCGTAGCCGGTGTCGGCGCCCGCCCACATCGGCGAGGACGCGGACAGCGCGAGCAGATGCGGGTACTGCATGAGCAGCGCGTTCAGGATCGGAAAGACCTTGTCCCGGTGCGAAACTCCGACGTGCACGTGCACGCCCCAGATCATCATCTGGCGGCCCCACCACTGGGTGCGCTCGATCAGCTCGTCGTAGTGCTCCGAGCGGGTCAGCTGCTGGGCCGACCACTGCGCGAACGGATGGGTGCCCGCGCAGAACAGGTCGACGCCGAGCGGGTCGGCGGCGCGCCGGACCGCGTCCATGGTGCCGCGCAGATCGTCCACCGCCTCGCCGACGGTGTCGTGCACCCCCGTGACGAGCTCCACGGTGTTGCGCAACAGCTCCTTGGTCACCTGCGGGGTGCCGTCGTGCGCTTTCAGGTCACCGAGCGAATCGAACACCGCCGCAGCGGTATTCGACAGATCGCGACTCACCTTGTCGACGAGCGCGATCTCCCACTCGATGCCGATGGTGGGCCGGGGCGAACCCGGGAAGGAAACATGTTCTCTGCCTGCCCCGGCCATGTCGGCTCCTGCGCTACTGGATCACACCGCAGGCGACGCGGCCACCCGCGTCGCCCGTTGCTAGCGTCGTGTCATCCGGGCCGGCAACGCCGTCGGCACGGAGGTATCGGTTCGGGATGTTGCCGAAGTTGTCGGCGTCGGCGTGGATCATCAGCGCCTTGTTCTTCAGCTCGTCCAGGGTCACCGCGTCGGTGGTGGTGACCAGCTTGGCCGAGCCGTCCGAGCGCACCTGCAGCGAGCTGAGGTCGCCGCTGGCCGGGTGCGTGTTCGCGCTGCCGACCTGCAGATGGCCACCGGCGGACAGGAAGTCGCCGGACGGGCCGCCGGTCGGCGCGACCGAGTTGGGCTCGCACTTGCCGATCGAGTGCACGTGCAGGCCGTGGAACCCGGGGCGCAGGCCGTGCGCCTCGACGGTGACCTGCAGGTGGTTGCCGTCCTTGACGAAGTTCGCCGTGCCGACCGAGGAGCCCGAGGCGTCCTTCAGGTCGACCTTCACGCCCGCGTTCGCGTCGGCGGTACCGGTTTCCTTGCCGAACTCGCTCAACGGCGGGGCGGACGCACCGCTCCACACCGGCGGGGTCGTTCCCTTGACGTCACTCGACTCCTGGCTGTTGGTGCAGCCTGCGAGGCCGAGTACCGCGACCGCGAGCACCGGGGTCACAGTCCGCCAGGACGGGCGTCGAGTTGTGGACGGGGCCATCGGGGAACTCCTTTACGAGTACCGAGTTTACGAGTAAAGCTGGGTGGACACGTTCGTTACCGGACAAGATGATGCCACGCCCGCCGTGTTGCGCAGTGACAGGCCCGCTCAGCGGCAGGTCACCCAGTTGCGGCGACCGGTCGCCAGTTGTCAGTTACCCGTCACGATGACGGTTACACCGGGCGAGGACTCGCCCAAACCACTCGACTTCGGTTCTGCGGTGATGCCCAACTCTTGCGCGATGGCCAGTCCGGCCTCTTTGTCGCCCGCCGAATTGCCGTAGTACACGGTCGTTTTCGGGATATTGACGCCGGGGTAGTTGCCCGTCTCGACGACATTCCAGCCTTCGGCGGTGAGCTGATTGGCGGTCTTGCCTGCCAGCCCGGCGATCATGCTGTTGTTGAGCACGCGCACCGGAACGGACTTGGCCGCGGCACCGGTGGGGGTGGTCGGCGCCGGGGTGGTGGTCGGCGGCGCGGTCGTGGACGACGGCGGCACCGTGCTGGCCGAGGTGGGTGCGTCGGCCGAGGTCGGCGCGGCGGTGGTCGGCTTGACGGCCGCGGTGGGGGCCGGGGCCTGCGGGACGGTAGTCGCCGACGCCGACTGGTCGGATCCCGCGTTGTCCGCATCGGACTTGGACAGCGACATCGCACCCAGTCCGCCGAACACAATGGCCAGTGCGATCAACACCATCGCCAACGCTCGCAATGGCGGCCCACCGGAGGTGGGATTCGGGTAGCTCACCTACTCGAGCCTAGCCCGGTCATACCTGGAATCCGAGCCGTCGCGCGGCCCTGGCTTTTTGCCTGCTCGCTCGCAACCGGCGCAGCCGCTTGACCAGCATCGGGTCGGCGGCGAGCGCCTCCTGCCGATCCACAACGGCATTGAGCACCTGGTAATACCGGGTGGGCGACATGCCGAACAGCTCCCGGATGGCTTCTTCCTTGGCCCCCGCGTACTTCCACCACTGGCGTTCGAAGGCCAGGATGTCGTGTTCGCGACGGCTGAGACTGTCGCCGTCGCCCGTCGATTCCGCTGCCGTGACATCGTCGCTCGCGGAAGGGTCGCCCTGGATCGCGGAAAGATTCCGTGCCGCTGCGCCGTCCATCTTGCTCCCTCGCCGAGTTACCACCAGACGAAAAATGGTGCTTGTACGTCGCGGATCATTCAACCACGAGACCGTGGGATAGCCAGGGGTACGGCGCGGCGTGTTCGCTACCTGCCGGTAAGCGTGTCGCGGGAAGGTTGCCGCCCCCGCACGGCCGGCGGCCCAGCGGCGCGGCAATAATTGTGTTCATGGCTATCCTCCCGATCGTGATCGTCGGCGACCCGGTTCTGCACAACCCGACCGAGCAGGTCACCCAGTCACCGGAGGAACTGGCCGAGCTCATCGCGGACATGTACGAAACCCTCGACGCCGCGCACGGTGTCGGTCTGGCCGCCAATCAGGTCGGCGTGCCGCTGCGCCTGTTCGTCTACGACTGCCCCGACGTCGCGCCCGACGGCACCGCGAGCAGGCGCCGCGGCGCGGTGATCAACCCGGTGCTGGAGACCTCGGCGATCCCGGAGACCATGCCGGACCCGGACGACGACGAAGAAGGCTGCCTCTCGGTGCCCGGTGAGCAGTACCCGACCGGGCGGGCCGAGTGGGCCAAAGTCACCGGCACCGACGAACGCGGTGAACCGGTGGAGATCGAGGGCAAGGGTTTCTTCGCCCGCATGCTGCAGCACGAGGTCGGGCACCTGGACGGCTTCCTCTACGTCGACGTGCTGATCGGGCGCAATGCCCGCGCGGCGAAGAAGGCGATCAAGCGCAACGGTTGGGGCATACCGGGACTCAGCTGGATCCCCGGGACCGTCGCGGATCCGTTCGGCCATGACGACTGACGCGGACGGCACCTTTCCGCAGATCCCGCTCGGCCGTCGAGTCGTCCTGCGCTACCGGTTGCCCGCGGGTTATCCACAACCACTCACCGATGTGATCGGCGAACTGATCTCGCTGGATCCGCCGACCGTTCGCGACGCCGACGGGCGGACCGTTTCGGTGACCCCGGACCGGGTGGTCGCGCTGAAAGCGGTGGGGCCCAGGCCGATTCGCACCAAGGAGATCAGGTCGCTGGAGGCCGCGGCGGCGGACGCCTGGCCCGGTGTCGAGCACACCTGGATCGACGGCTGGTTCGTGCGGGCCGGGCACGGGTACACCGGACGCGCCAATTCCGCGCTGCCCCTGGGTGGTTCCGAAGGCCCCGCGGTGCTGACGCCGGACGCCATCCACCGGGTCGGCGAGTGGTACACCGCGCAGGGCCTGCCGCTGCTGCTCGCGCTGCCCGACCGGCTCGCGCCCATCCCGCCGGGGTGGGACAGCTGGCGCGAGACCGTCGTGCTGGCCATCGACATCGAGAATTTCGTGCTCCCGCAGGGGCCGTCGATGGTGCGGATCGCCGCCGCGCCGGACGACGCCTGGCTGGAGTTGAACCGTTTCGAGGGCGAAGTGGTGACGCCGCAGCGACTTTCGACGCCGGAGCCGAATGTCGAGGTGCTGACCGCGGTACGCGACGGCGAGCTCGGATTCGCCTCGCTCGGCGTGCCGACGCCGATCGCGATCGGGCGTGGCGCGCTCACCACCGCGCCGGACGGGCGCCGCTGGATCGGGCTCACCTGCGTCGCGGTGGGCGCGGAGCACCGTAGGAAAGGGCTCGGTTCGCTGGTGTGCGCCGAGCTGATCCGGTGGGGTCACGGGCGCGGCGCGACGCACGCGTACCTTCAGGTCGAGCAAGGCAACAGTGCTGCCATCGCGCTGTATCGCGAGCTCGGTTTCGTCGAACACCACATGTATCGCTATGCGGCGCCTGCCGCGCTCGCCCGTACTGCCGACCTGCGGTAGAACGGAATAAGACCCGTATCAAGGAAGGCAGCTGTGCGTCTCGCCACCTGGAACGTCAACTCGATCCGCTCCCGGCTCGATCGGGTTGCGGAGTTCCTGGACCGCCAGGACATCGATGTGCTGGCCCTCCAAGAGACCAAGTGCCGCGACGACCAGTTCCCGTTCGAGCGGTTCGACGAACTCGGGTACGAGGTCGCCCATCTCGGCATCAACCAGTGGAACGGGGTCGCGATCGTCTCCCGGGTCGGGCTGACCGACGTCGAGCTCGCCTTCCCGAACCAGCCCGGCTTCGACAAGGAGGCCGGTGAATCGCTGATCAGCGCGCCCGTCGTCGAGTCACGCGCGCTGGGCGCCACCTGCGGCGGTGTCCGAGTGTGGAGCCTGTACGTGCCCAACGGCCGCGCCCTCGCCGACCCGCACTACGCCTACAAGCTGGAATGGCTTGCCGCGCTGCGGGAAAGCGGTGCCCGCTGGCTCGCCGAAGACCCACAGGCGAAGATCGCCCTGGTCGGTGACTGGAACATCGCCCCCACCGACGACGACGTCTGGGCCCCCGAGCTCTTCATCCACAAGACCCATACCTCCCAACCCGAACGCGACGCCTTCCGAGCCTTCCTCGACACCGGCTTCGCCGACGTCATGCGCCCCTACGCCCCCGGCCCCGGCGTCTACACCTACTGGGACTACACCCAACTCCGCTTCCCCCGCAAAGAGGGCATGCGCATCGACTTCATCCTCGCCTCCCCCACCCTCGCCACCACCACCAAGGACGCCTTCGTCGACCGCGAGGAACGAAAAGGCAAGGGCGCCAGCGACCACGCCCCGGTAATCGCCGAATTCACCGTTTAGCAGCGGGGATCGCCGCAGCCCACTGCTAGACGGCGCACCTCAGTTTTACGGGTTCATTTCGTATGTTCCGGCGAGGGACCTGGCTTGGGTCAATACCTTTTCGAAGCGGGGGCGATCGGCGATCGGGCGGCGGATGAGGTCGAGGGCTCGGGTTTGCTGGGCCTTGGTTGCGGTGGGCTTGGTGTGCAAGGTGAGGGCGTTCTTGGCGAATTCGCGGACGAAATTGTCGAAGATCTGGTCCAGCAGGGCTGGGTCGGTGCCTTCGATTTCTGCTTGTTCGAGGACCAGTTGGGCGTAGGGCAGGGCGGTGAAGAGTTCGCCGAGTGCGAAGAGGAAGTCGACGTCGCGTTGCTGGGTGGCGGTGGGGGATGCGGCGGCGAGCAGGGTTTGGAAGGCCAGGGCCTGGTCGAGGAAGACGGCGACATTCGGTATGTGGGTGAACTTTTCGAAGACCTGGCGCCAGTCGCTGAAGCGGATGCGGCCGAGGCCGCTGCTCGGTCCCTGGCGGAAGAGGAATTCGTCGTCGGCGGGGTCGCGGCGGGTGGGTACCGGGGCGTAGGCGGCGCCGGCCAGTTCGGTGCGCAGCTTCGGGATGGCGGCGCCGGCACGCGGGGCGAGCTTGCGACTCGACCAGCTCAGTGCACCGGAGACGGCGCGGACCGTGCTCTTCGGTGCGGCACCGGCACCGGGCAGGAAGCGCAGGGCGGCGAGGCCCGCGTCGGCGGGGTGGAACATGTAGTTGGCCATGAACTTCAGCGACAGCGCCATGTTCACGTGCACGGTGCCTTCGAGCCGGGGCAGGCCGAACAGGCCGAGCATCGCGATCGGGAAGTACATGTCCTTCTCGAAACCGCGGGCCGCGATCACATCGGCGAGGTCCTCGATGATCCGCTGCCCCTGCCGGGTGACGGTCATCTTCTCGATCGCGTTGAACAGCAGGTAGCGCCGGTCTTCCGGGGAGGCCGACCGCAGGTAATCGATGGCCCGCTCACTGTAGAGCTTCATCGCTATCAGCCGCGCGTACGAGTCGGTCAGCAGTGACTGTACCTGCGGGAACTCGGTCACCTTGTGCCCGAACAGGATTCGGTTCTCGGCGTGCGTCACGGCCTCGTAGTAGGCGTGCTCGCAGGCGCCGACAGCACCGAAGCCGAGATTGAACTTGCCGACATTCACGGTGTTCATCGCCGCGTGGAAAGCCGCCTCGCCGCGGTGCAGGATGTCTTCCTCGGCAACGGGATAGTTCTCCAGATCGAAGGCCGCCACATACATCTGGCTGTCCACGACATTGCCGCGCAGGTGGTAGTTCTCGTGCTGGCTGTCCGCCAGGAAGAACAGGTATCCCTCGTAATCCTGCTGTGTCGGTTTGCTTTCCAGCGCCTTCGAGCTGTCGATGATCGGCTTGTCGGAGCGCCGGCCGAACACCGAGACCAGCGCGGCCTGATTGCCGTTGCCGATGTAGTGCTTGGCGCCGGTGGCCAGGTAGCCGCCGCCGGGCTGCGGCGCGACCATCATGTCGGTGGAGTAGACGTCGGCGCCGTGCTCCTTCTCGGACAGACCGAAGGCGAAGATCTCGCCGGCAGCCAGCAGGGCGGCGGCGCGCCGCTTGGCCGCCGCGTTGTCGCTCTGCCAGATCGGGCCGAGGCCGAGAATGCTGACCTGCCAGACGTACCAGTACTGCATGGAGTAGAAGCCGAGGATCTTGCTCATCATCGCGATCCGCGCGGTGTCCCAGCGCTTGTTCGGATCGCCGTCCGCCTCGGCGGCCGGTGTGAGGAAAGTCGCGAAGACCGCCTCGCGCTTCACGAAATCGAGGAACTCCGCGTACCAGACCCGATCCCGATCCTCCTGCTTGAGCACCGCTTTGCCGCGGGTCTCGAACCAATCGACGGTCGCGCGCAGCAACCGGCGGGTCTCCGCGTCGAACTCGGTGAATTCGCAGGTCTTCGGGTTGAACAGGGTTTCGGTCATCGCTGACTCCTCGGCTGTGGCATAGCGCTCGCACCCGCGTGCAGGTCGCTCGACAAAGACAGTCGGCACTACCCAGCCGACTTCATGCACGACTGTAGCATTAACATTCACACGCGTAGGAAGTTGATCTACAGGCGCAGGACCAGCGAGAACTCCGCAACATGCGCTGCTATGTTGTGCTCATGGGTAGCGATTCGGCCGTGCGACCGCGGCAACGAGCGCCGCACCTCGGCCCGGAACGCCGCCGCCCGCAGGTGCTCGACACCGCGCTGGCCATCGCCGTGGAGCACGGCATCGCGGCGATCACCATGGCCGCCATCGCCGAACGGATGAACGTGACCCGGCCGGTGGTCTACGCCTGCTTCGCCGACCGCGTCGAACTGATCGAAGCGCTGATCCAGCGCGAAGAGAGTTACCTGGTCGACGATCTGCTCGGCGTGATGCGCCGCCGCGACGTGGACGCCGGCGAAACCGTGTTCATCGAAGGCTTCCGCGCACTACTGGAGAAGGCCGCCGCCCGGCCCGACGCCTGGCGCCTGCTCTACGGCAATCCCGATCCGGCCGTTGCGGATTCGTTCGGCCGCGGCCGCGCCCTGGCCATCGAACGCTGCAGCACCCTGCTGCGCCCGACCCTGCGCGCCTGGGGCACCGAAGACGCCGAACGCAAGCTGCCGGTGCTGGTGGAGCTGTGGGTGTCGGCCGGCGAAGGCGCGGTGCGCACACTGCTGGCAGGCGAGGGCGGCTGGACGGCCCAGGACCTCGGCGCCTTCGTCGGCGCAGCGGTCTACCGCGCCCTGCGCCACGCCTGACAAATTGTCAGCAACTTTCTGAACAGCTAGTCGAAATGCCTCCCGATCACCCGATGTTCCGGCAGAATCCGCGCTGACGGGGGCGGATTCCGCCACTGCACCCGCGCGCCCATCACTACGATGGGGACCAGTTGAACCAGGCCACAAGCCAGGCAGGAGGTGCGGTCATGGCGTTCTATCGACAAGTAGGAGCGGTGCCGCCGAAACGGCATACGCAACACCGGGACGAGCAGGGGCAGCTCTATTACGAAGAGCTGATGGGCGAGGAGGGTTTCTCCGGCGATTCCTCACTGCTGTACCACCGTGGGCTGCCGCCCGCGATCGTCGACTCGACGGTGTGGGAGCTGCCCGATCAGTCCACCACTCCGAATCATCCACTGCGCCACCGACATCTGCGGTTGCCCGAGTTGTTCCCCGACGACACCCCGGCCAGGACCGACGCGGTGACCGGACGACGGCTGCTGCTCGGCAACACCGATGTGCGCATCTCCTATGTCGTGGCGAAGGGCAGCTCACCGCTGTACCGCAACGCGATCGGCGACGAGCTGGTCTATGTGGAATCCGGTGCCGCGGTGGTCGAGACGGTCTTCGGCCCGCTGCCCGCGCGCCAGGGCGACCAGGTGCTCATCCCGCGCGCGACCACCCACCGCTGGCTGCCCACCGGCCCGGAACCCTTGCGCGCGTATGTGATCGAGGCGTCCAGCCATATCACCCCGCCGAAGCGGTACCTGTCGAAGTTCGGCCAGCTGCTCGAGCACGCGCCCTACTGCGAGCGCGACCTGCACGGCCCGGCGGAGATCCTGACCGCGACCGGCACCGACGTGGAGGTGCTGGTCAAGCACCGCCCCGGCGGCAAGGTCGTCGGCACCCGGCTGGTGTACGCCACCCACCCGTTCGACGTGGTCGGCTGGGACGGCTGCCTGTATCCGATCACGTTCAACATCAGCGATTTCGAGCCGATCACCGGCCGCATCCACCAGCCGCCGCCGGCTCATCAAGTCTTCGAGGGGACCAACTTCGTGGTCTGCAATTTCGTGCCGCGCAAGGTGGACTATCACCCGCTGTCCATCCCGGTGCCGTACTACCACTCCAACGTCGACTCCGACGAGATCATGTTCTACTGCGGCGGAAACTACGAGGCGCGCAAGGGATCCGGCATCGCACAGGGTTCGGTGTCGGTGCATCCCGGCGGCTACGCGCACGGCCCACAGCCCGGCGCCTACGAGCGCAGCATCGGGCTCGACTACTTCGACGAACTCGCGGTCATGGTCGACACCTTCCGGCCGCTGGAACTCGGCGAAGGCGCTCTCGCCTGTGAAGACCCGGCGTACGCGTGGACCTGGTCCGGACGGGGGCCCGCGTGAAGACTCGCGTCGAAGTACCCGACGATTCCCTGTTCGGTGCGGACAACCTGCCCTACGGGGTGTTCGCTCCGGAGGGCCAGCACTACCGTGTCGGAACACGATTGGGCGATTCGGTCATCGACCTCGCTGCGGCACTGGGTGATCCGGAGTTCGCCGAACCGAGCCTGGCCGCCCTCATGGCACGGGGTCCGGACCATTGGCGGGAGGTGCGTGAACGCATCCGCGAACTGGTAGGCAACGAAATCGATAGCGCCGCAGTACATGCGCTGTCCGAGGTGCAGCTCGGCCTGCCGGTGCCGATCGGCGACTACGTCGACTTCTACGCCAGCATCGACCACGCGACGAACCTCGGCCGCCTGTTCCGGCCGGACAGCGAACCCCTGTTGCCGAATTGGCGGCATCTGCCGGTCGGCTACCACGGGCGGGCAGGCACCGTGGTGGTGTCCGGCACCGAGGTGATCCGGCCGTCCGGCCAGCGCCGGACCGATTCGGGCACACCGGATTTCGGTCCGTCCCGGCGCCTGGACATCGAGGCCGAGCTCGGCTTCCTGGTCGGTGTCGGTTCCGAACTCGGCGATCCGATCGAGACCGGCGAGTTCGCCGAGCGGGTGTTCGGCGTCGCACTGGTCAACGACTGGTCCGCCCGCGATATCCAGGCGTGGGAGTACCAGCCGCTCGGCCCCTTCCTCGGCAAGTCCTTCGCGACCTCGATCGCACCCTGGGTTACGCCGCTGGCCGCGCTGGAATCCGCACGGGTACCGACACCGGAGCAATCCCCGGAGCCCCTGCCCTACCTGCGAGAAAAGGAGCCGTGGGGTCTCGACATCGACCTGACGGTGTCCTGGAACGGGGAGGTGGTCGCGCACCCGCCGTTCTCCCGGATGTACTGGTCGCCCGCGCAGATGCTGGCCCACCTCACCGCGAACGGCGCCGCCACCCGCACCGGTGATCTGTACGCGTCCGGCACCATCTCCGGCCCGGAGCCCGACCAGCGTGGGTCCTTCATCGAACTCTCCTGGGGCGGTAGCGAACCCGTACTGGTGGGCGGCCAGAAGCGCACGTTCCTGGAGGACGGCGACGAGGTGGTCATCACCGCGTCCGCACCGGGCCCCGGCACCGGGCGCATCGGCCTCGGCGAGGTCCGGGGGAGAATTCAGCCCGCGCGTCGTCGCGACTGACCCGAGTAGCCGGACAACAACGACGCGGGGCGGCCGAATCATTCGGCCGCCCCGCGTCGTTTGTCATAAACTATTGTCCCGCAACAGCTCCGCGTCCGGCATTGACCACGGTCACGAACCGGATCAGATCCTCGGTGAGGGTGTCGACGCCGTCCGGGGCGCCACCGTCGTCGTGATGGTGCAGCCAGTCCGCGACGAGTTCGAACATGCCGCCGATGGTGGCCAGCGCCAAGGCCAGCCGAGCCCGCTGCACACCGGCGTCGCTCGCCGGTTCACCGCTCCACACCCGGTCCAGGAAGGCCGCCGACCAACGCCGGTTGCTGCGCCGCATCCGCTCCACCGCGGGCGAGATGCCGCCCGCCTCACCGAAAGTCACCCTGGCCAAGCGCGGGTCGTCGGCGATCGCGTGCACGAACGCCTCGATCACCGGCACGGCGCGCTCGGGCCAGGCCAAGTCGGCGGCCGCGGCGGCGCCGGCGATCACTCGTTGCTGGATCTGCGCGGTGAGTTTCTCTAGCAGTGCGATGTAGCAGGCTTCCTTGCTGTCGAAATGGTCGTAGAACCCCTTGGTTCCGACATACGCGCGCTGGCAGATCTGCTCGATCGATGTTCCCGAATAGCTGTGCTCGGCAAACAGTTCGGTGGCCGCGTCGAGCAGTTGATTGCGCCGCTGTGCGCTGCGCTGTTCGGCGTCGAGTCCACGGATCCGGCGACGAGCCGGCCCCTCGGCAGGCCGCGCGGCGGATTTGCTGCGGGTCATACCTCGACCATAGCTCGACAAGCTTTAGAAAGAGTTCTTGTTGATAACAGGCTCTCATGTTGTAATCGCTGTCACATGATGAGGAAGGACGCACACGTGTCAGTGATCACAGGGGATCGGACCGGTCGTACCCGGTCGGGGCGCACGGTTGCCACGCTGGTGACCATGGCGTGCGCCATGGCCGCCGTGCTGCTCGCCGGCGCAGTCACTCCCACGCAGGCCACCGCAATTCCACTCCCGCACGAAGATTCGTTCTACCAGCCGCCCGAAGGCTTCGAAGCCCAGGAGCCCGGCGCCATTCTCCGATCCCGCGAGGTACGTCTCGCGGCGCTGACCGTTCTTCCGGTGAATGTACGGGCCTGGCAATTGCTTTATCGCACTACGGATCTGAACGAACAACCCACCGCGGCCGTGACCACGGTGGTGCTCCCCGCGCTAGCCGATCCGAATCGGTCCCGGCCACTGGTATCGCTGCAGTTCTACTACGACAGCGCCAATCTGGACTGCTCGCCGTCGTTCGTGTTGCAGCAGGGCGCGGGCCTGGCCGGACTCGAAGGCATCCATTCACAGAGCGAACTGCTCGGGCTGGCCGCGTTGATCAGCCAAGGCTGGGCGGTCTCCATTCCGGACTACGAGGGCGTCAACG
The DNA here is from genome assembly GCF_007990755.1 of Nocardia ninae NBRC 108245. Lineage (GTDB taxonomy): Bacteria > Actinomycetota > Actinomycetes > Mycobacteriales > Mycobacteriaceae > Nocardia > Nocardia ninae. The sequence goes on along the minus strand of NZ_BJXA01000050.1, from coordinate 43,184 downwards.
GTCACCTCACCGTGCCCAAGGAGCCGGGCTACATGACACTCGACGGCGTCCGTGCCGCCGAACGTTTCGAGCCGCTGGGGCTGGATGGAGCAAACACCCCCGTTGCGTTCTGGGGCTACTCGGGCGGCGGTATGGGCTCCGGCTGGGCGGCCGAAATGCAGCCGACTTACGCACCCGAACTGAACGTGAAAGGCATCGCGCTCGGCGCGCCGACCTCGGATGTGGTGTCGCTGCTGCATGTGAACGGCTCGATGTTCTCCTCGCTGATCGGCATCGGCATTTCCTCACTGCGCAAGGCCTATCCGAAGTTCCGGGAGGCCTCCGACCGGTATCTGAAGCCGGAGGGCCGGGCGCTGATGGACCAGACCGAACGGCAATGCCTGCCGCGCAACGCGCTCACCCAGATGTTCGTCGACTACGGCCGGTTGCTGACCATTCCGATCCCGGACTTCCTCGCGGTGCCCGAGATCAAGGAGGTCTTCGACTCGACCGTGCTCGGCCGCAATATTCCTACCGCACCGATCTTCCTGTACCAGGGCGTGTTCGACGAGGCGGTGCCGGTGTGGACCAATGACCGGCTGTCCCAGCAGTGGTGTGCCGGTGGCGCATCGGTGCTCTACAAGCGCGATCATCTCAGCGAGCATTTGAGCCTGCCGTCGCTCGGCATGGCCGACACGCTCAACTGGCTGAAGGCGCGGCTCGCGCCGAACGCACCCGATCAGTTCGGCTGCCGAACCGAGAATGTCGTGTCCATGCTGGCTGATTTCAACGCGCTGCTGACGCAGATCGAGATCAACCTGAACGCCACCTTCGGCGCGCTCGGTTTCCCGATCGGCCCTCGCGAGCGTTAGTAACAACGTCCGAAGCCTGCCGCCGACCGGAACCCACCGGTCGACGGCAGGCTTTTCTCATTCCACAGCGATGAATTCCGGTCACCCATCACGTCTGCACAGATATCTATCAACTCCGGCCGGGAGGACCATCATGCAGAAGATCGTCACCAACCTCTGGTACGACACCCAGGCAGAAGAAGCCGCCGAGTTCTACTGTTCGCTGTTCGCCGACTCGAAGATCACCCACGTCCAGTACCACACCGAGGCGACCAACCGTCCGACGGATCTGGCGATCACCGTCGACTTCGAACTCAACGGACAGCAGTTCACCGCCATCAACGGTGGCGGCGACTACAACTACACCCATGCCATGTCGCTGCTGGTCAACTGCGAAAGCCAGGACGAGGTCGACCGGCTCTGGGAGGCACTGCTCGCCGACGGCGGCAAGGAGATCGAATGCGGCTGGCTCAACGACAAATACGGGGTGCCGTGGCAGATCTGGCCCGCCGAGGCCACCGAGCTGGTCACCGGCGACGATCGGGAAGCGGTGAACCGCGCCATGCAGGCCATGCTCGGGATGCGGAAGATCGTCCTGCAGCAGATGCGCGACGCCTACCACGGCAAGACGGACTGAGCTCGTACGGCCGGCGCCGGACCGATGCCACCGGCGCCGACCTGCGTCTTCCACCGATCACCTGACGCGCGTTCAGGGTCAGCAGGTACTGTCGGCTTGGAAAATTTCACACGCCAACGGGGGCTCGCACCAGCGGGCTGAGAGGACGGCTAGGGCCGTCGACCGTATGAACCTGACCGGGTAATGCCGGCGTAGGGAGGAAAAATCATGGCATCTGTTGCGTCCAAAGACGGCTCCGAGACAGTCGACACTGTCACCACCGGACCCATCGAAGGCAGCGTCAAGCACTATCACGAGGTCGACGGGCTCCGCGTCCCGGTGCGCCGGGTGAACCTGACCAACGGTGAGCACTTCGACGTCTACGACACCTCGGGTCCGTACACCGACGACTCGGCGGAGATCGACCTGGAGTCGGGTCTGCCGAAGCTCCGCGACACCTGGACCAAGCCTGAGGTCGACGGACCGCCGACCCAGCTCGCCTGGGCCAGGCAAGGCATCATCACCCCCGAGATGCGGTTCATCGCCGCCCGCGAGGGTGTGACGCCCGAGCTGGTACGCGACGAGGTCGCCCTCGGTCGCGCGGTGATCCCGGCCAACCACAAACACCCGGAGCTGGAGCCGACCATCATCGGCAAGAAGTTCCTGGTGAAGATCAATGCGAACATCGGCAACTCGGCCGTCTCGTCCTCCATCGCCGAGGAGGTGGAGAAGATGGTGTGGGCCACCCGCTGGGGCGCCGACACCATCATGGACCTGTCCACCGGCAAGAACATCCACGAGACCCGCGAGTGGATCCTGCGCAACTCCCCCGTGCCGGTCGGCACCGTGCCGATCTACCAGGCGTTGGAGAAGGTGAACGGCGATCCGACCAAGCTCACCTGGGAGATCTACCGCGACACCGTGATCGAGCAGTGCGAGCAGGGCGTGGACTACATGACCGTGCACGCGGGCGTGCTGCTGCGCTACGTGCCGCTGACCGCCAAGCGGGTCACCGGCATCGTCTCGCGCGGCGGATCCATCATGGCCGCATGGTGTTTGGCGCACCACCAGGAGTCGTTCCTGTACACCAACTTCGCCGAGCTGTGCGACATCCTGGCGAAGTACGACGTGACCTTCTCCCTCGGTGACGGCCTGCGCCCCGGCTCCATCGCCGACGCCAACGACGAGGCCCAGTTCGCGGAGCTGCGCACGCTCGGCGAGCTGACGAAGATCGCGAAATCCCATGGCGTGCAGGTGATGATCGAGGGCCCCGGGCACGTGCCGATGCACAAGATCGTGGAGAATGTGCGGCTGGAGGAGGAGCTGTGCGAGGAGGCGCCGTTCTACACCCTCGGCCCGCTCGCCACCGACATCGCGCCCGCCTACGACCACATCACCTCGGCGATCGGCGCCGCGATCATCGCGCAGGCGGGCACGGCGATGCTCTGCTACGTGACCCCGAAGGAACACCTCGGGCTGCCCAACCGCGACGACGTCAAGGTCGGCGTGATCACCTACAAGATCGCCGCACACGCCGCCGACCTGGCCAAGGGTCACCCCCATGCGCAGCAGCGCGACGACGAATTGTCCAAGGCGCGTTTCGAATTCCGCTGGCGCGATCAGTTCGCGCTGTCGCTGGATCCGGACACGGCCCGGGAATACCACGACGAGACCATGCCCGCCGAGCCCGCCAAGACCGCGCACTTCTGCTCCATGTGCGGTCCGAAATTCTGCTCGATGCGCATCTCGGCGGATGTCCGCGAGTACGCGGCGCGTAACCAGCTCACCGATGTCGAGGCGATCGAGGCCGGGATGGCGGCGAAGTCGGCGGAGTTCGTCGACAACGGTAACGCGGTCTACCTGCCCGTCGTTTCGTAGCTTCGTCGACGGGTTCGCCTGTCCGGCAACGCATCCGGTTCCCGCACATCGCTTCAGGTGTGCGGGAATCGGTCGTTTCCGTCCCTGCGCATGATCGCCAGCAGCGACTCGAGGTGATCGGCGGGGACGACTTCCATCCGGTCGCCGCTGCCGCGAATGGTCGCGGCGATGTCGACGGTGATCCGGTTGCGCCACCAGTAGATCGAGCGGCTGACCGGTCTCGACTCCGCCTCGCCCGCGACGAGCAGCTGGGCGAGCAGGCTCATTCCTGCGAAGACGGTGGGGCCGGTGATCGGGTGCACGAGCAGGTGGGTGTGCCTCGGGATGACGAGCAGTGCACCCCAGGGTCCGACGACCGGATAGTCGTCGAGCCAGCGCACGTGCGCCGTGACGAAATCCGAAGCACCGTAGAGCGTTTGGATATCAATGTCGTCCATACCGTCGATCTCGGCCGCCATCAGGTCGAGCCCGCCCTCCGCGCGGGTGTTGCGCTCGGCGATCTCGAACAGATCAGATTCCTTTGCGCCCCAACGCAATGCAGCCGTGTAAGTCACCGGCGTCATGATCTCACCGAAGTCGACCAGCACCCGCTGCAGCAGGCCGGGCGCGACCAACCGCCGCACATCATTGATCAACCCCTTCGTGCGCGCCGAGCAGAGCCGAGTCCGCAGCAGCGGCCGCACCGACTCCAGCCGCGCCATATCCAGATGCCCCGCGGTCAGATCCGCGATCTGCATCTCCAGCCGATCACCGACCAGCGCCGCCCACCGTTGCCGCGGCGCCCGAGCAACCCGCCGCGCCAGCCGCGTACTCGGCAGCACGATCCGAACCCCCGCCGCACCACTGAGCACGAACTCCCCGTCCGACTCCTCGCACCCGAACCCGTGCCGCAGCGCAACCTCACTGACCAGCAGTTTCCACAATCCCGAGGACGACTCCCGCATGACCCCTCGCTCTCGGTCGATACCACCTCCTTCCAGTGTATCGAACATACGTTCGAAGTGAGACGGTGTAGCAGATCCGCGGCCAGGTCAGCTGTGGCTGGGCCGATCCGAGACAGCAGAGTACGTACCTGCAGAGCTTCGGATTCTTAAGGCGGTGGCAGCGGAGCGCTCCGGGGGATAGTCCGGAGGCGGCGGCGTTCCAACAGATATCCCAGAGCGACCACGGCGATCATCGCGGGCACGATCGTGCGCAGATCGATCGGCATGCCGAACAGGTGCGGGACATCGGCAGCGAACTGTGCGTCACGGTGCGACGCACCCGGAAACAGGAACGCACAGGCCGCACCGGTCCACCAGACACCGGCGAACAACGCGCCCACCGCCAGTCGCTCCGGCCCATAGCCGGGGCGCCAGAGATAGATCAGTGCCAGTCCACCCAGGATAGTGGCCAGCGAGATCGTAATACCGTCATGGAATTTGGCATGTGCGGTGAAAGCGGGATTGAAAATGTGCGTCGAGTTGTAGTCGTCGACCCACTGCAGAACGGCGTTGCCGACAGCGGCTATAGACAGTAGCCACCGACCCATCACGGCCTTACCCCAACTTCGGAATCCGTGGTCTTCGGTGACCGACAGCCCGGCGATACGCCCATGAACCTATTCAATGGCAATCCATAACTTCCGCGTTCGCGCCACGCCGGAGCAGCGGTGTCACCCCGGTTCAACGCAAGTCGGAGCTCATTGCGCTTGACCCTGACGTTGCGTGAGGCTCGACGATGCATTCATGACCGACACGTTTTCCGCATTCGATATCAGCCCCGTTCCCGATCCCGCAGTCGACGCCGAACCTGCGGAGCTCTACCGCGGCATCTACGCGATGCCGATGTTCATCACGGCGCCGACGGCGGATCTCGCCGGGTCGGTGGATTTCTGGGTTCGGGGTCTCGGGTTCTTCGATCTGTTCACGGCGCCGGGGCAGGTTACGCACTTGCGCCGCTGGGCGTTTCAGGATGTGTTGCTCGTACCGGGTGAGCGGCCTGCCGATGCGTCGGCGCTCAGCGTGAGTTTCGCGTGTGTGCTGAGCCAGCTCGAGCAGATCGCGACCGCGTGTGAGCAGTTGCGGCCGGGCTGTACAACAGGGCCGCGGGAGATGCCGTGGAACTCGGTGGAGCTGGAGGTCGTCACGCCGGAGAACATCCGGGTGATCATGACGGCGGCCCGGCCCTATGAGCCGAACGGCGCGGCGGCCGAGTACCTGCGGGACATGGGCATCCCGGCGCCCGAGCAGTGACCGGCGTCGGGGCTGACACACTGGACGGTGTGACGAATCGTCCCTTCGCTGAGTCGGCGATAGGCGCCGGCCGCACGGTCGGTGCCGTCGCCGCGCTGGTAGGCGTCACCGTCCGGACGCTGCACCACTGGGATGCGATCGGGCTCGTCTGCCCTTCCGAGCGCAGCTACGCGGGCTACCGGCTCTACACCGCGGCGGACATCGCCCGCATCCATCGGGTACTGGTCTACCGCGAGCTCGGGGTACCGCTGAACGAGGTCGGTGCGTTGCTGGACGCACCGGCAACCGATGCGGCGGCGGCACTGCGCAAACAGCGCGACCAGGTTCGCGAGCGCGTCGCCCGGCTACAGCAGATGGGCGATGCCCTGGATCGCCTGATCGAAGCCAGGGAGTCCGGCATCCTGCTGCCCGCCGAGGAACAGGTGGCGATCTTCGGTCAGCACTGGCAACCCGCTTGGGCCGGCGAGGCGCGCGAGCAGTGGGGTGACACCGCCCAGTGGGCGCAGTTCGCCGAACGTGCCGCGGATCGGACCGCCGAACAGTGGCAACAGATCGCCGAGAGTGTCGAGGCGCTCAACGCGGACCTGGCCGCCGCGTATCGCGCCGGGACGGCGCCGGGCAGCGACTTGGCCAACACGCTGGCGGAGCGGCACCGAGCCTCGATCGGCCTCTACTTCGACTGCACTCATTCGATGCAGGTCTGCTTGGGCCGCAGGCACACTGCCGACCCGGGCTTCACCGCGTTCTACGACGCGATCGAGCCCGGCTTGACCGTGTGGCTGCGCGACATCATCGACGCCAATGCCCGCGCCTACGGCGTCGACCCCGAAACGGCGACCTGGGATTGATAACACTCCCCGATGCGAGTCCATGAACGGCAGCGGACACGACTGCGGCGAATCGCGAGAAGCGGTCTCCTATGAGGAGCACGCGCGGGGAACTAGTGGGAGCCGGTGACCCGAAATCCCTTGGGAACCAACCAGACGGCGACAACAGCGACGACGGCCACAATGGCGGCGGAGACGTAAGCAGTGGTGGTGAGCGCCGCGTCGAACGCGTGCCGGGCGGCGGCGAGGACCTGTTCGCGGGTCGCGGTGTCCAGCCGGCCCGCCACCTCCACCGCACCTCCGATGGATTCCTTTGCCGTATCGAGGTTTTCGCCATGCAACGGCAGGTCGACCATCTCCTCGGTGAAGACGCGCCCGTGGATGCTGCCGAGCAGTGCGACACCGAGCCCGATGCCCAGTTCGTAGTTGGTTTCGGAGACCGCACCGGCCTGCCCGGCGCGTTCGGGCGGCACCGCCGAGACCAGGACGGCGGCGGCCGCGGTGATCGCCAGGCCGTCACCGAGGCCGAAGGACGCGAGCACCAGTGCGACAACGGGATACGTGGTCGGCTCGGGACTGAGCGCGAGTCCGAGGAAGCCGAGCGCCAGCGCGCCGAGTCCGATGGCGAGCACGGCTCGAACGCCGATGTGCTGCATCAACCACGGGGTCGCCAGCGACGCGACCAGCAGCGTCAAGGCCGAGGGCAAGGTGCGTAGCCCCGCCTCGGACGGCGAGTAGCCGTGCACGTACTGCAACCACAGCGAGATCAGGAACAGCGCGGCGCCGATCGCGAGCATGGCCAGCAGCGTGGCGAGGGCGGCGGCCGAGAAGGCGCCGTTGCGGAACAGCCGCACGTCGAGCAGCGGATCGGCGGCGCGGAGCTGGCGGCGGGCGAACCAGGCGAGCAGCAGCACACCGAGCACCAGGATCACCCAGTCCACCGGGTCGGGTGTGCCCTTGGCGACATGCTTGATCCCCCAGGCCAATCCGACAATGCCCGCGATGGACAACACGGCGGCCAGCCAGTCCAGCGAGCCAGCTTGTGGCGCACGGTATTCCGGCAGCAGCCAGGCACCGACCAGCACCGTGAGCACGACCACCGGCACGTTCAACCAGAACGCCGACGCCCAGCCGAACTGCTCGACCACCACGCCGCCGACGAGCGGGCCGATGGTCGCGCCCGCACCGGCCACCGCGGCCCAGATGCCGATGGCGAGGGTGCGCTCGCGCGCGTCGGTGAAGATGTTCCGGATCAGCGACAGCGTCGACGGCATCACCATCGCGCCGCCGATGGCGAGGAGCACCCGTCCGGCTATCAACTGCCATGAGCTCTGCGACGTCGCCGCCACCACCGAGGCCACGCCGAAGAGCACGAAACCCGCAAGGAAGAGCAGCTTTCGACCGACCCGGTCGCCGACCGCGCCCGTGGTGATCAGCAGGCCGCCGAGCACCAGCCCGTAGACGTCGATGATCCACAGCTGCTCGAGCTGCCCCACCTGCAGATCGGCGATCAGCGAAGGCAGCGCTACGTTGAGAATGGTGGCATCCATCGCCACCAGCAGCAGGCTGGCGCACAGCACGGCGAGCATCACCCAGCGGGTGCCGCCCACCGTCGAAACCGCGGCATTCGTCTCCGGCACGCTCGCCGCCATCCTGCCTCCTCGCTCACCCACCGATCCAGCATTCACCGAGTCACAGCAAACACCAAGTAACCAGGCCGCCGGTGCTATCGGAGCGACTGGTCGATCAGCAGGCGAGCGGCCCGATCGGTGCGGTCCACGTCGCCGGTGATCACGCGATCTTGAAGGATGCCGCGCAAGCCCGAAACAAGCAGTGTCGCTACGAGTTCCGGATCGCCGACGGAGGGCAGGCCGCGCAGGCCCGCGGCGAGCGCCTCGATGAAGGTCGCGATGGCGGTCTCGGCGTACTCGGCATACGGGCTGTGCGCCGCACACGCGGCACCGAGAACCTGCAGCATCACCCGGACGCTGGTGCGGCCGTCGCCGGAGGTGTTGGCCTGCCAGAACTCCCACAGTTGCGTGCGCAGTTCGGCGGCGTCGGCAACCTGCGCGAAGAGCGCCGTGAGGTCCGGGCGCTGGGTGGCCAGCGCCTGGACCAGCAGCTCCTCCTTGGTGGTGAAGTAGTAGATCAGCATCCGCGAGCTGGTGCCGAGGGCGGCGGCGAGCGGGCGCAGCGACAGGTCGACGAGGCCGTGGTCGGCGATGTAGCGCACGACGGCGTCGAGTAGCTCGGCGCGTTTGGCGTGGTCGAGGGGGCGGGCCATGGGTTGACTGTAGCGACTGGTACAGGTATCCATGTCATCGTGACTGTAACAATCGCTTCAAAAACTCGGGAATCCGTGGTCGTCACCGGGTACGCGGCCACCACGTCGCTGGCCGAGGACATGGATACGACCTGGTCGGAGCTGCTGCTCGGGCGCAGCGGCATCGGCGTGCTCACCGCGGACTTCGTCGCCGAGTACGACCTGCCGGTGCGCATCGGCGGGCAGCTGAAGTCGCATCCGGGCGAACAACTGACGCGGATCGAACAGCGGCGGCTGTCCTATATCGAACAGCTGGCGCTGGTGCTCGGCCGCGCGGTCTGGCAGCGGGCCGGCACCCCGGAGGTGGACGGCGAACGGCTCGCCGTCGCCATCGGCACCGGGCTCGGCGGCGGGGACGCTTTGATCACCGCGGTAGACGCGATGCGAGCAGGCGGCTACCGGAAGGTGTCGCCGATGTCGGTGCCGATGGTGATGCCGAACGGGCCTGCGGCCACCGTCGGACTCGAAATCGGCGCCAAGGCAGGCATTTTCACACCGGTGTCGGCGTGCTCGTCCGGCTCCGAGGCGATCGCGCAGGCCTGGCGGCTGATCAGTACCGGCGAAGCCGATGTGGTGGTGACCGGCGGCGTGGAGGGTCACATCGATGCGGTGCCCATCGCGAGTTTCGCGATGATGCGGGCAATGAGCACCCGCAACGACGAACCCGAGCGGGCGTCGCGGCCGTTCGACCGGGACCGGGACGGCTTCGTCTTCGGCGAGGCGGGCGCGCTGCTGGTGCTCGAATCCGAGCGGCACGCACGGGCCCGCGGCGCCGAGATGCACGGCCGGGTGCTCGGCGCGGGCATCACCTCCGACGCTTATCACATCGTCGCCTCGGAACCGGCGGGCATCGGCGCGGCCCGGGCCATGCGCAAGGCGATACAGACTGCGGGGCTGCAGGTTTCGGATATCCAGCACATCAATGCCCACGCGACCTCCACCTCGATCGGTGATGCGTCGGAGGCCAACGCGATCGCCGCCGTCGCACCGGATGCGTCGGTTTACGCCCCCAAATCCGCACTGGGACATTCGATCGGCGCGGTGGGCGCGCTCGAATCCCTCGTCACCATGCTGACGCTGCGCGACCAAATCGTCCCGCCCACACTGAATCTCGACAATCGCGATCCGGCGATCGATCTGGACATCGTCCGCGGCGCAGCACGCAAGCAGCGCATCGACTACGCCCTGAACAACTCGTTCGGCTTCGGCGGCCACAACGTGGCGTTGGCGTTCGGCCGGGTCTGAGTTCGCGGTACTCGAACTGTCAGCGCCCGAGAATCGCGGTCGCGGTCAGGGACGCCGCTCCCACCGCCACGCGAACTCGCCGGCCTTGGGCGGGGGGCCGGGCAGATCACCGTCCACGGACAGGCCCGCCACCAGCATGGCGAGCACCCGGCGGCGCAGCTGCGCGGTGCGGTCCGGATCGGGCATGGCGATGGCGGCACACGATTCCAGGATCAGTCCGAGATCCTCGGCGGTGACGCCGGGTCGCAGTTTGCCGGTGGCCTGCGCGCGTCGCACGATCTCGTTGTTCGCCTCGGCGGAGTGCATCACGTCGGGCAGGAACGACTCGTCCGGCGTGAAGGTGCCGGCCAGGTGCACCGTCAGCGAGTGCACGTCGGCGTCGACGACCCGCTCCAGGAATTCGACCAGCGCCCGCCAGCCGTCCGTATCGGCCAGTGCCGCATCGGCTTCCACGTTGTAGCGGCGCAGGCCCTCGTGACAGAGCGTGCGCAACAGGACTTCTTTGCTCGGGTAGCGCCGATACAGCGCGCTGATCCCCACCCCGGCCCGCTCGGCGACGGCGGCGATCGGGGCATTGGCGTCGGCCAGAAACACCGACCGCGCGGCGTCCAGGATGAGCCCGTCGTTGCGAGCCGCCTGCGCTTTGCGGCCGGGTAGGGCCTTCTGAGCTGGAGCATCTGATGACTTCGGCATGATTTCAGCATAGCACTTGAACGGAATGATCCGTTCTGTTACGGTTTAAACAGAACGAAGCATTCCGTTTCAAAAGGAGTTCAGATGACCACCATCACCCCCTTCCGCATCGCCATCGACCAGGCCGAGCTGGACGAGCTGCAGGCCCGGCTGGCCCGCACCCGCTGGGCCGACCAGATCCCCGGCTCCGGCGACACCTACGGGGTGAGCGTCGATCGGGTCCGCCACCTGGTGGACTACTGGCGCGACGGGTTCGATTGGCGCAAGGTCGAGGAGACGCTGAACGCGTACCCGCAGTTCACCACCGAGATCGACGGCCAGAACATCCACTTCCTGCATGTGCGGTCCCAGCAGGACAGTGCCGAGGCGCTGCCGCTGATCCTGACCCACGGCTGGCCGGGGACGTTCGTCGAATTCCTCGATGTCATCGAGCCGTTGACCGCGGCCGGGCACGACCTGGTGATCCCCTCGGTGCCGGGGTACGGATTCTCCGGTCCGACAACGGAAGCCGGCTGGAACGACACCAGGATCGCGAAGGCCTGGGCCGAGTTGATGCGGCGGCTCGGGTACGACAAGTACGGCGCGGTCGGCAACGACGGCGGCGCGCAGATCTCCCCCGAACTCGGCCGCGTCGATCCGGAACACGTTGTCGCCGTGCAGGTTTCCCAGGTCTACTCGTTCCCGACCGGCGATCCGGCCGAAATGGCCGACCTCACCGAGGACGAGGCGCAGTCCTTGGCGACGCTGGACTGGTTCGTCAAGAACAAGATGGGGTTCAACATCCTGCAGTCGCAGCAACCGCAGACCTTGGCGCACGCACTGATGGATTCGCCGGCCGGACTCGTCGGCTGGAACAGCCAACTGCTCGGACCCGACCTCGACGACGACTTCGTGCTGACCAACATCGCGATCCACTGGCTCACCGGCACAGCGGGTTCCGCGATTCGGCACTACTTCGAGAAGTCCAAGGCAGACCAGCCGACCGGACCGACGTCGGTCCCGCTGGCACTGTCGGGATCCAACGGCGACTTCCACGGCATCCGCCGCTTCGCCGAGCGCGACCACAGCAACATCGTCGCGTGGCGGACCCACGATGTGTACACGCACTACCTGCACCACGTCGCGCCCGAGCTGATGTCCACCGAGATCACCGAGTTCTTCGCGCAGTACCGCTGAGCGTCGCATCCACAGCCCACACCCGGCCGGGTGTGGGCTGTTTGCGTCCCCAAGCCATCCAACTGGGCAAACAAAAACTTGTCGCCAGGTATTGAAACGGAATGATCCGTTCTGTTAGAGTTGAAACAGAACGAAACATTCCGTTTCATGAGGAGAACGCCATGAGCACCATCAAGCCTTTCCAGATCGACGTCCCGCAGAGCAAGCTCGACGATCTGGCGGACCGGCTGCGCCGCGCCATCTGGCCGAGTGAACTGCCGGGTGTCGGCGACTCCTACGGCGTGCCCGGCGATCGGGTGCGCGCCCTCGCGCAGTACTGGCTGGAGAGTTTCGACTGGCGGGCGCTGGAGGCGAAGCTGAACTCCTACCCGCAGTTCACCACCGAGATCGACGGCGAGAACATCTACTTCCTGCACATCCGGTCCGCCCGCGCGGACGCGCTGCCGGTCGTCCTCACCCACGGCTGGCCCGGCTCCGTGCTCGAGTTCCTCGACATCATCGAGTCGTTGACCGCGCCGGAATCCGCCGACGACCCCGCCTTTCACGTGGTGATTCCGGCGTTGCCGGGCATGGGTTTCTCCGGCCCCACCCACAGCACCGGCTGGACCATGCGGCGCGTGGCAAAGGCCTGGATCGAGCTGATGGACCGACTCGGCTACCAGCGTTTCGGCGCGATCGGCAATGACGGCGGCTCGATGGTCTCACCGGAGATCGGTCGCCTGGTGCCGGGCCGGGTGGTGGGCGTCCATGTGACGCAGCTGTTTTCGTTCCCGTCCGGCGACCCGGCCGAGTTCGTCGATCTCTCGGCGGAAGACCTGGCGGCACTGGAGCACCTGAAGTGGTTCCAGGACAACAAGATGGCCTTCAATATCCTGTGCAGCCAGCAGCCGCAGACGCTGGCCTACGCGCTCTCCGATTCGCCGATCGGGCTGTTGGGTTGGAACGCACAGCTTTTCGGCGAGAGCCTGGACCCCGAGTTCGTCATCGGCAATGTCGCCCTCTACTGGCTCACCGGCACCGCGTCGTCGTCGGTCCGGTTCTACTACGAAGAGGCGCACAGCACCGACCGTCCCACCGGGCCGACCACGACCCCGACCGCGGTCGCCATGTTCAAAGGTGATTTCCAGTCGATCCGCCGCTTCGCCGAGCGCGACCACAGCAACATCGTCAGCTGGAACTCCTACGACTCCGGCTCGGTGATCGGCGGTCCGAACGATGCCGCAGGCCACTTCGCCGCGCACGAGGCGCCGGAGCTCCTCGTCGGCGATATCCGGCAGTTCTTCGCCGAGATCGGCTGAGTGCCGCCGCACGGCCCGCACCCCCACCGGGTGCGGGCCGTCGCATGCGTCAACCGTTCGAGACTGTCTCTTATGCCATCGAGACTCACGGCCATGGTTCGTCTCGCTCTGCGCTGTTGTACTTAGTTCACCACCAGCTCAACGGCTTTCACCAAGGAGAGAAACACCATGAAAATCGCGGTCTTCGGAGCCACCAGCACGGTCGGTCGCCTGGTCGTCGCGCAAGCCATCGAGGAGGGTCACGAGGTGACCGCCTTCACCCGCAGCGCGGCAGGGATCGAACAGCGGCACGAGCGGCTGCACATCGTGGAAGGTGATGTGCTGGATACGCATTCGGTCGAGCGCGCGGTCGCCGGTCAGGACGCGGTGCTCGTCTCGCTCGGCGCGGGCCGCAAGGGCGTGATCCGGGCCGAGGGCACCCGCGCGGTACTCGAGGCCATGAATCGGACCGGGGTGAAGCGGTTGATCGTGCAGACCACCTTGGGCGTGGGCGAGAGCCGGGCGAACCTGAACTTCGTGTGGAAGTACCTGATGTTCGGGATGCTGCTGCGCCAGGCCTACGCCGACCACGTGCAGCAGGAGGCCTACGTCCGCGCCAGCGACCTGGACTGGACGATCGTGCGGCCCAGCGCCTTCACCGATGGGCCGCGCACCCGTGGCTTCCGGCGCGGCTTCCCCGCGGACGAGCGCGGGCTCGCGCTGAAGATCTCCCGCGCCGACATCGCCGACTTCATGCTCGAGCAGCTGACCGACACCACCTACCTGCGGCAGACCCCGGGCATCTCGCATTGAGTGGCCGGCCATGCCACGACGCGCCGCGGCCCACGCTCCGAACCCCGGTGCGTGGGTCGCCACTGCCCGAAAATACGTTGAGCCAACAACTCTCGTCCTAAGCGTGCTCGTGCAGTTCACCCCAGGCCGGGAACGGATCCGGGTAGCCGGCCCACTCGGCCGACCCGGCGGCGAACTCCGCATCGGTGAGCAGTGCATTGGCGAGCAGGGCCCGCACCTTGTCCCGATCGAGCTTGATCCCGATGAAGACGATCTCCTGTCCGGCAGGCACTTCCAGCGCCGACCACCACGCGGCGGGCTCGAAGACGAGATTCGGCCCGGCCTGGGACCAGACGGCCGCCAAGGTGGCGCGGCTGGCGATCCAGCAGAAACCCTTGCTACGCAACAGCCCACGCAGTTCACCGAGCGCCTCGGACAGCCGCAGCGGATGGAACGGCCGGTCGGCGGTGTAGGTGAGGCTGCGGATGCCGTACTCCTCGGTCTCCGGCGTGTGCCCGCCCGCCAGCTCCTCGTCCCAGCCCTCGGCCTCCGCCGCGACGACCGGGTTGTACCGGCCGGTGCCGAGCACCTCGCTCAACTCGACCACACCGTTGGTCGTGCGCAACACATGGGCGCGCGGATTGAGTTTGCGCACAGTCGCTTCCACCGCACCCGCAGCCGCGGCGCCGACCAGATCGGTCTTGTTCACCAGCAGCACATCGGCGAATTCCACCTGATCCACCAGCAAGTCGGCGATGGTGCGGGCATCGCCCTCGCCCGCCTGTAGATTCCGCTCGGCCAGCGCCTGCCCGCGGGCCACCTCGGCGAGGAAGGTGGACGCGTCGACGACCGTCACCATGGTGTCCAGCCGCGCGATATCGCCGAGCTTGAACCCGTCCTCGAACTCCCAGTCGAAGGTGGCGGCCACCGGCATCGGCTCGGAGATGCCGGTCGACTCGATCACCAGCTGGTCGAACCGCCCCTCCCGCGCGAGCCTGCCCACCGCCTCGATCAGGTCCTCGCGCAGCGTGCAGCAGATGCAGCCGTTGGTCAGCTCGACGAGCTTCTCCTCGGTGCGATCGAGGTGCCCCTGGCCGGCCACCAGCGCGGCGTCGATGTTGACCTCGCTCATGTCGTTGACGATGACCGCCACCCGGCGGCCCTCCCGGTTGGCGAGGATGTGATTGAGCAGTGTCGTCTTGCCCGCGCCGAGGAAGCCGGACAGCACGGTGACGGGGAGCAGGTCGGCGGGAGGTGAGGTGGTCATGGCTTAATGATAATGGTTTTCATTTGCTGCCAGCAGGCCGGGTCGCCGGTTGCGCGTGGCAACTGGGCCCGACGGTCGTAGGGTTTGTCTGGTGAAGCTGTTGCCATTGACCCCCGACGGGCAGACCCCCGTCCGGGTGCTCACCATTGCCGGAACCGACTCCGGTGGCGGCGCCGGAATCCAGGCCGATTCGCGCACCATGGCCCTGTGCGGGGTGCACGCCTGCGTGGCTGTCGCGGCGGTGACGGTGCAGAACTCGGTGGGGGTCAGCGACTTCCACGAGATCCCGCCGCACATCGTGGCGGGCCAGGTCCGCACCGTGGCCACCGATATCGGGGTCGGCGCGGCCAAGACCGGCATGCTCGCCTCGACCGCCATCATCGAGGCCGTCGCGGCGGTCTGCCGGGAGGTGGGCATCGGCCGGGACGGGCAGATCCCGCTGGTGGTCGATCCGGTCGCCGCCTCCATGCACGGCGACCCGCTGCTGCACGAGGAGGCCCTGGACGCCGTCCGGCACACGCTGATTCCGCTGGCGACGGTGGTGACGCCGAACCTCGATGAGGTCAGGCTGATCACCGGCATCGAGGTCACCGACGACGCGTCCGCCCGCTCGGCCGCCGAGGCACTGCACAAACTGGGTGCGCAGTGGGCGATCGTGAAGGGCGGGCACCTGCGCGCCTCGGAGTACAGCACCGACCTGCTCTTCGACGGCGCACAGTTCCTGGAGTTCACCGCGCCGCGGATCGGCACCGGCAACGACCACGGCGGCGGCGACACCCTGGCCGCGGCGATCGCGTGCGCGCTGGCCAACGGGTATCCGGTGCCCGAGGCGGTGGAGTTCGCCAAGGAGTGGACCTATCGGTGCCTCGCCGCGTCGTACGACCTCGGCGCGGGGCACGGTCCGGTGTCGCCGCTATGGCGGTTGCACCACGACTGACATCGGGGGCGACCCCCGGAAATTGGGGGGTGATCCACCGCCCCAGCAGCCCCTTAAGGGGGCGGTTCTTGTCGGTGGGTGCTGAGACAATAGAGGTGTCGCAAACGCGGTTGGCCTCGATGAAGCGGTCGAACCAGAACAACGTCGTTCGGGTGGATGCGACCAAAGTTCCAGCGCCGGCCCCGGCGATGCCGCGGTCGGCGAGGCAAGGCGCTATTCGCCGGAAAAGGCAAGGTGCAGTGGCAGATCAGTGTCGATGACGATGCCGTTGAGCCGAGCATTGGCCTCGGTGAGCGCGGCGATGGTCTCGGCAAGGTAGGCAACGAACTTCTCGATCGGCATCGGCTGCGTCTTCAACCGGTTCGCGCCGAGCCACCAGTCGGTGGCCGAACCGACCGCGCCGAAAATCGAGTAGATGACGAGCTCGACACTGTCCACCTCGACCGCGGTGTCGGCGACCAATTCGGCGAACAGATCAGCGGCCCGTTTAGCGGACTGCCGCGCCGATTGCAGCGCGCGTTCGGAGTCGTCGGACTGCTGCGCGAAATGACTGTGCAGCATGAACCGGAAAACGTTGGGGTGCTGCGACACCACCAGCGCGTACTCCGCGGCGCCGCGGCGCACCAGCTCGCGCGCCGAATCGTTGGTCAGATCCACGCTCGACATCAGCTGCTCCCACAGCATGTCGCGGACCCGGTCGACGATGGCGTTGTACAGGTCGGTCTTGTCCTCGAAGTGCCGGTACAGCTTGGGTTTCGCCGCGCCGGCCTCCTTGGCGATATCGCCCATGCTGACTTCCGGGCCGAACTTGTCCAGCGCGCGGAACGCCGCGTCGACGAACTCCTCGCGCACCTTCAGCCGGTGCTCCCGCCAGCGCTCCGTGCGTGCGTCGACGCGCTTGCGTGGCACCTCGTCTAATTTTCGCCCGCTGCGCATCACAATTCCGGATGCTACCTGCTACCAGCGGTACCGATGACCGGGTCGCGCCGTTGACATCGGCTGAGGCGTGGGACACACTCGGAAAACTACCCAGAACCGGTGGTATCAGGTTCCGAACGCAGAGAGCCGGTGGGGACGATGACGTCCGCGATCCACACCCGAGTCCTCATTGTCGGCAGCGGTTTTTCCGGCCTCGGCATGGGCATCGCCCTCGACAAGGCGGGTATCCACGATTACCTCATCGTGGAGCAGGCCGCGGAGATCGGCGGCACCTGGCGCGACAACACCTATCCCGGCTGTGCCTGCGATGTGCCGACCCATTTGTATTCGTATTCCTTTGAGCCACGCACGACTTGGCGGCGGCTGTTCTCTGGGCAGCAGGAGATCTTCGACTATCTGAAGGACGTCGCCGACAAATACCGGCTGCGGCCGCACATCCGTTTCCGGCAGCACATGGCCCACGGGTATTGGGACGAAGCCGAGCGACGCTGGCACGCGTTCAGCGCGGACGGTCAGGAATATGTCGCGCAGTTCCTCGTGTCCGCGGTGGGTGCCCTGCATATTCCGAGCATTCCGGAGTTTCGCGGCAGCGCCGACTTCACCGGTGCCGCGTTCCACTCCGCGCAGTGGGATCACGGGGTCGACCTGGCAGGCAAGCGGGTCGCGGTGATCGGAACGGGCGCCAGCGCGGTGCAATTCGTGCCGGAGATCATCGGCGAGGTGGCGGCGTTGACGGTGTTCCAGCGCACCGCGCCGTGGGTGATGCCGCGCGCGGATGTGGAGTTCTCCGAACGTTTCCGGCGGGCGCTAGGCAGGGTGCCCGGCCTGCGATTGGCGCTGCGCAACGGAATCTATTGGGGCGCCGAGGCCGGCGGGTACGCGATGAACTGGCGGCCCGCGCTGCTGAAGGTGCTCGAGCAGGTCGGCAGGCGCCACATCGAGCGTCAGATCGCAGATCCGGTGCTGCGGGCCCAGGTGACGCCGGACTATCGGGCGGGCTGTAAGCGGCTGCTCGGCTCGGACACCTACTATCCGGCGCTCGCCGATCCCAAGACCGAGCTGGCCACCGCACGCATCGACCATTTCACCGAGGACGGCATCGTCACCGCCGACGGTGTCGAGCGCCAGGCCGATGTGATCATCTACGGCACCGGTTTTCACGTCCTGAATTCGTATAAGAATCTGCCGATGGTCGGTCTGCGCGGGGTGGACCTGACCGAGCGCTGGGACCGGGAGGGCGTGCAGGCGCACCGCGGGATCACGGTCGCCGACATGCCGAACGCCTTCTTCCTGGTCGGGCCGAACACCGGCCTAGGCCACAACTCGATGATCTTCATGATCGAGGCACAGATCCACTATGTGCTGCAGGCGATTCGGCGGGTACGCGAGCAGGGCGCGGTCGCGTTGGTGCCGCGGCGGGCGGCGCAGGACCGATTCAATGCTCGGCTGCAGCAAGGGCTTTCGCGTTCGGTGTGGAACACCGGCGGCTGCCAGAGCTGGTATCTGGACGAGCACGGGAACAATCGGACGCTGTGGTCCGGGCTCACCTGGCAGTACTGGCTGCAGACCAGGCGGCTCGACCCGGCGGAGTACGAGTTCATCGGTCCCGCACCGAGTTCCCCGACGCGGCGCACGGTCGTCCTGGAAGACATTCCGATCCAAACCTTTCCAACGCCCCACCGCAACGGTCGGTCGACCCGCCCGCCCCGCAACCCCGAGGACGTTCAATGAAGAACTTCACAGACAAAGTCGCCGTGATCACCGGCGCGGGCTCCGGCATCGGCCGGGCGCTGGCACTGGCACTCGCCCGGCGCGGGGCTCGGCTGGCGCTGTCGGACATCAACACCGAATCAGTGGCCGACACCGCGGGGCGTTGCGAAAAGCTCGGTGCGACAGCGGTTCCCTACGAGCTCGACGTCGCGCACCGGGCTGCGGTGTACGCGCACGCGGCGGCCGTGCGCGGCGAATTCGGACAAGTGAACCTGGTCATCAACAACGCGGGCGTGGCCCTCGGCGCCGATGTCGAGGACATGACGTGGGACGACTTCGACTGGCTGATGAACATCAACTTCTGGGGTGTCGCGCACGGCACCAAGGCCTTCCTGCCCGACCTCATCGGCTCCGGCGACGGACACATCGTCAATGTGTCCTCGGTGTTCGGGCTGGTCGGCGTGCCGACCCAAAGCGCCTACAACGCAGCCAAATTCGCGGTACGCGGTTTCACCGAGGCGCTGCGGCAGGAGATGCGGATCGCCGGGCATCCGGTCGGTGTCACCTGCGTGCATCCGGGCGGCGTGAAGACGAATATCGCGGTGAGCGCCCGCGGCATCCCCGACGACGTGGACGTGGAGACGATCCGCCGCGGCTTCGACGCGCTCACCCTGACCAGCCCGGACTCCGCCGCGAAAACCATCCTGCACGGCGTTACCAAGAACAAGGCCCGCGTGCTGATCGGCGCCGATGCCCGCGCCATCGACCTGATCCCCCGCCTGCTCGGCCCGGCCTACGAAGACCTCGGCGTCCCGCTGTACCGGGCGGGCAGGCGGACGGCGGCACGGTTCGGTATCGCCTTGTAGGACAGAGCGATCAGCGACGCCGGGCCGTGCTGGAGCGAGGTGGCACCGGCGGCGGCGGAATCAGCAGGCCCGCGCTGGTGCGTGAGCCCGCCTGCTTGAGTCGTTCGTGCACCGGCGTGAGTTCGAAGCTGTGCACGCCGTCGAGGGTCGCCATCTTGGTGGTCACATAGTGATACAGATCGTCGGAGGTGTCCGCGGTCAGCACGGCGAAGATGTTGAACGGCCCGGTAACCGCCGCGGCATAGGCGGTTTCGTCGTGCTCGGCGATGGCGCGGCCGACCGCAGCCAGTTGCGCCGGGGCCACCCGCAGCCAGAGGAAGGCTGAGAGGCTGGAACCCAGTGCGGCAGGGGCGATGTCGAGATCGAAGTAGAGAATGCCTGCGGCCTGTAGGGCCGCGATACGGCGAGCCACCCGGCCGATGCTCATGCCGGTGGCACGTGCCAGCACGGAGTAGCTCGCGCGCCCGTCGCGGGCCAGCAGCTCGAGCAGTGCGTCGTCCTCGTCCCGGAGCTGTAGGTCGGCCTCGGTGTAATCTGTTGCGGCCGTGGCGTCCTCGCCCTCGATGCGCTTCGCCTGCCTGCCGCGCCAGTCGACCGCACCCGGTCCGACGAAGCGGTGCAGGATCATCGCCGCGGCGATGTCGTGCACCGGCGCCGTGCGCTGTAGTCGCTGCACCAGCAGGTCGTCGCGATCCTGCTGGGTGCGCGGGTGCAGCGAGAAGTTGACCTCGGCGCCGGCCGCCGCGATGGCGACCCACGCCGCGTCGTCGCGGCGGGCCAGCGCCTCACCGACCTGCCGCGCGCCGTCCGGACGGCAGTGCACCCGGATGATCCAGTCGTTCTCGCCGAGCGCACGGGAGTCGACCGCGCCGATCACCCGGACCACGCCGTCGCGGCGTAGCCGCCGGTATCGGCGGGCGACGGTCTGCTCGGCGACGCCCAGTTCGGCGGCGACCCGGTTGAACGAGACCCGGGGATCGAGCTGTAGCGCCTGCACGATCTGCGTATCGACGCCGTCCAAGATGGAGTTTTTGCCTATTTCAGCGGCGCTCATAGGGAGGAAATGTACGCCGAGTCGGCATCGTGGCGTCCGTTCGACCCGATTCTCCGGATACTCGACGCCGTCTCCACACTCCCCGATTTCGAGAGAGGACAACGGCTTTGCGCAAATGGCTGCCGCTGCTGACGGTGTGTCTGGGCACCTTCATGCTGTTGGTCGACGTCACCATCGTGAACGTCGCACTGCCCGACATGCGGAACGATTTGAACGCGTCGTTCAGCTCACTGCAATGGGTCGTCGACGGCTACGCCCTCGCCATGGCAGCGCTCATGCTCGGGGCGGGCTCGATCGCCGACCTGGCCGGGCATCGCCGCACCTACCTGGCCGGATTGCTGCTGTTCGCGGCGTCCTCGCTGGTCTGCGGCCTCGCACCGAACCCGACCGTGCTCATCCTCGCCAGGGTGGTGCAGGGGATCGGCGCGACGACCATGGCGTGCACCACCTTCGCCCTGCTGAACAACTCGTACACCGAACGGGACCGGGGCACCGCGTATGGGGTCTGGGGCGCTGTCGCGGGCGCGTCCAGCGCCGTCGGGCCGATCATCGGCGGCGTCCTCACCGATCTCGCGTCCTGGCGCTGGATCTTCTTCGTCAACCTGCCGGTCAGCGCGGTGGCGGTGGCGCTGTGCCTGTGGGTACTCGCCGACGGGGAGCGGGCGCGGCGCGGCCGGATCGACGTCGCGGGCATGGCGGCGTTCACCGTCAGCGCGGCGACCGCTACCTACGCGCTGATCCGGGCCAACGAGCACGGTTGGTCGAATTCGCTGACCTGGTGGTTGCTGCTGGCCGCGGCGGTCTCGCTGGTGGTGTTCCTGCTCGTCGAACGGGCTTCGGCCCACCCGATGCTCGACCTGGCGCTGCTGCGTGACCGTTCGTTCGTAGGAGTACTCGTCGCCGCGGGTGCGCTGTTCTTCGCCGCCTTCAGCGCGCTGATGTACACCCAGATCTGGCTGCAGTCGGTGCTCGGACTGAGCGCGATCCAGGCGGGCGCGGTGGGACTTCCGTTGTCCGTCATGGCTTTTCTGGTATCCGGCGGCTTCGGCCGGTATCTGCACGGCGAGCACCGCGGCCGGATCATCGCGGGTGGTCTCTTCGCCACCGGCCTCGGCGGCGTGGCGGGCGCACTGCTGGTGCACGGCGAGGCGGGTTGGGCGGCACTGGTTCCCGGGTTCCTGGTCATCGGGCTCGGGGTCGGACTGGCCACCGCGACGTTGAGTTCGGCCGCGATGGCGGCGGTTCCATGGCAGCGGGCCGGAATGGCAACGGGCGCGGTCAATACCGCGCAGCAGCTGAGCTTCACCCTCGGGATCGCCACGCTGGGCAGTGTTTTCACGGCCCGAGCGGCGGATGTGCTCGCCGAGCGGGCGGTGCCGGACGCGCAGGCCTCGGCGCGCGCTGTGGGCGGCGGCCAAGCCGCGGTATTGGTGCAGCAGGTGCCTGGCGAGGCGCAGTCCGCGCTGGCGGCGACGGTGCGGGCCGCCGCGGCGGCGGGTGTCCAGGGCACGCTCGCGGTCAGTGGTGTCGTCGGCTTGATCGGCGGCGCACTCGTGTTGCTGCTGATGCGGCGCGGCGCGGCGGCGCGGGAAGTGACCGAAGAGGCGGTACAGCTGCCCGCCTGACGGGCACCCGGCCTGCTGTTCCGGGCCGGGTCACGGAACTGTCGCTGAGCGAGGACCGAGCGCCTCGCTCAGCGGCGGTCAGCGCTTCTTCGGATCGATGATGCTCTGCTCGGGCGCGGACTTGGTCTTCTTGTCCGCTCGCTTCTCTTTCAGCGACTTCCCGGATTTCTTCGACATCGAGCTGCGCGGAGACTTGTCGGACAAACGTGGTCCTTTGCTCGGAGGACCTGAACGGTCCCGGTCCCCCCGACCGTACGCTACGCCCGCCCACGCCGGGACCGATCCGCGCTGGTCGCCACGCCCCCCAGGAACCTCACAGCTGGGGCCCAGCTCCGTGACAACGTGGCGGCCGAAGGTAGTCCCTATGACCGAGACTGTGACCGTCGCGGCGGCGGAATTAGCCGAGACATCGGGTGCGCCCGTGCTGGACGTGGTGATACCCGTCTACAACGAAGAGACCGACCTCGGCATCTGTGTGCGCAGGCTGCATGCGTATCTGCGCGAAGGGTTCCCCTTCCCGGCGCGGATCACGGTGGCCGACAATGCCAGCACCGACGCCACCCTGCAGGTCGCCGAGCTGCTCGCCGAGGAACTCGACGGCGTGCGGGTGCTGCACCTGGATGCCAAGGGGCGTGGACGGGCGCTGCGCGCGGCCTGGGAACATTCCGATGCGCAAGTGGTCGCCTATATGGATGTGGACCTGTCCACCGATCTGAACGCGCTGCTGCCCCTGGTGGCGCCGCTGATCACCGGGCATTCGGACCTGGCGATCGGTACCCGGCTCAGCGCGTCCTCGCGGGTGGTGCGCGGGCCGAAGCGCGAGATCATCTCGCGCTGCTACAACCTTTTACTGAAAGCCTCACTCCAGGCGCACTTTTCGGACGCTCAGTGCGGGTTCAAGGCGATGCGCAGCGAGGTGGCGCGGCAGTTGCTGCCGCTGGTGCGCGACGGGGAGTGGTTCTTCGACACCGAGCTGCTCGTGCTCGCCGAGCGGGCCGGGTTGCGCATCCACGAGGTGCCGGTGGACTGGATCGACGATCCGGACAGCCGGGTCGACATCGTCGACACCGCGCGCAAGGACCTGCTCGGTATCGGGCGGTTGACGCGGGCGCTGGCCACCGGGGCGTTGCCGCTGGAGGAACTGCGCCGTGCGGTGGGGCGCGAACCGCTGGTGCCGGGGGTGCCGCTCGGGATGGTCGGCCAGCTGGTTCGTTTCGCGATCGTCGGCGTGCTGAGCACGCTGGCCTATCTGTTGCTCTATGTGGTGCTGCAATCGTTCACCGATGCGCAGGTGGCCAACTTCCTGGCGCTGTTGATCACGGCGGTCGCCAATACGGCGGCCAACCGGGCGTTCACCTTCGGGGTGCGCGGGGCGACGGGTGCGGTGTCGCATCAGTTCCAAGGTTTGGTGATCTTCGGGATCGGACTGGCGCTGACCAGCGGATCACTGTTCACCCTGCACCATTGGGCGCCGGACGCGCCGGTGCATCTGGAATTGTTCGTGCTGGTACTCGCCAATCTGGTGGCCACGATCCTGCGATTCGTCGGCTTGCGGTGGGTGTTCCGGAATACGCCGAACCCGGCGCGGAAGGCGCTCGCAACGGCCGGCTCCGACGCTGGTTCGGACGCAGGCGACGAGGAAGGTGTTCGATGACCGCGACACTCGCGCCGCCCACCGCGGCTCCGGCACAGCCCGCGCCCGAGCGTAGGACCCGTTGGGAATACCCGGCATTGGCGGTCCTGCTGATCGGCACGACTGTCGCGTACCTGTGGAATCTGAGCGTGAACGGCTGGTCGAATTCGTTCTATTCCGCTGCGGTGCAAGCCGGTTCGGTGTCGTGGAAGGCATTCTTCTTCGGGTCGTCGGATGCGGCGAACTCGATCACCGTGGACAAGCCACCCGCCGCGCTGTGGCTGATGGAGCTCTCGGTGCGGGCGTTCGGGTTGAACAGCTGGAGCATTCTGGTGCCGGAGGTGCTGCTCGGTGTCGCGAGCGTGGCGCTGCTGTGGGCGACGGTGCGCAGGCCGTTCGGGCCCGCCGCCGGGCTGCTCGCCGGACTGGTGCTCGCGGTGACTCCCGTTGCGGTGCTGATGTTTCGCTTCAACAATCCGGACGCGCTGCTGGTCTTCCTGATGGTTGCCGCGGCGTGGGCGATCACCCGGGCGGTCGAGGACGGGCGCTGGCGCTGGCTGGTGCTGACCGGGGTGTTCGTCGGGTTCGGCTTTCTCACCAAGCAGCTGCAGGTGCTGCTGGTTGTTCCGCCGCTGGCTCTGACCTATCTACTCGCGGGGCCGCCCAAGCTGGGCAAACGCATCGTGCAGCTATTGGCCGCGGGTGTCGCCATGGTGGTCGCGGCCGGTTGGTGGTTGCTCGCCGTGGAACTGTGGCCTGCCTCGTCGCGGCCGTGGATCGGTGGGTCGCAGAACAACTCGATTCTCGAGCTCACACTCGGCTACAACGGGCTCGGCCGGCTCAGCGGCAACGAGAGCGGCAGTGTCGGACCCGGTGGTGAGCTGCCGCCCGGCGGCAACGGCATGTGGGGTAGCACCGGCATCACCCGCATGTTCGAGGCAGCGCAGGGTGGCCAGATCGCCTGGCTGATCCCCGCCGCGCTGGTGGCCGTGGTTGCCGGAATGCTGTTGCGCGGCAAGGCTCCCCGAACCGATCTACAGCGGGCCTCGCTGATCCTTTGGGGCGGTTGGCTGTTGGTGACCGGCTTGACCTTCAGCTTCATGGCGGGGATCTTCCACCAGTACTACACGGTGGCGCTTGCTCCGGCCGTCGGTGCACTCGTCGGCGCGGGAGCGGTGCTGCTGTGGCGTGCGCGGCACCGACTGTGGGTTCGGGCGATGCTCGCGCTCGCCGTCGGGCTCACCACCGCGACCGCGTGGATGTTGTTGTCCCGCAGTGTGCATTGGGTGCCGTGGTTGCGGTGGACCGTGCTCGTTGTCGGTGTACTCGCGACAATCGCCGCGCTCGTGCCCGCCCGGCGCAAACTCGCCGTCATCTCCGCGCTGACCATCGCGTTCACCGGGCTGGCCGGGCCGACCGCGTATGCCATCGACACCATTGCCACGCCGCACGAGGGTTCCATCCCGTCGGCGGGTCCGAATGTGGGCGCGTTCGGCATGTTCGGCAGGCCACCGTGGGCCGAGGGGATGGACGGTCCCGGTGCGCCTCCGCCCGGCGGCGCACCGAACGGCCACGCACCCGGCAGGCACCCTGGGAACGGGCCGGGTCAGGGCCCTATGCCGACCGGTGGTCCCGGCCGGGAAATCATCACCGCGGGTGGTCTACTCGGCGCCGGCAAACCGAGCGAAAAAGTGGTGTCCCTGCTCGAACACAACGGCACCACCTACACCTGGGCCGCCGCGGCCATCGGCTCGAACAGCGCTGCGGGCTACCAACTCGCCACCGAACTCCCGGTAATGCCCATCGGCGGCTTCAACGGCAGCGACCCCTCCCCCACCCTCGATCAATTCAAAGAATATGTAGCCCAAGGAAAGGTCCACTACTTCATCGGCAGCAACCGCGGTGGACACTACGGAGGGATCGGCCCCGCCCCCTCCGGCACCAGTTCCCAGATCTCCCAATGGGTTCAGGAGAACTTCACCGCCACCGAAGTAGACGGAGTCACGCTCTACGACCTCACCACCCGCTGAATCGACCCGAGACCGCGGATCACGGCCCGGCACGTGTCGTGAAAGCCCCGTAGCGGCAGCGAGTTTCGCTGTCGCTACGGACGGTGCTACTACGCGGCCGGGTAGGTGGCTTCGAGCCATTCGGCGTAGGTGGGACCGGCGAGGACGGCGTGCGGACTGGGGAGCAGCGTGCCGTCTTCGAAGGCTTCGCGGTCCGGGTTCTGCGGGTCGCCGACTTCGATGATGTGGGCCGGACCGCCGCGGCGGGCGGCGAAGAGGGTGGCGGCGCCTGCCATGGTTTCGGGTTGCGGGCCCGCGATTTCGGGGAACGGAGCCGCGGTGGCGGTCGGGTCGACGGCGAGATCGACGAGCGCCTCGGCGACGGTGCGGGCGGCCACCAGCTGCGTGCGCATGGCGGCGATATGCGCTGTGTCGCCCTGGGTGCCCCACTGGGTCATCACCTCGACCAGTTCGTGGAACTGGGCGGCGCGCAGGATACGCACGGGCAGCGGGCCTTCCAGCAGCTTCTGCTCGTGGACCAGCTTGGCGGCGTTGTAACCCGCGGTGGCGTTGTCGATGCCGATGATGGAGACCGCGACCAAGCGCTCGACGCCGGCCTGCTGACCTGCCTCATGCAGATTGCGGGCGGCCGCGGTGAAGAATTCGGTGGCGATGTCCTTGTCCGCGGAGGGGGTGCTGGCGGCGTCGATGACGACCTGCACACCGTCGAGCGCCTCGACCAGACCCGCGCCGGTCTCGAGGTCCACGCCGTTCTTCCGCGAGAACGCGACGACCTCGTGCCCCCGCTCGGTCAGCACATCCACCACATGCTTGCCCAGCCGTCCGGTCGCCCCGGCCACCGCGATCTTCTTGGTCGTCGTCATGCTTCCCGCTCCTCTGTGTCATTGCGTTGTTCCGCGTTCACAGAGAGGACGACGCAGCGTCAGCGAGTGTGACATCCCGTAAAAGCCCAGGTAGCAGGGGGTTCAGCTGAGCATTGTCAGGAGCCGCTCGTGCACTACGTCCCGGACCGCGGGGGCGAGATCGGGCTTTTCGGCGAGGAGTTCGAGCATGCGCAGGATTTGCAGGGCTTCGATGCGCAGGGGCAGGTCGGGGTCCGTGGGGTCGAAGCCCGCGCTCTCCAGGAAGTCGGGCCAGGCGGTGGGGAGGGAGTCCGCGAGGCTGACCGACCAGGCCCACCAGGCGGGGTCGAAGAGGGGGTCGGCGAGGCGGATGGACTCGAAATCGAGCAGACCGGTGATGGTTTCGCCGTCGGTGAGGATGTTGACGGGGGTGAAATCGCCGTGCGCGAGGACGGTGGGGCGGTCGGCGAAGAGGGTGGGCAGGGATTTCAGGGTCCGGTCGAAGTTGGCTCGGTGCGCCGGGCCGAGTTTCAGGGGTGCGACCCAGCCGGTCGCGCTTTCGACCAGGCGGGTGGGACTGGCCCAGAGGTCGTCGAGTTGCAGACCCGCGGTCGGCAGACGGCGGAACGCGGCGAGCAGGGTACCCATCTCGCGGGCGAGAGCGGCGAACCGCGGGCTGTCGAGGTCGAGTTCGCCGCTGGCTGGGACCGGGACGCCGGGCAGGGCGTCGAAGACGATCCAGGCCGGGTCGGCGTCGAGGTCGAAGCGGCGGATGCGCGGAATGGTGATGCCGCGTTTGGCGGCGGGCTCCAGCAGGGTGTGCATCACCCGCAGGCGGCGTTCGGCGTCGTCGGGGTTGCGGTAGCGCTGCAGCACCATCCGGTCGCCGTCGGCGAGGGTGAGCAGGTCGGTGCGGTTCTGGAACCCCCATTCGGCGGGCGCGCTACCGGCAATCGGCTGGCCGAGGGTCTGCTCGAGCCCGCCGTACTCCGCACTGTCCATACGGCAGACCCTAAGGCACGCACGGACTGTTGCGCGCCGATCGGGTCAGCACATTCAGCGCGGCGCGTTCAACGCCGCGTGCAGCGTCGCCGCCCACTGCTGGACGATCTGCTTGCGACGCGCGGAGTCATCGGTGAGCACGTCGGCCAGGCCGAGACCGCGGGCCAGGTCGAGGGTGGCCTGAACCAGGTGATGGGTGACCGGATCGGCGTCGTCGACACCGAGCGCCTCCACCGCGCGCCGGTGCGAGACCCGCCCGAATTTGGCTTCCAACGGGACAATTCGCTCACGCAGCGCCGGATCGGCGGCCGCGTGTGTCCAGACCTGTAGCGCCGCTTTGAACAGCGGGCTGGTGTAGGACTCGACCAGGCCGGCCACCACGGCCTCGGTGCGGCCGACCCCGTCGGCCAAGGCGGCGACCGCGATCGCCTCGTCCTTGGCCTGCTGGGTCCGGCTGTCGAACATGTACTCGAGCGCGGCGGTGATCAGGTCTTCCCTGGTCGGGAAGTGATGCTGCGCCGCGCCCCTGGACACCCCGGCCCGCTCGGCGACGACCGCGACCGTCGCTGCCGCCCAGCCGGTTTCGGCCAGGCAGTCGATGGTCGCCTCCAACAGGCGCTGCCGGGTGGCTCGGCTGCGGTCCTGCTTGGGTTCGTGGGGTGTCGCCATGGGGCTATTCTGCCCAGCTCGGCGGACGGCGCTGCAGGAAGGCCGCCATGCCCTCGTGCACCTCGGCGGTGCCGAAGAAGCTCGCCGAGCGCTTCGCCAGCTCGTCGGCCGAGGCATCGAACTCGGCCAGCATGGCCGCGTTCACCAGTCGCTTGCTCTCGGCCAGCCCCTGCGGCGAGCCCTTGCGCAGCTCCGCGCGCAGCCGCGCCACCTCGGCCACCGGGTCGGTAGCACTCGCGGTGATCAGCCCGATCTGTTCGGCGGTGTCGGCGCCGAACTTCTCGCCGGTCAGGAAGTACCTACCGGCCGCACGCGAGGTGAGCCGCGGCAGCAGGGTCAGCGAGATCATGAACGGGGCCAGCCCGATTCGCACCTCGGTGAGGGCGAAACTGCTGGTCGGACCGGCCACCGCGATATCGCAGGCCGCGACGATGCCCATGCCGCCTGCGCGCACGTTGCCGTCGATCTGGGCGATCAACGGCTTCGGGGTGGCGAGGAGGCGGCGCAGCACACCGATCATGGTGCGGGTGCGGTCGTCGGCCGCCACCGCGGGGTCGGCATTGCTCGCCTCGGTGAGGTCGGCGCCCGCGCAGAAGGTGTTGCCGGTGTGCGCGAGCACGATGCCCCGGACCGCGTCGTCGGCGGCCGCGTCGTCGAGTCCCTGCAGGAGTTCGGCAACGAGCTTGGACGACAACGCGTTCCGGTTGTGCGGCGAATCGAGGGTGAGCGTCGCGAAGCCGTCCGCGACGTCATAGCGGACGAACGGACCGGTCACGGTCTCGGTCATGTGGGAAGGCCTCTCAGTAGGACTTCGGCAGGCCCAGCGAGTACTGGGCGACGAAGTTCAGCACCATTTCGCGGCTGACCGGGGCGATCCGGCCGATCCGCGCAGCGGCCAGCATGGCGGCCAGGCCGTACTCCTTGGTGAGACCGGCGCCGCCGTGGGTCTGGATGGCCTGGTCGAGTGCCTTGATACTCGCCTCGGCCGCAGCGTATTTCGCCATGTTGGCCGCCTCAGCGGCACCCATCTCGTCGCCGGTGTCGTAGAGCGTCGCCGCCTTGCGCATCATCAGCTTCGCCAGCTCCAGCTCGATCTTCACCTGGGCCAGCGGATGCGAAATGCCTTGGTGCGCACCGATCGGCGTCTTCCACACGGTGCGTTCCTTGGCGTACTCCACGGCGCGGTCGATGGCGTAGCGGCCGAGGCCGATGGCCATCGCGGCGCCCATCACCCGCTCCGGGTTCAGACCGGCGAACAGCTGCATCAGTGCGGCGTCCTCCTTGCCGACCAGCGCGCTGCCGGGCAGGCGAACATCATCGAGGAACAGCGTGAACTGGTGGTCCGGCTCGATGATGTCCATTTCCTGCGGCGTCTTGTGGAAACCCTCGGCATCGGTCGGCACGATGAACAAGGCGGGCTTGAGTTTGCCCGTCTTGTGATCCTCGGTGCGCGACACGATGAGCACGGCCTCGGCCTGGTCAACGCCGGAGATGAAGATCTTGCGCCCGTTGAGGATCCAGTCGTCCCCGTCGCGACGCGCGGTGGTGGTGATCTGGTGCGAGTTGGAGCCCGCGTCCGGCTCGGTGATGCCGAAGACCATCTTGGCCGAGCCGTCGCCGAGCTTGGGCAGCCACTGCTGCTTCTGCTCGTCGGTGCCGTACTTGGTGATGATGGTGCCGCAGATGGCCGGGGAGACGACCATGAGCAGCAGGCCTGCGCCCTGGGCGGAGAGTTCCTCCATGACCAGCGCCAGCTCGTACAGGCCTGCCCCGCCGCCGCCGTACTCCTCGGGGAGGTTCACGCCGAGGAAGCCGAGTTTGCCTGCCTCGTCCCACAGTTCGGTCAGCGGCTCGTTGGCGCGGGCTTTCGGCAGTACGTAGTCGCGGTAGTTGTACTTCGCGGCAAGCGCGGCGACCGCAGCCCGTAAAGCGGTCTGTTCTTCAGTCTCGATGAAACTCATGCCTGCACCTCGCTGACGCTCGGTTCCGGCATGTGCTTCGCACGCTGGCACATGATTCGTTCGCTTCGCTCTCTCATTTGCTCTCCTGGGATTCCGTGCCCTCGGCAGGGTCGACGACGGCGAGTACGGCACCGACTTCGACCTGCTGGCCGACGGTGACATTGACGGCGCTGAGCACACCGGCGGCGGGCGCGGCGATGGTGTGCTCCATCTTCATCGCCTCCAACCACAGAATGGGCTGGCCCTGTTCGACGTGGCTGCCGACCTCGGCACCGAGCCGGATCACGCTGCCCGGCATGGGTGCCAGCAGTGAGCCGGTGGCCACCTGGTCGGCGGGATCGCTGAAACGCGGCAGTCTGCGCACGCTGACCGGCCCGAGCGGGGAGTCGACGCACACCAGATCGCCGTAGCGGGCGACGGCGAAGTGCCTTCGCACCACACCTTTTTCGCCGGGAACGGCGAGAACGACGCGATCCGGTGTCGTTTCGACGAGCTCGAGTCCGTCGAAACCGTCCACCGAGACGACACCGCGGGTGTAGCGGTAGCCGATGTCGTGTGTCCCGCTGGTGCGGCTCTCGAACAGCTTGTGCGTGGACTGGGACGGCAGGTTCCGCCAGCCACTGGGCAGCCCGCCGCCGACCCGGGCGGTGCGGCGATTGGCCGCGGCATCGGCCAGCGCGGCAGCCACGATGGACAACGCCTCGTCGGACTCCGACACCAAAGGTGCTGACAGCGTGTCGAGTCCGTGCGTGCCGAAGAACGCGGTGTCGGTATCACCCGCGAGGAAGGCGGGGTGCCGCAGCACCCGCACCAGCAGGTCGCGGTTGGTCACCAGACCGTGAATCTTTGCCCGATGCAAGGCGTTGGCCAGCAATCGCGCCGCCTCGCTGCGGGTTTCGGCATAGGAGATGACCTTGGCGAGCATCGGGTCGTAGTGCACGCCGACCACCGACCCGTCCACCACGCCGCTGTCCAAGCGCACGCCCGGCCGGTCCAGCAGCCCGAATTCCGTTGCCACCGAGGGGATGTCGATGTGGTGCACGGTGCCGCTCTGCGGCTGCCAATCATGCGCCGGGTCCTCGGCGTAGAGCCGGACCTCGATCGAATGCCCGTACATCGCAGGGGGTTCGGCGGACAGTGCCGCCCCGGCGGCCACCTCTAGTTGCAGGCGAACCAGATCCAGGCCGGTGGTGCATTCGGTGACCGGATGTTCCACCTGGAGGCGGGTATTCATCTCCAGGAAGAAAAAGTCGCCGCGCTCGTCGGCCAGGAACTCCACGGTGCCCGCACCGGTGTAGCCGATGGCACCCGCAGCCAGCCGAGCCGCCTCGAACAACCGGTCGCGCATCCCGTCGACCCGCTCGACGAGCGGCGACGGCGCCTCCTCGATCACCTTCTGATGCCTACGCTGAATGGAGCATTCGCGCTCGCCGACCGCCCAGATAGTGCCGTGCGTGTCGGCCATCACCTGCACCTCGATGTGGCGGCCGGTCTCCAGGTACCGCTCGCAGAACACCGTGGGATCGCCGAAGGCCGACGCCGCCTCGCGCCGCGCCGCCTCGATCTGCGGCTCGAGGTCGCCGAGGCTGCGCACCACGCGCATGCCGCGACCACCACCACCGGCCGACGCCTTGATCAGGACCGGCAGGTGCGCCTCGGTGACCTCGGCCGGGTCGAGCTCGGCCAGCACGGGCACACCGGCGGCGTCCATCATCTTCTTCGAGGCGACCTTGGACCCCATCTGCTCGATGGCCTCGACCGGCGGCCCGATCCACACCAGCCCGGCGGCGAGCACCGCCTTGGCGAAATCGGCGTTCTCGGAAAGGAATCCGTAACCGGGGTGGATCGCGTCCGCACCGGCGGCCAGCGCCGCCTCGATGATCAGCTCGCCGCGCAGATAGGTCTGCGCGGGCGTATTGCCCGGAAGCAGCACTGCCGCATCGGCTTCTGTGACGTGTGGAGCCGCGGCATCGGCGTCGGAGTAGACCGCTACGGTGCCCAGACCCATCCGACGGCAGGTGGCGAACACCCGGCGGGCGATCTCGCCACGATTGGCAACCAGAACAGTGTTGATCAGCCGGCCGCCGGCGCCCATGGAATCGCTGCGCGATGTTGTCATGGTCCCCCTCACATTCGGAAGACGCCGAAGCCATCGGCGCCCTTGATCGGGGCATTGTGAATGGCCGACAAGGACATTCCCAATACCGTTCGGGTATCGCGCGGATCGATGACGCCGTCGTCGAACAGGCGCCCGGACATGAACATGGCCAGCGACTCGGCCTCGATCTGCGCCTCGATCATGGCGCGCATCCCGGCGTCGGCCTCCTCGTTGAACGGCATGCCCTTGGCCTCGGCGGCCGCCCGGCCGACGATCGAGATGACACCCGCCAGCTGCGCACCGCCCATGACGGCGGATTTCGCGCTGGGCCAGGCGTAGACGAAGCGCGGGTCGAAGGCGCGCCCGCACATGCCGTAGTGCCCGGCACCGTAGGAGGCGCCCATCAGCACCGAAATGTGCGGCACCTTCGAGTTGGAGACCGCGTTGATCATCATCGCGCCGTGCTTGATAATGCCGCGCTGCTCGTACTCCTTGCCGACCATGTAGCCGGTGGTGTTGTGCAGGAACAGCAATGGGGTGTCGGTTTTGTTGGCCAGCTGGATGAATTGGGTCGCCTTCTGCGACTCCTCGGAGAAGAGCACGCCGCGCGCGTTGGCCAGGATGCCGATCGGATACCCGTGCAGCTCAGCCCATCCGGTGACCAGGCTGCCGCCGTACAGCGGCTTGAACTCATCGAAGTCGGAGCCGTCGACGATGCGCGCGATCACCTCACGCGGGTCGAACGGGATCTTCAGGTCGGTGGGGACGATGCCGAGCAGGTCCTCGGGGTCGTAGAGCGGCTCGATCACCTCGGTGCGCGGCGCGGGCCCCTGCTTGCGCCAGTTGAGCCGCCGGACGATGGAACGGCCGATGCGGATCGCGTCCTGCTCATCGACCGCGTAATAGTCGGCCAGGCCCGAAACGCGGGCGTGCATGTCGGCGCCGCCGAGCGATTCGTCGTCGGACTCCTCGCCGGTAGCCATCTTGACCAGCGGCGGGCCACCGAGGAAGACCTTGGAGCGCTCCTTGATCATCACCACGTGATCGGACATGCCGGGGATGTAGGCGCCGCCAGCGGTCGAGTTGCCGAAGACCAGAGCGATGGTCGGGATACCCGCGGCCGAGGCCTGGGTGAGGTCGCGGAACATCCGGCCGCCGGGGACGAAGACTTCCTTCTGCGTCGGCAGATCCGCGCCGCCGGACTCGACCAGGGAGATCACCGGCAGCCGGTTCTCCCGAACGATGTCGTTGATGCGCAACGTCTTTCGCAGCGTCCACGGGTTCGAGGTGCCGCCGCGCACGGTCGGGTCGGGCGCGACGATCATGCATT
Source organism: Nocardia ninae NBRC 108245 (assembly GCF_007990755.1). Taxonomy (GTDB): domain Bacteria; phylum Actinomycetota; class Actinomycetes; order Mycobacteriales; family Mycobacteriaceae; genus Nocardia; species Nocardia ninae. The sequence goes on along the minus strand of NZ_BJXA01000050.1, from coordinate 9,330 downwards.
CGACGCCCTCGACAATGCCGATGCCCGCGATAGTGCTTGCGCCGACGTGGAATTCGCTGCCCCAGCCCGCCAACGGGCACAGCTCCAGGAACGGCGAGTCCTCGTCGATGAGCAGTTCGACGCGTTCGCGCGCGGTCAGCTTGCCGCGCTTGCGATGCCTGGCCAGCTTGTCCGGGCCGCCACCGGCGATCGCCTTGGCGAACTCGCCCTCGACCTCAGTCAGCTTGGCCGCCATGGCTTCCGCCGCCGCGGCGTACTCCGGCGACGCGGTGTCCAGCGTGCTGCGCAGTGTCGTCATGACTGGTACCCCAATCGTTTGGCGGCGAGGCCGGTGAGGATCTCGGTGGTGCCACCGCCGATGCCGAGGATGCGCATGTCGCGGTACTGGCGCTCCACCTCGGATTCGCGCATGTAGCCCAGCCCGCCGAACAGCTGGACGGCCTGGTTGGCCACCCACTCGCCCGCTTCGACGGCGGTGTTCTTGGCGAAGCACACCTCGGCGATCAGGTCGGTCTCGCCGTTCGCGCTGCGCTGCGCCACGTCTCGGGTGTACACCCGGGCCACGTCGATGCGGCGGGCCATCTCGGTGACCGTGTTCTGCACGGCCTGCCTGCTGATCAGCGGGCGGCCGAAGGTTTCCCGGCTGCGTACCCACTCCAGGGTCAGGTCGAGACAGCGCTGCGCACTCGAATACGCCTGCACCGCAAGGCCGACGCGCTCGCTGACGAACGCGCCCGCGATCTGGAAGAAGCCGGAGTTCTCCGGGCCGACCAGGTTTTCCGCGGGCACCCGCACGTCCACGTAGGACAGTTCGGCGGTGTCGGAGGCGCGCCAGCCCATCTTGTCCAGCTTGCGGCTGACCGTGAAGCCCGGCGTGCCCTTCTCCACCACCAGCAGCGAGATCCCGCCGGAGCCAGGGCCACCCGTGCGCACCGCGGTGACCACGTAGTCGGCGCGGCAGGCCGAGGTGATGAAGGTCTTGGCGCCGTTGACGATGTAGTGGTCGCCGTCGCGGCGTGCGGTGGTGGTGAGATGCCCGACGTCGGAGCCGCCGCCGGGTTCGGTGATGGCGAGCGAGCCGATCTTCTCCCCCGCCAGCGTCGGGCGCACCCAGCGCTCGATCTGCGCGGCGTTGCCCGAGGCGATCATGTGCGGGACCGCGATGCCACAGGTGAACAGCGAGGCGAACAAGCCGCCGGAGGCGCCGGCCTGGTGCATTTCCTCGCAGACGATCATCGCGTCGATGCCGTCACCGCCGGAACCGCCCACGGACTCGGGGAATTGGATGCCCAGCAGGCCGAGCGCACCGGCCTTCTTGTGGAGTTCGCGCGGGATCTCCCCCTCGCGCTCCCAATCATCCATATAGGGCAGGACTTCACGCTCGGCGAAACCCCTTACCGTGGCGCGCAATTCGCGCCGCTCAGGCGTATTCCACGGACTGACACTCATGACAACAGCTCCAATGGGATGTCGAGATGACGGGACCGCAACCATTCGCCGAGTCCCTTGGCCTGGGGGTCGAATCGAGCCTGGTAGGCGACACCCTGACCGAGTAGGCCTTCGATGATGAAGTTCACCGCCCGCAGGTTGGGCAGCATATGCCTGGTGACCGTCAGCGGGGCCGTTTCGGGCAGTAGCTCTTTGACGCGCTCGACGGTGAGCGTGTGCGCCAGCCAGCGCCACTGCTCGTCGGTGCGCACCCAGACACCGATATTGGCGTTGCCGCCCTTGTCACCGCTGCGGGCCAGCGCGATCGTGCCCAGCGGAGCACGCCGGGTTTCGCTGCTGGGCAACGGTTCCGGCAGTTCGGGCTCGGCAACGTCGGCCAACGTCAGCGTGTCGGAGGCAGGTGCGATATCGACGCGCGAGCCGTCCGGCAGCACCGCGATATGCGGCACCTCGGTGGCGGCGACAAACCCCGGCGTATACACACCGTAAGGAGAACCGTTGCCGGGCAACGTGGTAAAGCTGCAACCCGGGTAGCTGGCCAGCGCCAGTTCGACGGCCACGCTGGAGAACGCACGCCCGACCTTGTTCGGGTCCGGATCGCGCACCACGCAGCGCAGCAGCGCGCTGGCCTGCTCTTCGGTCTCGGCGTCCGGGCGATCCAGCCGCGCCAGTGTCCAGTCGAGTTCGGCGGGCCGGGTGGGCAACCAGGACTCCAATTGCCGTTGCGCCAGTGCGGCTTTCGCCTCGATGTCGAGGCCGGTGAGGATGAACTCCATCTCGTTGCGGAATCCGCCGAGCGTGTTCAGCGACACCTTCAACTGCTCCGGCGGGGCCTCGCCGACGACGCCACTGATCAGCACCCGATCGCGGCCGTCCTCGTCGAGGCGGATGGAGTCCAGTCGCGCGGTCACGTCGGGCCCGGCGTATCTCGGTCCCTGGATCTCGTACATCAGCTGCGCTTCGACGGTGTCGACGGTGACCGCGCCGCCGGTGCCGTCGTGCTTGGTGATGACGCTGCTGCCGTCCCTGCGGATTTCGGCGATCGGGAAGCCCGGTCTGCCCAGATCTTCGAGCTCGGTGAAGAACGCGTAGTTGCCGCCGGTGGCCTGGGTGCTGCATTCGATGACATGCCCCGCGACCACCGCGCCCGCGAGTGCGTCGTAATCGGTTCGGCTCCAACCGAAGTGGGCCGCGGCCGGGCCGACGATCACCGAGGCGTCGGTGACCCGGCCGGTGACCACGATGTCGGCGCCCGCGTTCAGGCATTCGACGATGCCCCAGGCGCCGAGGTAGGCGTTGGCGGTGAGCGGTGCGCCGAGGCCGAGTTCGCTTGCGCGCGCGAGCAGGTCGTCGCCTTCGACGTGCGCGATCTTCGCGTCCAGCCCGAGGTCGGCGGCCACCTTACGGAGGCGCTGGGCCAGGCCGGCCGGGTTGAGGCCGCCCGCGTTCGCGACGATCTGCACGTTGCGTTCCAGCGCGAGCCCGAGGCAGTCCTCGATCTGCTTCACGAAGGTCTTGGCGTAGCCGAGGCTCGGATCCTTCATCCGGTCGCGGCCGAGGATCAGCATGGTGAGCTCGGCGAGATAGTCGCCGGTGAGCACGTCGAGCTGCCCGCCCTCGAGCATCTCGCGCATGGCGCTCAGGCGGTCACCGTAGAAACCGGAACAGTTGCCGATCCGGAGCACATCCGGGTCGGCGGCCAGCACACTCATCAGTGGGAATGCCTCCTGTAACGGCGGACAGGGCACAACCGCGTGCCGCACCCATGAAGTCCGCGTTCCGGAGACCAGCATCACACCCGCGCCAGAAAAAAGCAAGCGCGCGTGCTTGTTAATGATCAGTGGTTCAGATCACGTCCGACCGCGCCGATCAAACCACTGACGCAACCCGCACGCGCGAGTTACGCAATCGCCGTTCGGAGACCAAAGGGGGCCGCGCACACGCAGTGCCGCAGACGCTGCAAAATCAACACAATGTCCTCCGACGTCACTGTGTTGATCCTGTTCGCGCTTGCCGGGTTTCTGCTCGGCGGCGTCTACTCCACCTGGAAAACGGCGCGGAAGCTGGCGATCGCGCTGGCGGTGCTCGCCGTGCTGGCGATCGCGGGCGGCATCGCCTGGTGGATCGGCGGCTGACTCAGTTCTCGGACAGCTTGAAGATGCGCAGGTCCTCGGGGACCCCGCTGAGCGGCGCGGCAAAGAAGCTGCGGCGGTACGGCTTCACCGTGTGACCCAGTTCGGCCAGGGTCTCCGGCTGCAGCGACTGCAGCGTCGCCTCGGACAGCATGGTGTTGCCGTTGCCGCCCGCCTCCATCACCCTGGCCGCGATGGTGACGTCCACGCCGAGCCAGTCGCCGCCGATCTCCCGCGGTGAGCCGGTGTGTAGTCCGATCCGCATCTGCGGGCGGTAGTCGCGCACCTTGACGTCGGTCAGGTTGCGCTTGGCATTGATCGCGGCGCGCACCGCCCGTTCGGCCGAGGGGAACACCGCCATCACGCCGTCGCCCATCCGCTTGACCACCTGACCGCCGCGCTCGGCGATCGGCGGCTCGATGGCCTTGGCGACCCGGCGCAGCAGCTCCAGCGTCGCCTCGTCACCCGCGGAGAGCGACCAGCTGGAGAAGGCCACCAGATCGGTGAACATGACAGTTACTTCCGCGTTACCTTTGCCGCGGCCGACACGTTCCAGCATCGCCTGCCAGACCTGCAAGGCGCCGAAACCGATTTCCCGAGCCGCACTCGGAGTGTCACCGACCAGTTTGTCCGCGGCACGAGCGACGGCGCGCGCACCACCGGGACCGGTCACCGACAGTGGATCGCCGAACGAGGGATCACCTGGCAGCTGCTCCCGCGCCTTGCGGAGCACACCGATGAAGTCCGACCGATTGTTCGCCACGTTCATCAACGCCGAGAGCTGACCTTTATGCAGCCCAGCACGGGAACGACGGATCGGACCGTCCTCGTCTGCGGGCACCAGCGGGATGACGACCTCGGGCGGACGGCCGTGCTCGTCCTCCGGCTCCGACCCGGGCGCAGCACCGCCGGGAGGTGTTTCGCTCACGCCCAGAGGGTATCTCAGCCGACCTGTCGTCGGCGGATCGCTGATCATGGCCACCTGCTACCTCCCGACGGACTGAGCGGGCACGACATTGGGGCCGCCGATGGATAACGAGCTGGTTGCTGACTCGAACTCTACTCGCGGTTTCGGCATGGTTGAAGCGACGTGTTTCACAGTTTTTGCGATGTTCACATGGGCCATTGACCAGTAATAATGCGGCCTCGCGCATCCGCGCTCGCAAGCGCTCCAAGCGGCCCTTTCCCTAACGCCATCGGCCCGGTGCGAAGGAATCGCACCGGGCCGATGTCACACCGTCCGCCGGGCAGTGGCGGGGCGGTGACGGGGCGCGCGGACCTCCCGACAAGGTCGGCGCCCCAGACCCGAGTGGCGAGGGAAGGCGACTCGGGTGGCTTGTGCCGTCAGGCGTCGCGCTGGTTGACCATAACCAGCGCCGCACCGTAGACGATCGCGGTGAAGCCGATGAAGTAGAGCAGGCTGCCCCACGGACCCCAGTGCCAGTTGGCACCGGACTCGGAGACGCTGAGGAAGTGGCTCGCGTTCTGGAAGGGCAGGAAGGGGGTGACATTGCGGCCGAAGCTGCCGAAGGCGCCGAGCAGCGGCTCGATCAGCAAGGACCACAGCACGATCAGCGAGATCGCCGCCGCGGACTGGCGGACCAGCACGCCGACGCCGATGGCGACCGCGATCATCAGGAAGGCGTAGATCGGGATGCCGTAGACGGCCCGCCACTGCCCGTCCAAGGTCAGGTTCGCCGCGGGAGCGGACCCGCCGATGGCCTTGGCCACGCCGATGGCGACGAAGGCGAGGATGGTGGTGAGCACGGCACTGAAGGCACCGACGAGGACCGTCTTGGTCACCAGCACCTTGATGCGATTGGGCACCGCCTGGAACGTCGTCCGGATGACGCCGAACCGGTACTCGCTGGTCACGGTCAACGCCGCCATGATCATCAGCACCATCACGCCGAAGCCGACGACACCCGCCGTCGCGGTACTCACGTCGAGCACCGGGGTCCCCTCCGCGGGGTTGTCGCCCGCGGACTTGGTGACCAGCGCGAACAGCGCGGCGAGCCCGATGGCGAGCACCACGACGATGCCGGAGCACCACCAGGGCGACCTGGTCGAGGTGAGCTTGATTCGTTCTGCTGCCAGCACGCCCATCAGAGCGCACCTCCCATCGCCTGATCGAAGCCTTCGCCGTGGTACTGCACGGCGCCACCGGTCATCCGCATGAACGCCTCCTCCAGCGAAGCGCGTTGCGGCGCAAGCTCGAACAGCGTGATGTCGTTCGCGCCGGCCAGCTTGCCGACCGCGTCACTGGGCACACCCGCCACGACGAGCGCAGGCCCGTCCTGACCGCTGCCGTCTTCGCGGACCGTCATGCCGTTCGAGGTGAGCACGCTGCGCAACTGGTCGAGCTGCGGGCTGCGCACGCGCACCGACTGCTCGGAGGCGCGCTCGATGAATTCCTGGGTGGTGGTGTCGGAGATGAGCTGGCCACGGCCGATCACCACGAGGTGTTCGGCGGTCTGCGCCATCTCCGAGAGCAGGTGGCTGGAGACCAGGACGGTGCGTCCCTCGGCGGCCAACCGCTGCATGAAGCGGCGGATCCAGAGGATGCCTTCGGGGTCGAGGCCGTTGACCGGCTCGTCGAACAGCAGCACCTGCGGGTCGCCGAGCAGGGCGCCCGCCAGGCCGAGCCGCTGGGACATGCCCAGGGAGAAGCCACCCGCGGTCTTGCCCGCCACCTCGGACAGGCCGACCAGCCGCAGCACCTCCTCCACCCGGGACTTGGCGATGTCGTTGGACGCGGCCATCCACTCCAGGTGGGCGCGCGCCGAGCGATTCGGATGCACCCACTTGGCGTCGAGCAGCGCGCCGACGGTGCGTAGCGGATGGTCCAGTTCGCGGTATGGCTTGCCCAAGATGTGTGCGGTACCTGCGGTCGGCTTGTCCAGCCCCAGGATCATCCGCATCGTCGTCGACTTACCGGCTCCGTTCGGGCCCAGGAACCCCGTCACCTGTCCGGGTCGAACGGTGAAGGAAAGATCCTGAACCGCGACGGTCTGCCCGTAGTGCTTGGTCAGCCCTCTCAGCTCGATCATGACCACCAGCATTCCGGAAAATGCCGCGACGCGCGTCACTACAAAGTGTCGAGTTCGATCATCCTCGAGGATGACTGCACCCTGACTACCCCTGTTACGGCACCCTGACCCACCCCTGAGCAGGCAAGATCAGGTAGACGACCTGGTCAGAGCGAGGGAGACGACGCCTGCGCCCAGAACCGCTTGGGAATGCGACCCGCCTGGCGCGCCAGATAACCCGCACGCACCGCGGCCGCCATCGCCTCGGCCATCAACTCCGGTTGCCGGGCCCTGGTGACCGCGGTGGCCAGCAGCACGGCCGAGCAGCCGAGCTCCATGGCCAGGGCGGCGTCGCTGGCGGTGCCGATGCCCGCGTCCAGGATGACCGGGACCTTCGCCTCCGCGACGATCATCTCGATGTTGTGCGGATTGCCGATGCCGAGACCGGTGCCGATCGGCGAGCCCAGCGGCATCACCGCGACGCAGCCCGCGTCCTCCAGCCTGCGCGCGAGGATCGGGTCGTCGGTGGTGTAGGGCAGCACCACGAAGCCGTCGTCTACGAGTTGCTCTGCGGCGGTAACCAATTCGATCGGATCGGGCAGCAGGGTGCGCTCGTCGGCGACCACCTCCAGCTTCACCCAGTTGGTGTCGAGCGCCTCACGCGCCAGCTGCGCGGTGAGCACCGCCTCGGCCGCGGTGCGACAGCCCGCGGTATTGGGCAGCGGCGCGATGTTCAAGCGCTTCAACAGATCCAGCACGCCGGTGCCGCCCGCCGCGTCCACCCGGCGCATGGCGACGGTGGTGAGCTCGGTGCCGGAGGCGATGAGCGCCTCCTCGAGCACGGCGAGGTTGTCCGCGCCGCCGGTTCCCATGATGAGGCGGGAACCGAACTCGCGGTCCGCGATGCGCAGTGGGGCGTAAGCGCTCTCGACGTCAGCCACCCTGGACCGCCGTCAGTACCTCGATCTGCCAGCCGCGACCGACCGGCTCGTCCCAGCGGGACTTGGGGAACACCGCGCCGTCCACCGCGAGCGCGATGCCCTGCGACGGCAGCTCCAGCCGGGTGAGCAGCTCACGGACGGTGAGGGTTTCGGCGAACTCGTGATCTGTGCCGTTCACGGTGACGCCGATGGGTACGGATGTCGAAGTCATCGAACTCCTCCTGCGGATGACAAAGGGGACGGCTGGTGAGCCGTCGAAAAACGTTGCGGGTCGGCGGGTTCCGCCTCGGGCAACGGGGTATCGGCGAGCTGGGCGAGTACCGCGTCCACGGTAAGCGGCATGGTCAGCATGCCGTTGCGGCCGTGGCCGGTGGCCGCGATCACCCGGTCGCTCAGTCTACCGAGCAAGGGCAGGTTGTCCGGGGTGCCCGGGCGCGAACCCGCGCTCGCCTCGGCCAGCTCGTATTCGCCGATGCCAGGGAAGATGGCCTCGGCGTCGGCGATCAGGTCACGGACACCGGCGACGGTCACCGCGGTATCGAAACCTGCCTCGTATTGTGTTGCCCCGACCACGATTCCGTCGGGACGGGGAACGAGATACACCGACCGGCCGTGCACCCTCGCCCGGACGACGCGAAGCGGTGCGGGGGCAACGCCGGGACGATGGCGCAGGCGCAGGATCTCGCCCTTGATCGGACGGACCGGCAGTTCGGGCCACAGCCGCGCGGAGCTGGCGCCCGCGGCGAGTACGACCTGATCGTGGGTGAGTTCGTCGAGCGCCGTGACGGATTCGGCGCGGACCTGCACGCCGGCGGCCGCCGCGGCCTCGCGGAGCGCGGCGAGCAGGCGACGATTGTCGACGGCGGGCTCGGCGGACGCGTGCAGCCCGGCCCGCACCGTGCGTGCGAGATTCGGTTCCAGCGCGCGGACACCCGCGCGGTCCAGCACCTGGAGCTCGTGCCCGCGGCCACCGACCCACTCGGCGACCGTGCGCAGGTCCGCCGCGTCGGCCGCGTCCAGCGCGACGGTCAGTGTCGCGTCGGCCACCAGCACCGAGACGCCGGTGGCGGCTTCGACGCGGGTCGCGAACTCCGGCCAGCGGGCCAGCGAGGCGGCGCCGAACGCGAGCACCCGGTCCTCCCCCGGCCAGCCCTCGGACAACGGGGCGAGCATGCCGCCCGCCACCCACGACGCGCCGGATCCGACGGCGGGATCGAACAGGGTGACCGACCAGCCCGCCTCGGCGGCCCGCCAGGCCACACCGAGCCCGATGACGCCGCCACCTACGACGGCCAGCGTCCGCATCCGTTTCCACCTGCCTTTGGTCTCCGAGGGGCGGCGTGCTCGGGTCCCGTCCTGGTCGACCCGGCTACGGGCCCGCCGCTGTGGTCGATGTGTGGCGGGCGCGGGTCCCTTCGCAGGGACCGCCGCGACCGCCTCGTCGGCCCGGCGCTCGTGCCGCCGTTCGCATCCCCACGGTAGCGCGGCTACGGTCGAGGGCGTGCAACCCTCCCACCCCGCTCGACCCGCATCGCCCCGGGAGCGCTTGGCAACCGCTCGCCTCTATCTCTGTACCGACGCCAGACGGGACAAGGGCGATCTGGCCAAGTTCGCCGAAGCGGCCTTCGCAGGCGGGGTCGACATCATCCAGCTCAGGGACAAGGGTTCGCCCGGCGAAGCGAAGTTCGGCCCGCTGGAGGCGCGCGCCGAACTCGGCGCCCTCGCCGAACTGAAGGCCGCCGCGCGCAGGCACGGCGCGCTGGTCGCGGTGAACGACCG
>NZ_BJXA01000049.1 GCF_007990755.1 Nocardia ninae NBRC 108245 | reverse complement strand
GGGCGCGCGGAAGGCGCGGGCCTGCACGGCGGGCGCGGGCAGCGCGCGCCGATCGAGCTTTCCGTTGACCGTCAACGGAATCCACTCGAGCCGCACCAGCGCCGAGGGCACCATGTACGACGGCAGCCGCTCGGCGGCGCCGTCGCGGACCTGGTCGAGCACCGGGACCACATCGGGCTCGGCGACCACGTAGGCCACGATCCGCTGATCGCCCGGCTGGTCCTCGCGCACGATGACCGCCGCCTGGGCGATGCCCGGCTGGGCCAGGATGGCGGACTCGATCTCGCCGAGCTCGATGCGGAAGCCGCGCACCTTCACCTGATCGTCGGCGCGGCCCAGGTATTCGAGCTCGCCGAAGCGGTTCCAGCGCGCGAGGTCGCCGGATCGGTACAGGCGCGAGCCCGCCGCGTCGGAGCCGCCGAGCGGGTTGGCGACGAATCGGGTGGCCGACAGATCGGGGCGGCCGAGGTAGCCACGCGCCAATTGCGGTCCCGCGACATACATTTCGCCCGCGACACCGACCGGGACCGGCCGCAGCCGGTTGTCGAGCACGTACACCCGCAGGCCGGCGATGGCCCGGCCGACCACGCTGCCGGAGGCGGCCGCGATGGTCGCGGCGTCCAGCGCGCGGTAGGACACGTGCACCGTGGTCTCGGTGATGCCGTACATGTTGACCAGCAGCGGTGCCGAATCACCGTGGCGAGCAACCCAATCCGAGAGCCTGCGCAGTTCGAGGGCCTCGCCGCCGAACACCACGTAGCGCAGGGCCAGCGGTGCGGCGTCCGGCGCGGCGTTGCGATCGGCCTCGGCAAGTTGGTAGAACGCGGACGGGGTCTGGTTGAGCACCGTGACCCGTTCGGCGCGCAGCAGTTCCAGGAACTGCTCGGGCGAGCGCGAAGTGTAGTAGTCGACCACCACGAGGGTGCCGCCGAACAGCAGCGGGCCCCACAGCTCCCACACCGAGAAGTCGAAGGCGTAGGAGTGGAACAGCGTCCACACATCGTCGGGGCCGAAGCCGAAGTCCCGATCGGTATTCGCGAACAGCCGCACCACATTCCGGTGCGCGACCGCGACACCCTTGGGGCGGCCGGTCGAGCCGGAGGTGTAGATCACGTACGCGACATGGTCGGGCGAGAGCGCCGCGTTCCGGTCGGCGTCGGTGATCGGCGCGTCGTCGGCGTCCTCGATATTGCCGGTCTCCACGGCGAAGCCGTCCAGCACCACGCTCGGCAGGTGCACCGGCACCGTCACCTGGACGGTCGAGTCCAGGATCACGCTGGTCGGCTGGGAATCGGCGAGCACGTAGGCGATGCGTTCGGCCGGGTAGGTCGGGTCGACCGGCACGTAGCCCGCGCCCGTCTTCACCACCGCGACCAGCGCGACCACCAGATCGAGCGAGCGCGGCAGGATCACCGCGACCAGCGACTCCGGCCCGGCACCGTCCGCGATCAGCCTGCGCGCCAGCACATTCGCGCGCCGGTCCAGCTCGCTGTAGGTCAGCGTCTCGACGCCGAAGCGGGCCGCGATGCGGTTCGGGTGCGCGGCGACGGCCGCGTCGAACACGGTCACCAGCGTGGTCTCGGGATCCCCGAAAAGACCTGCGCCGCCGTCCATTCCGGACGATACCCAGCGCTGGGAGACATCGAGGCGCTCGCCCTCGCCGAGCAGATCGATATCGCCGACGGCGATCTCGGGGTCCTCGGCGACGGTCTGCAGCACGCGCACCAGGCGGTCGGCGAACGAGGCCACCGTCTCCGGGTCGAACAGCTCGGTCGCGTAGTTCCAGGACATGGCCAGCGCGCCGTCCGCGGTCTCGCCCACGGTCAGCTGCACGTCGAACTTGGCGGTGCCCGGGTCGAATTCGACGACGTCGAGGTCGAGGCCGGGCAACTGCACGGTGCCCATCTCGGCGGCCGAGGCCGCCTCGAAGGTCAGCGCGACCTGGAAAAGCGGGTGATGCGCCTGCGAGCGGGCCGGGCTGATCACATCGACCAGCCGCTCGAACGGCACGTCGGCATTGCCGAAGGCGGCCAGGTCGGTCCGGCGCACCTGCTCGAGCAGGTCGCTGAACCGCGCGGCCGGGTCGACCTCGCTGCGCAGCACCAGCGTGTTGACGAACATGCCGACCAGGTCGTCGAGCGCCCGTTCGCCACGTCCGGCGATCGGGGTGCCGATGGCGATGTCGGTGCTGTTGGACAGCCTGCCCGCCCACGCGGCCAGCGCGGCGTGCACGACCATGAACAGCGTCACGCCGCGGCGGCGGGCCAGCTCGGCCAGTGCGGCGTGCAGCTCGGCGTCGACGGAGAAGCCGTGCGTGCCACCGGCGTTGGAGGCGATCTCCGGACGCGGGCGGTCGGCGGGCAGCTCGATCTGATCGGGCAGATCGCGCAGCTGGTCGACCCAGTAGGCGATCTGCTGAGCCGCCACCGATTCCGGATCGTGCTCGACGCCGAGCACGTCGCGCTGCCACAGCGCATAGTCGGCGTACTGCACGTCCAGGGGCGCCCAGGCGGGCGTCTCGCCGCGGGTGCGTTCGCTGTAGGCGACGACCACGTCACGCAGCAGCGGCCGCAGCGAGAAGCCGTCGGCGCTGATGTGGTGCATGACCAGCACCACAACGTGATTGCGCTCATCGAGACCGAGCAGGCGTGCGCGGAAGGCGATCTCGCGGGTGACGTCGAAGTGGTAGCTCGCCAGCTCGACGATGCGCGCGGGCAGCTCGGCCGCGGTGACCGGCTCGGCGGTGACCGTGAACGACACCTCGGAGACGGGCAGGATGTGCTGGTAGCCGGTGCCTTCCAGCTCGGGGTAGACGGTGCGCAGCGCCTCGTGGCGGGCCAGCACGTCCCCGATCGCGGCATTGAGCGCCTCGACATCGAGGTCGCCGGTGAGCCGGATGGCGACCGGGATGTTGTTGACCGCCGTGCGGTTGTCGAACCGGTTGAGGAACCACATCCGCTGCTGGGCGAGCGACAGCGGCACCAGATCGGTGCGCTCCTGCGGCACCAGCGGCGCCCGGCCGCCCTGTCCCGCAGCGGTTTCCACCCGGGCGGCGAGCGCGGCGACGGTCGACGCCTCGAACAGCACGCGCACCGGGACCTGGGTATCCAGCGCCTCGCCGAGTCGCGCGGCCACCTGGGTGGCCACCAGCGAGTTGCCACCCAGTTCGAAGAAGTCGTCGTCCAGGCCGACCCGCTCGACACCCAGCACGGCGGCGAAGGTGTCGGCGACGATCTCCTGCACGGGGGTGCTCGGTGCGCGGAAGGTCTTGGCCGCGAACGTCGGTTCCGGCAGCGCCTTGCGGTCCAGCTTGCCGGAGGGGTTCAGCGGGAACTCGTCGAGCTCCACGTAGGCCGAGGGCACCATGTACGCGGGCAGCTGCACGCCGAGCGCGGCCTTGACCGACTCGACGTCCAACGCGCGGTCCGGATTACCGACCACGTACGCGACGAGCTGGTCGCCGGTCCGCTCGTCGGTGCGCACCAGCACCACCGCCTGCGCCACCGATTCCAGTGCGGTGAGCGCGTTCTCGATCTCGCCGAGCTCGATCCGCAGACCGCGCAGCTTCACCTGGAAGTCGGTGCGGCCCAGGTACTCCAGCTCGCCGTCCGCGGTCCAGGAGACCAGGTCGCCGGTGCGGTACATGCGCTCGGCCTCGCCGAACGGGTTCGCGATGAACCGCTCGGTGGTGAGGTCAGGGCGGGCCACATAGCCGTGGGCCAGCTGCGCGCCGGCCAGATACAACTCGCCGGGCACGCCGACCGGGACCGGCCGCAGCCGCGAATCCAGCACGTACACCTGGGTGTTGAACACCGGCGCGCCGATCGGCACCGAGCTGGTGTCGGCCTCGGTCACCTCGTGGAAGGTGACGTCGACGGCGGCCTCGGTGGGGCCGTACAGGTTGTGCAGCCGGGCGCCGGTCAGCGCGCGCAACCGCTGCGCGGTGACCGCGGGCAGCGCCTCACCGGAGGCGAAAACGTTACGCAGGCTGCCGCATTCGGCCGCCCGCTCCTCGGCGACGAACACCGAGAGCATCGACGGCACGAAGTGCACCGTGGTGACGCGCTCCTCGATGATCAGGCGCGCCAGGTAGGCGGGATCGCGGTGGCCGTCCGGCTTGGCGACCACCAGGCGGGCGCCGACCTGCAAGGGCCAGAAGAACTCCCACACCGACACGTCGAAGGTGGCAGGCGTCTTCTGCAGCACCACGTCGTAGGCCGCGAGGCCGTACTCGGCGTGCATCCAGACCAGGCGGTTGACGATGGCCGCGTGCGAGACCGCGACACCCTTCGGGCGACCGGTCGAGCCCGAGGTGAAGATCACGTAGGCGGTGTTGGCCGGGCGCAGCGGCTTGTGCCGGTCCGCGTCGGTCAGCGGCGCGTCGGAGAACTCGGACAGGTCGAGTTGATCGATGCGCACCTGGCGAGAGCCCGTCGACTCCAGGTCGGTGCCGGAGGTCAGCACGCACACGGGGCGCGCGGTCTCCAGGATGTAGTCGGTGCGCTCGGCCGGGTGATCCGGGTCGAGCGGCACGTAGGCGCCGCCCGCCGCGTTCACCGCGTACATACCGACCACGAGATCGATCGAGCGCCGCATGCCCAGCGCCACATACGATTCCGGGCCGACGCCGTTCTGCTTGAGCCAGCGCGCCAGGCGGTGCACCCGACCGGCGAACTCGGCATATGTCAGCGTCGCTCCGCGACTCGATGAGGGGTGGTGGTCGGGCGACGGGTGGGCCAGACTTGTCCCCTCGAAAGTCACCGCGTGCGCGTCGGGCGTGCGCGCGACCTGTGCTTCGAACAGCGAAACCAGGGTCGCGGCGGCGTCGCCGACCGGCGAGGTGAGGGCCGCGTCCACCGGGAATTCGGTGTCGTTCCACTGCTCGACCACCAGCGCGCGCTCGGCCGGGTCCAGCAGCTCGATATCGCCCACCGCCGCCGTCGGTGCGGCGGCGACACCGCCGAGCACGCGCAGGAAGCGCTCGGCGAAGGTGTTCGCGAAGGCGACGTCGAAAAGATCGGTGGCGTAAAGCAGTTCGGCGTCCATCGACGCTTCGGTGCCCTGCACCTCGCTCAGCGTGAGTTGCAGGTCGAACTTCGCGGTCGGCTGGTCGATGCCGAGCTCGGACACCGTCAGGCCCGGCAGCTCGAGCGACGCGCGGCCCAGGTTCTGGAACGACAGCATCACCTGGAACAGCGGATGCCGCGCCTGCGAACGGGCCGGGTTGAGCACCTCGACCAGCCGCTCGAACGGCACGTCGGCATGCGCGAAGGCCTGCAGATCCCGCTCGCGGACCTGCGCGAGCAGGTCGGCGAACGACGCGTCGGTGTCGACCTGGGCCCGCAGCACCAGGGTGTTGACGAACATGCCGACCAGGTCGTCGAGCGCCTGCTCGCCGCGACCCGCCACCGGGATGCCGATGGCGATGTCGTCGGAGCCGCTGAGCCGGGCGAGCAGTGCCGCGAAGGCGCTGTGCACCACCATGAACAGCGTGGTGCCGTGCGCGTGCGCGACCCGGTTCAGCTCGTCGATCAGCTCACCGGGCACCCGGAAGCGGTGTGTCCCAGCCTGATACGACGCGACGGCGGGCCGGGGACGCCCGGCCAGGCGCAGCTCGTCGGGCAGGCCGGCGAGCGCGGTGCGCCAGTAGTCGAGCTGCTCGGAGATCAGCGAGGTCGGATCGTCCTCGGAGCCGAGCGTCTGCCGCTGCCACAGCGCGAAATCCACGTACTGGACCGCGAGCGGCGGCCAGCCCGGCTCGACGGCCGAGGTGCGCGCCACGTAGGCGGTCATCAGGTCGCGGACCAGCGGGCGCATCGAGAAGCCGTCCGCCGCGATGTGGTGCACCACGACCACCAGGACGTAGTCCTGGTCGCCGAGCTGGTAGGCGCGCAGCCGCACCGGCGGCTCGGCCGTCACGTCGAAGCCGCGCTCGACGAATTCGTACATGGCGCCGAGCAATTGGCCCTCGGCGACCGGGAAGACCTCCAGGTCGGGGATCGCCCTGGTGGCGGGCAGCACCCGCTGGTAGGCGAGGCCGTCCTGGGACGGGTAGACGGTGCGCAGCGATTCGTGCCGCGCGACCACGTCGGCGACCGCGCCACGCAGCGCGTCCAGATCCAGCGCACCCTCCAGCCGCACCGCGGCCGGAATGTTGTTGGCGGCGGAGTCGGCGTCGAAGCGGTTGAGGAACCACATCCGCTGCTGCGCGAGCGAGAGCGGCGGGTGCTCGGGGCGCACCTGTGCCGTCAGCGCCTGGCGCGCACCGGTTCCCGCCCGCGACTCGACCCTGGCGGCCAGCGCGGCCACCGTCGGCGCCTCGAACAGCGCCCGCACACCGACCTCGGTGTCCAGCGCCGCGCTCAGCCGCGCCACCACCTGGGTGGCGACCAGCGAGTTGCCGCCGAGCTCGAAGAAGTCGTCGTCCACGCCGACGCGCGGCAGCCCGAGCAGCTCGGCGAAGACCTCCGCGACGATCTCCTCGATCGGGGTGGCCGGCGCACGGAAACGCTTGGCCTCGAACACCGGAGCGGGCAGCGCCTTGCGATCGAGCTTGCCGCTGGCGTTGACCGGGAAGGAGTCGAGCACGACCAGCGCGGCCGGAATCATGTAGCCGGGCAGCGATTCGGCCAAGGCGGCCTTGACCGCGTCCGGGTCGATCACCGAATCCGATTCGGCGACAACGTAACCGACCAGCTGATCGCCGGCGTGCGGATCGGTCCGCACCACGACGACGGACTGGGCGACACCGGGCTGCGCGAGCAGCGCAGCCTCGATCTCGCCGAGCTCGATCCGCAGACCGCGCAGCTTCACCTGGAAGTCGGTGCGGCCCAGGTAATCCAGCTCGCCGTCGGCCGTCCAGGTAACGAGGTCACCGGTGCGGTACATCCGCGCGCCGGGGGCGCCGTACGGATTGGCGACGAAGCGATCCGAGGTCAGGTCCGCGCGGCCGAGGTAGCCGACGGCCAGCTGATCGCCCGCGAGATAGAGCTCACCCGCGACACCCGGTGCGACGGGGTGCAACCTGGCATCGAGCACGAAGACGCGCGTGTTCCACACCGGCCTGCCGATCGGCACCGAGACCGTATCCGCGTCCGTCGCTTCGTGATACGTGACGTCGACGGCGGCCTCGGTCGGGCCGTACAGGTTGTGCAGCCTGGCGCCGGTCAGCTCGCGCAGCCGCTGCGCGGTCTGCGCGGGCAGCGCCTCACCGGAGGCGAACACCTGCCGCAGCCGCCACGACGGGTAGCCGTCCGCGTCGCCGGACTCGGTGCCGAGGGTGGACACGAACACCGACAGCATCGACGGCACGAAGTGTGCTGTGGTGATGCCCTGTTCGGCGATGAGCTGCGCCAGATACACGGGGTCGCGATGGCCGTCCGGCTTCGCGACGACCAGGCGGGCTCCGGTCTGCAAGGGCCAGAAGAACTCCCACACCGACACGTCGAAGGTGGCGGGGGTCTTCTGCAGCACGGCGTCGGCGGGCCCGATCGGGTACTCGTGCTGCATCCACAGCAGCCGGTTGACGATCGCGGCATGGCTGACCGCCACACCCTTCGGCCGTCCGGTCGAACCCGAGGTGAAGATGACGTAGGCGGTGTTGTCCGGCCGCAGTGGCCGGATGCGTTCGGCGTCGGTGATCGGCGCGCCGCTGGAGGCGGCCATGCCCGGCACGCCCTCGATACCCTCGATCGCGATGACCGAGACCTCACGCTGCAGGTCGATGCCGAATCCGTCGGCGGACCGGTACAGGATCATCCGCGGGCGCGCGGTGTCCACGATGTGGTTGATCCGGTCGGCGGGCTGATCCGGGTCCAGCGGCACGTAGGCCGCACCCGTCTGCAGCACCGCGTACATCGCGATGACCAGCTCGTTGGAGCGGCGGATCGACAGTGCGACAAGCGATTCCGGGCCGACACCGGCCTTGATCAGCTGCCTGGCGATGCGGTTGGCCCGCACCTGCAGCTCCCGGTAGGTGAGCCGTTCCTCGTCGAAGACCAGCGCCACCGCGTCCGGCGTCGCCGCGGCCTGCGCGTCGAACAGCGAGACCAGGGTCTCGGCCGGCACCTGGTGCGCGGTGTCGTTCCAGTCGACCAGCACCTGCGCCTGCTCTTCGGGCGCGAGCAGATCGATGTCGCCGATCGGCACCGTCGGGTCGGCGGTGACCGCCGCGAGCACGCGGTCCAGTCGCCGCGCGAACGCGGCCACCGTGTCCGGGTCGAAAAGGTCTTCGGCGTAAGAGAATTCGGCCGACATGCCGGCCGCGTCGCCCAGCTCGTCCTGGGTCTCCTGCAAAGTCAGCTGCAGGTCGAACTTGGCCAGGCGCGCGTCGTAGTCGATGCCGTTGACCGAGAGACCCGGCAGTTCCAGGCTGGCCTGCCTGGTGTTCTGGAAGGTCAGCATCACCTGGAACAGCGGATGCCTGGCCTGCGAGCGCGCCGGGTTGAGCACCTCGACCAGCCGCTCGAAGGGCACGTCCGCGTGCGCGAAGGCGTGCAGATCCTTCTCCCTGGCCTGCGCCAGCAGATCCGCGAAGCTCGCCGCGCCGTCGACGTCGGTGCGCAGCACGAGCGTGTTGACGAACATGCCGATCAGGTCGTCCAGCGCGGCCTCACCACGCCCGGCCACCGGCGTGCCGATGGCGATGTCGGCGGTGCCGCTGGCGCGGGCCAGCAGCACGGCCAGCGCGCTGTGCATCACCATGAACAGCGAGGCGTTGTGCTTGCGGCCCAGATCGACCAGCGCGCGCTGGGTTTCGCCGGAGATGACGAACGGGTAGGTGCCGCCGCGATAGGACGCGGCGGCGGGCCGCGGGCGATCCGAGGGCAGCACCAATTCGTCGGGCAGATCGGCGAGTTCGCGGGTCCAGTACCGAATCTGGTTGGAGATCAGCGAACTCGGGTCGTCCTCGGAGCCGAGGACCTCGCGCTGCCACAGCGCGTAGTCCGCGTACTGGACGGGCAGCGCCGACCAGGCCGGCGCCTCCCACGAGGTGCGCGCGGCGTAGGCCACCATCACGTCGCGGGCCAGCGGGCCCATCGACCAGCCGTCGGCGGAGATGTGGTGCACCACCATGCCGAGCACGTACTCGGTCTCGCTGATCTCGAAAAGCCTTGCGTGCAAGGGCACTTCGTTGGTCACGTCGAACGCCATCGAGGCGAGCTGGACCAGATGGTCGATCAGGTTGTGCTCGGTCACCGGCACCGGCGTCAGGTCGGGCACGATCTGCGCCGCGTCCAGCACCACCTGCACCGGCCCGGTCTTGGTCTCCGGGAACACGGTGCGCAGCGACTCGTGCCGGTCGATCACGTCGATGACCGCGACCTGCAGCGCGGCCACGTCGAGATCGCCGGAGAGCCGGATGGCGACCGGGATGTTGTTGACCGCCGAGGCGGTGTCGAACCGGTTGAGGAACCACATGCGCTGCTGGGCGAGCGACAGCGGCACCTCCTCCGGGCGGTTGCGGGCCACCAGCGCCTTGCGCGCGCCGTCGCCGGCATGCGACTCCACCCGGGCCGCGAGCGCGGCCACCGTGGACGCCTCGAACAGCATGCGCACCGGCACCCTGGTGTCCAGCGCGATACCGAGGCGCGAGGCGACCTGCGTCGCGATCAGCGAGTTGCCGCCGAGCTCGAAGAAGTCGTCGTCGACGCCGACCCGGTTGATGCCGAGTACCTCGCCGAAGATCTGCGCGACGATCTCCTCGATCGGCGTTGTCGGCGCACGGAATTCGCGCACCTCGAACACCGGCGCGGGCAGCGCCTTGCGGTCCAGCTTGCCGCTCGGGTTGAGCGGAAACGCCTCGAGCACCACGATCGCCGACGGCACCATGTAGGCGGGCAGCGTGCGATGCAGCGCGTTCTTGATGTTGTCGATGTCGACCGGGCCCGCCGGGGTGACCACGTAGGCGACGAGCTGATCGCCTGCGACGGTGTCCATCACGAGCACGACCGCCTGGGTGACGGCCGGGTGGTCGAGCAGCGCGGCCTCGATCTCGCCGAGCTCGATGCGCTGGCCGCGGAACTTCACCTGGAAGTCGGTGCGGCCGATGTATTCCAGCACGCCCGCGGCGCCGACCTCGGGATCGCGCGGCTCGACCCAGCGCACCAGGTCACCGGTGCGGTAGAGCCGGGCGCCGGGCGCGCCGAACGGGTCGGCGACGAAGCGTTCCGCGCTCAGGTCGGGGCGGCCGTGGTAGCCGCGGGCGGTCTGCACGCCGCCCAGGTACAGCTCGCCGGGCACGCCGACCGGGACCGGGGCCAGGCCCGCGTCGAGCACGTAGGTCTGCGCGTTCCACACGGGACGGCCGATCGGCACCGAACTGGGGGCCACCTCGTTGAGGTGCCAGGCGGTGGCGTGCACGGTGAACTCGGTCGGGCCGTACAGGTTGTGCATCGCGGCGGTGGAGAACTGCCGGAACGCCGTGACGGTGGCGGGCGGCAGCGCCTCACCGGCGACCAGAACCGCACGCAGCGAGGCACATTCGGCGGTCGACGCGGCACCGGCGAACACCGAGAGCATCGACGGCACGAACGAGGTCATGGTGACGTGATGACGGCCGATGATCTCCGACAGGTACATCGGATCGCGGTGCCCGTCGGGCGCGGCGATGAGCATGCGGGCGCCGACGGCCAAGGTGCCGAACAGTTCCCACACCGACACGTCGAAGGTGACCGGCGTCTTCTGCAGGATCACATCGGCCGGGCCGATGCGGTATTCGCTGGTGATCCAAGCGATCTGGTTGAGCACGGAGGCGTGGCTGACCGCCACACCCTTGGGCCGGCCGGTGGAGCCGGAGGTGTAGAGCACGTAGGCGGTGTTCGCGGGGCGCAGCGGGCCGCGACGCTCGGCGTCGGTGACCGGCTCGTCGCCGAACTCGCTCAGATCCAGGGTGTCGAGGGCGAGTACCGGGCAGTCCGCCGACTTGACGTCATCGGACAGGGTGGTCAGCACGCACACCGGCGTGGAGTTGGCCAGCACGTAGTCGGTGCGCTCGGCCGGGTGATCGGGGTCGATCGGCACGTAGCCGCCGCCCGCGGTCATGGTGGCGTAGATGGCGATCAGCATGTCCACCGAGCGGCGGATACCGACGGCCACCAAGGTTTCCGGGCCGACGCCCTCGGCGATCAGCTTGCGCGCCAGGCGATTCACCCGAGCCGAGAACTCGGCATAGCTGAGCTGTACCTGTGGGCCGAACTCGCCTGCGCTGCGGGTCCCGCCGTCGAACAGCACGGCGATGTCGTCGGGCCGTTGCCGGACCTGTTCCTGGAACAGGTCGAGGACGGTCGCCGCGGGCAGGTCGTGCGCGGTCTGGTTCCAGCCGGTGAGCACGGTGGTGCGTTCGGCGTCGTCGAGGATGTCGATGTCGCGGACCGCGGTGTGCGGTGTGCTGACGGCGGCTTCGAGCACGCGCAGGTAGCGGCGGCCGAACTCGGCGACGGTGGCGGCGTCGAACAGGTCGGTGGCGAAGGAGACCACCGTGGCCATGCCCGCCGGTTCACCTTGGGCGCCACGTTCTTCGGTGACGGTCCACTGCAGGTCGAACTTGGCGATGTCGACGTCGAGTTCGTCGGCGGTGACCGAGAGCCCGGGCAATTCCAGTGTCGCGTGCGACATTTCCTGGAACGACAGCATCACCTGGAACAGCGGATGCCTGGCCTGCGAGCGGGTCGGGTTGAGCACCTCGACCAGGCGCTCGAACGGCACGTCGGCGAACGCGAACGCGGCGAGGTCGGTTTCCCTGGTGCGCGCGAGGAATTCGGTGAACGGCTCGCTGCCGTCCACCTCCGAGCGCAGCACCAGCGTGTTGACGAACATGCCGATCAGGTCGTCGAGGGCCTGCTCGCCACGCCCGGCGACCGGGGTGCCGATGGCGATGTCGTCGGTGCCGGACAGGCGGGCCAGCAGCACGGCCAGCGAGGCGTGCATGACCATGAACAGGCTGACGCCCTGGGCCCGGGCCAAGCCCGAAAGCCGCTGGTGCAGTTCGGCATCGATGTCGAAGCTGACCCGGCCGCCGCTGAAGCTCTGCACCGGTGGGCGCGGGCGGTCGGTGGGCAGGTCGAGCTGGTCGGGCAGCCCGGCCAATGACCTGCGCCAGTAGGCGATTTCGCGGGCCGCCATCGAACCGGGATCGGATTCGGCGCCGAGCAGCTCGCGCTGCCAGACGCTGAAGTCCTGGTACTGCACCGGCAGCGGCGCCCAGCTCGGCGCCTGCCCCGCGGCGCGCGCGAGGTAGGCGGCGGCCACATCGCGGGCCAGCGGCCCGAACGAGAAGCCGTCCGCGGCAATGTGATGCACCACGAACGCGACCGCGTAATCGGCGGCACCGTTGTCCTGGCCACCGGTCACCGCGTACACCCGGACCCGGATCGGCAGCTCGCGGGAGACGTCGAAACCGGTGGACGCGAACGCGGTCAGCACACCTTGCAGTTCGGCCTCGGCGATCGGCTCGACCATGATGCCCAGATCCACCTGGTCCATCGGCAGCACCTGCTGGTAGCCGCCGTCACCGGACTCGGGGAAGATCGTGCGCAGCGATTCCTGGCGCGCCACCACGTCGGTCAGCGCGGCCTGCAAGGCGTCCAGATCGACCTGGCCGCGCAACCGCACCACGAACGGCAGGTTGTAGGCGGGCACCGTCGAGTCGAACTGGTTGATGAACCACATCCGCTGTTGCGACAGCGACAGCGGCACCCGCTCGGGCAGCTGCTGGGCCACCAGCGGCGGCCTGGCACCCTCGGTGGCGGTGGCGTTTTCGGCGCGGGCGGCGATCCCGGCCACGGTCGGCGACTCGAACAGCGCCCGCACCCCGATCTGGGTACCGAACGCCACGCCGATCCGCGAGACCACCTGGGTCGCGACCAGCGAGTTGCCGCCGAGGTCGAAGAAGTTGTCATCGATGCCGATGCGGTCCTGGCTCAGCACGTCGGCGAAGATGCCCGCCACGATCTGCTCGGCCTGGGTACGCGGCGCGCGGAAGCTGGTCTCGTCCACGCTGAACACCGGCTCCGGCAGCGCTTTACGGTCCAGCTTGCCGGAGGTGTTGAGCGGGAAGGCGTCCAGCACCATGACCGAGGCGGGCACCATGTAGCTCGGCAGCTTCTCGGCCGCGAACCTGGTCAGTTCCGTCGGATCGACCGAATGTCCGGGCGCGGGAACGACATACGCGACCAGCTGCTGACCGGTGGCGGTATCCATCACCAAGACCACGGCCTGGCTGACCGCCGGATGGGCCAGCAGGTCGGTCTCGATCTCACCGAGCTCGATGCGCTGACCACGGAACTTCACCTGGAAGTCGGTGCGGCCGATGTATTCCAGCGTGCCCGCGTCGTTCCAGCGCACCAGGTCACCGGTGCGGTACATGCGTTCGCCGTTGGCGGACAACGGGTTCGCGACGAAGCGATCCGCGCTCAGATCCGGGCGGCCGCGATACCCGCGGGCCAGCTGACGGCCACCCAGGTACAGCTCACCCGGTGCGCCGATGGCGGCCGGGCGCAGCCGCGAATCCAGCACGTAGACCGAGACATTCCACTCCGGGATGCCGATCGGCACAGTCACCGTGTCGGCAGCGGTGGCCTCCCAGTAGGTCACCGAGACCGCGGCCTCGGTGGGGCCGTACAGGTTGTGCAAGCCGGCCGAGGTGATCGCGCGGAAACCCGCGGCGGTCTCCGGCGGCAACGCCTCGCCGATCACGAAAACGGCGCGCAGCGTGGCACATTGCGCCGGAGTCGCGTGCGCGACGAACACCGTCAGCATCGACGGGACGAAGTCGGTCACGGTGACCCCGTGCCGCTCGATCATGTCCGCGACGTAGAGCGGGTCGCGATGGCCGTCGGGCGCGGCGATGACCAGCTTCGCGCCGACCAGCAACGGCAGGAAGTAACCCCACAGCGACACGTCGAAGGTGGTAGCGGTCTTCTGCAGGTACACGTCGTCGGCGGTCAGCCGGTACTCGTCGAGCATCCACAGCTGCTGATTGACGATCGCGTGATGGGTGACCGCGACGCCCTTGGGGCGACCGGTCGAACCCGAGGTGTAGATGACGTAGGCGGTGTTGTCCGGGCGCAGCGGCGCGAGCCGATCCGCATCGGTCACCGGCTCGGCGGAGTACTCCGACACGTCCAGGGTGTCGATCCGCACCTGCCGCACCGACTCCGGCAGTTCCAGCTCATCCGCGGAGAGCGTCAGCACACAGACCGGTGCCGCGCTGTCGAGGATGTAGGCGGTGCGATCGGCCGGATGATCCGGATCGATCGGCACGTACGCGCCACCGGCCTTCAGCACCGCGTGCATGCCGACGACCAGCTCCAACGACCGCCGCATACCCAGCGCGACCAGCGATTCCGGGCCGACCCCGTCGGCGATCAGGTACCGGGCCAGCCGGTTGACCCGCGCGTCGAACTCGGCGTAGGTGAGCGTCGCGCCCTCGAAGTCGAGAGCGACGTTGTTCGGCGCCAACGGCATCTGCGCATCGAGCAGCGCGGACAGCGTGGTGACCGGCACGTCCTCGGCGGAGTCGTTCCACTCCAGCAGCGAACGCTCCCGCTCGGCCGCGGTGGTGAGGTCCAGCGCCCAGATCGCGGCGTCCTGGTCGGCCGCGAGGAACCGGTCGAAGAACTCGAGGAAGCGCGAATGATGGCGCCGCGCTTCGTCTTCGGTGTAGAGGTTCGGGTTGGTCTCGAAGTCGATGTGCGAGCGGGTGCCCGCGACCGACTGGTAGAAGTTGACGCCGAGGTCCTCGATGCTGCCGGTGGACAGCACGTGCAGCTGGCCGACCATCGGGCCCATCACCAGCTCGTCGTGGAACAGCATGATGTTGACCCACGGGCCGAAGAACTCGGTGGTCACCACGCCGTCACCGGCCGCATCACGGCGAATGTCCTCGTGCCGGTAGCGCTGGTGCCGCAGCGCACCGGACACCGCAACAGTCACCTGTTGGAGCAGTTCACCGACGGTCGTGCCGTGCCCGACGTGCAACCGCAGCGGCACGATGTTGGACGAGACACCGCCGGAGCGGCGCATCGCCGCGGTGGTGCGGGCGGTCACCGGCAGGCTCAGGATGACGTCCTCGACGCCGTTCCACTGCGCCAGATAACCGGCGAACGCGGCGAGCAGCAGCCCGGCCGGCGACGAATCATGGCGCTGCACAGCCGCATCGAGCAGCGCGTTCTGGTCGTCGGACAGCGCGGCGCTGGCGATGCCGTTGATCGCGGCGGGCGGGGCGGACCGGCCGGTCAGGCTGGTGCCCTCCTCCAGCCCGGCGACCCGCTCGGCCCAGTACTCCTTGTCGGTGCCGAAGCGCTTGCTCTCGCGGTAGGCGATCTCCTGCTCATAGAGCGTGTGCAGATCGGTCGCCTTCGACGCGGCGGGCTCGGTGCCGTTGACGCGCGCGGTGTAGAGCTCGGCGATCCGGTTCAGGTTGGTCATGGCGCCGAAGCCGTCGAGCGCGATGTGGTGCGCCCGCGAGTACCAGTACCAGTGATCGTCGGCCAGTTGCAGCGCCGCGATCATGATCAGCCGGTCGGTGGTCAGGTCCATCGGGCGGCTGTACTCGGCCCGCATCCACGCCATCGCGGCCGCGGCCGGATCGGCCTCGTCACGCAGGTCTACATAGGTGACGTCGTCGTAGTCGGCGATGCCGTGATCGATGAACTGCAACGGCTCGCCGTCGCGTTCGATGATGCGCAGGAAGCCCGAACCGAGCTCGTGCGAGGTGTCGATGCTCGCCTGTTTCAGGATCTCGACATCCAGCACACCGTGCAGGTCTACGTACTGCGCGATGTTGACCGGCACCTGCGGGTCGACATGCTGCGCGTACCAGATGCCCAGCTGTGCAGGAGACAGCGGGAAGTAGTCCGAACCAGCGTGCGCCCGTTCGCTACCAGCTTCGCCGTTTCCGCCGAAATCCAGCCGGTCCAACCGTAACCTCGCTTCCGGAACACCACGCAAGCGCTCCCCGACGACACCCGGACAGGACGCTCACCTATCCCAGCGTGGCGCCCGCGTCTCGGGGTTCAATTCTCATAATCAATCAGGCAAAAAAGCTCATTGGCACTATCTGTCCGCCAGGGTGACCTTGTTACATAGGCGCGACCGCGCCCACTACCCGCCGACCGGCAATGCCGGGAACCTCGCTACAGATCACCGAACCAATCTACCGTCGTCGGCGGCACCGAACCAACCAACCTCGATAGCCGACGGACATCATCACAGGCAGTTGAGGTGTCGGCAATTTGCGGTCCTCATGTTGCAGACCTCACATCCTGCGCGACGCGCTGCGCCGGAGATGCGGCGGGTCACCGATGGCGCACGCGCGCCGGGTCGTAGAGGTGGGATTGCGCACACGACACCGGGTCTGCCAGCGCCCGGCCGACCAGGATGACCGCGGCCTGGCGCAGCCCCGCGGCCTCGACCTGATCGGCGATGTCGGCGAGGGTGCCGCGCAGGATCAGCTGGTCGGGCTGGCTGGCGCGGTACACGACGGCGACCGGGCAGTCCGTGCCGTAGTCGGCGACGAGCTCGGCGGCCAGCGTGCGGACGCGGGTGATCGCCAGGTGCAGCACGAGGGTGGCGCCGGTCGCCGCGAAGTTCGCCAGCGCCTCGGTGTCCGGCATCGCGGTCGAGCGGGCCTGGGTGCGGGTCAGCACGACCGACTGCACCACCTCGGGGACGGTGAGTTCGGTGCCGAGCAGTGCGGCCGCGGCGGCGTAGGCGGGCACGCCGGGGGTGACGTCCCAGGCGATACCGTGCGCGTCCAGCCTCCGGGTCTGTTCGGTGAGCGCGGAGTAGAGCGACGGGTCACCCGAACACAGCCTGGCCACGTCCTTGCCGGATTCGGTGGCGCGCACGAGGTGTTCGGTGATCTGGTCGAGGTCGAGGTGCTGGGTGTCGATCAGTTCGGCGTCGGGGGCGCAGTGCCCGAGCACCTCGGGGTCGAGGTAGGTGCCCGCGTACAGGCACACCGGCGACTCTCGAAGCAGGGCGACCGCGCGCAGGGTCAGCAGATCGGCCGCACCCGGCCCGGCCCCGATGAAGTGCACGGTCATGCCGGTGAGTGTATTCAGCGCGGGATGTGTCAGGCCGTCGCGTCGAAGTGCGCGATCACCTTGGTCGGCCGCAGGCGGACGACGAGTTCGCCGGGCACGCCGTTGCGCTTGCCGAACTCCTCGGCCCGGTCGGCGCCCATGTAGCGGCCGCCGATCTCGGTGGCGGTGCGCAGCAGTTCCTCGGGATCCTCGGACAGCGTCACGGTGCCCTGCAACTGCACCGAGGGGTACGGCATCGCCTCGACATCGACGATCACCGCGATGCGGCCGTCGCGCGCGAACGCCTTGCCCTTGGCGGTGTCCTTGCCGGTGTTGAACACCAGCTCGTCGCCGTCGAGCACGAACCAGACGGGCGTCACCATCGGGCGGCCGTCGGCGGCGACGAACGCCACCTTGCCCGTCCGCGTGCCCGCGGAGAGGAACTCGCGCACCTGAGGATCCGAGAGGGAGGCCATTGCTTCACCCTAGGGGCAGGCGGAGGGCTGGACGGCGCACCGGCGGGCGCATGTCGCGATCTCAGATCGCGCCCTGCTCGCGGGCGCGGGCGACGGCCGAGGTGCGGGAGCGGACACCGAGTTTCGCGTAGATGTGCACCAGATGGGACTTGACGGTGGTTTCGCTGAGGAACAGTTCCTTGGCGATCTCGCGGTTGGCGCGGCCGTCGGCGACCAACCGGAGCACCTCGATTTCGCGGGCGCTCAGGGTGGTGTCGGCGCGGCGCACCCGGGTCATCAGCTTCGAGGCGACCGCGGGCGACAGCACGCTCTCCCCCGCGGCCGCCGCGCGGACGGCGGCGAGCAGTTCGGTCGGTGGGGTGTCCTTCAGGATGTAGCCGCAGGCGCCGGCCTCGATCGCGCCGAGGATGTCGGCGTCGGTGTCGTAGTTGGTGACCACCAAGACATTCGGTGGCTGCGGGAGCGCGCGCAGCTCGGCGGTGGCGTCCGCGCCGGAGCGGCCCGGGCCGAAGCTCAGATCCATCAGCACCAGATCCACCGGGGTGGTCGCGCAGAACGCGACGGCCGCCTCGCCGGTGGGCACGTCGCCGACGACGGTGATGTCGTCGCCGCCGTCGAGCAGTGCGCGCAGGCCCGCGCGGACGATGGCGTGGTCGTCGGCCAGCAGCAGGCGGATCATGCGCGCTCTCCCGGTCGGGCCGAGTCCGGTTCGGGTGCGGCGGGTTCGAGGGGGAAGGAGACGGTGACCGCGGTGTGGCCCGGTTCCGACTCCACCGCCATGGTGCCGCCCTGCTGCTCGACGCGCGACCGCATGGCGGCCAGACCGAACGAGCCGGACGGCGGGTGTGCGAGGACGTCGGGTGGGATACCGACTCCGTCGTCCACCACGTCGAGCAGCACCTCGGCATCGGCGTAGGTCAGCGTCAATCGCATGCGGGCGGCCGCGGCGTGCTGCACCACATTCGAGACGGCGCCCTGCGCGATGCGTACCAGCGCAGCCTCTACCGGCATCGGCAGTCGCTCGGGTGTGCCCTCGACCACCAGCTGGGTGGCGAGTGTGGAGCTGTTGGTGCGCAGGCAGATTCGTTCCAACGCCTGGGCCAGCGATTGACCGTCCAGCGCGGCCGGGGCCAATTCCGCGATGAGCCTGCGGGTTTCGGCAAGGTTCTCCGCAGCGGTCTCCCTGGCCAACTGAATCCGTTGCAGCGCGGGGTGATCCGGTGCCGATTGCTCTGCGGCGTGCAGCAGCAGTTGAATGCTGCTCAACCCCTGGGCCACGGTGTCGTGGATCTCCTTGGCCAGGCGTTCACGCTCGGACAGCTTGCCCGCCGTCCGTTCCTGATCCGCGAGTATCGCTCGGGTACTGAGCAATTCATCGATCAGCCGTTGTCGTTCGGCGGACTCGCGGAACAGGGCCTGGTAGCCGAGGCCGATGCCGACGGCGACCGCCGCGCCGAGGATCGGACCGATCGCGCCCGCCACCGACCAGCCCCGATGCACGCCGAAACCCACCACCGCGATGACCGTGGCCGCCGCCACCGCGAGCAGGCTCCATGGACGCGGGAGCAGATGCAGATAGAGGAAGAACAGCCCGAAGGCCAGGTAGCCGGCGTCGGGAGCGAGCAGGACCAAGCCGAGCCACCACCCGGTCAGGGCGATCAACCAGATTGCGAGCCCGCCGCGGAGCCCGCTCAGTACGTGGCCCGCGAAGTACGTCAGCAGGAAGCCCGCCGTCAACGCCACCACCGGGATCGGATGCGGCGCACCCGGTAGCAGCGCCCGCACGGCGATCACCACGGCTAAAGCCGTCACCAGCACATGCAGCCCGAGCCGCAGCGCGGTGAAGACGGGTGTGAGCGGTGACGAGTGCACCTTGCCAGCTTATGTGCGGCAACCGGGTGGGCATCCATCGAAAGGTGTAAAACGCCACCCACCGTTCGATGGTGCGCCTTTCCTTCCCGCGCGCGATGGCCGCGGGCCCGCCACGCGGAACAGTGAAGACATGTTCGTAGCACTCCGAGACCTGCGCGCCGCCCGCGGCCGCTTCCTGCTCATCACGCTGGTCGTCACCCTGGTGGCGCTGCTCGTGAGTTTCCTGAGCGGGCTCACGGCGGGGCTCGCACACCAGAACATCTCCGCCGTCGAATCGCTGCCCGGCGATACCGTCGTTTTCGCGGACACCGGCGCCGCGCCGTCGTTCGACGCCTCGACGCTCACCGCAGAGCAGGTCGCCGCCTGGCAAGCCGCGGCGGGCCCGAGCGGCACCGTCGACCCGATCGGCATCAGCCACGGCAAGGTCGATCCGAGCGGACGGGCATCGGCGCAGGTCGCGTTCTTCGGTACCACGGGAACGTCTTTCGGCAACCGATCGGCAACCCAGAACGGCACCGTGGTGCTCAGCACCGGCGCGGCCAAGGATCTCGGGGCGGGTACCGGCGACTCCGTCACCATCGGCGGCCGCGCTTTCACCGTGGCCGGGGTGCACGGGGACGACTGGTACAGCCACACACCGGTCGTGTGGACGACCCTCACCGACTGGCAGGCGATGAGCCCACGCTCGGGCGCCGCCACCGTGCTCGCAGTGTCCGGCATCGCCGACCAGGCGGCGGTGAACGCCACCGCACACACCCAGACCACCAGTTCGTCCGGCGCGCTCTCGGCGCTCAGCGCCTACGAAGCCGAGAACGGCTCACTGACCCTGATGACAGTGCTGCTCTTCGCCATCTCAGCCCTGGTGATCGGCGCATTCTTCACCGTGTGGACCGTCCAGCGCATGCCCGATATCGCCACCCTCAAAGCACTCGGCGCCACCTCCGGCTCACTGGTCCGCGACGCACTAGCCCAAGCCGCGATCGTCTTGACTGCCGGTGTCGCCGCCGGACTCGGCATCACCACTGCGGCAGCCGCTTTCATGGGCGACGCCCTCCCCTTCGTATTGAGCCCCGCAACCACCCTGCTGCCCGCCCTGGCATTGATCGTGCTCGGCCTACTCGGCGCCGCCTTCGCCCTCCGCTTCCTCTTCACCACCGACCCACTGACCGCCCTGGGCGCAGGCCGCTGACCATAAGCATTGAGCCACTGGAGTTTCCGATATGACAACCACCGCCACCCGCACCACCACCGCCCTGGACCTCACCGACGTAACCCTCACCTACCCCGACGGCACCAGCCGCCTCACCGCCCTCGACCGCGTGAGCCTGCGCGTCACCGGCGGCTCCGTAGCCGCCATCACCGGCCCCTCCGGCTCCGGCAAATCCAGCCTCCTCGCCACCGCCGCCACCCTCATCCGCCCCGACTCCGGCCACCTCACCCTCCAAACCCCCACCGGCACCACAGATCTCGCCACCCTCACCCGCCGAGAAGCCGCCACCCTCCGCCGCTCTTCCATCGGCATCGTCTTCCAACAACCAAACCTCATCCCCGCCCTGACCGCCCTAGAACAACTAGAGGTAATGACCCACCTAGGCCAACGCCTCTATACCCCCGCCAAAAAGCGCCACGAAATCCGCACCAAGGCAACAGAACTCCTCGAATCAGTCGGATTGACCGACCAACAATCCAAACACCCCGCCCAACTCTCCGGCGGCCAACGCCAACGCGTCAACATAGCCCGAGCCCTGATGAACAACCCATCCCTACTGGTAATCGACGAACCAACCAGCGCCCTGGACACCGAAAGAGGCGCCGCCATCATCGATCTCATCCTCACCGTAGCCCGCAGCCACAACGCCGCCACCCTCCTGGTAACCCACGACCAAACCCACCTCCACCGCATGAACGCCGTCTACCGCATGGTCGACGGCCACCTCACCGACACCACCTTCGCAACCCCATAGCATTCAAGTTGAGAATCAACGAAAGATGGAAGGTTCCAACATAATTCGTTCCATTCGCACCGCGGTTGCGGCTTTGATTTCCGTCGGTGGCAACTGATAGCTTTCCTGCATGCCCGGCCACCTCCACGAGCTACTCATCGAACTGTTCCGGCAACGCCCGCAACTCGCCGCAGAGCTACTGACAAGCCGGCTGGGCACCGACCTACCCGAATTCGACCACGCACGTTTGGAATGCGGAGATTTCCCCGACATCAATCCCACGGAATACCGCGCCGACGCCGTCGTAGTGCTCGCGAACGGAACTACTCCCGCAGTAGCGGTAGTAGTGGAGGTTCAGCTGCAGCCCGACAAGGACAAGACGTGGAGCTGGCCGGTCTACCTGACGACGCTCCGCGCTCGATTGAAGTGTCCAACCATCCTGCTTGTGCTGTGCCCGTACAGACGCACGGCCGCTTATTGCAGAAGACCCATAACGGTCGCCCCCGAGTTCACGCTCAAACCGTTGGTGCTGAGTCCGACCGATGTCCCCGTGGTCACCGATCCGGAGACCGCGGAAGCCAACCCTGAGCTTGCGGTGCTCTCCGCCGTCGCGCACGGCAACCATCCCGACAGCGAAACCATCCTGACCATTCTGGCCACCCGCGTACTCGCCGCGCCACACGGCAAGATGTACATTGACCAGGTAACGGGCCTCTTGCCCGAGGCCGCCCGACACTTCTTGGAGAGCCTCATGACCGCTGGCTACGAGTACCAAAATGAGCTCATCCGGACTTACTACTTCGAAGGTAAAACCGAGGGCAACGTCGAAGGTGAGGCCAAGGCGCTCCTCCGGGTCCTCCGCAAACGCGGATTCCACATCTCAGACACCCTCGCTGCCCGAGTTGCAGGGCACACCGATATTGAACAGCTGGACGTCTGGCTCGATCGCGCTGTAGATGCCGCCTCCCTCGATGAGGTATTCGGCGAATAGAACACGTGATCACAAAACCGGCAAAACCTCGCAGACGAACCGTCACTCGTGAAAACTGCGCATACAGAACCGACTTCATCAGGAAGGCCTACTTCGCAGGTATGGCCGCAGAAACGCTCGACGAAGTCTTCGTTGCATGACACGACCCGCGTTCTAGCCACCTAGGAGCGCCGCGCGCTCGCGGTGGACCTTGGCGCGAAGGGCGTCTACGAAGGCGGCCACTTCGGGGCGGCGGAGGGTTTCGGAGCGGGCGACGAGCCAGTAGGCGAGTTTGACGGAGACGGCTTCGGGGAGGACTCGGGTGAGGTCGGGGTGGCGGTCGGCCATGAAGCAGGGGAGTAGGCCGATGCCTGCGGCGGCGCGGGTGGCTTCTACGTGGACGAAAACGTTTGTTGAGGTTACGGATTCGCGCATGGTGGGGGCGAAGCTGGAGGCGAGGTCGAGGTCGTCGACTTGGAGCATGGAGTCGATGAAGTAGACGAGGGGGTGGTGGATGAGGTCTTCGACGCGGGCTGGGGAGCCGTGTTCGCGCAGATAGTCTCTGGCGGCGTAGAGGCCCAGGCAGTAGTCGGCTAGGCGGGTGGCGGTGGCGCGGTGGACCTGGGGTTCGCCGACGACTACCTCGAGGTCCAGGCCGGAGCGCTGGGTGGATGCGCGTCTGGTGGTGGCCACGATTTCGACAGTGATCTTGGGGTGCTGGCGTTGCACCTCGGCGGCGGCGGGGGCGGCGAGGTAGGCGCTGAAACCGTCGGTTGCCGAAATGCGCACCACGCCTTCGAGAACTCGGCTGCCGTCGGCGTCGGCGGCGAGTGACTTGACGGCCGACTCGACGACCTCGGCTGCCGCCAACGCCTCCCGGCCGAGTTCGGTGAGCTCCCAGCCGCCGGCTGCCCGGGTCAGCACCCGGCCGCCGAGGGTGTGCTCGAGTGCGGCGATGCGCCGGGAGATGGTCGTGTGGTTGATGCCGAGTTCTTCGGCGGCGGACACGAAGCGCCCGGACCGGCCGACGGCCAGCAGAACGAGGAGGTCATCCGCGCTCGGCCGCCGGGCCGACCCAGTTGACACATCCCGCATATCTGCATCATCGCAGATCGCTACTGCACAACTAGTCATTGCGGTCACACCCATCTGCACTAATACTTCGTTGCAGCCGAGATTTGTGGGGGCCATCACATCTCTATCGCGATGTGACCCCCCGGCACGAAGGAGAGTTCGATGAGCGTGCGCAGTGCATTCAGGCCGACGGGCGGCGAGCCCGGCGGGGTGCCGACCGGCTTGAGACGGGTGGTAGCCGCGTCGATGGCGGGCACGGTCGTCGAATGGTATGAGTTCTTCCTCTACGGCACCGCCGCGACACTGGTGTTCAGCAAGGTGTTCTTCGCCAAGGGCACCAGCGATCTGGACGCGATCCTCGCCGCGTTCGTCACCTACGCGGTCGGCTTCGCCGCACGTCCGTTGGGCGGCATCGTCTTCGGGCATTTCGGCGACAAGTACGGCCGCAAGAAGCTGCTGCAATTCAGCCTGATCCTGGTGGGCGCCTCCACCTTTCTGATGGGCTGTCTGCCGACGTTCGGCCAGATCGGTTACTGGGCGCCCGCACTGCTGGTCACCCTGCGCTTCATCCAAGGCTTCGCGGTCGGCGGTGAATGGGGTGGCGCGGTCCTGCTGGTAGCCGAGCACAGTCCGAGCCGCAGCCGCGGTTTCTGGGCGAGCTGGCCGCAAGCGGGCGTGCCGATGGGCAACCTGCTCGCGACGGCGGTGTTGCTGATCCTGACCACCTGGCTCTCCGATGCCGCCTTCCTCAGCTGGGGCTGGCGCGTGGCGTTCTGGCTGTCGGCGGTGGTGGTACTGGTCGGCTACTACATCCGCACCAAGGTCACCGACGCCCCCATTTTCGTTGCCGCGCAACAGGAAGTGGAGAAGATCAAGGCGACCTCGCTCAGCGTCGTCGAGGTGGTCAAGCGGTACCCGCGCGGCGTGCTCACCGCCATGGGGCTGCGTTTCGGAGAGAACATCCTGTACTACCTGGTGGTCACGTTCACCATCACCTATCTCAAGGTGCAGGTGCACGTCGACACCACGGTCATCCTCTGGTGGCTGCTCGCCGCACACGCCGTGCACTTCCTGGCGGTCCCGGTGGCCGGCTGGTTCTCCGACCGGTTCGGCAGGCGACCGGTGTATCTGGTCGGCGCGCTCACCGCGGGCACCTGGGGCTTTTTCGCCTTCCCGATGATGGACAGCGGGCACTACGGGCTCATCATGTTCGCCATCATCATCGGTCTGGTGTTCCACGCGATGATGTACGCCGGGCAGCCCGCGATCATGGCGGAGATGTTCCCGACCCGGATGCGCTATTCCGGTGTGTCCCTTGGTTATCAGGTCACCTCGATCGTGGCCGGCTCGCTCGCGCCGATCATCGCCGTCCGGCTGCTCAACACCTACAAGTCCGCGGTACCCATCGCGATCTACCTGGCCATCGCCGCGGCGATCACCGCCGTCGCGGTGCTGTTCGCCCGGGAAACGAAAGGTGTGACCTTGGAAAGCATCGACCTCGCCGATGCCGAGTACCTAGCCGCGCAGCCCGCCCCGGTGGCCGCCAAATGAGCGACCTGACCGGCCGTTCCGCGCTGATCACGGGTGGCGCCAGTGGCATCGGCGCCGCCTGCGCGCGGGAGCTGTCGGCCCGTGGCGCACTGGTCACCATCGCCGATATCGACGATGTGGGCGCCAAGGCGCTGGCCCGCGAGATCGGCGGAAAGCCTTGGGCGGTAGACCTTCTCGATGCCGAGGCCCTGGAAACGCTCGACCTCGAGGTGGACATCCTGGTGAACAACGCCGGGGTGCAGAGCATCAGCCCGATCGAGGACTTCGCCCCACAGCAGTTCCGGAACCTGCTCACCCTGATGGTCGAGGCGCCGTTCCTGCTCATCCGGGCGGCCCTGCCGCACATGTACCGGCAGGGCTTCGGCCGGATCATCAATATCTCGTCGGTGCACGGGATCCGGGCTTCGGAGTACAAGTCCGCCTACGTGACCGCCAAGCACGGCCTGGAGGGCCTGTCAAAGGTCACCGCGCTGGAGGGTGGCAGGCACGGCGTCACCAGCAACTGCGTCAGTCCGGGCTACGTCCGAACCCCGTTGGTGGACAAGCAGATCGCCGACCAGGCCAAGGCACACAACATCCCTGAGCAGGAAGTGCTGGAGAAGATCCTGCTCACCGAGAGCGCGATCAAACGGCTGGTCGAACCGGAAGAGGTTGCCGCACTGGTGGGTTGGCTCGCGTCGGCGGACGCGGGCATGGTGACCGGCGCGAGTTACACGATGGACGGCGGGTGGAGCGCTCGATGATCGAGCCTTCACCCCAGGGCGGACAGCGCCATCCGGCGCAGGATGGGCCTGGCGCGCGCGGCGGTCGCCGTGGTTGCGCTGTGTGGCGTGGAGTTGATCAGTCCGAAGGCGGCGTGGGCCTGCACCCGCGCCGTCTCCTCGGGTAGCCCGGGGTGCAGGTCGCGCAGCACCGTGACCCAGATTTCCACGTACTGGCGCTGGGTGCGGCGCAGCTCCCGGCGGGCGGCGGCGGGCACGTTCTCGAGGTCGCGGTCCTGGATACGGATCAGCTCGGGATCGCCGAGCGCGAAGTCCAGATGGAAGTCGACGAGACCGTCCAGCGCCTCGGCCGGACCGGCGGTGCGCGCGACCACCGCCTTGCCGCCGTCGAGCAGCCGCTGGCTGACGCCGACGAGCAGTTCCACCAGCAGCGCTTCCTTGTTCGGGAAGTGGCGGTAGACGGCGGGCCCACTGATCCCGACGGCGGCACCGAGGTCGTCCAGGCGCATACCGAGGAAGCCGCGGTCCGCGATGAGCCGCGCGCCTGCGTCGAGGAGCTGCTGCCGTCGCTGCGCCTTCAGCTGTTCGCGGCGGGTGAGCGTGACGGGGTCAGTGCTGGTCACACGCGCTCCTTTCGCCAAATCTGGACATCTCGGTTAACCAAGATTAACCTGGATTCCAGTTATCGGCGACTAACTGGCGCACCCGTAGCCAGACCACCACCCTCATAGAGTCGCTCCGCGACGATGACCCAGAGGATCACGTGATGACCGTTACCGAAGAGGCCGTCGACAACCGAGTCGCCCACAAGGCGCTGGTGGACGACCTGAGCGCCCGGCTCGCCGCCGCCGCGCTCGGCGGACCTGTGAAGGCCAGGGACCGCCATGTGGCGCGCGGCAAACTGCTGCCGCGCCAGCGGGTGGACCAGCTGCTCGACCCCGGCAGCCCGTTCCTCGAGCTCTCCCCCCTGGCCGCGACCGGGATGTACGGCGACGAATCCCCCGGCGCCGGGATCATCACCGGGATCGGCCGGGTGTCCGGCCGCGAGTGCGTGATCGTGGCCAACGACGCCACCGTCAAGGGCGGCACCTACTACCCGATGACGGTGAAGAAGCATCTGCGCGCCCAGGAGATCGCGCTGCAGAACCAGCTGCCCTGCCTGTATCTGGTCGACTCCGGCGGCGCCTACCTGCCCGAGCAGGACGAGGTGTTCCCGGACCGCGAGCACTTCGGGCGCATCTTCTACAACCAGGCGACCATGAGCGCCAAGGGGATTCCGCAGATCGCCGCGGTGCTCGGTTCCTGCACCGCGGGCGGCGCGTACGTGCCCGCGATGAGCGACGAGGCGGTGATCGTGCGCAATCAGGGCACGATCTTCCTCGGCGGCCCGCCGCTGGTGAAGGCGGCGACCGGCGAGGTGGTCACCGCGGAGGAGCTCGGTGGCGGCGAACTGCATTCGCGCACTTCAGGTGTCACCGATCATCTGGCCGAGGACGACCGGGACGCGTTGCGCATCGTGCGCCGCATCGTCGCGACCCTCGGCCCGCGTCCGGCGAGCCCGTGGGAGGTGCTGCCGACGGTCGCGCCCGCCGCACCGGAGTCGGAGTTGTACGACGTGGTGCCGGTGGATCTGCGCACGCCGTACGACGTCCGCGAGGTGATCACGCGCCTCGTCGACGGCGACCCGCACGGGGACGGCGCTTTCCACGAGTTCAAGGCCGAATACGGCAAGACCCTCGTCACCGGTTTCGCACGCATCCACGGCCATCCGGTCGGTATCGTGGCCAACAACGGCGTGCTGTTCAGCGAATCCGCCATGAAGGGCGCGCATTTCATCGAGCTGTGCGACAAGCGCAAGATTCCGCTGCTGTTCCTG
The DNA here is from genome assembly GCF_007990755.1 of Nocardia ninae NBRC 108245. GTDB lineage: Bacteria > Actinomycetota > Actinomycetes > Mycobacteriales > Mycobacteriaceae > Nocardia > Nocardia ninae. The sequence goes on along the minus strand of NZ_BJXA01000049.1, from coordinate 38,482 downwards.
CAGAACATCACCGGATTCATGGTCGGTCGCGACTACGAGGCCGGCGGCATCGCCAAGCACGGCGCCAAGATGGTCACCGCGGTGGCCTGCGCGCGGGTGCCGAAGCTCACCGTGGTGATCGGCGGTTCATACGGCGCGGGCAACTATTCGATGTGCGGGCGCGCGTATTCGCCGCGCTTTCTGTGGATGTGGCCCAATGCCAGGATCTCGGTGATGGGCGGCGAGCAGGCCGCCTCCGTCCTGGCGACGGTGCGCGGCGATCAGCTCGACAGCTCGGGGCAGCCGTGGTCGCCCGAGGACGAGGAGGCGTTCAAGGCGCCGATCCGCGACCAGTACGAAAGCCAAGGCAATCCCTACTATTCGACGGCCCGGCTCTGGGATGACGGCGTGATCGACCCCGCGGACACCAGAACTGTTCTCGGGCTTGCCCTCTCGGTCTGCGCCCAGGCGCCGCTCGAGCCCGTTTCCTACGGCGTCTTCCGGATGTGAGTCTGATGCTGAACAAATCTCATCCCGTCGGCTTCGACACCGTGCTCGTGGCCAACCGCGGCGAGATCGCGGTGCGCGTCATCCGCACGTTGCGCGCCATGGGAATTCGCTCGGTCGCGGTCTACAGCGACGCCGACGCCGATGCCAGGCACGTGCACGAGGCCGATACCGCGGTGCGACTCGGTCCGGCCGCCGCCCGCGACAGCTATCTCGCGATCGACAAGGTGGTGGCCGCCGCCGTGCGCACCGGGGCACAGGCGGTCCATCCCGGGTACGGATTCCTTTCCGAGAACGCTGCTTTCGCCGCAGCGCTGGCGGACGCGGGCATCGTCTTCCTCGGTCCGCCCGTCCGGGCGATCGAGGTGATGGGCGACAAGATCGCGGCGAAGAACACCGTCTCCGCGTTCAACGTGCCGGTGGTGCCCGGCATTGCCAGGCCGGGCCTGACCGACGCCGACCTGATCGAGGCGGCCCACGAGGTGGGCTACCCGGTGCTGGTGAAGCCCTCCGCCGGTGGTGGCGGTAAGGGCATGCGGCTGGTCGAGGATCCCGCCCGGCTGCCGGAAGCACTGCTCAGCGCGCGTCGTGAAGCCGCCGCCGCGTTCGGCGACGACACCCTGTTCCTGGAGCGTTTCGTCACCCGCCCGCGGCACATCGAGGTGCAGGTCCTGGCCGACCAGTTCGGCAACGTGCTCCACCTGGGCGAACGCGAGTGCAGCCTGCAACGCAGGCACCAGAAGGTGATCGAGGAGGCGCCGTCCCCGCTGCTCGACGCGGCGACCAGGGCCAGGATCGGCGCCGCCGCTTGCAATACCGCGCGCAGCGTCGACTATGTCGGCGCGGGCACGGTCGAGTTCATCGTCTCCGCCGACCGGCCGGACGAGTTCTTCTTCATGGAGATGAATACCCGCCTGCAGGTGGAACATCCGGTCACCGAGCTGGTCACCGGCGTCGACCTGGTGGACTGCCAGGTCCGGGTCGCGGCCGGGCAGAAGCTCGCGGTGGAGCAGGACGAGATCCGGATGATCGGGCACGCCGTCGAGGCCAGGGTGTACGCCGAGGACCCCGGTCGCGGTTTCCTGCCCACCGGCGGCACCGTGCTCGACCTGTCCGAGCCGGAAGGCACCGGGGTCCGGGTGGATTCGGGCCTGCGCACCGGCACCGTGGTCGGCAGCGACTACGACCCGATGCTGGCGAAGGTCATCACGCACGGCGCCGACCGGACCTCCGCGATCGCGAAACTCGACCGGGCACTGGGCGATACGGTGCTGCTCGGGGTGACCACCAATATCGAGTTCCTGCGCTTCCTGCTCGCCGACCCGAATGTCGCGGCGGGGGAGCTGGATACCGGTCTGCTGGATCGCCGGGTCGCCGACTTCCACCCGGCTCCGGTCGATGACGAGATGTTCCTGGCCGCGGCCGCCTACCGGTGGCTGCGACGCTGGCCGGCCACCCCGGACGATCCCTGGCAGGTTCCGTCCGGCTGGCGCATCGGCGACGCCGCACCGACCCCGATCCGGTTGGCCGGCGGTGACCGCATCGAGCACGTGTACCTCACCGGCTCCCCCGCCGACGCGACTGGCCGTATCGACGACGGCCAATCCATCTCCCTCACAGCTGCTTTCGCCGAGAACATCCTGACGCTGACCCTGGACGGCATCCGGCAGGAATACCGGGTCGCCGAACACGACGGGCACCTGTGGCTGGCCGGACCCACCGGCATCGCCATGCTGCGCGAAGTGGCCGAGGCCAGCGTGCGCGGCACGACCGAGCATGTCGGCGACGCCGAGATCACCAGCCCCATGCCGGGTTCGGTGATCGCACTACAGGTGGACAACGGTGCCACTGTCGCCGCGGGCGCGCCGATCGTCATCGTGGAGGCGATGAAGATGGAGCATTCGCTCACCGCGCCGATCGACGGCACCGTCGAAATCCTGGTCGCACCAGGCACTCAGGTGCGTTTGGACCAGGTACTCGCCCGCATCATCGCGACGCCCGCCGCCGAAGAGCCTGCGTCGCCACCCGATTCCGGCGCAGACCGGAAGGCCGGGGAAGACTCGAATACCGCCGAGCCAGAAGGAAACCAAGCATGACCGACTTCCTGTCCACCGGCGCACTGCCGCAGGAGTACCGCGATCTGGCCATGACGGTGCGCGATTTCGCGCGGACGGTGGTCGCCCCGGTGGCCGCCGAGCACGACGCGAACCACACCTTCCCGTACGAGGTGGTCGCGGGCATGGCCGAGATGGGCCTGTTCGGCCTGCCGTTCCCCGAGGAGTACGGCGGCATGGGCGGCGACTACTTCGCGCTCTGCCTGGCTCTGGAGGAGCTCGGCAAGGTCGACCAGAGCGTGGCCATCACCCTGGAGGCCGGCGTCTCCCTCGGCGCGATGCCGATCTACCGCTACGGCAACGACAAACAGAAGCTGGAGTGGTTGCCGCAGCTGACCAGTGGCCGGGCCCTCGCCGCGTTCGGGCTCACCGAGCCCGGCGCGGGCAGCGACGCAGGCGGCACCAAGACCACCGCCATCGCCGACAGCGGCGAGTGGGTCATCAACGGCAGCAAGCAGTTCATCACCAACTCCGGCACCGACATCACCACGCTGGTCACGGTGACGGCGGTGACCGGCGAGGTCGGCGGCAAGAAGGAGATCTCCACCATCCTGGTGCCCACCGACACCCCCGGGTTCGTCGCCGAACCCGCCTACAACAAGGTCGGCTGGAACGCCTCGGACACCCACCCGCTGAGTTTCACCGACGTCCGGGTGCCGCAGGACAACCTGCTCGGCGAGCGCGGCCGCGGCTACGCGAACTTCCTGCGCATCCTCGACGAGGGCCGGATCGCCATCGCGGCGCTCGCGGTCGGCGCCGCGCAGGGCTGCGTCGACGAGAGCGTGCGCTACGCGAAGGAACGCGAGGCGTTCGGCCAGGCCATCGGCCGCAACCAGGCCATCGCCTTCAAGATCGGCAGAATGGAAGCGCGGGCCCATACGGCGCGCACCGCCTACTATGACGCCGCGGCACTGATGCTGGCAGGCAAGCCGTTCAAGAAGCAGGCCTCCATCGCCAAACTGGTGGCCAGCGAGGCGGCGATGGACAATTCCCGGGACGCTACCCAGATCTTCGGCGGCTACGGCTTCATGAACGAATACCCGGTGGCCCGGCACTACCGGGACAGCAAGATCCTCGAAATCGGTGAGGGCACAACGGAGGTGCAGTTGATGCTGATCGGACGGGAGCTCGGGCTGTGAACGACGTGACCAACGGCTTGCGCCGGGTAGTGCAGACCGGCATGTGGTTCGAGGAGCTCGAGACCGACGTGCTCTACGAGCACCGGCCGGGCCGCACCATGACCGAGACCGACAACGTGCTGTTCAGCACGCTGACCATGAATCCGCAGGGCCTGCACATCGATGCGGCCTACAGCGACGCGCAGGAGCCGTTCCATCAGCGCCTGGTCAATTCGCTGTTCACCCTCGGCACCATGGTCGGCCTCTCGGTGGCGCATCTGACCCAGGGCACCACCGTCGCCAATCTCGGCTTCACCGAGGTGAAGTTCCCGGCTCCGCTGTTCCACGGCGACACCGTCTACGCCGAGACCGTCGTGCTGGACAAGCGGGTCTCCAAGAGCAGGCCGGGCGAGGGCATCGTCACCTTCCGCCACACCGCACGCAACCAGCACGGCACCGTCGTGGCGGTCGCGGTGCGCAACGCGATGATCCGCCTGCGACCAGAAGGCGGACAGTCGTGACCTGGCAGTTGCCGGGACCCGCCTGGCTGTTCTGCCCGGCGGACCGACCGGACCGCTACGAAAAGGCCGCCGCAGCATCGGATGTGGTGATTCTCGATCTGGAGGACGGCGTCGCTGCCGCGGACAAGGCGGCAGCGCGCAAGGCGCTCGTCGAGACACCGCTGGATCCCGAGACCACCGTGGTCCGCGTCAACGCGGCGGGCACCGACGAGCACTCGCTCGACCTTGCCGCGCTGGCCGACACCGGCTATCGGCGCATCATGCTGCCGAAATGCGAATCCGCCGAACAGGTCTCGGCTCTGGCCGAGTACGACGTGATCGCATTGATCGAATCGCCGCTCGGCGCATTGACGGTCGACCGAGCGATGGCGGCACCCAATGCGATCGGCGTGATGTGGGGCGCCGAGGACCTCGTCGCCGGGCTCGGCGGCAACTCCAGCAGGCATGCCGACGGTAGTTATCGCGATGTGGCGCGCCATGTCCGGTCCACCGCGCTGCTCGCGGCCAAGGCGTACGGCAAGTTCGCGCTCGACTCGGTGTATCTCGACATCCGCGACCTCGATGGCCTGCGCGTCGAGGCGCTGGACGCGGTCGCCGTCGGATTCGACGCAAAGGTCGCCATCCATCCCAGCCAGGTGGCGGTCATTCGCGCGGCGTACGCCCCGACCGCGGCCGAACTGGACTGGGCCAGAAGGGTACTCGACGAGGTGCCGAAGCATCGCGGGGTGTTCGCCTTCGAGGGCCGCATGGTCGACGCCCCCGTCCTACGCCATGCCGAGCAGATCGTGCGGCGCGCCGAGCGCGCCTGAACCCGAGTTCGAAAGCCAGGAGGATTGCGGTGCAACCACAGTGGGTGCCGACCGAGCAGGATATCGCCGACGCCAGGATCACCGACTTCGCGCGGTTCGTCACGGCACGCACCGGCCGCGCCGTGCCCGACTACCACGCGCTGTGGCAGTGGTCCGTCGCTGAGATCGCCGAATTCTGGCACGCGGTGTGGGATTACTTCGAGCTCGGAGATACCGCCGGCGAGGTGCTGGCCGACGCGGAAATGCCGGGTGCGCAATGGTTTCCCGGCACCCGGCTGAACTACGTCGATCAGGTGGTTCGTCAGTTCCGCACCGACCGTCCCGCGATCGTCGCCATCAGTGAGGACGCGGAACGGCGCGAGGTGTCCTGGGTCGAGTTGATCGACCACACGGCGGCCTTGGCCCGGACCCTGCGGGACCTAGGGGTGCAACCGGGCGATCGGGTGGCGGGCTACCTGCCCAATATCCCGGAGACAGTCATCGCGTTCCTGGCGACCGCGAGCATCGGCGCGGTGTGGACCGCCTGCGGCCAGGACTACTCGCCCAAGGCCGCGCTGGATCGGCTCGGCCAGCTCGAACCCACCGTGCTGATCACCGTGGACGGCTACCGCTTCGGCGGCAAGGCCCACGACAAGCGCGCCGACATCGCCGCGCTGCAAGCCGGTCTCGGCACCCTGCGCGGCACGATCGCCGTGTCTCAGCTGGGGCTCGACGTTGCGGAGGCGACGCCGTGGCGAGACGCGATCGCCAGCGACGAGGCCGCGCCCGCCGTGATCGAGACGGAGACGGTCGATTTCGACCATCCGCTGTGGATCGTGTTCTCCTCCGGCACCACCGGGCTGCCGAAGGGCATCGTGCACGGGCACGGCGGTGTACTGCTGGAGCATCTCAAAGCCGTTGCCCTGCAAACGGATATCGGCCCGGACGATACCTTCTTCTGGTACACCAGCCCGAGCTGGATGATGTGGAACTTCCAGATCTCCGGCCTGCTGGTCGGCGCGACCGTCGTCTGCTACGACGGCAGCCCCACCTATCCGGCGCCGGATGCGCTGTGGCGCATCGCCGCCGAGACCCGCACGACCATGCTCGGCACCAGCCCCGGGTACGTGCTCGCCTGCATCAAGGCGGGTGCCGTGCCGCGCACCGAGCACGACTTGTCCGCACTGCGCGCGGTCGGCATCACCGGTGCGTCGCTGCCCACCTCGTCGGCACTCTGGCTGGGCGAGAACACCGGTGACCATGTCCAGGTCAACTCGATCAGCGGCGGCACCGACGTGGTTTCGGCCTTCCTCGGTGGCGTGCGCACCGTGCCCGCCTGGCCCGGCGAGCTCTCGGCGCGCTTCCTCGGCGCCGCGATCGAGGCCTTCGACGGCACCGGGCAGCCGGTCCGCGGCGAGGTCGGCGAGCTGGTCATCACGAAGCCGATGCCGTCCATGCCGGTGCGGTTCTGGCATGACGCCGACGGAAAGCGTTACCACGACGCCTATTTCGACATGTACCCCGGCGTGTGGCGGCACGGCGACTGGATCACCATCACCGACCGCAACTCCATCGTCGTGCACGGCCGCTCCGACTCCACCCTCAACCGCCACGGCATCCGGATGGGCAGCGCAGACATCTACCAGTCCGTCGAGCGCCTCCCCGAGATCGCCGAGGCGCTGGTCATCGGCGCCGAACAGCCGGACGGCGGCTACTGGATGCCGCTGTTCGTCGTGCTCGCGCCCGGCGCCGAACTCACCGACGACCTGAAGACTCGCATCAACACCACCATCCGCACCGAGGTCTCCCCGCGCCACGTGCCCGACGAAATCCTGGTAGCCCCGGGCATTCCGCATACCCGGACCGGCAAGAAGCTCGAGGTGCCGATCAAGAAGCTCTTCCAAGGGGCCGACGCCACCCGCGTCGTCGAACGCAGTGCCGTCGACAATCCGGACCTGCTCGATTGGTACGCGGCCGTCCGCCCGAACACCGAAAGCTAGCGCCTGATTCGAACTGTTTCATAGACCCTTGCCCGCACATCTCCTAGCGTGGTGCAGGACAGGCTCGTCCCTTACCCCGGCGGAGGTGGCATCGTGGCCGCACAGGACGTCCGAGCGCGCGACGAGATCGCCGCCTATCCACCGGGGTCGCGACTGCCCGGCATCGTGCAGAGCATCCTGTTCCAAGTCGATCGGCAGCGGTTCGTGCCCGCCCTGGCGCGCCGGTACGGTGACGTCTTCACACTGCGGATCCCGCCCTTCGCCGACCATGCCGTGGTGTTCTCCCGCCCGGAGCACATCAAGGAGATCTTCGCGGGCAACCCGCACGACCTGCACGCGGGCGAGGGCAACCAGATCCTCGGCCACGTGATGGGCAGCCACTCCCTGCTGCTCACCGACGAGGACGAACACGCGCGCGCCCGACGGCTGCTGATGCCCGCCTTCAACGGCTCGGCGCTGCGCGCCTACCGCGACCTGGTCGCCGACATCGCCGTCGCCGAGATCGCCCGCTGGACACCGGGTGCCACGCTCATCACGCTCGACCGGATGAACGCGCTCACCCTCGAGGTGATCGTGCAGGTGGTTTTCGGGGTCACCGATGAACACACCCGCGCCGAACTCGGACCGCGACTGAAGCAGATCGTGAACCTGAATCCGCTGGTGTTCCTCGGCTTCAAGGCGAACTGGCTCGCGCGGCTCGGACCGTGGAAGCGGTTCGCCGACAACCTGCGCGCCGTCGACGCCCTGCTCTACGCCGAGATCGCGGCGCGACGGCGGGCACCGGATCTGGCCGAGCGCACCGATGTGCTGTCCCGGCTGCTGCACGCGGGCACCGGCGAGGACCACGACCCGCCGCTCACCGACGCCGAACTGCGCGATCAGCTCATCACCCTGCTGCTGGCCGGGCACGAGACGACCGCGTCGGCGCTGTCCTGGGCGCTGTACGAGCTCGCGACCCATCCGGACATCCAAGAGCTGGCTTACGCGGCCGCGCGCACCGACGACGACAAATATCTGGAAGCCGTCATGAAGGAGGCGATGCGGCTGCACGTCGTCATCAACGGAACCAACCGAAAACTGACCAGGGATATGACGATCGGCGGCAGGCGACTGCCCGCAGGCACGGTGGTAAGCACCTCGATCCTGCTCGCACACCGCAATCCCGACAGCTACCCCGACCTCGCCGTCTTCCGGCCGGAGCGTTTCCTCGCCGGTGAGGTGGCGCCGAATACCTGGTTCCCGTTCGGTGGCGGGGTCCGGCGCTGCATCGGTGCGGGCTTCTCGCTGATGGAGAGCACCGCAGTGCTGCGGGAAATCCTTGTGCGGCATTCGCTTTCGCTGCCCGAGGGCACGGAACCCGAACGCGGGAAGACCCGCAACATCACCACGGTCCCGCGCGGCAAGGCGCGCCTGGTCATCACGCCACGCGCCTGAGGCGACCCGCGCACTCGACACTGCATGGTTGCTGAGCAGTTGTGGCAGCGATCACATTGACGACTCCCGCCTACAGGTCGCGCGGCCTCGCGCCGCTTTCCGGCAGGTAGTGCGCTTATTCGGCGTGACCTGGGGCACCCGCGCGGTTCGGCGGACGCCCGCGCCGAGCCGTAGCCCGTCTCACCAGCCCTGATCAGTACGATGTCCGCATGAGTGTCGACAATCGCCGTACGGCGCGGAAGGCGAGCACCGGCGACTCGGCACCCCGCGAGGTCCGGCGCAGGCCGAAGAATCGACGGGCCCAGATCGCCGCTGCCTCGGCCGCCGCGTTCGGCGCGCTCGGCTATCACGGCGTGAGCATGGAGGACATCGCCTCCGGCCTCGGCATCAGCTCCGCCGCGCTGTATCGGCACTATCCGAGCAAGTACGCGCTGTTCCGCGAGGAATTGCTACGGGTGGGCCGGGCGATGACCGAGGCGGTCGAGCTGCCCGCCGAGGCCGCGGCGTGGTCGCCCGACCAGCGGTTACGGCACGTACTCGACGCGCTCATCACCGTCACCATCGAGAATCGGCCGACCATCACGCTGGTGCGCTGGGAGGGCCGCTACCTCGAGCCCGACGATGTGACGACGCTGGACGACCAGCAGCTCACCGTGCTCGGCGCGCTCGGCAGCCAGCTGGCCGAGCTGCGCCCGGAACTGACCGAGGACGACACCCGGGTACTGCGGATGGCCTTGCTGAGCACGATCACCAGCATCGCCGACCACCACGCCACGCTGCCGGCGAAATCTCTTGCCCGACTGCTTGGTTCGGCATGCCAGCCGATCGTCGGCGCACAGTTGCCCGCCGAGCAGCCGGCCGAGCCGTTGCAGGTGGTCGAGATCCCGGACTCGTTCAAACATGAACTGCTGCTGCGTAAAGCGGTGGAGCTGTTCCACGAGCGCGGCTATCCGAATGTCAGCGTGGAGGACATCGCCACCGCCGCCGGGCTTTCCGCGGCCTCGGCGGTGTACCGGTTCTACCGAGGCAAGAGCGACCTGCTCGCCGCGGCCTTTCGCCGTGCCGCGGAACGGGTTTCGGGCGCGGTCGGCCCGGCGGTGGCGAACGCGGCGAGCCCGGAGGGCGCCCTGACAACGCTGATCGACCAGTATGTCGCGGGGTCGTTCGCCGAGCGCGCGCTGACCTACGTGTATTTCACCGAGTTCCAGCACGTTCCGGCGGAGGAACGCGCGGTGCTGCGAAACATCCAGCGGCTCAGCGTCGAAGAGTGGGCACGACTGCTGCGCGAGGTGCGCCCGGAGCTCTCGCCTGCCGAGGCACGGTTCCTCATTCACGCCGCGTTCGCGCTGGTGGTCGACCTCGGTCGCGCGTTCGACAATCAGCCGATGGCGGCGCAGGGACGGGTTCGGCTGTTGATGCAGCTGGTCCTTTTCGGGCGTCCCGCCGCAGCCTGAGCAGACCGGCTCGACTGAGGTACCAACCGGTCGCTTATGTTATGCGGAATTCCAGATAGGTGCGGTCGAAGAGTTACAGGTAGCTTCCGCAATCTGGATTCCTTTGTGATCTACCATTCAGTTTGAGTTCGGGCATGCAAAGGCCCCTGTACCGAGCGTCCGATTGGGCTACCATCGCCGCATGGGTGCCCAGGAAGGCCGCGCCGCGGACAAGGCGTCCGACGGGACCGCGCCGCGCGTGGTCCGCCGGCGGCCGCGTGATCGACGGGCCCAGATCGCGGCGGCCTCCGCTGAGGCGTTCGGGTCGCTCGGCTACCACGGTGTGAGCATGGAGGACATCGCGTCCCGGCTCGACATCAGCTCGGCCGCGCTGTATCGGCACTACCCCAGCAAATACGCGCTGTTCCGCGAGGAGGCGCTGCGGCTCGGCGCCCTCAGCGAGGCGGCGGTGCGGCTGCCCGACTCGGCGCGCGGGCTGCCCGCCGAAATACGGCTCGGCCGCGTCGTGGACGCCCTCATCGCGTCCTCGATCGCCAATCGCCGCAGCGCCGCGCTGCTGCGCTGGCAGCGCCGCTATCTCGAGGACGCCGACGCCGCGATCCTGGACGACCAGCTGGCGACGGTGCATTCGGTCCTGATGTCGCTGCTCGGCGAGGCCCGTCCGGACTTGGACAAGGCGGACCGGTCCGTGCTGGCGGCCGCGGTGCTGAGCGTGCTCAGCAGCATCGGCGACCACCACGTGTCGATCCCGGTGCGCGCGTTGACCGCACTGCTCGGGGCGGCCTGCCGCGCCGCCGCCGAGTGCGTGCTGCCGCCACCGGCGCAACACCCCGAACCCCTTGCGGTAACCGAGATTCCGCTGACCTTCAAGCACGAGCTGCTGCTCGCGCGCGCGATCGAGTTGTTCCACGAACGCGGCTATCCGAATGTCAGCGTCGAGGACATCGCCACCGCGGCCGGGTTGCCCGCCTCCTCCGCCGTGTACCGCTTCTATCGCAGTAAGGGCGACATCCTGGCGGCCGCGTTCCGCCGTGCGGCAGAACGGGTTTCGGCCGCGATCGGCCCTGCGGTCGCCGCCGCCGACGGCCCCGAGCAGGCCCTGACGACGCTGATCGAGCTCTACGTGGCGGGCTCGTTCGCCGAACGCGAGCTGACCTTCGTCTACTACGCCGAGATCAGTAACGTGCCTGCCGACGCTCGGACGGCCCTGCGAAACATCCAGCGGCTCAACGTCGAAGAGTGGGCGAAGCTGCTCGTCGGCGTCCGCCCCGAACTCGCCGCCGCCGACGCCAGACTGCTGGTCCACGCGGCCTTGGCGCTGGTGGTCGACCTGGGCCAGCGCTTCGGCTCCACGGATCCGGCGTGCTCGCGGCAACGGGTGGTCCACCTGATGCGGGTCGTGCTGTTCGGCCGCGACGCCGAGTAGTTACGGCTGCTGCGGCGGGGCCAGCGGCGAATTCACCTTGTTCACCAGCCAGCGGCCGTCGACCTTCTCCAGGCGCATCACCATGGACAGCTGGCCGGGGGCGGGCTTGCCCTGGGTGCCCATGCTGGTGATGGTCTGCCCGATCACCACGATGGCCTCGGCGGAGTGCTCGTCACCGGTCTTGATCGCGCACTGCACGTCGTTGACCTTCGACACCACCTCGCCCTGGGTGAGCACCTCGCGCAATTCCTTGCTGGTGCTGTCGAATTGCTTCTTCCAGTCACCGGTGGCGCCGTCGAGCACGGCGGCGAAGTAGGGGTCGAGCTTCTTCGCGTCGTAGTCGGCCAGGATCGGCGCGTAGGCACAGGCGGCCGTGCGCGCGTCCGCGTTGGCGGCAAGAGTGGCTTTGTTGCCCTTGTTCTGCACGTAGAAGACAACGCTCGAAGCGACTGCGGCGCAGAGTGTTACGGCCGCCGCCACACCGAGCACGAGCTTTCCGACTCGGCCTGGCCGGAACCGCTCGAGCCCGCCGGCAGGTGCAGCCTGATCCGAGTCCTTCTCTGGCACAACATCACTCGATGCAGTCGAATCCTCGGGTAGTTCGTTGTCGGTCATGGTGCGCTCCTCTATCTACCAGGTGCCGGTCGGGACAGTTCATTGCCGGTGACGCCGGGCGGCGGCCCGGCACCGTTGTCCGGCACGTTCGGTCGCGGCGCGTTCGCCGAACCACGCACCTGCAACGCCGGATTGCTCGTGACGCAGTAGTTGTAGAGCCGGACCCTGGTGTCGACGGTCTTCGTGGTCGGCACCACGGGCACGGTGTCGTAGTCACAGCTCGGCCGTGGCCATGGGTCGACCAGGGTGTGGTACGCGTTGTCATGGGCCGGAATGCCGATCGCCTCCGAACCCGTGCGCAGCGCCGGGAACAGCGCCGCGATGGCGGGGGCCCGCAGCTTGGCGGCCTTGGTGATCGCGACGAAGTTGGTGACCAGGTTGGTCATCGGATCCTCGGTGTCGCGCACGATGCCGCCGAGGGTGGCCAGCTGGCCGGGTCCGAGGTCGAGGAACTTGCGTACTTCCTGATCGGCGGCGGTCAACTGCTGGAACAGCGCGCTGGAGCCGGTGGTCAAGGTGGTCAGGTCCGGCTGCGCGTGACTGGTCGTGTCGGCGATCACCTGGAGGTTCTCGATGAGCTGCCTGGTCTGCGGCAGTAGGTCGGTCAATCCGGCCATGGCCCGGCTGATACCGGAGATCATGTTGCGCAGCCGATCCGGGCCACCCGCCAGCGCCTTGTCCAGTTCGTCCACGATGACGTTGAGCCGTCCGGGATTCATCCCGCCGATCAGTCCGCTCATGCTCGCGAACACCGACTGCATCGTCACCGGCGCCGTCGTCCTGGCGCGCTCGATCACGGAGCCGTCGGCCAGATATGGCCCGCTGTCCGCCTCCGGCCGGAAGTCGAGATACTGCTCACCCGCCGCGGAGAGCCTGCCGACGGCGACCGTGCCGCCCACCGGAATCCGTGCGGTCTTGTCGATTTCGGCGATCGCGGCGACGCCGTCGCCGGAGATGCGGACCTCCTCGACCCGGCCGACACGGGTACCGCGGAAGGTGACGTCGTTGTTCGGTGCGAGACCGCCGGAGCTCTGCAACTCGACCCGCACGGTGTACGTGCTCGGCAGCGGACTGATCCGCAGCACATAGACACCCAGATAGGACGCGCCGAGCACGAGCACCACGATCAGGCCGATATTGGCTACAGCGACCCGGTGCCAGACCAGCCATTGCCACAGGGGGATGGCAGCCGGCGAAGCCGGCGGGGTGGGTGAGCTCAGCGGCGGGTTCATCGGCCACCGCCTTGCAGCCGGCCGATGACCTTCTCGATGACCTGCGCCAGGCTGCCGATGAACGCGGGCACGTCACCGATCTCGGGTGGCCTGCTGCCCTTCGGGTCGGTCAGCGCGCCGACGCTGAGATAGGACACGGTGGCCGCCACCGCGAGCACCGGACCGTCCAGGCTGGCCGAGATCGACGGGTAGATGGCGTGCAATCCATCGAGGGCGCCCGCGAGATCGTCACCCATCTTGGTGAAGCCGGACATCAGTCGCTGGATGCTGTCGAACAAGCTGAGGAAGTCCGAGCCGGTGGTGTCGGTGAAGTCACCGAGCGCGGCCATGGTCACCGAGACCTTCGCGATGAGATCGGCGATGGCCCTGTTGTTTTCGGCGACGAGCCCGATCAGTGGCGGGAAGGTGTCCGCGGCGGCGCCCAATTCGGCTTTGCGCCTGGCCAATTCACCGGTGAGGGTATTCAATCCGGTCAGCACGCCGTCGATGTCGGCGGTGCGCCGATTGAGTGCGGTGAGCACATCGGTCATCTCGGTGATCAGATGCGACAGCTCCGGGGCGCGCCCGCCGAACATGGAGTTCATCTCGGCGGTGATCCGGGCCGCCTGGTTGAGGCCGCCGCCGTTGAGCAGCAGCGAGACCGACATCATCAGCTGTTCCACCGAGGCGCCGGTCGCGGTCTGCTCCGGGGCGATGGTGTCTCCGGGTCGCAGCAGTTCGGCACCGTCCTGTTTGGCGGGCAGCGTCATCGCGACGAACATGTCGCCGAGCGGGGTGGCCTGGCGCAGCTCGGCGGTGGTCCCCCGAGGCAGCTGGATGTCCTGGCGGATCTGCATCTCCACGTCGGCGAGGAAGTCGGTGGTGCTGATCGCGGACACCATGCCGATATCGGAGCCACCGATCTTGACGTGCGCGTTGGCTGGCAGATTCAGTGCGTCCCGGAACACCGCGTGCAGGGTGTAGCCGGGACCGCCGATGCCCGGTTTCGGCAGCGGCACGTTGTCCACCGTCACCGCGCAGCCCGAGGTCGCGCCGATCGCCACGGCGACGCACAGCGTGGTCAGTGCCCGCGCCCTCATTTGGTCAGTCCGAGCAGCGCGGCGGTGAGCCCGAAGTCCGGGCCGAAATCCTGGATCTTGCCGGTCCGGCAACCATCCAGGCGCATCTGCACCCGTTCGCAGAACACCGACAGGGCCTCGCCGTCTAGCACCGCCTTGTCCAGCAGGCCGTGCAAGCGCAGCGCCTGATGCTCGCGGCTGGTCGCGTTGGCGAGGTTCTGGAAGAACAGCGGCGTCACGTCGGCGATCTCGGTGACCGCCCGCGCGTTGGCCCGCATCTGCCCGGTGAGGGCGGTGAATCGGTTGAGCGCGCCGAGCAATTGCTCGCGGTTGGTGCCCACCACGGTCGAGGTGTTGGTGACGAAGTCGTTGAGCTGGGTCAGCACCGCCTGCAAGCCCGGCGCCTGCTCGCCCATCAGCTGCACCATCTCGGTGAGCCTGCCGCTGAAATCCCGCACCGTCTGGTCGTTCTCGGCGATGATCTGGGTGATCTCATTGAGTTTCACGATGGTGTTGGAGATCTGGTCGCCGTTGGCCAGGCTCACCTCGAAGGCCGAGGACATGGCGTCGAGCGTCTCGCGGAGCTTGTCGCCGTTGCCGTCGAGCAGCGGGAAGAGCACCCGGCTCGCCATTGGCCCGGACTCGTTGTCGCCCTTCAGTGCTCGGCCCAGTTGGTCGAAATTCTCCAGGATCCGATCGAGTTCCACCGGGGTGCGCGTGTGCTCGAGCGGGATGTGCGCGCCGTCGGCCAGCACCGGGCCGGTGCCTTCGTAGGCGGGCGCGAGCTCGACGTGCCGGTTGGTGATCAGCTGCGGTGACACCAGCGCGGCGATCGCGTCGGCGGGCACCTTGACGTCCTTGTCGATGGACATGGTCACCTCGACGTAGCTGCCCCTGGCGGTCACGGTGTCGACCCGGCCCACCGGGACCCCGAGGATCGCGACATCGTTGCCCGCGTACAGGCCGGCGACGTTCTCGAAATCGGCGCTGATCCGCAGACGTTCGCCGAGGTACTGGTCCGGCAGCCCGCTCAGGCTGTCCGGCAGCAGCGAACACCCGGACGCCACCGCGGCGACCCAGCACAACACGGCGGTTTTGCGGAAAGTACCTATCTTCATCAGTTGCACCCCTGTACCGCACCGGCGAAACACAACCAGTTGTCCGGGAAAATCCACGGCGCCCACACGTCGCCGTAGGGTCCGTTGCCGAGCGCATTGTTGAACTGCCGCAAGGCAACCGGCATGATCTCGTAGAGCGAGTCGAGGTTTTCCCGGTTCTTCTCCAGACCCTCGGACATGGTGTTCAGGCTCTGGATCATCGGCCCGAGTTGATCGTTGTTCTCCAGGCCCATCTCCTGCAGCAGCCGGGAGAGCTCGGCGACGTTGTCCAGCAACGACTTCAGCATGTTCTGCCGCACCGCGACGGCGTTACCGATGGCCTCGCCGCGGGTGAGCAGCAGCAGCACGCTGTTGCGGTTGTCCGACACCAGCTGCGAGACCTGATCCATGCTCTTCAGCAGCACGTCGACCTCGTCGCGGCGGTCGTTGATCACCTTGGCCAGCGCGCCGATGCTGTTCAACGCCTCGACGGTGAGCTGCGGCGAGTCACCCATCTGCCTGCTGAGCAAGTCGAGCGACTGGCGCAGCTTGGCCGGATCGATCCGCTCGATCCGCTCGAACGACGACTTGTACACCGGATCACGGATGACCTTGCTGAGGTTGTACGGCACCGACGTGTTCGCCAGCGCAATTCGGTTGCCCGGCAACCCTTTTCCATTGCCCGGCACCAGCTCGACGTGCAGCTTGCCGAGGATCGTCGTCATCTTGATGGCCGCGTGCGCGTCCGGGCCGAGCCGCAGATCCCGGCGCACCCGCAGGTCGACCAGCACCTTCGCGCCGTCGAGCCGCACCGCGCGCACCGAGCCGACCTCGATGCCGGACACATCCACCGACGCACCCGCCCGCAGCCCGGCCGCCTGGGCGAACTCCGCCTGAATGGTCTTGTCCCCCAACCGGGCCTGGGACAGCACACTGGAGCCGACCAGCAGCAGCACCACCGAACCCGCCGCGAGCAGCCCGAGCCACAGCAGCCGGTTCCGCGGCAGCCGGACGCGCCCGATCAGCGATCGCGCTCGTGTCATCATCGGCAGACCTCCGATTGTGAATCCCCGCCGACCTGTGAGAAGAGCCCCGGCGGCAGCAGCACACCCCACAGCGAGACATCGAGACGACAGATATAGGCATTGCCGTAGGCGCCATAGCTGGTGAATCTGGCGATGCCGTTGAGCAGGCTCGGCAGCTCGACGGCCGCCTGGTCCAGCGAGGCGCCGTTGAGCAGCAGCAGTGCCACACCGCTCGTCGCATCGTCTTGCGCCCGAGCAATATTCGGCTTCACCTGAGCGATCAGCCGCGCCAGCGAGTCGGTCGAGGTGGCCACCTGATCGACCGACCCCTTCAACGACTCGCCTTGCGCGTAGAGCGACTCGACCAGCGAACGCGCCTGGGTGATCAGCGTTTCCAGTTCCCCGCTGCGATGGGCGAGCCCGGCGATGACACTGCTCAGGTTGCCGATCACGTCGCCGAGAATCTGGTCCCGCTGCCCGAAGGTGCCGGCCAGCTCGGCGGCCTGGGTGATCAACGCGCTCAGCGAGACATTGTTGCCCTGCAAAGCCTGGATCAGCGTCTCCGACAGCGAATTGATCTGATCCGGTTGCAGCACACTGAACAACGGCTCGAACCCGGACAGCAGCGCGGACACGTCGAACGACGGCTCGGTGCGCTCGAGCGGTATCGCCGCACCCGCCGCCAGCGTTTGTCCGCCGCCCGCGCCGGGCACCAGCGCGATATAGCGCTGCCCGATCAGGTTCTGGTAGCGCACCATGGCCTTGGTGGTGGTGGTCAACCGCTGCTTGCGCTGGATCCGGAACTCGATGCGGGCCCGGTAGTCGCCGTCGAAGTCGATCTCGTCCACCCGGCCGACCCGCACCCCCGCCATCCGGATGTCGTCGCCGACCCGCAGGCCGAGCACATCGGAGAACGTCGCGGAGTAGGAGTCGGTGTCGCCGGTCACCGAGCGTTGCAGGGTGGACCAGATCGTATACGTCAGCACGATCGCGACCACGGCGAAGAGGCTGAAACCGGCCAGGGCTTTACCTGATTTCATGATCAGCTACCGCCCTTGTCCGCCGGGGTGACCGAGCCGCCTGCCAGCAGCGGCGACAGCAGCAGATACTGCGCCGCGGTCGGCTTGCCGCCGACGATCGCCGCGACGGCGTCCGGGCCGCGTAAGCCATTGGGCCCTGCGGTATTCGGTGCCGGATCTTTCGCCGCGGCCGGTGCCGTCAGCCCGGGAATCATCGGAATGCCCGGGATACTCGGCAGCTTGGGCACGACCGGCGCAGGGCCCGCGGCATCCAGCCACTGCGGTGCCAGCTGTTGCGGAAACTCCTGGGGCGGCGCGACTTCCGGTACCGAGGCACCGCCGCAGCGTGGCCCGGCCATGCTGCCGTACCGCGGGCAATCCGCGGCGGTGTACTGCTGAAACGGCGTGAAGGACACGTCCATCTTCCAGATCATCTGGCGACTCGGCCCGAAACCGAACACCGAGCGCAATTTCTGCAGGGACACATTGAGATTGGCCGCCGTCTGCTGCAGGGCATCCGGATCCTCGGCCAGGCTGCCGAACAGCTCGCCGACACCGGAGACCACCTCCTTGCCCGCATCGGGGTTACGCGCGAACAGCGAATTCACCGAGTCGACGGCCCCGTTGGCGTTGGTGAGCAGCGCGACGAGCTTGTCCCGCCGCTCCGTGAGAGTGCGCGCGGTGGTCACCGACTCCGACAGCACACCGACCAGCTCGGGCGCTGACGTGCTCAGCGCGGTCGCGGCCCGGCCCAGATCGCCGAGCAGGTTGCCGATCCCGGGGATGGCGTGCACCTGGGTGAGCCAGGTGTCGAGCCGCTCGATGGTGGAGCCCGGTACCCGTGCGGCCGGGTCGAGGGCGTCGGCGAGGGTGGCGAGCACCCGGCCCAGCTTCTCCGGCTGGATGTGATCGAGCACGTCGCGCAGCACGCTGAGCGTGGTCTGCAATTGGACGGTGCCCTCGCTGGTGTCCTCGGGAATCTCCGCCCCCGCACGCAACGTCTCCCGGGTCGGTCCGTTGTCGACGAGCTCGATCGCCGTTACACCGAAGATGTTGTTGGGGATGACCCTGGCCGTGACGGCAGCCGGGATCAGCGCCGCCACAGCGGGTTTCAGGTTCAACTCGGCGCGCTGCCGTTCCCCCTTCGCGACGACCTGCACATCGGCCACCGAGCCGACGATCATGCCGCGAAACTTCACGTCGGCGTTCTCGGGCAACCCGTCACCGGTGCTGGTGAGCACGGCGACCACGCCGACGTTGTCCTCGAAGCGGCCGGTATAGCGCAGACCGAGCAGGTACAGCAACAGCAGCAGCACCGCCGTGAGCGCGATGCCCGCGAGGGACAGCTGCCGCGGGCTCGGCCCACGGCCACTGGGATCGATGATCATCGCGGCCCCTATCCCGAGATCCGGATGCCGGGGTCGATGCCCCAGATCGCCAGCGTGAGAAACAGATTCGCGAACACCATGACGACGATCACCATCTTGATCGCGCGCCCGGCCGCCTGGCCGACGCCTTCCGGACCACCGGTGGCGACATAGCCGTAGTAGCACTGCAGGAATGTCGAGATCAGCACGAACACCATCACTTTGAGCACCGAGAAGAAGACGTCGGCACCGTTGAGGAATTGGAAGAAGTAGTGGTCGTAGGTGCCCGCCGAGGTGCCGCCGAGGAACAGCACCGACAGCTTGGTCATCAGGTACGCCACCGCCAGCCCCACGCTGTAGAGCGGGACGATGGTCAGCGTCGCCGCGATCATCCTGGTTGTGATCAAGTACGGGAGCGGGCGGATGGCAATGGATTCCAGCGCGTCGATCTCCTCGGAGATCCGCATCGCGCCCAACTGCGCGGTGAATCGGCAGCCCGCCTGGATGGCGAAGGCCAGCGTCGCCAGGATCGGGCCGATCTCGCGGGTGGTGGCGAACCCGGAGATGGCACCGGTCAGCGGGTTCATGGTCAGCAGGTTCAGCGCGGTGTAGGACTCCATGCCGACGGTGATCCCGCCGAACCCGCACAGGATGATGACGACGCCGACGGTGCCGCCGCCGACGACCAGCGAGCCGTTGCCCCAGCCGACGTCCGCGGTGAGCCGCAGCACCTCTTTGCGATAGTGCTTGAGCGTGAACGGAATTGCCGCGATCGCCGCGACGAAGGTGATGGCCTGATGGCCGAGGCGCCGGTTGGCGCGCATCGGTCCGCGCGCGAACTCGCCGACCACCCGGAACGGCTGCAACGCCGGCGGCGTATAGCGCGAACCCATCTCAGATCACCTTTGCCGGGAACAGCGTGTTGTACACCTGGGTGATGATGATGTTGGTGGCGAACAGCATCAGCGCCGAGTTGACCACCGCCGCGTTCACCGAGTTGGCGACGCCGCCGGGTCCGCCCCTGGTGTGCAGGCCGATGTCGCAGGCGATGATCGCGGTGAGCGCGCCGAAGATGGCGGCCTTCAGCAAGGCGACGATCATGTCGTTCGCCACGGCGAAGGAGGCGAAGCTGCTGATGAACGAGCCCGGGGTGCCGCCCTGGGCATACACGTTGAACAGATAGCCGGTCGCGAAGCCGACGAAGACCACGAAGCCGCACAGCAGCATGCTCACCAGCACCGCCGCCGCGAGCCGCGGCGCGACCAGCCTGCGGATCGGATCGACGCCCATCACCTTCATGGCGTCGATCTCCTCCCTGATCGTGCGGGAACCGAGATCGGCGCAGATGGCCGAGCCGACCGCACCGGCGATCATCAGCGAGGTGACCAGCGGCGCGCCCTGGCGAATAATGCCGAGCCCGCTGACGGCACCGATGAAGGTGGTCGCGCCGACCTGACTCACCAGGGCGCCGATCTGAATCGAGACCACCACCGCGACCGGTATCGCGACGAACACCGTCGGCGCCGCCGACACGCTGGACATGAACGCGCACTGTTTGATGAATTCCTGGAACGGAAACCGGCGCGTGAGCAGTGCGCGGAACATCTCCAGGACGGCGTCGCGACCTAGAGTCACCTGCCTGCCCAGCGTCTCCAGTGACCGCTGGGGGTGTCGCTGCCACAGACCCTTGAGGTCGTCGACGGCTTGCTCGAGATCGGTGCGGCCCGGCGGCCGTTGGGTGCTGGTCATCGATCGCTGCCTCTCACGCGGTACCGCTCAACTGCCGCTGCAGCAGCACGAGCAGCAAGCCCAGGACGGCAGCGCCGACCACGACGGCGCTCAGCACGACCAACCACAACCCGAACCGCAGCACCGGATTGACCCGCGTGTGCCCCGCGAGCACCTTCACCCCGATCACCAGGACGTCGATCAACCAGACCAGGATCATCATCAGGTCATGCACACATTCGAGAAGGTGAGCACGGGCCAGCACACGATCGAACCCAGGAACGAGACGACCACGTCGATGCCGTGCATACCGCGCAGGTGGCTGGTGTGGGTCAGCGTCCAGACCACGCCGATCAGGCCGTACGGGATGCCGAGGATGATCAGCGTCCCCAGGAACTCCGAGACCTTCATCTCGTAGCTGAATATCCGATCCAGCCTCTTGAGCATGCGTGTCCTTTCGCGTGCCGGTCGACGTGACCGGCCGCCCACGGCAGGACCCACAAGGGATCCACCGTTGGATCCGTGCCGGACGCCACACGGTCCGGTATGGGCCCGTATGTTACGCACGATTCCGGACTTAACGGAAGACTTTGGCGTAGATTCATTGCGGTACACGCAAGACTTTCCCCATGCAGTACAACCCGTTGACGCGCCGAGCCCGCGCGGATTAAGTTATCAACAGTTCACAGGTTGTTACACCACGCGGAGTCGATTCCGGACCCGAAAGGACTCCCATGACCGCCGCTCACTCCTCCGAACACGCCGCCGTCCCGCTGTCCGAGGAACGCACTCGGATCCGGATCGGCGCCACGCACCGGCCGACCACCAAGCGGGCGATCAAACTCTCCGACGCGCTGGATTTCTGGTCCTTCGCGGGCGCCGCGGCCAATGTCGTGATGCAGCTGGCGCGCCCGGGTGTGGGGTACGGCGTCGCGGAGAGCAAGGTCGAATCCGGCTCGCTGATGCACCATCCGTGGAAGCGGGCCCGCACGACGACGCAGTATCTGGCGGTCGCCATTCTCGGCACCGAAGACGAGCGCCTCGCCTACCGGGAGGCGGTGAACGTCGCGCACCGACAAGTACATTCGGCGCCGGGCGCGCCGGTGAAGTACAACGCGTTCGACCGGAATCTCCAATTGTGGGTCGCCGCTTGCCTGTACATCGGCTTCGAGGACACCTACCAACTGCTACAAGGCCGGATGAGCGACGAGCAGGCCGAGGCGTTCTATGTGTCCTCGTCGACGCTCGGCACCACCCTGCAGGTGACCGAGGACATGTGGCCCGCCACCCGCGCGGACTTCGATCGGTACTGGAGCGAGGCCTGCGAGCAGGTCGCCATCGACGAGTACGTGCGCGCCTATCTGAACGATCTGCTGGAGCTGCGGATGATCCACTGGTATCTGCGGCTGCCGTTCCGAAACCTGTTGAAGTTCCTCACGATCGGCTTCCTCGCGCCGATCTTCCGCGAACAGCTCCAGGTGCCATGGACGGCCACCGATCAGCGGCGCTTCGAGCATCTGTTCGTGTTCGTCGCCTTCGTGAACCGATTCATCCCGCGCTTCCTCCGGCACGGCGGCACCTACACGTTGCTCGCGGACGTGCGGCGTCGAATCCTCAAGCAGCGCAACCTCATCTGAGGCTCGCCCAGCACATGACTCCGCCGTCCGAGCGAACAGCCCGGACGGCGGAGACCCCTCGATCCGCACAAACGATTACGGGCAGAGCGCGTGGCCGAGCAGGCCGACCAGATCCGGCATCGCATCCGGATCCTTGGTGAACGTATAGGTCACCGCACGCCCCTCCGTTGTCGCACCGGACAGGCTGACGAACCCGTATATCCCGCCCGAGTGCCCCAAATACTCAGCGCCGCACGACAGTTTGAGGCTGCCCAAGCCGAGTCCATAGTGCATCTGAGTTTCCGCGTCCATCAGCACGCCGTCGCGCATCTCGCGCAGCTGGACCTCGGGGACCACCCGACCGGCGGCCAGCGCCGAATAGAAGCGATTCAAGTCGGCACCCGTCGAGACCAGCCCCCCGGCCGCCCAGGGCACCGACGGTTCGATGCGCGACACATCGGTCATCTTGCCGTCCACTACCCCATAGCCTTTGGGGTGCGGACTGCGGATCTCGTGATCACCCGCCGCGGGCAGATACGTGTCGGCCAGCCCCTGCGGCTGCAATATGCGCCGGTTCAGCTCGTCGACATACGGTGCGCCGGTGACCTTTTCGATGAGCATGGCCGCGACGTAATAGTTGGTGTTGTTGTATTCATATCGGGCCCCCGGCGCGAAGTCGGCGGGCCGCTGTAGCGCGATCGCCATACCTTCGGCCGGTGTCATGATGCGGTTCTCCAATGCCGCGCGATACTCGTCGACCCGCGGATCCGCGGCCACCTCCGGTAGCCCGCTCTGATGACGCAGGATCTGGCGCACGGTGATCACCCGCCCATCGATCCCCTCCCCACGCAGCAGCCCGGGCAGATACGTGTCGACCGGCTCGTCCAGCCGCACCTTGTCCTCCGCGACGAGCTGCAAAACGATCGCGCTGACAAAGGTTTTCGCGATACTGCCCACCCTGACGTGCTGGGCGGGCTCGGTAGGAATCTTTGCGCCGGTGTCGATATCGGCGACACCGCTGGTGAGCACCACCGTCTTGCCGTTATCGGTGACGGTGGCGATCGCCCCGGTGACCCCCGACGCGACGATGCTGTCGATATCGGCCTGTACGGCGCGAATCTTGTTGTCCGGCACCGCACCGGACGCGTTCTCGGGCTTCGACTCCGACGTACACCCGGCAAGCAGGGCAACCGCGGAGATGGCGACGATGATCGGTGCACAGCGCATGCCTGAACGCTAAGGATCGGACGGCCGCACCCACATCGGGGACAGACCCCGATATTCCCCCCGATCTCACCTCCCCTACAAGGATGAGTCAGCACTTGCGTTGGAGCGCACTCCAACTTTTACAGTCGTCGCATGACCAGCGTTCAGCACTCCACCAGCACAAACGATCGTTACGACCGCGGCATCGCGCTGCTCAGGCAGATCAGCGGACAGGAGCACCCCGCCGTGCTGGACAGCCTGGCCGACATCGCGCCCGATCTGGGCCGCATCACTGTGGAGTTCGGTTACGGCGACATTCTCTCGCGTCCGGGGCTGACCCTGCGGCAGCGGGAGCTGGCCACGGTGGGTGCGCTGGCCGCGCTGGGCAACGCGGCGCCGCAGCTGCGGTTCCACATCGACGGCGCGCTGAATGTCGGCTGCACCCGCACGGAGATCGTCGAGGTCATCATCCACGCGAGCGTCTACGCGGGCTTTCCGGCCGCGCTGAACGGCCTGACCGTCGCCGAGGAGGTATTCGCCGCACGGACCGATCTGCCTGCCGAGCCCGCCGTTGCCGCCGCACCGGAGGGTGACCGGTTCGAGCGCGGTTCGACCGCCCTGACCGCGATCGACGGGGCAGCGGGCGAACAGGTCATCGCCGCCCTGCAAGACATCGCCCCGGACTTCGCCCGCCTACTTGTCGAGTTCGCCTTCGGCGACATCTACTCCCGCCCCGGGCTCGACCTGAAGACCCGTGAGCTGGTGACGGTGGCCATGTGCACCGCACTCGGTGTCGCGCCGCAACTCGCGGTGCACATCCATGGCCTGCTCAATGTCGGCGGTACCGAAGCGGAGGTCGTCGAGGTGCTGATCCAGATGGTGGGCTACGTCGGATTCCCCGCCGCGCTCAACGGAATCGCGGTGGCGCGCACGGTCTTCGCCGAGCGGACGAGCGATCAGAATTCCGATGTCTGATATCGGCGTTCCCATTGGCCAGTCTACGGTGACGCTCGTACTGTCGACGGTATGGCGAAAATACTGTTCGTACTGACCGGTGCCGACACCTGGACCCTTGCCGACGGCACCCCGCACCCGACCGGCTTCTGGGCCGAGGAGTTCGCCGTGCCGTACGAGGCGGCCAAGGCGGCGGGCCACGAGATCGTCGTCGCCACCCCCGGCGGCGTCGTGCCGCCGGTCGACCAGGGGAGCCTGGCGCCCGAGTTCAACGGCGGCCAGGAGGGTGCCGACAAACGGGCCCAGGTGCTCGCGGCGAGTGCGGAACTGAAGCACCCCGTCAAGTTGTCCGAAGTAGACCTCGCCGACTACGCCGCCGTCTTCTACCCCGGCGGCCACGGTCCGATGGAGGATCTCGCGGTGAACGCCGAGTCGGGCGAACTCCTCACCGCCACCTTGGCATCCGGCAAACCGCTCGCGGTGGTGTGCCACGGCCCTGCCGCGCTGCTCGCCGCCGTCGACACCGACGGCGCCAACCCCTTCGCGGGCTACCGGCTCACCGGGTTCACCAACGAGGAGGAGCGCCAGGGCGGCCTGGCCGACAAGGCCAAGTGGCTGCTGCAGGATCGGCTCGTCGAACTGGGCGCGGATTTCCGCGAGGGCGAGCCGTGGGCGCCGCAGGTCGTGGTCGACCGTAACCTGATCACCGGGCAGAACCCGGCCTCGTCCGCGGCGGTGGCGCAGGAACTGCTGCGGGCGCTCGGCTGACGTTTCGCTGCTCGCGAAACGACCCCGCACGGGGAATCGCCGGGGCGGTGCCGACGTTGCTGCCAGTAGCGACGTCGCCGTGCCGACGTCTCACCGGCTCGCCCGCTCTCGCGCAATTCCCCTTCGGAAGGAACCGAACCCATGAGCACCAACCTGCACGCGCGGCCCGCCGCGGCATCCGGCACCTTCGCGCTCGGCGGTGACCTACCCATCCACCGGCTCGGCTACGGGGCCATGCAGCTGACCGGCCCCGGTGTCTGGGGTGACCCCAAGGATCCCGACGAGGCGATCCGGGTGCTGCGACGGGTCGTCGAGCTCGGCGTCACCTTCATCGACACGGCCGACTCCTACGGCCCGTTCGTCAGCGAACAGCTCATCCGTAAGGCTTTGCACCCCTACGCCGATGACCTGGTGATCGCCACCAAGGGCGGGCTGACCCGGAGCGGCCCCGGCGACTGGCGTCCGGTCGGCAGGCCCGAATACCTGCGCCAGCAGACCGAATTGAGCCTGCGCAACCTCGGCGTCGAGCAGATCGATCTCTACCAGTTGCACCGCATCGACCCGCAGGTGCCGCTGGCCGACCAGCTCGGCGAGCTGGTCCTGCTCCAGCAGGAGGGCAAGATTCGCCACATCGGCGTCTCCCAGGTGAGCGTCGAGGAGCTGCGGCAGGCCCGCGAGATCGCCACCATCGTCTCGGTGCAGAACCTGTACAACCTGGCCAACCGCGCCGACGAGGATGTGCTCGAGTACGCCGAGCAGGAGAACATCGCGTTCATCCCGTGGTTCCCCATCGCCACCGGCGAACTCGCCAGGCCGGGCGGCCCGCTCGACGCGATCGCCAAGGAAAACGGCGCGACCCCCGCCCAGCTGGCGCTCGCCTGGCTGCTGCGCCGCTCGCCGGTGGTGCTGCCGATTCCGGGCACCTCCAGCATCGCGCACCTCGAGGAGAACACCGACGCCGCGCGCATCACGCTGACCGACAAGGAGTTCGAGGCGCTGTCCGCGGCCGCCTGACTCCACCCCGACCCAAGGCGGGCCCGGCTTCGGCCGGGCCCGCCTTGCTTCACTTCTCGGCCGCCCGACGGTAACAGCAGGCCGCGGCGGCGAGGTATTGGCGACAGCGGGCACCGTGGCCGCCGTGCACGGTGAGGATGAACCGCGCTCGTTCGTAGCTGAGGTCCACCGGATCCTGTGCGCAGTCGCGACTCTGCACCAGCCACAATTCCCGCACATCCGAGTGCAATACGTCCATAGTTCACCCCTGCGTAAACGTCAGTGCACCCGGCACCGAAAGGCGCCCCCGGAATCACGCGCGACACGGATGGATCGGGCCGTGTCGGGACCATGCGGCGGATTCTGGAATGCCGGCGCCCCGGTACGGGTTTGGGCAGAACCCCGGCGCCGGGTGCAGATTCAGCGTGCACGTTGCGATTCGGTGGATAACAGTCCCGAATGCGGTAAATGCGGGTAGTTTCCGTTTGTATCAGCCTGGTGCGAGGAAGCGGGACCTATGGTTGAGATCGACTGGACGGGCGAGGATGTCCGTGCGCTTCGCGCCGCGATGCGGCGAAGTCGGTACGAATTCGCGCGTCTGGTGGGCGTCACCCCGCGCACCGTCGTCTTGTGGGAAAACGGCCGGACAACCCGGATGCATGCCGCAAGCCAACGTCTGCTCGACCGGGTCGTGTCAGAAGCCGATCCGGTCGTCGTCGCACGATTCGAGCGGGCCGTCACCGCGGGCCGGGGGGCCGGCTTCGGCATCGAAGCCGCCGACTCGGCGCCCGATACGGAAACCCAGCTCGGTAGGGACATCGGGCTCGACAAGGAAGTCGAGGATGACGACGTGAGAAGGCGAGAGTTATTGGCCTGCATCGGGGTCGGCCTGACCGGCAAGGCCGCCGACCTGGTTGCGGCCGAACCGGAGAAAATGCTGGCCACCCTGGACGCCGGGTCGATCAGCGAACGACGGCTCGGCCTGCTGGAACAGTCGGCCGAGGCGCTCGGCAAACGAGTGGTTCAGGTGCCGCCGCACGAGCTGCTACACACCACCCTCGAGCAATTCCGTACCGTCCGTGGCACTCTCGCGCAGCGCCAGGCCACCCACCATCAGGTCCGGCTGGTGCGCACCGCGGGCAGGCTGGCCAACGTCGTCGGCGAAATCCTGTTCAACGAAGGACATTTCGGGCAAGCGCGACTCTGGTACGGCACCGCGATCCACGCCGCGCAAGACATCGGTGATCGTTATTCCGAAGATATCGCGCTGGCCGGTCTCGCATATTTACCGACGTATAGTGACAAGCCGAAGGAAGTCTTGAACTTGCTCGGCGGCCGCCTCGAAGAAAATCCGGCGCACGGCCCGGCGGCGGCCTGGCTGTGGGGAATGGCGGCCCGCGCCCATGCCAGCCTCGGAAATGCCGTCCAGTTTGTCCGGTGTATCGAGAAATCCGGTCGCGCATTGGAAAATGTTGGCCAAGAAGAGCTTACGGTAGGCATCTTTTCGTACCGCCCGGAGAAACTGGCCTTCTATCAGGCGATCGGCTACTCCAATCTCGGCCGTGCCGCCGAAACCGCAAAGGCCGCGGCCCATGCACTCGCCCTCTACGACCCGCAGGAAACAATGGAGCCCGCCCTCGTCCGGTTCGAGCATGCCACCGCGTTGCTGAGCGCAGGCGAGATCGATGAAGCGTGTTCCGTTGCGACACAAGCGATCACCGGCAACAACACCTATATCGGGCTGACCGTCACCAAGCGTGCCGGGAAGTTCGATACCGCGCTCACCGACTTTCGCGGGCGCGCGGTCACCGAGTGGCGCCAGCAGGCCCGCTCGATCATCGAGTCGGCGCGCACGAAGGCATAGCCGACCGCCGTTCGCGGCCCGCGCACCACTCGATCCACTTCTCGGCGCGGACCGCCGCCGGGCGCCGGTGCGGCGCTAGGACTTCGCGGCGTCCTGCGGACGGCGGCGGTGCATGATCGCATCCAGCCAGCCGCTGATCTGTTGGGTCTGCGCGGGAGTCGGGCGACCGGCCTCCCAGCGATGGGCCGCTTCGATCAACGTCTCCGGCAGGCTGGGGGTGAACCGTTGATTCGTCATACGTCCATGATGCACTGGGGCGCAGCGAAGTACGAGTAGGGGGCGGGGCGCGCCGGTCTGCAGGGGGGATGTTGACCGGCGCTCCCCGCCTATACGGGTGGTTTCGGGGGTTCGGTGGGCGCTCAGGAACTTTCGTTGGCCGAGGCCTCGATGAGTGATTTGGGACGCATATCGAGCCAGTGTGTTTCGACGTAGTGCAGACAGGCTTTACGGGCGGCGGCACCGTAGGCGATGGTCCAGCCGCCTGGGACGGCGGCGAAGATCGGCCAGAGGGAGTGCTCGCCGTCGTCGTTGATCAGTACGTAGAACTGGGCGCCATCGTCGTCGAAAGGGTTGTTCATCGGGTTTCCTTTTTCCTGGTTGGGTCAGGTTTGGGGGGTCTGTGCGGTGCCGATACACCGAAGTGGGCATGCGATTCGGGCTGTGCGCGCCGCGTGCGGGCGCAGCTGCCGACGGCGTTGCACCCGGCAGCGCACGGCGCGGGTGTCGGGTTACGCGAAATATGGTGTGGCCGAACTCACGACGGCGGTGGCGGTGCGAGACCTCGGTGGCAACCCCGACGGCGGATGCGCCGTGCGGATCGGGGGCGGGGTGAGCGCGGTGCACCGGAATCCCCGTCGGTGCCGGACCTTCCCTGTGTCCGGCACCGACGAAGTCTGTAGTGACCGGTCGGCCGTCGATGATCGCGAGCTGCGGATCGAACTCGGTCACGCCCTCCACCAGGGTACTGGCGCACACCGACAAGTCGGGCGATTCGACACCGATTGCCGGAATTCGGGCGGGGCGAGCGATCTTCCAGCGCACCGGGCCGCCGCTGAGCGAGCTGTACCCCCGACAGATACAGCTCACTCGGCGCTGCGGTCTGTGGAGGCGCCGGGGCCGCGCGCTGAACCCGCACAACTCCGTATGGTGCACCAGAGGCTGCCCATATGGCGAAACGATGGCGGTCGACAACGTTCCTCCATCTTCACTGCCGCTGCGCAACGCGCCCGGCTGCCAGCTACCTCGCACGGAAGTGACTCGTGCATTGCGAACATTAGGCGTTGGATCAATAAGCTGGACGATTTTCCGTTAAAGACTTTGTGACGTTCGACCGCCGCCGGACCGGCGAAGATCTTCGGCGAGGTGTTCCGCGATCAGCACCGCCGTGGCCTGCGGGCCGCGGCTCAGCGGCACCGGGACGACGGAGAGATCGGCCACCGTCAAGCCGGCTACGCCGTGCACCCGGCCGGACTCGTCCACAACCGCGCGCCCGTCGCCGGCCGGACCCATCCGGCAGGTCCCGGAGAGATGTTGCGAGGTACCCAGATTCGCGTGCAACCACGCCGCCGCGGCCGCCGGTTGCTGCGGCATCAGTGCGGTGCACGGCGTCGCCGACATCTCGTGCAGCACCGCCGTGGCGGTCCCGACGGCGGCGCGCAGCCTGGCCCGATCGTGCTCAGCCGAGAGATACCGATGCTCGATCACCGGCGGTACCGCGGGATCGGCCGACCGCAGCCGCAGCACCCCCGCGGAACTCGGTCGCATGAGCGCGATGCCGAGGCGCTGTGCGCCGGGCGTGAAAGCGACCGTGTACGGCCGGATCTCGAGGTCGTCCAGCTCCAGCACGTACTCCAGCGGGACGGTGGCCCGCCCGGCCCGCCCCGGCCGGTATTCGAGACCGATCTCGGGATGGTCGGTGAACCAGGCGCCGACGGGTGCGGCGTGCACGACCGGGATATCGAGTGCCCGCAGCTGTTCGGGGTCGCCGATCCCCGAACGCAGCAGCAGCGCGGCGGATTCGATCGCGCCGGCGCTGAGCACGATGCGGTCCGCCCAGAGGGTGTCGGCCCGCCCGTCGTGCCATACGTCGACGCCGACCGCGCGGGTGCCGTGAAAGCGCAGGCGCAGCACCGACGTAGCGGCCTGCACGGTGAGGTTCGGTCTGCCCAGCGCGGGCAGGAGGTAGGCGGACGCGGTGCTGACCCGCTTGCCGTCGTCGGTACTGCACGGCACCCGGCCGAGCCCATCGGTGGCACCCGCCGGTGCGTTCAGATCGGATATCTCCGGAAACCCCAGTGCCACACAGGCAGTGGCGAAGCGCTCGCTGAGCGGTACCGGGTTCTTGTTGCGGTGCACCGGGATAGGCCCGGACCGGCCGTGCCAGGGCTGATCGCCGAAGTCGAGGTCACGCTCCGAGCGGCGGTATGCGGGCAGCACCGTGTCGAACGACCAGGCCGTCGACGACCCGAGCACCCGGCTCCATGCCGCGAAGTCCGCCGCGGTGGCCCGCACGAAGTAACTGCCGTTGACCGCACCCGATCCACCGAAGACCTTGCCGCGCACAATGTTTCCCGGCACCGCCGCGCCGTCGTCGGCGAGCATGACCGGGTAACGCCACAACCATGCCGCGTCCGCGTCGATCGGCAGGCGGGTGGCATCGAGCAGCGCCGCGGGAAAACCCTCCGGCGCGATCCCGATCGAGCCGGCCTCGACCAGCCGGACGGTGTGCTCCGGGTCCGCGCTCAGCCGCGCCGCGAGCACACAGCCCGCGGTACCGCCGCCGACGATGAGCGTGTCGGTCATCCGAGCCCTGTCCGATCAGTGTGTCCGCGCCCGATCGGCGATCAGTGCGACGGCGCAGTGGGTTTCAGCGACTCCGGGCTGCGCGCACGGAAGGCGCCCACCCACAGCCCGGTGCCGTAGGCGATGTCGTCGAGCCGCTTGTAGGCCACGTACCGCACCGGATCGAGGCCACCGGCGTCGCGATGGGTGAACCAGTCCGCGAGACCGTCCGCGACCGCCATGGTGATCGCGATGCGCCGAATCCGCTTCGACGCCAGCATCGCCAGCAGTGTCACCGGCCAGTAGTGCCTGCACATCGCCGAGGCCAGCCGCCACAGGCCGGCGAAGAAACCACGGGACAGGTAGATCGCGGCGATCCGGGTCGGGTTGTCCAGTTCCGCGAAGACCCGGCGTAGTCGGACCAGCGCCGTGAGCAAGGTGAGCAGCCCGCCGATCAGTCCCCACTTCGACAGCGTGGCGAACAGGAACGCCGCCACCATCGTCCAGGAGGGCAGCGACAGTGGCGAGACCATACCCGGGTGGCGCTCACCCAACGGCGCTGCGCCCGTGCCGTAGAACATCTTTCGGCCGAACCAGGCCCGGAAGGACACCCGGTGGTCGTGCGCGACGTGGGCGGCGGGCTCATAGCGCAGCCGCCAGCCGGCCTGCTCGAGCCGCCAGCACAGATCGACGTCCTCGGCGACCAGCATCGACTCGTCGAAGCCGTCCTGGGCCAGCAGTGCCCGGCGGCGCGCCAGCAGCGCGGCGCTCGGCACGTAGGAGATCAGGCCGTGCGACTGCACCGCGGCCTCACGCCGGCCCAGATCCAACGAGGAGCGGGTGTGCTCGTAGCGGGCGAGGGCATTGGACTCCGGGTCCAGCGCGACGATCCTGGGGGCGACCAGCGCCACCTCCGGATCGCTGAAGTGCCCGAGCATCACCTCCAGCCAGCCGCTGCGCGGCACCACATCGGAGTCGAGGAACGCGACGAAGTCGGTTGTCGCGGCCTTCAATCCGGCATTGCGCGCGGCGGCGGGCCCTTGCTTCTCGTCGTGGCGCAGCACGGTCACCCGGCAGCGGGTGCCCCGATCGCGCGGGATCTGCACCGGCTGGTCCGAGCCGTCGTCGACCACGATGACGTTGTGCCCGCGCAGCGCGGCGAGCAGCCTGGCGAGTCCGTCGGCGTTGTTGTGCAGCGGCACGATGACGGTGACGTCCTCGGGGGACGGCAGCAGGCGGGGACGCGGGTTGGCGACCCCGGAGTCGAGCAGCCGTCTGGCAACGGTCGCGGACTTCGGGCCGGTCACCTCGAGGTACCCGTCGCCGATCATCTCGGCGGCCTCCGGGGCAAGTCGCAGCAACCGAGCGGGCGAACCGCCGATCAGTACCCGGCCTCCGGAGTATGCGCGTACCCGTGGATCAATCCGCACCCCGAATCCGTCGGGCAGGCGATCATGGCGCATTCCTGGCATGCTAGGCGGAGATTCGCGCGCGAGCATCATCAGTCCGGTTAAAAGGACAGAATTCCGCATCAAACAGGGTCGTTCGGCCCCCTGACACGTGTTGCGACAGACGACGAAGCGCCGAGCTGCGTCCGAATCCAGCATCCGGCAACGCAACGGCAATCGGCCGGTCGCGACCGGAAGCCGCCCGCCGCGCAGCGGGCAGCATCCGATTGGCTACTCCCATGATCTCAGGCGAGCGGGTTCTCGTCGCAGGCCCGCGCGGGTCGGCGTTCAGGTGGAAATACGCTCGGGCGCGTCACGGACAGCGTCAACGGCACCGGCCCGGATTTGCGCGCACCGGTCCGCGGCGTCACCCGCCGGGAGTGGTCGACCGACGAGCGCGGGATCATCCGCGCGGGGTCGGCCAGCGCCGCCTCGCCGTAGCCCTGGACGCACTCCGGGTCGGGTCCGTCGGCAGGCAGACCGGTGAAGAACTTGGCCGCCATGCAGCCGCCGCGGCACGAGTCGTAGTGGCTGCACGACGCGCAGGCGCCGCCGCCGCTCGGCTCACGGAGTTCGGCGAACAGCGCCGAGTCGTGCCAGACCGTGCGAAAACCGCCGTCCGACACCACATTTCCGGCATGGAACCGATCGTGGATGGCGAACGGGCAGGCGTACACGTCACCGAGCGGGTCGACCAGGCAGACCACCCGGCCCGCGCCGCACATGTTCAAACCGGGCAGCGCCTCGCCGAACGCGGACAGGTGGAAGAACGAGTCGCCGGTGAGCACGCCCTCGCCGTTGCGCACCAGCCAGTCGTAGAGCACCCGCTGCTGCTCCTGGGTCGGATGCAGGTCGTCCCATACGTCCGCGCCGCGGCCGGACGGACGCAGCCGGGTCAAACGCAAGGTGGCGCCGTACTTTTCGGCGATCGCCCGGAATTCGTCGAGCTGACCGATGTTGTGCCTGGTCGCCACGACCGACAGCTTGGCGTCCCGGAAGCCCGCTGCCGCAAGGTTTTCCAGCGCGCGGATGGCCATGTCGTAGGAACCGGGCCCGCGCACGGCATCGTTCACCGCCGCGTCGGCACCGTCCAGCGAAATCTGTACGTCGACATAGTCACTCGCGGCCAGCCGGGCAGCGACCTCCGGGGTGATCCGAACTCCATTGGTGGAGAACTTCACTCCGACATGGTGTGCCGTCGCGTAATCGACCAGCTCCCAGAAGTCCGGGCGCACCGTCGGTTCGCCGCCGCCGATGTTCACGTAGAAGATCTGCATGCGCTCGAACTCGTCGATCAGCGCCTTGCACTGCTCGGTGCTCAGCTCCCGGGGATCGCGGCGGCCGGACGAGGACAGGCAGTGCACGCAGGACAGGTTGCAAGCGTAGGTCAGCTCCCAGGTGAGGCAAATCGGTGCGGCCAGGCCGGTTTCGAACCGATCTACCAGCCGCACCGCCGTGTCGGACGGCGGGACCACCCCCGCCGTCGACGATGCCGGAGCCCTGCTCACGGCGGCGGGCGCCACCGGGGCATCGGCGGGCGCACCGACGATCATGTCGGAATCGACCAGCTGTGTCAGGGCTTTCACGTACTGCGCGGCATTCGCGTCGGTGACGCCCGCCGCCCGCATGGCCGTGCGGGCAGTGCCGTGCTCCGGCAGCGACCGCACGATCTCGACGATCCGCGGGCTCTTCAGGAAGGAGAGCTTGCGGGTGCCGAAGTGGTAGAGCAGCGCGCCGAACGGTTCCGGCCGCAAGGCCACCCTCGGATGCAGCTGCCATCGGGTATCGAGATCGAGCATGGTCGCCACTCCCTGTCAGTAAACGCCGCACATACCGTCGATGGACACCTCTTCGATGAGGGTCTCCTCGACCAGCGGTGCGGTGTCCTCGTGTGCCTCGACGGTGCCGACCGGTCCCGAGTGGTCGGTGTCGGCGTGTCCGTTCGATCCGAATTCCGGCATGTCTACCTCCGAGCGAGCGATCCGTGACCGCGGCCACCGATGTAGCCGCCGTCACACGATAACGTCATTCGCTGACAAAATGGAACAGGTTCTTCTTATCGACTTCGGTGTGACCGGGATGCCCGGCGCGTGTTCGGGCCTGGTCGGGCCCGACGCCGATGCTCATCGCCGAGGGCCGTCCCGCCCACCCGGGTCCGGTGGACGCGCATAGACTTCGGGTGGGAAGTAGCTGAACAGGACGGACGGGCGAATCGCGCCCGCGGTGGTAGAGGTGGCATGGGAGTCGGACGAATGCAGGCGAGCGGAGGCGGCAATACCCTGTCGGAGTCCGAGATCGTCGAGGCGGCGCTGCGCGTGGTGCGCGAGGACGGTGTGGAGAAGTTGTCGATGCGGCGACTCTCCCGCGAACTCGGTGTCTCGCCGATGGCGCCGTACTACTACGTCGCCGACAAACGTGAACTGCTCGACCTGGTCGCCACCGCCGCGCTGACCGGAGTACGCACGCCACCACCGGAATCGGGCCCGTGGCAACACCGGCTGCGCGATCTCATCGACCAGATCGACGACAAGCTGCGCAAGCACCCCGGCCTCGGCGATGTGCTGATCGAGCAGATGCTCGGCAAACAGCTGGATCTGATCGCGGCGATCATGGAGATCTTGCTCGAGGCCGGCTTCACCGACCGCAATGTGCTCGCCGCGTACGCGACCATCCACACCTACCTGTTCGGCCGCAGCCGGGTGAACCCGCGCGATCGCGCGCCACTGTCGGACGTCGCACTGCCCGACGCGGTCGAGCGTGCCACCAAATACATGGCGGACCTGCGCGGCAAGTACGCCTACGACTTCGGCATGGAGGTGCTGATCGCCGGTCTGGAGGCTCAGCTTGTCCGGCAACCGAAGTCCGACGTACGATAAAACTGCAACACGTTCTAGTTTTGGCGCTGTGCAGCGCCCTTGCCAGGTTCGAGAGGGACGACATGACCACAGTCGAGGTTCCACACGGCTCGCGTTCGGTCGTACTGCGGGTAGCCGCGGTGATCACCGAGACGACCGATACCTGTTCGCTGGTCTTCGACGTTCCGGACGAACTGGCCGATCGCTTCCGCTATCAGCCCGGCCAGTTCCTCACGCTGCGCATCCCCAGTGAGCTGACCGGTTCGGTGGCCCGCTGCTACTCGCTGGCCAGCTCACCGTACACCGACGATCGGCCGAAGGTCACCGTCAAACGTACCGTCGAAGGCTATGGTTCGAACTGGCTGTGCGACAACGTCAAAGC
This sequence comes from Nocardia ninae NBRC 108245, assembly GCF_007990755.1. Classification (GTDB taxonomy): domain Bacteria; phylum Actinomycetota; class Actinomycetes; order Mycobacteriales; family Mycobacteriaceae; genus Nocardia; species Nocardia ninae. The sequence goes on along the minus strand of NZ_BJXA01000049.1, from coordinate 3,133 downwards.
GGGCGACTCGCTCGAAGTGCTGCCGCCCTCAGGGGTTTTCACGCCCAAGGATCTCGACGCCGACCTGCTGCTGTTCGGCGCGGGCAGCGGCATCACGCCGGTGATGTCGATCCTGAAGTCGGCGCTCGCCAGGGGCAGCGGCCGAATCGTGTTGGTGTACGCCAATCGCGACCACGACGCGGTGATCTTCGCCGACGAGCTGCGCGAGCTCGCGGACAAACATCCGCAGCGGCTCACCGTGATCCACTGGCTCGAACACCTACAGGGGCTGCCGACCACCGAGGGACTGGCCGCCCTGGTCACCCCGTACCAAGGCTACGAGGCGTTCATGTGCGGGCCCAAGCCGTTCATGGATCGAGTGCACGACGCGCTCGCTCAGCTCGGCGTGCCGCGCTCGCGCACGCATGCCGAGGTGTTCAATTCCCTTGCCGGCGACCCGTTCGCGGACCAGGCGCCGGTCGCGGTGTCCGACGAGGAAGCCGCCGGTGCGGCGACGGTCGAGGTGGAACTCGACGGCGAGGTGCACGAGCTGAAGTGGCCGCGCAAGCAGACGCTGGTGGACATCATGCTGGCCAAGGGCCTCGATGTGCCGTATTCCTGCCAGGAAGGCGAATGCGGCTCGTGCGCGTGCACCGTGCTCGAGGGCGCGGTGGAGATGGACAACGCCGAGATCCTCGACCCGGAGGACATCGAGAACGGTTACATCCTCGGCTGCCAGGCACATCCGGTGACGGATCACCTCAAGATCCAGTTCTGACGCCCGCTACTGCGCGCGATAGTGCGCGCGCAGTTCCGCGTCGAGGTGTTCGGTGGCGTAACTCAGTGCGGTACGACCCAATTCGGCCGCGTGCTGGTCGAGGAAGCCGATCAGCAGCCGCTGATCGATGCGCTTGCCGACCTCGCGCAGCATCCAGCCGAGCGCCTTCTGGATGAGGTCGCGCCGGTCATTCAGCAGACGCTCGGCCAGCTCGAATGTGGTTGTGGCGTCGCCGGTTTTGATGAACGCGAAGGTGGACAGCAGGGCAACCCGACGCTCCCACAGCGAATCCGCCCCGGCCAGATCGAACAGCAAGTCGCGGGGTTTGTCCGCGAGCCATGGGCCGATGATGTTCTCGGCGGACACGTCGACCAGGTCCCAGTTGTTCACCCGGCCGCGGCGCACGGCAGCCAGATAAAGCCGCACCATCTCGGCGCGCGCCGCGTCATCGAAGGTCTTCGGCTTGGAGGCCTTGGCGAACCTGGCATTGAGGATGACCAGCCCGGCCAGCCGATCCTCGTGCACGGGACTGTCCAGCAGCACGTCGATCTCGTCGAGCGACAGTGCCGCAAAGCGTTTCGCGATGCCGCGGGTGACCGGTACGCGGACGCCGACGAAGACGTCGCCCTCGCCGTACTCCCCCGGCCCGGTCTTGAAGAACCGCTGCAGATGGATCGCGTCCGCGGGATTGGCGACGGCGACCAGCGCCGCCTGCACGTCCGCGGCGGTCGGCGCGACCTCGGTCATCGCGCGAATCTCCTTCGGGCGCAGCGGTTCACCCCTGGGCACCCAGGATTCTGCCGGATTCGAAGCTGGCCGCACTGGCGGGCAGCGCACCGGGCCGTCCGCTGTTGCGCACGATCACCGCACCGTTGCCGGGCGTGGGGCGGCCGAGCGCGTCCATCCGCCGGATGGTCTGCGCGGCAACGGCTTGCGCGCTGTCGAAGAGCCGGACCCCGTCGGGCAGGGCGGCGACGATGGAGTCGATCACCAGCGGGTAGTGGGTACAGCCGAGGACTACGCCTTCGACGTCATCGGGGGTCTGCTCGACGGCGCGGGCGATGGATTCGCGGGCCGCGACCAAGTCACCCCGGTCGATCGAGTCCGCGAGACCGTGACAGGCCACACCGACCACATCGGCGTCGCCGCCGAACTTGGCGATCAGATCCGCCTGGTACCGGCTCGCGGTGGTCGCGGCGGTGGCCCAGACCGCCACCGAGCGGCAGACCGCGGCCGCAGGCTTGATCGCGGGCACGGTGCCGATGACCGGCACATCCGGCCCGACCTCCACCCTTACATGCTCCAACGCGGTGACGCTGGCGGTATTGCACGGAATCACGATCACTTCGGCGCCCAGCCCGATCGAGGTCCGCGCGGTCTCGACCACACGGTCGATCGTCCACTGCTCGGGTTTCGGTCCCCACGGTGCGCCGTCGGGGTCCAATTGCAGCAGCAGATCCACGTCCGGCCGCAGCTTGCGCAGCCAAGCGGATGTGGGCAGCAGCCCGAGACCCGAATCGATGAGCGCGACGATCACAGAGACAACCGTATTACAGTGCCCGACCGGGTCCCGCGCGGCAGCGGCTCGATCGGTCGTCGGGCGGCGCTTCCGGCGCCGGGTGCGCGGCCGAACTCAGCTGGGGGTGAGCAGTTCCGACACCGGTGCGCCTGCGGCGATCTTGGCTCTGGTCTTCATCACCTGGGCCGTCATGCCCGCGCCGACGACGCCGGTGAGCTTGCCGTCCTGCGCGTAGTAGGCGAGGAATTTGCGGCCGTCGTCGACGACGAGATGCACCTCGTCGGTGGCCGTCGGCGTGCCGAGGGCCTGGATCTTCACCTCGTACTGATCGCTCCAGAAGTACGGGACCCTGGCCGCGGTCGGCGGGGCGGCGCCGAGCATCGCGCAGGCCACCAGGCGGGCTTGTTCGCCCGCATTTGTCCAGTGTTCGACCCGCTTACGGTGGCCGGTGTCGTGCAGCCAGGCCGCGACGTCACCGACTGCCCAGACGCCGTCGGCCGAGGTGCGGCCCACGTCGTCGGCCAGTACCCCGCCGCCCGCCGCCGGATCGGCGAGGGCGATGCCGGAGTCGGTGAGCCATTCGGTCACCGGGCGCGAGCCGATACCGATCACCACCAGATCGGCGGCGACCTCGGAGCCGTCGGCGAGGATCGCGCCGCGCACCCGGCCGTCGTCGGCGAGCAGCGTGTCCAGTCCGGTGCCGCAGCGCAGGTCGACGCCTTCGTCGCGGTGCAGCCTGGCCACCAGCGCGCCGACCTGTTCGCCGAGGACCGAGGCGAGCGGGGTCGGTTGCGGCTCGACCAGCACCACCGCGATGCCGCGGCTGCGGAAGCTGGCCGCGAGCTCGCAGCCGATGA
>NZ_BJXA01000048.1 GCF_007990755.1 Nocardia ninae NBRC 108245 | reverse complement strand
CCGGCCGCCCCCGCCGCCAAGGCGAAGGCCGCCCCCGCGGCCGCCAGCCCGCAGCTGGCGCATCTGCGCGGCACCGTGCAGAAGGCGAACCGCATCCGGCAGATCACCGCGACCAAGACCCTGGAATCGCTGCGCACCACCGCGCAGCTGACCCAGGTGCACGAGGCCGACGTCACCAAGATCGCGACGCTGCGGGCCCAGGCCAAGGCGTCGTTCAAGGAGCGCGAGGGCGTCAACCTGACGTTCCTGCCGTTCTTCGCCAAGGCCGTCGTCGAGGCGCTCGGCGTGCACCCGAACGTCAACGCCAGCTATGACGAGTCCTCCAAGGAAGTCACCTACCACGCTGCGGTGCACCTGGGTATCGCCGTCGACACCCAGCAGGGCCTGCTCTCGCCGGTGATCCACAACGCGAGCGACCTGTCGCTGGCCGGCCTGGCACGCGCCATCGCCGACATCGCCAACCGCGCCCGCAACGGTGGGCTCAAGCCGGACGAGCTGTCCGGTGGCACGTTCACCATCACCAACATCGGCAGCCAGGGCGCCCTGTTCGACACCCCGATCCTGCTGCCGCCGCAGGCGGGCATGCTCGGCACGGGTGCGATCGTCAAGCGCCCGGTGGTGGTGAAGGACGACACCGGCAGCGAGTCCATCGGCGTCCGTTCGATGTGCTACCTGCCGCTCACCTACGACCACCGCCTGATCGACGGTGCGGACGCGGGTCGCTTCCTCACCACGATCCGGCACCGGCTCGAGGAAGCGGCGTTCGAGGCCGACCTCGGCCTCTGACCGTCGTGTACGCATGAAGGTCGTGATCGCCGGCTCGTCCGGGCTGATCGGGACAGCGCTCGTCGCGGCACTGCGCCGCGACGGGCACGAGGTCGCCCGCCTGGTACGCAGGCGGGCGGCGGGCCCGGACGAATTCGCCTGGGATCCGGTCCGCGCCGAACTGGACGAGCGGGCATTGCGCGGCGCCGACGCGGTGGTCAACCTGTGCGGCGCGAGCACCGGGCGCCGCCGCTGGAACGGCAGCTTCAAACAGGAGCTGCGCGACAGCCGGATCACCCCGACCGACGTGCTGGCCGCCGCGGTCGTCAAAGCGGGCGTGCCCGCGTTGCTCAATGCCAGCGGCGTGCACTTCTACGGCGGCGACACCGGCGACCGGGTGGTCGACGAAACCGCGCCCGCCGGTTCGGGTTTCCTCGCCACGCTGTGCCGTGATTGGGAGGCCGCGACGCGTCCGGCCGCCGACGCCGGCGTGCGCACGGTGCTGTTGCGCAGCGCCATCGTGTTGTCCAAGCACGGTGGTCTGCTCAGCATGTTGCACCCGCTGTACTTCCTCGGTCTCGGCGGGCGGCTCGGCAGCGGTCGTCAGTACACGCCGTGGATCTCGATGGCCGACGAGATCGGCGCGATCGTCTTCGCGCTACGTTCGGAGACCCTCGCCGGACCACTCAATGTCGTCGGACCCGCACCGGTGACCAACGCGGAGTTCAGCCGTGCGCTCGGCCGGTCCCTGCGCCGGCCCACCCCGCTGGTGGTGCCCGCGTTCGCGTTGCGCGCGCTCGTCGGCGAACTCGCGCAAGAGGCGATCCTGCGCGGACCGCGCGCAATACCCACGGCCCTCGAGGAGGCGGGCTACGAGTTCCAGCACCCCACCATCGGCGCCGCACTGGCCGCGACGGTGGGACAACCCGGAGACGATCGATGACCGACCAGCTCGACACCCGCCCCGCCACCCGCATCCGCGACGCGCACCGCGACGACCTGCCCGCGATCCTGGAGATCCACAACGCGAATATCGCGACCTCCACGGCGATCTGGGACCTGGAGCAGGTCGGTCTCGACGACCGCGTCGCCTGGTTCGAGGACCGCACCGCCGCAGGTCTGCCGATCCTCGTAGCGGAGATCGACGGTGTGGTCGCGGGGTACGCGAGCTACGGTCCGTGGCGGCCCAAAGCGGGTTACCGCTTCACCGTGGAGAACTCGGTGTACGTCGACGAACGCTTCCAGCGCCGTGGCATCGCCACCGCCCTGCTCACCGAGCTGATCGAGCGGGCACGGCAGACAGGTCACGTGCACGCGATCATCGCGGGCATCGAATCGGGCAACACCGGATCGATCCAGTTGCACGAACGCTTCGGCTTCCGCGTGATCGGCGAGTTCCCCGAAGTCGGTCACAAGTTCGGCCGCTGGATGGACCTCACCCTCATGCAGCTGACGCTGCCGGTCCACGCGCGCTGACTCACCCCCTGTGGCACGGTCCACAGGACACAGCTGGAATAGAACAACCCGCCCGGCGTACCGTCGAGCTCGTGAACGACACGCGCACCACGTGGTCCGCCCGATTCGATACGACCCCGATCGTGGTCGAGGATCTCGGACTGATCGACTACCACAGTGCCTGGGAGCTGCAGCGCACCATCGCTGCGGAACGGGCCGACGGCATCGGATCCGATCGCCTGCTGCTGCTGGAGCACCCCCCGGTCTACACCGCAGGCCGGCGCACCGAGGCCGAGGATCTGCCGATCGACGGCAGTCCGGTGGTGGAGGTGGACCGTGGCGGCAAGATCACCTGGCACGGACCGGGCCAGCTGGTCGGCTACCCGATCGTGCGGCTCGCCGAGCCGGTCGACGTCGTCCACTATGTGCGCCGTCTCGAGGAAGCACTCATCACCGTCTGCACCGACCTCGGCCTGACCTGTGGCCGCATCGAGGGTCGCTCCGGTGTCTGGCTGCCCGCCACCGACGTGTTCGCCGAACGCAAGATCGCCGCGATCGGCGTGCGCGTGCAGCGCGGCGTTGCCCTGCACGGCATCTCGCTCAACTGCAACTCCGCCATGGACGGCTTCCAGGCGATCATTCCGTGCGGCATCCGCGACGCCGGCGTCACCACGCTGTCCCGCGAGTTGAACCGCGAGGTGACGGTCGCCGAGGCGAAGCCGCTCGTCGCCGACGCCATCGCCCGCGCCCTCAACGGCGAACTGCCGGTAACCGCGCACGATATTGCGCGTGTCACACCGGCAGGTGGGGCCGCGAGCGCCTGATGCGGTAGGCGTAATGTCGATCTGGTGACCTCAGCTTCAGCACCGGCAGGACGCAAACTGCTACGCATCGAGGCGCGCAACGCGGAGACCCCGATCGAGCGCAAACCTCAATGGATCCGGACGAAGGCCAAGATGGGCCCGGAGTATTCCGAGCTCAAAGGCCTCGTGAAACGCGAGGGCTTGCACACGGTGTGTGAGGAGGCGGGCTGTCCCAACATCTTCGAATGCTGGGAAGACCGTGAGGCCACCTTCCTGATCGGCGGCGAACAGTGCACCCGGCGCTGCGACTTCTGCCAGATCGACACCGGCAAACCGGCCGCACTCGACCGGGACGAGCCGCGTAGGGTCGCCGAGAGCGTGCAGGCGATGGGCCTGCGCTACTCGACCATCACCGGCGTCGCCCGCGACGACCTGGACGACGGCGGCGCCTGGCTCTACGCCGAAACCGTGCGCGCCATCAAGCAGCTCAACCCGAACACCGGCGTCGAACTGCTCATCCCCGACTTCAACGCCGACCCCGATCAGCTGGCCGAGGTCTTCTCCTCGCGCCCGGAGGTGTTGGCGCACAACCTGGAGACGGTGCCGCGCATCTTCAAGCGCATCCGCCCCGCCTTCCGCTACGAGCGCTCCCTCTCGGTCCTGACCGCGGCGCGCGAGGCAGGCCTGGTCACCAAGTCCAACCTGATCCTCGGCATGGGCGAGACCCCAGAAGAGGTCACCCAGGCGATGCGCGACCTGCATGAGGCAGGCTGCGACATCCTCACCATCACCCAGTACCTGCGCCCCTCCCCCCGTCACCACCCGGTCGACCGCTGGGTGAAGCCGGAGGAGTTCGTGGAGCACTCCAAGATGGCCGAGGAGATCGGCTTCGCCGGCGTGATGGCCGGGCCGCTGGTCCGCTCGTCCTACCGCGCAGGTCGCCTCTACACGCAGGCCATGGCGCACCACGGTCGCGAGATCGCGCCGGAGATGGCGCATCTCGCCAAGGAAGGCACCGCCTCGCAGGAAGCGTCGGCCGTCCTGGCACGCTTCGGCAGCTGACCGCGACGTTCGCACCTAGGACCGGACGCATCCGGCTATCCGGTGCAAGCCGGTCCTCGGGTGCGGCACCAAGCGAGCCGGTCCTCCGGTGCGGCACCAAGCGAGCCGCTCCTCCGGTGCGGCACCAAGCGAGCCGCTCCTCCGGTGCGGCACCAAGCGAGCCGCTCCTCCGGTGCGGCACCAAGCGAGCCGCTCCTCCGGTGCGGCACCAAGCGAGCCGCTCCTCCGGTGCGGCACCAAGCGAGCCGCTCCTCCGGTGCGGCACCAAGCGAGCCGCTCCTCCGGTGCGGCACCAAGCGGGTCTGATCCCCGGTGCGCGACAGCGAAGTACGAAATCCAGGCTGACCCTGGTGTCGGTTTCCGCGGCAGTGGCTGCGCGCGTTTGATGTCCAACGGGACAAGGTCGCAGCATCGCCCGAGTAACTCCGCCACCGTGTCCCACTCCATGTGGAGCCGGACGGCGAGAGCGACACGGTGGCGGAGAAGTGCGAGTAGGCGCGTCGTCGTGTCCCGTTCGACGCGTGCTCGGATGGCGGCCGGGAGATGGTGGCTTGCGCTGTTGCTTGAGGGCGGTCGGCTCGCGCGGATCTTCGGACCCACCTGCTAGCTTCGCTGGTAGACGCATTCGCAACTATCGGGGGGACTCCGAATATGCTTGCTCGCAAGGCATTCGCTCGGCTCACGCGCGCCGGGACCGCTGCGCTAGCTGTGGTGGTGGTCGCCACCGTACTGGTCAGCTGCGAGTCCTATGACGAATGCGGGCCAGGCGACAGCTGTCCCCAAGCGTTTTCGACCGACGCCGCCGGCAAAATCGATGGAACTGTCCGGAAGTTCATGGATGCCGGCTTGATCCCGGGCGCGCTGGTCTCCGTGCACGACCCCGCGCGCGGCACGTACACCAAAGCGTATGGCGTCGCCGATCTCGCCACCGGGCGACCGATGACGGTCGATGATCACGTCCGAATCGGCAGTGTCACCAAGACTTTCACCGCCACCGCGGTGCTCCGCGCGGCCGACGACGGCAAACTCTCGCTCGACGACACACTCAGCAGATATGTTCCCGGCGTACCCAACGGCGACACCATCACCCTCCGGGACCTGCTCGGCATGCGGGGCGGCGTCTGGGATCTGATCGGCGACACCGACTTCGGCACCCAGCTCGTCGCGAAAACACCCAGTCCTTGGCACGACGGCGATCGACTGCGCGCGATCATCGACCACCCCGAGTCGGCGAAACCGCCTCGCAGCAACACCGAGTACTCCAACTCCGAGTTCTTCCTGCTCGGCCTGGTGTTGGAGAAGGTCACCGGCAGGCCGATACGAGAGGTCCTCAATGAAGTCGCGGCCGCGCACGGACTACGCGATACCACCTACCCCGCCGACGCCACCATCCCCGACCCCGCCAGCCGTGGCTACTCCTACTTCGACGACACCGCCACCGACGTCACCGCACGCAACACCCCCGAAATCTTCGGCGCGGCAGGCTCGATGGTGTCGACCATCGGCGACCTGACCCGCTACGCGCCCCTGCTCGCCCGCGGGGATCTGCTGAAGCCCGAAACATTGCAAGCCCGAATGCAATTCACAAGCGGCGGCTCTCTCGAGTACGGCCTCGGTGTGCAAGGCTTCGGCCCGTGGCGGGGCCATACCGGCGGCGTCCTCGGCTACACAACCCACTTCGGCCACCTCCCCGACCGCGGGATCACCGTCGCGGTGGTCGTCAACCAGTACACCATTCCCCCCACCCTCCTGCGGATCACCGCATCCTCTATTTGGGGCGCACTCGTCCGACAGCTCTACCCTGAGTCGCTACCCGGCAACACGCCTGCCCCCACCACCGCACCAGCCGAGCCCTCCCCGGCCGATCTGAGCGCGCAACTTCAACAGACTTTCGACCCCAAAATCCCAGTCTCCCAGAAGACTTTGCGCGCACTCGACGACGATAAGGACCCTGAGCTGCTCGCCCGTCTAGCCAACGGTTACGCCGATTACCCCATGACCTTCCAGGTGGACAAGCTCACCCAATTCGACAACCACACCCTTTTCGCCACCACCACGGCAACTTTCGCAGGCGGCCAACGCCCCATGGTCGTCCCCTTCACCGCCCGCGACAACACCTGGCGCTTGTCCACCGACTGGATTTGCGAAAGCCTCGTCGCCGTCTCCCAACCCTCCCCCGCCTGCACCTGACCGTTTCGCAAAGCTGACCGCATGACGCGCGTCCGGACGTTGCGCGGCACGGCCTGTCCGGACATGCCGCCACACACTCGATCCAACCGCCCAACAATTCCGACCGCAGAGTTTCGCGTGTCGGAAAACCCATCGTCCTGGCGGCAACAGGCTCGGCCGCCGCAGGGCTGAGGTTGCACCATGGCCCGAACTACCGCAATCCCTCCAGTGCCCGAGCGCGAGTGCGTTTCCACAGCACCAGCACGCCCACCGCCGAGCTGATCATGGCGACACCGACCACCCATAGCCCCGCGCGCTGGCTTCCGGTCCAATCGCGTAGTGCGCCAGTGATATACGGTGCGGCGAAGCCGCTGAAGTTGCCGATCGAGTTGATCAACGCGATACCGCCTGCCGCCGCGGCGCCGGTGAGGAAGGTGCTGGGCAGCGCCCAGAAGGTGGGCAGGGCGGCGAGTACGCCGACGGCGCATACGGTCACTGCGACCATGGCCGCCAACGGATTTCCGAGATACAGCGCGACGGGAATGGCGAGCCCGCCGAGCAGTGCGGGCAACGCGACATGCCAGGGGCGTTCCCCGGTCCGGTCGCCGTGCCTGCTCCACCACACCATGACGACGGCACCGATGACGTAGGGCACCGCGTTGATCAGACCACGCTCGACCACCGAATAGCTTGTGCCGTACTGCTGTTCGAAACCCTTGATGATCGTCGGCAGGAAGAACCCGAGCGCGTAGAGCCCGTACACGATCCCGCCGTATACGAGGGCGAGGCCGATCACCCGGGAATCGGTGAGCGCCTTGCGCACCGTCCATTGCTCCGCCTTCTCCACTTCGGCTTGCTCGGCGGCGAGTTCGGTACTGAGCCACTGACGTTCGGCTTTGGTCAGCCAACCGGCCTGCGCGGGGCTGTCGGTGAGGAAGAACCAGGTCGCCACCGCGAGGACGAGCGCGGGCAACCCTTCGACGAGGAACATGAACCGCCAGCCGCTGAGCCCGAACACGCCGTCGCCGTGTTCGATGATCAGACTGGACACGGTGGCGCCGAGCGCGGTGGACACCGGCACGGCGACCATGAACAGGGCGACGATCTTCGCGCGCTGGTTCTGCGGGAACCAATAGGTGAGGTAGAGCAGGATGCCCGGGAAGAATCCCGCTTCCGCCACACCGAGCACGAAACGCAGGATGTACAGCACCGTTTCGTTGGGCACGAACGCCATCGCCGTCGCGACGACACCCCAGCTGGCCAGGATTCGGGCGATCCAGCGCCGCGCACCGAACTTGTGCAGCGCCAGATTGCTGGGTACCTCCAGCACCAGATAGCCGATGAAGAAGATTCCGGAGGCCAGCCCGAACGCGGTCTCGGTGAGTCCTAGATCGGCCTTCATCCCGCTGGGCCCGGCGAACCCGATATTGACCCGGTCCAGATAGTTGACGAAATACAGCAGCCCGAGAAACGGCACCAGGCGGAGGGTGACCTTGCGCAGCGTCGCGCGGGGCACGTCGGGTGACACAACCATCCGCGCACTGTCACCCCGGAGACACCCGCGGGTCAAGCCCCCAACCGGGGGTGCTCGCCTGCCCAGGCCCGAGTTCGAGCCTATCCCTCCAAGCGCGTAAGTCATAGCCTGACTACATGATTCGAGCTGCTTCGGCGGTCTAAGCTGTGCTGGTGGCGAAGATCAACGAACGGCTCTCCGACATCCCCGGCGTCGCTCCCGGCTTCGGCTACGCGCACGCGGTGACCACGTCGAACGGGCTGGCGTTCGTATCCGGCCAGATCGCGGTCGACGCCGACGGCAACCTGGTCGGCGCGAACGACCTGGCCGCCCAAACCAGGCAGGCGCTGACCAACCTGCAGAACGTGCTGCACGCACTCGGCGCCGACTGGACCGACCTGGTCAAACTCACCTGGTTCGTCACCGACACCAGCGGGCTGCAAGATCTTCGCGACGTCCGCGACGAGTTCCTCCGGCCCGCGCTGGGCGACCAGCCCAACCCGGCCAGTTCCCTCGTCCAGGTGGCCGGACTGTTCCGCCCGGAGTTCCTCGTCGAGGTGGAGGCCGTGGTGGCGGTCGGCGAATCAGGGCGCTGAGCGCTCGACGACGCACCGCAGGTAGCAGTCGATCGGGCCGTCGTCCTCGCTCGTATGGCTGTACTCGAATCCAGCGCGCTGGGCCACCGCCGCCGACGCGTGATTCTCCGGGTCGACCCGGATGACCGCCTCGTCGGCGAGCCCGGACTCCGCGAGAAACCGGCACGCTAGTTCGACCGCACGCGTCGCAAACCCGCGTTTGCGCCAGTCCGGGTAGATGCCGTAGGCGAGATTTGCTTGCCGTTCGATCAGATACGGCTGCCGGGTATGCACATCCACCGTGCCGACCAGCGTCCCGCTCGCCACATCCAGCACCGCGAACGTCCGGCCTGCCGCGTTGTCCTGCCACCGCCGCACGCACCGATCGAAATGCCGCACAACGGTTTCCAGCGTGCCGCGCCCACCGTTGAGCCAGCGCGCCAGCTCGTCGTCCTCCCCCGCCAGATGCGCCTCGGCATCGGCGACCGTGATCGGCCGTAGTGCGATGACACCGTCGGAAATCAGCACGTAGCCATCGTGCGCAGGCAGAGCGGGGCGCGGCAAGTAGTTTTGCCGCAGGCGAGACCCCATCGGCTTGCCGGCGAGGTCGCATCGGCCCGCCGCACGGGATCGCACCGCCCCCGCCACGCAACGTCGCACCGGCCCGCCGAGCGAAGTCACACCCGCCCGGCGCACCGCCCACCGGACGAGATCGCACCAGCCCGCCGGCAAAGTCGCACCAGCCCGGCGAGCGAGATCGCACCGGCCCGCCGAGCAAGATCGCACCGACCTGCCGACCCGGAGTGCAGTCGCGAGCGACCCGGTACGGACCGGGCAGTCCGTCGCACCGGATCTCCCGATCCGCGCACGCGCGACGACTGCCGGTGGGAAGCTCGAAGGACCGCAGGTGTCGGGGCGCCAGGAAGCGAGACGCACAGTGGACAAGGCGAGTGGAGCCGCAGGGGGCAACGGCAGAGTAGTTACGGCCGAGCGGCCGGATCAAATTCGAAATGTGGTGCTGGCCGGGCACAGCGGGTCCGGGAAGACCACATTGGTCGAGGCGATGGCCTTGACCACGGGGATGGTGAATCGGGCGGGGCGGGTCGAGGACGGCACCTCCCTGTCGGACTACGACGAGATCGAACATCGACAGCACCGATCGGTGCAATTGTCGGTGGTGCCGCTGGCCTGGTCCGGCATGAAGATCAACCTGATCGACACACCCGGATACGCGGATTTCGTCGGGGAATTGCGTGCGGGCCTGCGCGCCGCCGACGCGGCACTGTTCGTCATCTCGGCTGCGGAGGGCGCGGAAGGCGTCAGCGGTGCGACCCGCGCGCTGTGGGAAGAATGCGCGGCGGTCGGCATGCCGCGCGCGATCGTGCTCTCCCACCTGGACACCGCGCGGGCCGACTTCGACGAGATGACCGAGACCTGCCGCACCGTGCTCGGCGGCGGCGCATCGGAAAACATTCTGCCCCTGCATCTTCCGGTGTACGGCCCGCGGAGCGCGGACGGCCACCGCCCGGTCACCGGGCTGATCGAGCTGCTGCCGAACTGCGTGGTCGACTACTCCTCCGGCGAGCGGGTGGAGACCGAGCCGACAGCGGAGCAGCTGCCGATGCTGGCGGAGGCGCGCAACCGGCTCATCGAGGGCATCATCGCCGAGAGCGAAGACGAAACCCTGATGGAGCGGTATCTGAGCGGCGAGGAGATCGACCTCGCGACGCTCGTCACCGACCTCGAGCGGGCGGTGGCCCGGGGCAGCTTCCATCCCGTCCTGTTCGGCGCGCCCGCCCCGGAAGGCGCCAAGCAGGGGCTCGGCACCGTCGAACTGCTCGACCTGATCACCGGCGGCTTCCCGACTCCGTCGGAACACATCGTCTCCGCCGTCACCGCCCTCGGCGGCAACACCCGGCGCCAACTCGACTGCGATCCGGACGGTGCGCTCGCGGCCGAGGTGATCCGCACCGCCTCCGACCCCTACGTCGGGCGGGTATCGCTGGTCCGCGTGTTCTCCGGCACACTGCGCGCCGACGACACTGTGCACGTCTGCGGCCACGGCTTGGAGGAACGCGGCCACGAGAGCCACGACGTCGACGAGCGGGTCGGCGCGATCTCCGCGCCGTTCGGCAAGGGGCAGCGCCCGCTCGGCCAGGCCATCGCCGGCGACATCGCCTACGTCACCAAACTCAGTCGTGCGGAGACCGGCGACACGCTTTCGGGCACCGACAAACCGCTGCTGATCGAACCGTGGCAGATGCCGGATCCCCTGCTGCCCATAGCAATTACCGCGCACAGCAAGGCCGACGAGGACAAACTCTCGCAAAGTTTGGCCCGGCTGGCCGCCGAGGATCCGGCCGTGCGGCTCGAACACAATGCGAACACTCATCAACTGGTGCTGTGGTGCCTCGGTGAGGCGCATCGCGATGTCGCGCTGGAGCGATTACGGACCAGGTTCGGCGTCCAGGTCGACGTGGTCGAGCATCGGGTCGCGTTGCGAGAAACATTCGCGGGCAAGGCAAGCGGGCGTGGCAGGCACGTGAAGCAGTCCGGTGGGCACGGGCAGTACGCGGTGTGCGAGATCGAGGTAGAGCCGCTGCCGGGTGGTTCCGGGATCGAGTTCGTGGATCGGGTGGTCGGCGGAGTTGTTCCGCGACAGTTCATTCCGTCGGTGGAGAAGGGCGTGCGCGCGCAGGCGGCGCGTGGCGTGGCCGCCGGGTATCCGCTGGTCGACGTACGAGTCACGCTATTCGACGGCAAGGCGCACTCGGTCGACTCCTCCGACGCCGCGTTCCAGACCGCAGGTGCGCTCGCGTTACGCGAGGCTGCTACCAGCGCCGGTGTGGCGCTGCTGGAGCCGATCGCCGACGTCTGGGTGCTGGTGGCCGACGACTATGTCGGCCCGGTGCTCAGCGATCTGTCCGGTCGCCGCGGCCGCGTCCTCGGAACCGAACCGCACGGCACCGGGCGTACCCGAATCCACGCCGAGGTACCGGAACTCGAACTCAGTCGATACGCCATCGATCTGCGCTCGCTCTCCCACGGCACCGGCGACTTCACCCGGTCCTACACGCGCCACGAAACGATGCCGAGCCAACTCGCCGCCGCGATGCGTGAGCAGGCGAAAAAGTAGTGCCGCAACGATATTCGGGCCCACCCACGGATAGTGGCTGGGCCAGAACATCTTTCGTCGACTAGGTAACCAGGTTCCTACGCAGTTTCAAGATGGTGCCGCCGTCCAGGCCGAGCCCCTGGGTCAGATACTTACCAAGATCGCCATAGTCCTGCCGCATCTTCTCGACCGCAGCATTCAGGTACGCGTCCCGGACTTCTTGCAGCGGGATCAGCAGATCGGGGTTCTGCATCAGCCCGGCCTGCTTCACCTGCTCGCGCAGCTTGGCGTCCGCGGCGGCGCGGTACTGGTTGGACAGCAGATAGTCTTGCCGTGCAGTACCTTCCGGCACACCGACCGCGCGAAGCAGCACGTACGTCAGCCAGCCGGTGCGGTCCTTACCCGCCGTGCAGTGGTACAGCGTGGCCTTGTCGGTGTTGGCCAGGTCCCTGATCGTCTGCCCGAACGCGGCACGGGACTCCTGGCGGCTGATGAACGGGGTGTACATGTTCAGCATGATCTGCTCGGCCTTGCCGTTGCCGAGTGCTTCCTCCTGCTTCTGCGGGTCGCGGGTCTGGATCACCGCCAGCATCTGCTGGAACAGCCCGGTGTCGTCGATCGGCCGCGCCACCTGCCGAGCGCCGGGAATCGGCTTGTCGGCACCGGCGAACTGCACCTCGCCCGGCGTGCGCAGATCGATCACGGTCTGCACCTGCAGGCTCGCCAGCTTCTGCACATCCGCGGCGGTGAGTTTCTCCAGCGAGTCGCCCCGAATGGCTTTGCCCGGCTTCACCTTCTCCCCGTCATAGGTCCGGTATCCGCCGATATCACGAACATTCACCGCGCCCTGCAGATCGATCCGTGCCGCGGCGACCATCGACTCCGCCTCGGGCTGCGCGGTGGCCAGCGGTGGAGCGGTCGTCATCGTCACGGCAAAGGTCGCCAGAGCGGCGGTAATCAAAGAAATAAATGAAACCTTCATGGCGCGGGACACTAGAACGTGTTTCACTCGCGTATCGGCGTTCGCCCGCATCCCGCCGCATCTGCCCCGCTCACCGGGACCCCCCTGGCAGTCAACGAGATTCGCGCTGGATTCTGCGCGAAATGCGCCTACCATCCGCACACGATTGCGCTGGTTCGGTGATCAATATGAGGTGCGAGTGCTCGATTACCTCGGGTTGAAAGGGGCCATGGAGGTGGGGCTCGAACCCACGACCGACCATTCGCAATGGGCGTTCTACCAACTGAACTACTCCATGACCCCTACGCAGGCTATGCCGAATCGAACTGCGCGACAATTTCTTTTCGAGCTCGCGCACAGCCGACGAGAAACCCGCGGGGAGCGAGGGCGGCACCGCGTTCGCACACGAACCTTCCGCGGCAGGACGGACCACCGCGCGTCGACCACCGCGCGTCGATCACCGCGCGTCGGCCGGTGCGCGCGAACCCGCCGCGCACGCACCGAACAGTCGGCAACTTCACCCAGCACGCGAGAACGCATTGCGCTGCAAGCCCTATTCGTTTACGCCGGTGGCAGGGGCGCCGTTGCGCACC
This sequence comes from Nocardia ninae NBRC 108245, assembly GCF_007990755.1. GTDB lineage: Bacteria > Actinomycetota > Actinomycetes > Mycobacteriales > Mycobacteriaceae > Nocardia > Nocardia ninae. The sequence goes on along the minus strand of NZ_BJXA01000048.1, from coordinate 55,988 downwards.
TCCCTGTGCGACCCTCAACCCCAGCGGCGGGACGGACACCGGCGGCAGGGGCAAGGGCCGTTCCGCACGTGCCTGTGCGACCGACTCCAGCGGCAGGCGATCTCCTAGCCCGCGACACACCCGCGCCAAGGCGTTGGTCCGGACGGTTGCGGGTCGATAGCGTCGAGGCATGGCTGAAGACACCCTGCCTGCCGTTTATCGCAGCACCGTGCTGCACTTCCTACGGGATCCCGGGGCCGACGACGATCCTGACGCTTGGGAGTTGTTCGAGGATGGGGCGCTGGCGGTCGGCGCCGACGGCAGGGTGCGTTGGGCGGGTGACTGGTCGGCGTTGCCGGAGCAGCATCGTGGCGAAGTCGTCGATCATCGGGGCAAGCTGATCGTGCCGGGTTTCGTGGACACCCACATCCACTACAGCCAGTACGACATGATCGCGAGCTTCGGCGCGCAACTTCAAGATTGGCTGCAGGAGTACGTCTTTCCGACCGAGCGCAAGTTCGCGGATCCCGATTACGCCGACCGGACAGCGGGGCTGTTCCTCGATACGTTGCTGGCTTGCGGGACCACCACCGCCAGTGTGTATCCCACCGTGCATCCGGCCTCGGTGGACGCATTCTTCGCGCAGGCGCATCGGCGCGGCATGCGGATGACGTGCGGCAAAGTCCTCATGGACAAACAACCGGACGCGCCGGACTTCCTCTCCGATGCCGGTGTGCCGCAGGCCGAGGAGCGGACCCGGCAGTTGATCGCCCGCTGGCACCGCAAAGACCGGCTGACCTACGCGATCACCCCACGATTCGCACCGTCATCCTCGGACGAACAGCTGGCCATGGCCGGTCGGCTGTTGCACGAGTTCCCGGACGTGACGTTGCAAACCCATGCCGCAGAGAGTCGCCCGGAGACTGCGAGCGTGCTGGCTCGTTTCACCGATGCCCGCTCGTACCTGGATGTCTACGACCAGGTGGGCATGCTCGGCCCCCGATCAATCTTCGCCCACTGCGTGCACATAGACGACCAGGACCGCTCACGACTGGCCACCACCGGCGCCGCCATCGCCTTCTGCCCCACCTCGAACCTGTTCCTCGGCAGCGGCCTCTTCGACCTCGCCGCCGCGCGCGACGCGGGCGTCCGAGTGGGCCTCGGCACCGATTGCGGTGCCGGAACCAGCTATTCGATGCTGCGCACCCTCAACGAGGCCTACAAGGTGGTCATGCTGAAGGAATTAACCAAACCACCCCACCGCCGCACCACCCTGTCCGCCCTACGCGGCTTCTACCTCGCCACCCTCGGCGGCGCCGAAGCCTTGCACCTGGACAACCACATCGGCAATTTCCGCCCGGGCAAGGAAGCCGACTTCATCGTCCTCAACTGGACTGCCACCCCCACCCTCGCCCACCGCACCGCCCTCGCCCGTACCTTCCAAGAACGCCTGTTCGCCCAAATGATCCTCGGCGACGACCGCTCCATAGCAGCCACCTACCTCATGGGCCGCCGCGTCCCGTAGCCCCGCCTATATCGACTGGCCCAGCGCACTATCGAACAAATCCCTGGCACGTTGCCGTTCTGCTTCGCCAAGCGATCCATTGCGCCGTTCATGATCCGCGAGGTATTCGTCGAGCAACATCCCGCGAAGTTCGCGCTCGACCGCCCGCCGTCGGTTTGCCTGGGCGGCGCCTTCCGGCAGCGTCGGAATCATCCGCATGGCGGGACCTTCGCCGATCCGATGCTCGGCCTCTTCACTCACTGCTCGAGACTATCAATTGAATCCAATTCTCAACCGCTCCAGTGGAACTCGGCGATCGATCTGTCGGACCTACTGCGTAAGGTCGGCGCGGTGGAGAATCTCGATATCCCAGCGCTGGTGGCCGTGCTGCCCGGCGAGGGGGAAACCGTTCATATTCCGGGCTTCGGCGCCACGTACAAGCTCTACGGCCAGCACACCAATGGGGTGATGTCGATTGTGGAGCATCCGTTCGACGTCGGCACGATCACTCCGCCGCACATGCACAGCAGGGAGGACGAGTACTCGATTGTGCTGGAGGGGCGGATCGGGTTTCGCTCCGACGACACCGAGGTCGTTCTCGACGCCGGCGGGTACATCATCAAGCCGCGTGGCGAGATGCATGCCATGTGGAACGCGAGTGATGTGCCGGGTCGCATTATCGAGATCATCATTCCCGGTGGTTTCGAAACCTACTTCCGCGACCTCGCGGCGCTCATTGCCGACGCCACCGCCACGGACGAGTCGTTCACCGCGCTGGCCACCCGGTACGGATTGACCTACGGACACCCCGACTGGCTCGACGATGTCATCGAGCGCTACCACCTCAACCCGCTCGTCCCCCGCGGCTCGCGCTAGGGCGATCCCCGTCGCCGAAGCGAATCGGGTTCCGCCAGTCCCGCATCGGTGTCGATCAGTCCCCAGCCCCGCGCCACTCCGTCGAACAGCTGCGCGCCGCCGACCAACAATCGTGCGCCACGCCAGTCACATTGGCGCGCGGCCTGTTCCGCATGCCCCCGAAAAACGGGCATCGGCCCACCCGCGGATCGCGGATGGGCCGATGCCGAACGACTCGAAGTACGAACGACTTACACGTCGTAGTACAGCTCGAACTCGTAGGGGTGCGGGCGCAGGTTCACCGGGGCGATTTCCTGTTCACGCTTGATGCTGATCCAGGTCTCGATCAGGTCATCGGTGAAGACGTTGCCTTCGGTCAGGTAGTCGTGATCCTGCTCGAGGCGGTCGATGACCGTGGCGAGGCTGGTGGGGGCCTGCGGAATGTTCTTGGCCTCCTCCGGCGGGAGCTCGTAGAGGTCCTTGTCGACCGGGGCCAGCGGCTCGATCTTGTTCTTGATGCCGTCCAGGCCTGCCATCATCATGGCGGCGAAGGCCAGGTACGGGTTGCCCGAGGAGTCCGGCGCGCGGAACTCGATGCGCTTGGCCTTCGGGTTGTTGCCGGTGACCGGGATACGCACGGCGGCGGACCGGTTGCGCTGCGAGTACACCAGGTTGATCGGCGCCTCGTAGCCGGGAACCAGGCGGTGGTAGGAGTTCACGGTCGGGTTGGTGAACGCCAGCAGCGACGGCGCGTGGTGCAGGATGCCGCCGATGTAGTGCCGTGCCAGATCCGAGAGGCCGCCGTAGCCCGCCTCGTCGTGGAACAGCGGCTTGCCGTCCTTCCACAACGACTGGTGCACGTGCATGCCCGAGCCGTTGTCACCGAAGAGCGGCTTCGGCATGAACGTGACGGACTTGCCCTCCTGCCACGCGGTGTTCTTCACGATGTACTTGAACAGCTGCAGGTCGTCGGCCGCACCGAGCAGCGTGCCGAACTTGTAGTTGATCTCGGCCTGACCGGCGGTGCCGACCTCGTGGTGGCCGCGCTCGAGCTCGAAGCCCGCGTTCTGCAGGTTGGTCGAGATCTTGTCGCGCAGGTCGACGTAGTGGTCGTACGGCGCGACCGGGAAGTAACCACCCTTGTTGCGAACCTTGTAACCGAGGTTCGGGGAGCCGTCCAGGTTCGTCTTCACGCCGGTGTTCCAGGAACCGGAGATCGAGTCGATCTCGTAGAACGAGCTGTTCATCTGCGAGCCGTAGCGGATCGAGTCGAAGATGTAGAACTCGGCCTCGGCACCGAAGTACGCGGTGTCGGCGATACCGGTCGAGCGCAGGTACTCCTCGGCCTTACGCGCGATGTTGCGCGGGTCGCGGCTGTAGGCCTCGCGGGTGAACGGGTCGTGCACGAAGAAGTTGAGGTTCAGCGTCTTGGCGGCGCGGAACGGGTCCAGGCGCGCGGTGCTGAAGTCGGGCAGCAGCAGCATGTCCGACTCGTCGATCGACTGGAAGCCACGGACGGAGGAGCCGTCGAACGCTAGCCCTTCCTCTGCGAGGTCGGTCGTGAAGGCCTTCGCCGGGATCGAGAAGTGCTGCTGCACACCGGGAAGATCACTGAACCGGATGTCGACGTATTCGACTTCTTCGTCAGCGAGATATTTGATGACCTCGTCGGCCGTGCTGAACGTCACTTGTTCTCCTTACGGATCGGTTCCCAGCGAGTGTCGATTGCGTGGGTTCGTCGCGTCCAGACGGTATGGACGCGGTGTTTCCCGGCGGTCAAGTTCGTGTTTCGCCAGTGTTACACGTACGGCTGGCCGGGTGACTAGGCCCACCCGGGCTCGAACAGCATGCTAATCCTGCCATCCGCGCCGAGACGCGCTGACGTGAACTCCCCTTATGCGGTGCCGAGCGGCCGGTCGGTCCCGCATATTGTGGGGGCATGGCACGCATGACGGGATCGTGGCTCTCCGGCCCTTCGGAGGGCTCCGGCGATCAGGCAAACCCCGAGTTCCCTGGCGAACACCTCGGGCTGCCGAAGTCGGGTGCGGGTTCGCTGTCCGGGATGGCGCGTCGGATCGCGGCGCTGTTCGTGGACTGGTTGATCGCGCTCGGCATCGCGGCGCTGATCGTGCGCGGCAGTTCGGCGTCGAGCCTGACGCTGCTGATCTGGTTCGTCATCGGGGTGGCCGCGGTGACGATGTTCGGGTTCACGCCCGGTCAGTACTTTCTGCGGTTGCGGACCGTGCGGATAGACGCGCCGGTGACCGTGGGGTTTGTTCGCGCGCTGGCCAGGCAGGCGTTGCTCGTGTTCGTGGTGCCCGCGCTGTTCACCGATGCCGATGGTCGCGGTATGCACGATCGTGCGACCGGTACTGCGCTCGTCCACTCGCGCTGAGATCGCGCCGGGTTTGTATCTGCGACCGGACACGCTCTACCGGCCGACACCCTGCGGAACATTCGACGCTGACACGCTCTGACCCCCGTCGACATCTAGCGGCGAGTGAACGTGTAGCCGGCACCACCCCGCCGCCACCAGCGCAGGGTTCGAACCTGCGACCGGACACGCACTGTTGCCGACACCAGCGCAGAGTTCGGATCTGCGACTCGGCACGTACCCGGTGCCGACACCCAGCGCAGGTATTGAGCCTGCGACCGGCACATCAACCCAGCGCATGGTTTCGAACCGCCCGCCTGCGTCCGCGCCGGTTACGCTCCGGCGGTGTCACTCAATCCGGCGATGCTCGCGATCCGGTTTCTGCTCGAGCTCGTCGCCATCTCTTCCTTCGGTATTTACGGTTGGCGAGCCTTCGATTCGCCTTGGAAGTTTCTGCTGGTAGTGCTGTTGCCGCTGGCCGCGGCGGCGCTGTGGGGCACCTTCGCGGTACCGGGTGATCCGAGTCGCAGCGGCGAAGCGCCCGTTTCGGTGCCTGGTGCGGTGCGCCTGGCGATCGAACTCGTGGTCTTCTTCGGCGGTGCCGCAGCCCTGTGGGCGGCCGGTCTGCCCAGGTGGGCGCTCATCTTCGGCGGGGTTCTCGTCGTCTACCAAGTCCTCGCCTACGACCGCGTCACCTGGCTCGTCAAGGCTTGACCAAGATCAAGGGGAACTGATGCTGGCATCCGCCGAGTAGCGAACAGCATCAGTTCCCCTTGATCATGAAACAAGCGGCTCCGTCCGGGGGCGCCGCGCCCCAAGCATGCAAAAAGGCCCGCATCCGGACCGGATGCGGGCCTTTTGCGTACGAGCTCAGCGCCTGCGGATGGTGCGCTGCACGCCGCGCATCTTGGCACCGGCGGGCATCGGGCCCTTCGGCAGCGCCGGGCCGGTGCGCGAACTGAGGGCGGTCAGCCTGCCCTCGATGAGGTCCATGCGCTTGGTGTCGATGTTGCGGGGCAGCTTGGTCAGGTAGCGCTGCAGTTCCTTCAGCGGCACCTGACCCTCGTCGTTGCCGATGACGATGTCGTAGATCGGGGTGTCGCCGATCAGCCGGGCGGTGCGCTTCTTCTCCTGCGCCAGCAGCGATTTCACCCGCTGCGGGGAGCCCTCGGCGACCAGCACCACGCCGGGCAGCCCGATGACGCGGTGCACCGCGTCGAGCTGGGTGGTCGCGGCGATGCCGTTGGACACCCGCCACTTGCCCTGCAGGTTGTCCAGCACCCAGGCCGCGGCACCGGCTTGGCCCTCGGCCTTGCCGTAGACGCTCTTCTGCACCCGGCGGCCGAAGATGATGAACGCGGCCAGCGCGCCGAGCACCACGCCGAGCGGGACGAGGAACCAGGTCAGGCCGAAAATCAGGCCGATGACCAGGAAGACAGCGGTGATGCCGAGCAGCGCGCCGATCATCAACGGCAGCAGCAGCTTGTCATCCTTGCGCTGCATCTGGAACGCCTGCCAGAGCTGCTGCCTGCGCTCTTTCGACTGCTGCTTGCGGGCCGCTTTCGCCGCGGCCTTCGCTTCTTTGGTGGGCTTACCTGCTGCCATGCCACTCAGGATAGTGCCCACGTCGTGCGGGTTCTGCCACGCCTGCCTCGGCGGCGTCCATTACCGTCGCGCCGGCGTCAATTCCAACCGCGCCTGGCCATCGATCCGAGCACGGTGAGATCCAGATCACCGGACGCCTCGGTCCACCCCATCGCCCGTAATTCGACCGGTGTCGCCACGCCGAGCGCATCACGGAAGCCGATGGCGACCGAGCGGGCGAATTCGATCAGGCTGCGCGGGGAGATCGGCCAGAACATGGTCCTGGTCCAGTTGTCGACCTCGCGGCGCAGCATCGGTTCGTTCCAGCCCAGCTCGCGTAGTTCCTGTGCGGCGGCGTCCGGAATGGGCTCTGTCAGATAATGATCACCCGCCAGCTCGGCCGACAATTTGATGTCGTACTGCATGAATTGGACGTACCGATTTCCGGGCGCCGCAATGATCAACGTTGCCCGCGAAGGTAGCTCAGACAGACACAGCGCCAGTGCTTGCACGAACTGCTCCCAGTCCGCGGTCACCGGCTCGTTCATTCTTCCCCCGGGCGCTCGCACTGGCCCGATCATACGCCGCCCCGCCTGAGACACCACGTGAATCATGTTGTACCCCCTGATACTTCGCGACGTTCATAGCGGAAGCGAATGGCTCATTGTTCGCTGGTACGAGCCATTTCGATGCGACGGTTACGGTTTACGCGCCGCCGACTCGGACTCGGTCTCCGCTCTCGGCCGCGGCGCTTCCCGAGCTCGACCCTCGTCCGCGATAGCGGGAACACCTGCACGACAAGCTTGCGGCTGGCCGGTTGCAGCGTTGGCCAGCACCGTCTTCGGCCGTAAGCCGGTACGCCGCGCAGGTATCGAACAGGACTTCACGGTGGCGACGCACCGGTCAGTACGCCGTGATGTCCCGTTCGGCGCACAACAAGACGGAACTACTCTCCCAGCGGGACAACGTGGCGACGAACCCCGAGTGAGTACGCCACGATGTCCCACTCGACGCACAGCCGGTCACGCAGCGGGACAACGCGGCGGCCAATCGCGAGTAAGCCCGCCATGGTCTCCCGCTCGGCGTGCAGCGGGGCCGAGCCGATCACCCAGCGGGACATAGCGGCGGCGAGCCGCAAGTGAGCACGCCATGACGTCCCACTCGACGCACAGCGAAGCCGAGCCGGTCACCCAGCGGGACAACGTGGCGGCGAACCCCGAATGAGCGCGCCGCGATGCCCCGCTCGACGCACAGCCGCTCACCCAGCGGGACACGGCGGCGGTCCATCGCGAGTAAGCCCGCCATGGTGTCCCACTCGACGCGCAGCGGGGTCGAACTGCTCACCGAGCGGGACATGGCAGCGACCACCTGCGGGTAAAGCACGCCGTGATGTTCGCTCGGCCGGCGGCGAGACGGAACCGATAACCCAGCGGAACAAAGTGGCGACGAATTGCGGGTGAGCGCGCCGCGATGTCCCACTTGACGCACAGCCGCTCACCCAGCGGGACACGCCGGCGGTCCATCGCGAGTAAGCCCGCCATGGTGTCCCGCTCGACGCGCAGCGGGGTCGAGTTGTTCTCCGAGCGGGAGGTGGTGGCGGTGAACCGCGAGTGAGCGCGCGGGGATGTCCCGCTGGGGCGGGGTGCTGATCCGTTGGGTTTCGGCGGTTTGCTGTTCAGCTGGTGGCTACCGGGTGGTGTTAGTTTGCGGTGCGTGGGTGCGCGGTTGGTGGTGAGCGTTCATGACGTCGCGCCTGCTAGTTCGGCGGAGACGGCGCGGTGGTGTGCGGATGCCGATGGGTTCGGGATTCCGGTGTCGCTGTTGGTTATTCCGGGTCCGTGGCGGGGTGCGGGGTTGGCCGAGCGGCCGGATTACGCGGATTTTTTGCGGGAACGGCGAGCCGGTGGGGACGAGATCATGGTGCATGGGTGGTCGCATCGGGCCGGGCCCGAGGGTGGGTGGCCGCGACGGGCGCTGGGCCGTGCGGTGGCGCGCGGCGCGGCAGAATTCGCCGCGCTCTCCACTGGCGAGGCGGCCGTCAAGCTCCAGGAAGCCAACGCGGTGATGGCTGAATCCGGCCTGTCGACAACGGGTTTCACTCCGCCCGGCTGGCTCGCCTCACCCGCAGCGGAACAAGCACTACGCGAGGCAGGCTTCTCGCACACCACGGACCACTTCGGCGCAAAGGACCTGCGAACCGGTCGCCGCCATTGTGGTTTCGCCCTCTCGCACCGCCCCGGCGGCGGCTGGTCCGAACGCTTCGGCGCCACCATGCTGGTCACCATGGCCCGCCGCAACGCGGCACGCGGCGGACTCGTGCGCCTCGCCTTACACCCGGACGACCTGCACTGCCCCGGCCTCCGCGACGCCACCTTGCGCGCCATCGACGCCGCCCTGCACGCGGGCGCTCGAGCAACCACCTACGCCGACTTGGTCAGAGCGGCGGACAGCTGATGCGAATCGTGCAGATCGCCAACTTCTACACCCCCGCCTCCGGGGGACTGCGGACCTGTCTCGATGAGATCGGTCGGGGGTATCTGGCTGCGGGGCATGATCGGGTGCTGGTGGTTCCGGGGCCGGCGGATGGCGATGAGTCGACGGTGTCGGGGCGGCGGATTACCGTGCACAGTCCGAAGTTCGGGGCGGGTGGGTATCACGTGCTGACTGCTCGGCGAACTCGGGCGATCCTGGATGGGTTGCGGCCGGATGTGCTGGAGTGCAGCGACAAGCTGAGTGTGCGGTGGCTTGCCCCGTGGGCGCGCGGTGTCGGTGTGCCGCTGGTGCTGTTCTCGCACGAACGTATCGACGCCATCCTGCGCACGCGCGTGCCACCTGGTTTCCCGTTGACCGCCGCCGCCGACCTCGCCAATCGCCGCCTCTGCGTGCGGGCCGAGAAGGTGGTGGTCACTTCGAGTTTCGCGACGGCGGAGTTCGCTCGGATCGGGGCCACCAATGTGCGTCGCGTCCCGCTGGGCGTCGACCTGACCACCTTCCGCCCCACCGAAACACCCTGGGCCGCTGGCGATCCGGTACGCCTGGTGCTGGTGAGCAGGCTGTCCAAGGAGAAGCGGGCCGAACGTGCGATCGAGGCGGTGCGGGTACTGGTCGAGTCCGGTCTGCGCTGCGAACTCGCGGTCATCGGCGACGGCCCGCTGCGGCCTCGGCTCGAGCGCCTGGCTATCGGGCTCCCGGTGGTCTTCCACGGTCACCTCACCGATCGCGCCACCATGGCAACCCTGGTGGCCAACGCCGATATCGCGATATTCCCCTCCCCCGCTGAGACTTTCGGCCTCGCGGTCCTGGAATCTCTCGCCTGCGGCACCCCCGTCGTAGTCCCCGACGCGGGCGCCGCGCGTGAACTCGTCGACGCCCGCGGTTCCGGCATCGTCTCCGATGGCACTCCGCAGGGCTTGGCCGGCGGCGTCCGCCAGCTCCTGACGATCCCCGCCCCGCAGCGCCGTCACGCCGCCCGCCTCGCGGCAGAACGTTTCCCGTGGTCAGCCACGGTCACAGGCATGCTCGCCCTGTACGCCGACTATGAATCCCCTGCCCGCTCAGCCTGACCACACAACCATGCTCAGGGGGACACGGCGGCGGCAAAGTCCGAGTAGACCCGCCGCCATGTCCACCCGTGCGGTTCCAGACTCGTCGTTCTCGAATCGGCGGCAGTCCTCCCCGAATCGCGGCGGTCCTCCCCGAATCGCGGCAGTCAGTCCTCCTCGAATCGCGGCGGTCCTTCTCGAAGCGCGGCAGTCAGTCCTTCCCGAATCGCGGCATCGGCGGCATGGTTGTGAATCGAATCTCGGTGCTGCCCTTGGACGCCCACACCGAAACTTCAACTACGAGACCCGTTCACACACCGGCTGATCCGACGGTGACGGGTCCAGTTCGTCATGCAACGTGGGTGAGTTCGCCAGCAACGCGATCCCGGCGATCACCAGCACAGCCGCCAGGATCAGTAGCACCGGACGCGGATGAACAGTCACCGCGAACAGAGTCAGACCTGCCGCGTAACTGAGCACCGGGTCGGTGATCGTCATCGCGGTGAGCGCGGTGGGCAGCGAACCTCTGGCGTACGCCTCCTGCGTGAGCAGTCCGCCAAGGACGGTCGACACCGGAATCCCCAGCAGCGGCCAACTCGGATCAGGGAGCACCGTCGTCGCGATGACCACCAGCACCGCCGTGGTCGAGAAGCAGCAACCCGCCGCCACCGCGACCAACGCCGACCGCAACTGCGTCGACTTCGTCAGACGCGACACGGCGACCAACACGACGATCCCCAGGAACACACCCACACCGACCCCGGGCAGCAACTCCGGCCGCACCTCCGCATGCCCCGGCGCACTCTGTCCGACCAGCAGAATCAACCCCGCACACACGAAAGCGGTCCCCGCCCAATCCCGCCCGAGCAACGCCCGCCTGCGCCGCGCCGCCGCGAACGGCAACGCGAACAGCAGCTGCACCACCAGCAGCGCCTGCACCACCGCGATCGCCCCGACCCGCAGCGCCACCGCATGCACCACGAACCCCGCCACATTCGCACCCTGCCCCGCCAACCACCGCCGATCGGTGACCAACCGACGAGCAATCCCCACGATCACCAGAAACCGACCTTGCCCGGCTTCGGTAGCAGCCTGCCGCGCCGCCCCCTGCTGCAACGCCGCCGACACCGCGAACAGCAACGCCGCGAACAGCGCGAGAGAAATTGTCCCCACCGCGACCACATCGACAGGGCCGCTGTCCTGCACGCCCACAGCCTCCGACATATGGCCCATGCTGGCGGCCCGGAGTGAACACGGCATGGCGCCCGCCCGGCGGATTGGCAACACCTCGGGCGCCGGCGCCAGAGGAGTGCCGACCCCAGCCAGCACGCCCACATCGTGCTTGCCGGCCGCCGAGACTCCAGCAGGCCACCCGAGGTAGCCCGGCATTCCGCAACCGCAACGCGCACAGCCCGACCGGCAACGCCACCCGGCGCGACCGTGTAGCTACTGAGACTCCGCCCCGGACCGAGGTGGCGACCTGGTGGACCGCCGCCCACAGCTGCACCGGCCATCCGACAAACCGCATCGGCTGCGCTCCTCGGGGACCCCCACCAACAGACCACCCCGGTTCCAGGGGCTGGACGGTCGTCCGGGCACACTCGATAGTCCTATGGTGAGCGAACGAACGGTCCTGGTGCGCGCCTTGTGCGGGCTGTTGCTGCTGTTGGCTGTGACCACGCCGGTGACGGCGGGGGCGGAGCCGCTGTCGGAGCCGTTCCAGTGGCGGCAGGCGTTTCTCGATGCGCCGGACGGCACTCGGCTGCACGCGGACATTCTGCGTCCGGCGGGCATCGCCGACGACGTGCGCACGCCAGTCGTCCTCACCGTCAGTCCGTACCGTGCCCACCTGGCGTATCTGAGTGAGCCCCGGCTGCGCGGCGGCCCGTCCACCGACAACCTGCAGGCGGACATGTTCCTGCGCGCCGGCTACACCTATGTGGTCGTCGATCTGCGCGGTTTCGGCGGCTCTACCGGCTGCCCGGATTTCGGCGGCCCCGGCGAACGATCCGACGTCGCGACCGCGGTGGAGTGGGCCGCGAACCAACCGTGGTCCACGGGCAAGGTCGGCATGTTCGGCGTCTCCTACGAGGCGTGGACCGGCTTGATGGGCCTGGCGACGAAGCCGAAGGGCTTGGCGGCGGTCGCGTCGTTCGAACCGGTGGTAGACCCATATTCGTACCTGTACATGCAGGGCATCTCGTGGAAGTTCTCGGGCAAGCCGATCACCGAGAACGGCGTACGCCCAGCCGATCTCGCCGGACTGGAGCACCTGCTGATCGCGTCGACCCCGGCCCGCCCGGAGGATCTACCCGAATACCAAGCCGCTGCGGCCCAACTGCCGATGCAGTGTTACCAGCAGTACCTGGCCGACATGACCAATCACGACGGCAACTCTTCCTTCTGGCGCGACCGCGATCTGGTGGGCCCGTTGCGCGGCAACACTATTCCCCTGTTCCTCGGTCAGGGCTTCGTCGACTACAACACCCGCGCCTACCGCGTGTTCGACCTGTGGAACGGCCTCGGCCCCGGCGACCACAAGGCGTGGTTCGGCCAGTGGGGCCACCGCACCTGCCACGACAAGTGCGGCACACCGCATTTCGATACCGAGCTGCTCGCCTTCTTCGACAAGCACGTCGCAGGCCGCGATGTGCAGGTGCCCGGCCCACGGATCACGGTGGGCCAGTTCGACGGCAACTGGCGCGCCGAAACCGCATGGCCGCCTGCTGATGCCGCCCGCATACCGGTCGAGCTGCGCCCCGGCGGCTACACCGACCGCGGCCTGCTGCCCGGCCCGGACCGCGAATTCTGGTCGGTCTCCGAACCTTTGGCCCAGGCCCAGCACCTGTCCGGCATGCCGTCGGCGTCGCTGCGGGTGAACGGTCCGGCCAATGCCACTGTCGCGGTGGAGCTCTACGACATCGCCCCCGACAACCAGGCCACCGTCATCACCCGCGGCATCGCACCCGTCGGCGGCGACACCGCCGAAGTCCGCCTGCTGGCCCAGGATTGGCCGATCGCGGCGGGCCACCGGATCGGCGTGCGCGTCACCGACGTCGTCGACGACGTCTGGTCACACACGCCCGCCTTCGCCCAGGTCACCGTCACCGAAGCGCGGATCGAGCTCCCCTTGCTGACGGGGACCCGCACGCCGGACCTCGTCGGCGGCATGACCGAGGGCATCGTGAAGTGGCGAAACGAGAAGACCATCCCGCTCGCCCCGGCCATGCTGAACAATGCGACGGTGTCCATGAATTTGCCGAACCGCACCGGTGCCCGATGACGGACCCCGTCGACCACCGCACCGCAGAGCGCCTCGCCGCCGCATTACGGTGCGTCACCGTGTCCACCGACGATCCGAAACACGTCGACGATGCGGCCTTCGTACAACTTTCCGCACACCTCGAGCAATCTTTTCCGCGGGTACACGCTGAGCTCGAGCTGGAGCGATTCGGCTACAGCAGGCTCTACCGCTGGCCCGGCGTCGAGCCCGAGCGCGTCTCCGCGATCCTGCTCGCCCACCAGGACGTGGTGCCGGTGGACGACCCCCAGCGCTGGACCCATCCGCCGTTCGCGGGCGTGATCGATGACGAATTCATCTGGGGCCGTGGCGCGATCGACGACAAGAGCAGGCTGCTGGCGATCCTGGAGGCGGTCGAGTCGGCGTTGGCGGCGGGAGTTCGCCCGCGGCACACCATCTTCCTGGCTTTCGGCCACGACGAAGAGGTGTTCGGCGACACCGGCGCGATGCACATGGCGGAGCGCCTTCGTCGCGACGGCGTACAGGCCGACCTGCTGCTCGACGAGGGCGGCATGATCACCGAGGGCGTCGCCGAGGGGGTCGAGCAACCGGTCGCCAGCATCATGCTCGGCGAGAAGGGTTATGCGACAGTGCAACTGTCGGTCAGCGAGGTCGGCGGACATTCGTCCATGCCGGGCAAGCAGACCGCGGTCGGCCGGATCGCGCGGGCGGTGAGCCGCATCCAGGATCATCCGATGCCGTTGCGGATGACGCCGGTGACCGCCGACATGCTGGCCAGGTTGCGGCACGCGATGCCCGCGTCGCGCAGCAGGCTGCTCGGCCTGGCCGGTCTCGCCGCACCGCTGGTCACCCGGGTGATGGCGATGCGGCCGCAGACCGAGGCGATGGTGCGCACCACCACCGCCCCCACGGTGATCCGCGGCGGCGTGAAGGCGAATGTGCTGCCCCAGCATGCCGAGGCCTTCGTCAATTTCCGCATCCTGCCCGGCGATTCGGTCCAGTCGGTGCTGGCGCATTGCCGGAAGGTGGTGCGCGACAAGGGTGTTCGGATCGAAGCGGAGGGCATGGCGTCCGAGCCGACGGTGCACGCCGCACCGGGGCCTGCGTTCGACGTGATCGCCGACATCGCGCGGGCCATCGTCCCCGGCGTCGTCGTCACCACCGGCATCGTGCCCGGCGCCACCGACTCACGGCACTACCACGACCTCGCGGGCACCCGCTGCAACTTCGCCCCGATCGTGCTCGGCGCACGCGATATCGCATCGATCCACGGAACCGACGAGCGCCTCTCCCTGGTCAACTACGCTCGACTCATCGAGTTCAACCGGCGGCTGATCGCGCAGTTCGCGCAGCCGTCGGGCCCCGCGCCGACCACAGGAGCCGATGCATGACGACCGAGCCGAAGGCCAGTGGCGACGCCGAACCGCAGATCCACACCCGGACCGGCCGATTCGACGGCACCGGCAGCGGCATCGCCTGGCGCGCCTGGCTCCCCGACACCCCCGCACGCGGCGTGATCGTCCTCGTGCACGGCGTCGCCGAACACTCCGGCCGCTACACCCATGTCGGCCGGCGCCTCGCCGCCGCCGAGTTCGCGGTCTACGCGCTCGACCACATCGGCCACGGCAAGTCCGCGGGCAGCAAGGCCAATATCGGTTCGCTGGACGGCGCCGCCGACAACGTGGCCGCCATGCTCGACATCGCGACCCGCGAACACCCCGGCGTCCCCCGCTTCCTGGTCGGCCACTCGATGGGCAGCCTGATCGTGCTGCACCTGGCCACCCGCAGGCCGATCGATGTGGCGGGCATCGTGGTTTCCGCACCGCCGCTGGACATCTCGGCGGGTAACCCCGCGCAACGCGCGCTCGCCCCGGTATTGACCCGATTGACCCCGAATCTCGGTGTGCTCAAACTGGATTCGTCGCAGATCAGCCGCGACCCCGAGGTGATCCGCGCCTACGACAACGACCCGCTGGTGTATCGGGGCAAGCTGCCCGCCCGCACCGCCGCCGAGATCCTGAACACCACGTTCCTCGTCAAAGAGCGGCTGCCGAAACTCACGGTGCCGGTCCTGGCGCTACACGGCACCGCGGACGCGATCGCCGCCCCGTCCAGCACCGATCTGATCGAGCGGGGCGCGGGCTCGAAGGATCTCACCGTGATCCGCTACGACGGCCTCTACCACGAGATCTTCAACGAACCCGAGAAGGACAAGGTGCTCGGCGACGTGGTGGACTGGCTGGAAGCGCACGTTACCGGTAAGTAAGATTCGGGGATGGGAACCACCGGATCCGTCGCGTTCATTCGCGCCAGCTGGCACAGCTCGATCGTCGGCAAGGCCTACGAGGGCTTCACCGCCGAGTACGCCGAGCTCGGCTACGACCCGGCCGCCGTCGAGATGTTCGAGGTGCCCGGCGCGTTCGAGATCCCGCTGCACGCCCAGCGTCTCGCGCGCTCGGGCAGGTACGCGGCGGTCGTCGCGGCCGCGCTGGTCGTGGACGGCGGCATCTACCGGCACGACTTCGTGGCGTCCGCGGTGATCGACGGACTGATGCGGGTGCAGCTGGACACCGACGTACCGGTGTTCTCGGTGGTGCTCACGCCGCACCACTTCCACGAGCACAGCGAGCACGTCACGTACTTCACCGAGCACTTCGTGACGAAGGGCGCCGAGGCGGCCCGCGCGGTGGCGACCACCCTGGCCGCGCTGCGATCGCTGCCGGTGTAGCGCTTACTTGTAGCGCGACAAGCAGGCCTTTTCACCTTCCAGCACGCCGGTGCGGAAGGCCTCCACCCGTTGATATCCGCTCGGTACCACCTTGCCGTTGACGTCGCTGGCGGTGCGTCCCTCGCTCAGCAGTTCGGAGACGGCCTCGTCGAGGTCGCCCGCCGACAGCCGCGGGTCGCTGCCCGGCTCGCTGAGCGCGGTGGTCACCACACCGGACAGGCAGGCGGTGCGCAGCCCCGCGGTCTCCGCGCCGGTCAAACCGAGCTTGCGATCGTGTTGCACCGCAAGGACATACCGCGACACGAAGATGACGAAGGCGTTGTAGTCGCCGTTCACCGCCGCCGAGAGCGGATCCAGGCCGTCCTTGGTCGGCGCACCGCGGCTGGCCAGGGCGGGCACCGCGGTGCCGATCGTGTTCGTGCCGGGACAGTACGAAACCGGTTCGGTGGGAGTGGCATTCGAGCAGTCCCGCACCACCCCCGAGTAGTCGAACCGAGGTGGCGTGCTGAGCGGGAAGATCCTGCTCAGGACCTGGCTCACGCTTTGCAGCGAGGGCACAGTAACCGGAAGCTGCGGCAGGAACTGCTCACCCGGCTCGAACGTGACGGGCAACTTGCCGCGGCGCTGCGCGATCTGCTGCGTGGTGAGCGTCTTACAGCCTTGCGCGCCATCGGAATAACCGATCTGCACGGCCGTCACCCGCTCGAACGCCGACCCGTGCGCATTGCTGGGATCGCTCGGATCCTGGTCCCGGATGGCTACCGTGGCACCGAGGACGGCGTTGAGTCCGTCGGTGGTGTTCAAGGTGAAGTGCGCCGAATCCCCTTCGGCCACATGGCGTAAGAAGACTCCGGCGAGGCAGTCGGCCTGCTGCTCCAGCACCAGCGTCGGTGTCCGCAGACCAGCGAGCCTGGCCTGCCGCTGAATGGCGTGGCCGTATTCGTGCGCGAGCACCATCACCACCGCCATCTCGCCGAACTTCTCCGCCACCGCCGGCATCAGCACGCCGCGGTCCCAGCCGATGGTGTGGTCCGCACTGCAATAGGCGGCGTTCACCACGTGATAGGTGCTCTCGCCGCAGAACTCGATCGCCTGCTGCCGGGGCGCCTTCGCGTCCCAGGAGTAGAACTCCGACACCGGGGTAAAGGCGCCCGGAAAGTTCTCCGGATACGCCGCCGTCCAGAACTCCTGCAGGTCGGCGAGGGAGTTGAGCGCGAGCTTGTCGTACCTGCCGCCGTCACCGTTGATCGCGGTGAGCGGCGCGTCCGGCACACCCTTGCGTGGGCCGTTCGGACCGGTGGCCGTCATCGAACCGGCTACTTCCCAGTCGGTTTCGGTGGATGGCGCAGTGGTGGTCGGGGTGGGCGGGATCTGCACGCCCTGCCCGCAGCCGGCCAGTACCGCGCCGAACAGCGCGAGCAGGGCGACCGCACCGAACCGCAGTCGTTGTGTACTCATCATCCACGGGCCTCCCCGAGTACCGTGCACGCCCGACGCGTGCGAGGGCCCGGAGCAGTACAGCTGTCGATACACCGAGCATTCTCACGATAATCGCCGAGTACCCCGCGCACGTAGCAACCAACGGCCGATCGTTACCCGATCGGCAGTACCCTTGCCCGCGAGCTCAATTCAACCGAGCGCGCACGAGCAAGGCGCGATGATCGGAGCCGGGGACGCTGAACGTCCGCACTTCCTGCGCCGTGGCGTCGGCGAGCAGGACGTGATCGATGCCGATGATCGGGCCCCACCGCCGGTCGTCCGGGAACGTCAGCAGCAGTCCGGCGCCCGCCTGATCGGCCGCGGCGGCGAAGCGACCGTGCAGCAGTTCGCGATACGCCGCGTGATCGCGGGTCGCGTTGAGATCCGCGCCGACGATCGCGGGTCCCTGTTGCGCGTCGAGGATTTCGCGGATCCGCCGCATCTCCGCCAGCCAGTCCGAGAAGTTCATCGGCGGCGGAATCGGGTGGAATGCGAACACCGCGATCGGTCCGCGATCGGGATGCTCCATCGTCGCGGACACCTGGTTCAGGATGAAGCCGTCGTATTTCTTGGTGTCGCGCAACGGGTATCGGCTGTAGATGCCGGTGCCGCCACCACCGTCGGCGGTCGGCTGCAGATACGAATATGGCAGCAGCGCACCGAGTTCCGCCGCGGCCAGCCGGTCTACGGCGGCGTTGGTCAGCTCGTTCACGGTCAGCACGTCGACGTTGTTGTCGCGCACCGCCCGCGCCACCGCGTCGACGTCCGCCTTCCCGAACAGCAGGTTGGACTGCAGCACCGTGACCTCGGGCCCGCTCGCCGCCCGCCCCGCAGGCAGGAACGCGGGTGCCAACGTCCACAGCACCACCCCCACCAGCACCCCGGCTATCCCTGCACTCCGCCAGCCCTTCGCGATCAGGAAGAACACCAGCGCGACGAGCGCGCCCACCATCAGATAGGACGCCCCCGACGCAACCAAGACCAGTAACTTTTGCTGCCAGGCCCCGAAATGCAGCACAACCCCGACGACTCCCGCCGTCAGCGCGCACCAACCCACCCCGAGCACCACCCGCTCCAACCATTTCGGCATGCCCCGACCCTATGCGGGACGTGTGGAGATGCTGTGTGCCGACCGTGCGGTTCTCGTGCGGTTCACGATCGACCGCATAAACTGGGCGCGAACGCTGGAGGGCCCCATGTACGTCGAAGAGTTTCGCATCGCAGGTCCACTCACGGCCGAGAGCGCCGAAGAGCTCCTCGCCGGGATGATCGGCTACACCTCTCGCATCACCGTCAGCTGCAATGGGCGCAGCGTGCATGCACCCTTACTGCCATCGTGCTGGGATGTGCTGCGACTGCGTGCGGGCAGCACGGTGACGGTGACCGCTGAGCACGGCCACCGTCCCGAGCTCGACGAAGACCGGCAGGCGATCCGCGTCTTCGTCGACCGGTTCCAGGAACTCACCAGCGCGTAACCCGCTCTCTGCTCGAGCGTTCCGACTGCTGATCGTGCCGCCGGTACCTCTCGCGCATTCCCCAGGCCACCAAGCCATATTGCGCACCGAGCGGTGCCACCACCGGGGTGCGCGCGATCGACAGCCGCTGGGTGCCGCCGACGACGGCAAGCAAGGGTTGTGTGGCGTTCAACCTGTGCTGGCGGCTAGCCGGCCGTACTTGCCGCGGAGCTGCCGGTCACCGCTCGAGATCAGCGGACGGCCCACGAGGGTGCGGCGGGCGGTCAGCGCGGCGTCATCAGCTCGACCAGGGCGGCGGTATCGGTGGTGAGCGAGCCGCCCGCGAATTCCAATGTCGCGTAGGCTCTTTCGGCCGCCTCGGGATGCCCGGCCCCGCACGCGTCGGTGACTATGATCGGCAGATACCCGAGGTCCAGGCTGTGCCGGACCGTGGGTTCGATGCCGACCTCCATGGCGATGCCCGCGATGGCGTAGCTGTCGATCCCGCAGTCGCGCAACGCGATATCGAGCGGTGTCGCCGCGAACGCGGACATGGTGATCTTGTCGAAGACCATCTCGTCGGCGTCGGGTGTCAGCTCCGGGATGAGCTGGTATTGCGGCGAGCCCTGCGGGAAGCTGGAGCGCAGCTCGTTCGGGTCGTCCACCCGCTGCCATTGCATGGCGGTCCGCAGCTGCGCGACGCCGGACGCGGCGATCGGCAGCGACATGTGCCGGGTGTAGAAGACCCGAAAACCACCGGCGCGCGCGGCATCTCGGAGTTGCACACAGGCGCGCACGATCTTGTCACCGTCGGCGATCTGTCCAACGATGCCCACCTGCATGTCGTAGATCACTACCGCGATCCGCCTGGGATCGCAGGCGTCGGCGACGGTTTGCGGAATGCTGAGGCCGAAGGCATTGCGCACGGCTGCGTCCTTACTTGGTCCGGTCGTAGGGCTCGGCGACGTCGACTTTCGGATCCATCAGCGCCTCCAGCGGCAGCGGCGCCTGGACCGGAACGTAGGTCCACTCCAGGTAACCCGCCTTGGTGAGCGGGAAGTCGGCGACATACTCTTGCGCTTCTTCGACGCTGTCCACCTCGAACACAATCACCACGCCGGGTTCGTCGGCGCGCGCGTAGTTCTCCCGCACGATGCCAGCCTTCCACAGCCGCCACACATTGGCGACCTCCTCGGGCAGGTACGGGTTGATCGTCTCGAGGGTCACGCCTGGCTTGAAACGGTCGAAAAACCGACGAAGGGTGGAGCCTGGTCCCCGCCTTGACCGCCCTCTACGAGTGGGGCGAAAAACGCGCCGAGCGAACAGGTCTGCGCATCGAGCCCGCGCCTTCGGTGCCGAACTAGCTCGCTGAATCCGCACCGATTTTCGGGATGCGCACCCTCATTCCCCGAAGACGCGCTCCACCACCGCTTTCGCCCGCCGCGTCACCCGCATGTAGTGATCGAGGAACTCGCTACCATCGTCGTTCGGCCAACCCGCCACCCGCGCAACAGCGGACAGCAGCCGCCCCGGACCGGGCAACTGATCGGCGGGCTTGCCGCGCACCAGCACCAAAGCGTTGCGCGCCTTGGTCGCGGTGAGCCAGGCGTCGCGCAGCAGCGCGACATCGGCGGCGTCGAGCAGTTCGGTCTGCTCGATGACGTTGAGCGACTCCAGCGTCGAGGTGTTGTGCAGTCCGATGACCTCGTGGGCGTGGCGCAGCTGCATCAGCTGGACCGTCCACTCGATGTCGGCGAGACCACCGCGGCCGAGCTTGGTGTGGGTGGCCGGGTTGGCGTTGCGGGGTAGTCGTTCGGCGTCGATCCGGGCCTTGATCCGCCGGATCTCACGCACCGCCTCGGTCGACACCCCGCCCTTCGGGTACCGCACCTTGTCGATGACGTGCAGGAAGCGCAGACCCAACTGCTGATCACCGGCGACCTGATGGGCCCGCAGCAGCGCCTGCACCTCCCACGGCTGCGCCCACGACTGGTAGTAGGCGGCATAGGCGGCCAGCGTACGGACCAGCGGGCCGTTGCGTCCCTCGGGCCGCAGCCCGGCATCCACCTGCAACGGCGGATCGGTGCTCGGGGCACCGAGCAGCTGCTGCACCTTGTCGGCGACGTGGATCGCCCACTTCACCGCCTTGGCCTCGTCCTCGCCCGGCCGGGGGTCGCAGACGAAGAGGACGTCGGCGTCGGACCCGTAACCGAGCTCCATACCGCCGAGCCGGCCCATGCCGATCACCGCGATATCGGCGGGCGCGGGGCCGCCCCGCTCGGCCTCGCTCGCCCGAATCACCGCTTTGAGTGAGGCTTCCAGCACCGCGACCCACACCGAGGACAGCGCCCGGCACACCTGTTTGACGTCGAGCATCCCGAGCAGATCCGCCGAGGCCACCCGGGCCAGCTCGTGCCTGCGCAGCGAACGTGCCGCGGCGACAGCGCGTTTCGGGTCGTCGTAGCGGGCGGCGGCCGTCATGATGCCGCGCGCGACGTCTTCGGCCTGCGGGCTGAGCAGCAGCGGACCACCGGGCCCGTCGGCATACATGCGGATGGTGTCCGGCGCGTTGATCAACAGATCGGGCAGGTACTCCGAGGAGCCGAGCACGATCATCAGCCGCTGCGCGATGGCGCCCTCGTCGCGCAGTTCGCGCAGGAACCAGATCTGGTCGTCGAGCCCCTCGGACACTCGGCGGTAGGCGAGCAGGCCCGCGTCGGGATTCGGTGTGTCGCCGAGCCATTCGAGCAGCGTCGGCAGCAGCAACGCCTGGATCCGGCCCTTGCGCGAGACCCCGCCGGTGAGGGCTTTGAGGTGTCCGAGGGCATGCTCGGGCGCCTGGTAACCCAGCGCGGCCAACTGCCGGATCGCCGCGTCGGGACTCAGCCGCAACGCGTCGGGCTCCAGCTTGACCACCGATTCCAGCAGCGGCCGGTAGAACAGCTTGGCGTGTAAGCGCCGCACCCGCACGGAGTTTCGCCGGATCTCGCTGGCGAGCACACCGACCGCGTCCTGCCTGCCGTCCGGCCGGATGTGCGCGGCGCGGGCCAGCCAGCGCATGCCCTCTTCGTCGTCCGTGGCGGGCAGGGTATGCGTGCGCCGCAACCGTTGCAGTTGCAGGCGATGTTCGAGCAGCCGCAAGAACTCATAGGAGGCAGTGAGATTCGCGGCATCGTCGCGGCCCACGTAACCGCCCGCAGCCAACGCGGTGAGCGCCTCGACGGTCCCCTGCACGTGCAGCGACTCGTCCACCCGGCCGTGCACCAATTGCAGGAGCTGGACGGCGAATTCGACGTCGCGCAGGCTGCCGTGGCCCAATTTCAGTTCACGCTCGCGCATGTCGGCGGGCACCAGGTCTTCCACCCGGCGGCGCATCGCCTGCACGTCGGCGACGAAGTCGGGTCGCTCGGAGGCGGCCCACACCATCGGCATCAGCGCGGCTCGGTACTGCTCGCCGAGCGCCAGGTCACCGGTCATCGGCCGGTTCTTCAGCAGCGCCTGGAATTCCCAGGTCCGGGCCCACCGCTTGTAATAGGCGACGTGCGACTCCAGCGTGCGCACCAGCGCGCCCGCCTTGCCCTCGGGCCGCAGCGCCGCGTCCACCTCGAAGAAGGCCGCGCTGGCGACGCTCATCATCTCGGCCGCCAACCGGGTCGCGGTGGCGTCGGCGGGTTCCGCGACGAACACCACGTCGACATCGCTGACGTAGTTCAGCTCGCACGCGCCGCTCTTACCCATGGCGATCACCGCGAGCCGCACCGGCACCGGGCCGTCCTTGCAGACCCTCGCCACCGCCACCGACAGTGCCGCGGTGAGCGCGGCGTCGGCGAGCGCGGTGAGATGACGGCCGACCACCTGGTACGGCAGCACCGGTTCGTTCTCGACGGTCGCCGCCAGATCGAGCGCCGCGAGCAACATCAGCTGATCGCGATACCGCTTCCGCAGCAACGCGACCACCTCGGGACCGGACTCGCCGGCTCGGAACAGCAGCGCCTCCGTCCCCGGCTCACCCACCGGCCCCTGCTCCGGCACCGCATGCACCGCGTCGAGCAGATCGGCGATCAACTCATCGCGCGTCGGTAGCCCCTTGCGCAGCAAGACGTGCCAGGCCGCGGGATCCACCACCAGATGATCGGCGAACGCACTGGACGAGCCGACCAGCGCGAACAGCCTGCCGCGCAACGCCGTGTCCGTGCGGATCGCCGAATCCAGTTCGTCCCAGTCGGTTTCGAGCCGCTCGCGCAGCTTGATCAGGGTGTTCAGCGCCAGGTCGGCGTCGGGCGCCCGCGACAACGCCCAGAGCACGGGAATAGCTTCGACGTTGTCCCAGCCCAATTCACGCAGCGAGGCAGCGGCGGTGGGCTCGAGCAATCCGAGCCGACCGACGCCGGGGACAGCGGAGCGGGCAGTCGGGGGCCGGACCATAGCTCTCAAATTACATGGTCAGGACCGACGACTCGCCCGCCGCCGGGCATACATTCGGTTGCGGAAACGCGGCCCTCGCTACAGACCGAGGTATTCCTTGAGTTCGTACGGCGTCACCTGGCTGCGGTAGTCCGCCCACTCCCGGCGCTTGTTGCGCAGGAAGAAGTCGAACACGTGCTCGCCGAGCGTCTCGGCGACCAGCTCGGAGCGCTCCATCGCCTGCAACGCCTCGTCCAGCGTGCCGGGCAGCTCGCGGAAGCCCATCGCGCGCCGCTCGGCGACGGTGAGCGACCAAACGTCGTCCTCGGCCTCCGGGGGCAGCGTGTAGCCCTTCTCGATGCCCCGCAGACCGGCCGCGAGCAGCACGGCGAAGGTCAGGTAGGGGTTGCAGGCCGAATCAGGGCTGCGGATCTCGACCCGGCGCGAGGAGGACTTGTTCGGCGTGTACATCGGCACCCGCACCAGCGCGGACCGGTTCGACCGGCCCCACGAGGCCGCGGTCGGCGCTTCGCCGCCGTGGATGAGCCGCTTGTAGGAGTTCACCCATTGGTTGGTGATCGCGCTGATCTCCGGCGCGTGCTCCAGGATGCCCGCGATGAAGGCGCGCGCAGTGCTCGACAGGTTGATCGGGTCGTCCGGATCGTGGAAGGCGTTGGCCTCGCCCTCGAACAGGCTCATGTGCGTGTGCATCGCCGAGCCCGGGTACTGGGCGAACGGCTTGGGCATGAACGTCGCGCGCACGCCCTCGTCGATGCCGACTTCCTTGATCAGGTAGCGGAAGGTCATCACGTTGTCGGCCATGGACAGCGCGTCGGCGTAGCGCAGGTCGATCTCCTGCTGACCCGGCGCGCCCTCGTGGTGGCTGAACTCCACCGAGATGCCCATCGACTCCAGCGCGTCGATCGCGTGCCGGCGGAAGTTCGGCGCCGAATCGTGCACGGCCTGGTCGAAGAAGCCGCCGGAGTCGGCCGGGATCGGCTGCGAGCCGTCCACCGGGCCGTTCTCCAGCAGGAAGAACTCGATCTCCGGGTGCACGTAGCAGCTGAACCCGACATCGGCGGCCTTGTTCAGCTGACGGCGCAGCACGTGGCGCGGGTCGGCCCAGGACGGCGAGCCGTCGGGCATGGTGATGTCGCAGAACATGCGCGCGGAGTGCTGGTGGCCCTTGCTGGTAGCCCACGGCAGCACCTGGAAGGTGGACGGATCGGGCCGGGCGACCATGTCGGCCTCCGACACCCTGGCGAAGCCTTCGATGGCCGAACCGTCGAAGCCGATACCCTCCTCGAACGCGCCCTCTAGCTCGGCGGGAGCAATCGCGACGGACTTCAGGTAACCCAAGACGTCGGTGAACCAGAGACGTACGAAGCGGATATCCCGCTCTTCGAGCGTCCGCAGCACGAATTCCTTCTGGCGATCCATGTCCGCGAGAGTAAGCACCCGGCGTTAAATCCGTGTTACATACACGCTGAGTGTGCTGTGCTTGTTGCTGGAAAAAGACTTCCGCGCCACTCGATCAGCAGGTGAGACCAGCCTCCGGCTCGGTGAGGTCGATCAGGTAGTCGATCACCGCGTCGTCCACGCAGGACGAGCCACCCGAGAGCGCGATGGTGTGCCTGCTGCCCTTGTAGGTCACCAGGGCGGCGCCCAACTGGTCCGCCAGGTCCACGCCCGCCTGGTACGGCGTCGCCGGGTCGTCGGTGGTCGACACGACCACCGTCTTCGGCAACCCGGCCACCGAGATCCGATGCGGCTCACTGGTGTTCGGCACCGGCCAGGCGGTGCACTGGTCCAGCGGGGCCGCACCGGTGCCGTGCCCGTCGTCCAGGAACGGCGCCGCCTTGCGGTATTCGGTGTCCTGCTTGCCGGTGATTTCCCGGTCGCTGATGCGCGGATCGTCCACGCAGCGGATCGCGGTGAACGCGTCGGTGGTGTTGCTGTAGCTGCCGTCGTCGCGCCGACCGTCGTACAAGTCGGCCAGTTGCAGCAGGGTGTCGCCGCGGCCGTCGCGCAGTTCGGACAGGCCGAGGGTGAGCACCGGCCACAGCTCGTTGGTGTAGAGCGCCTGGCGCACACCGGTGAGCGCGTCACCGTAGTTGAGTCCACGCGGGTCGGTGGTCGATACGGGCTTGTCCCACAACGGGTTCACCAGCGCGCGGAACCGATCCACCGCCTGCGCCTTGTCGGTGCCGAGCGGGCAGTCCGCCTTGCTGGTGCAGTTCGCGGCGTAGGCGTCGAACACCTTCTGGAAGCCCGCCGCCTGCCGCAGCGACTCCTGCACCGGGTCCTGCGAGGAGTCGATGGCGCCGTCCAAGACCAGCGCGCGGACGTGGTCCGGGAACTTCTCGGCGTACGCCGAACCGATCTTGGTGCCGTACGAGTAGCCCAGGTAGCTGAGCTTCGCGTCGCCCAGCGCCGCGCGCAGCACGTCCAGGTCCTGCACCACCTCGCGGGTGCCGACGTGCGCGAGGAAGTCCTTGCCGGTGCGTTCGGTGCAGCGGTCCGCGTACTCGCGGTTCTCGTGCTCCGCCGCGGCGATGCCCTCGGGCGTGTTGTCCTTCGGCGGCTCGGCGCGCTCGGCGTCCTGCTCCTGCGCGGTCTCGCAGACGATGGCGGGCGTCGACGAGCCGACCCCGCGCGGATCGAAGCCGACCCGGTCGAAGCGCTCGGCCAGCAGGGTCTTGTTGCCCAGTGCCGACATGGTCAGCCCGGACTCCCCCGGACCGCCGGGGTTCATCAGCAGCGAACCGATGCGTTTGCCGGTCGCCTTGATCCGCGAGACGGCGATCTGCGCGGTCGGCCCGTCCGGGGCGGCGTAATCGATCGGCACACTGATCCGCGCGCACTGCGTATTGGGCGCGAAACGATCATCCGGCGACCCGAACCCGGCACAGCCACCCCACTCCACGTTCTGCGTGTAGAACTTCGCCAACGCGGCAGGCGGCGTCGGCATCGGCCCCGTCGGATGGCCGTCGATCGTGCACCCCGCCGCCAACGCCAGCACCGCCACCATCAGCGCACCGCGCCCACTGCGAACCAAACCCATCCCCTGATAGTGGCAGCTCGAGTGCTCGGCGCGCGCAACGCACCGGTCAGCGGCCCGCGAATGTGGCGCCATGATCGCCCCGCTGTGACCAATTGCATCGGTCGAGACCCTTAATGCGGTCCGGTGACAGCTGGCACACTGGATTTCGTCAGACAACCCGGGGACCCGGATGGGCCCCGAGGCGACACAGACGAAAGGGACGAAGATGTCCGTATCCGATTCGGAAACCCCTGCCTACGGTGCGGCACCCACCGAGCCCAAGAAGGCTATGCGCAAGACCCGGGTGCACCACTTGCAGCAGATGAAGGCCAACGGCGAGCGCTGGTCCATGCTCACCGCGTACGACTACTCGACCGCCAGGCTGTTCGAAGAAGCGGGCATCCCCGTGCTCTTGGTCGGCGACTCCGCGGCCAACGTGGTCTACGGCTACGACACGACGGTCCCGATCACCGTGGACGAGCTGCTCCCGCTGGTCCGCGGCGTGGTGCGGGGCGCGCCGCACGCCCTCGTGGTGGCCGACCTGCCCTTCGGCACCTACGAGTCCTCGCCGCAGCAGGCGCTGGCCACCGCGACCCGGTTCATGAAGGAGGGCCAGGCGCAGGCGGTGAAGTTCGAGGGCGGTGAGCGGGTCGCCGAACAGATCGCCCTGATCACGTCGGCCGGTATTCCTGTGATGGCGCACATCGGGTTCACCCCGCAGAGCGTGAACACCCTGGGCGGATTCCGCGTGCAGGGCCGCGGCGACGGCGCCGAGCAGCTCATCGCCGACGCCATCGCGGTGCAGGAGGCGGGTGCGTTCGCCGTGGTCATGGAGATGGTCCCGGCCGAGCTGGCCGCCCAGGCCAGCCGCAAGCTGACCATTCCCACCGTCGGCATCGGCGCCGGCGTGGAGACCGACGCACAGGTACTGGTCTGGCAGGACATGGCCGGTTACACCAGCGGCAAGACCGCCAAGTTCGTCAAGCGCTTCGGCAATATCGGCGACGAGCTGCGTGCCGCCGCGACGGCCTACGCTGAGGAGGTACGCCTGGGCACCTACCCGGGCCCCGAGCACAGTTTTTAGTTCTATGGAGTGACGATGACCGGCCGAGCAGTGCACGCGCCAGCCGCGCTGCTCGGTCAACCGGCCGACGCGCTGATCGATTGGGCCGTCGGCGTCCTGAAAGCCCGGGAAGTCGAGATCACCGGCGCCCCGACGGAGATGCGGCGGCGCGCCTGGTCGTTGATCGTCCGCATCCCCACCGCGGCGGGCCCGATGTGGGCGAAAGCCAATGCGCGCGCCTTCGCCCACGAGGGCCCACTGCTCCAACTCCTCGCCCGTCTGCGTCCCGGCAGCGTGCTGGAACCCCTTGCGGTGCAACCTGATCACGGTTGGTTGCTCAGCCCGCACGGCGGCGACACCGCCCCCGACACCGATGCGGAATGGTCCGGACTGATCGGCTCCTACGTCGAGCTCCAGCATTCGCTCGCCCCGCACGTCGCCGACCTGCTCGCCACCGGCACTCCTTACCTGCCACCCAGCCGCCTCGGCACCATCTACCGGCACTTCGAGCCACGCATCCCGGGCCTCGGGCACCGCATCGAGGAGGCCGCCGCCGAACTGGCCGGCTACGGCAGGCTCAGCCTCGAGCACAACGACGTCCACCCCGGCAACGTCTTCGCCGGCGTCACGCCCGGCTCCGGCCGGTTCTTCGACTGGGGCGACGCGGTGATCACCCACCCGTTCCTCGCCCATCGCATTCTGCGCAGCCGGCACCGCGCCGAGTACTTCGCGCACTGGCGCCGGTTCGAGCCGATCACCGAGGCGGAGAGCACCCTGGCCGAGCAGCTCGCGCCGTTGATCGCCCTCAATCCCTGGCGCACGATCGACACCTCCACGCCCCGCTTCGCCCGTATCGTCGAAGCACTGCTCGACGAGCTGCGCACGAACTTCCGGTAGCCGCAGCAGGCGGCCGTGCCGCTGCCTCCCGCGTGCGGCCGCGACAACACGGCCGGGCCGTAGCGGCGAAACAATGGCAGACTCGATGCGGACATTCGCGATGAGAAGCAGAGGAACCGATGCCGCACAGCCGTTGGATTTCACGCAGCACCCTGCTGCTGGCGGGAGTTTTCGCCGCCGCAGCACTGACCGCATGCGGGACCGAGTCGAACCCGGCGCCGACCGGGAGCTCGGGCTCGACGACGGCATCGGCGACAACCACGCCGAGCGGCACACCCGGTACGAACAAGCCCGGCACCCCGGAGATCTCCGACGCCGCGGCCGCGCAGCTCTGCGACATGATCAGGCCGGAGCTGTCGAACTGGCGGGTGCAGGGTCCGACGCTCGGCAAGATCGGCCTCAACGCGATGGTGCACGAGTGGGCACTGCGCAACGGCGGCATCAACGGCGCGGTGCTGGCCGACAAGCCGGTCATCGACCGGCTCACCACCAAGAGCTGCCCCGACGTGCACAAGCAGGCAATCGAGGCGCTCGGCGTCCCCGATCTGGCCGCGGGCCTCGCATTCTGATGGGCGGCGCACAGTTGCGGACGCTGTACCCCGAGATCGACTGCCACGACTCCGGCAAGCTCGACGTGGGCGACGGTCAGTCGATGTACTGGGAGGTCAGCGGCAACCCCGACGGCAAGCCGGTGGTCCTGCTGCACGGCGGCCCCGGCGGCGGCGTCTCGCCGGTGCACCGGCAGTTCTTCGATCCGGCCGCGTACCGGATCGTGCTGCTCGATCAGCGTGGCTGCGGACGCTCCACCCCGCACGTCGCCGACGGAGCGAGCCTGGCAACCAACACCACTCAGCACCTGATCGCCGATATCGAGGCGCTGCGTACCCATCTCGGCATCGACCGCTGGCAGGTGTTCGGCGGCTCGTGGGGTTCGACCCTCGCGCTCGCCTACGCCGAGACGCACCCGGACCGGGTGACCGAGCTGGTGCTGCGCGGCATCTTCCTGTTGCGCCGCAAGGAGATCGACTGGTACTACAACGGCGCCGCGGGCTACGTGTACCCGGCCGAGTGGGAGAAGTTCCTCGCACCGGTGCCGGAGTCCGAGCGCGACCAAGACCTGGTCGAGGTCTATCACCGGCTGCTGCACTCCGCCGACGAGGAGGTCGCGCTCGCCGCGGCCGTCGCCTGGTCCACCTGGGAGGGCGCGACGAGTTCGCTGCTGCCGCAACCCGATCGGGTCGCCGAGACCGCCGAACCGCGGTTCGCGCTGGCCTTCGCGCGGATCGAGAACCACTACTTCCGCAATCACGCGTTCCTCGACGAGGGGCAGCTGCTGCGCGATATCGACCGCATCACCCACATCCCCACGGTCATCGTGCAGGGCCGCCACGACATCGTCTGCCCCACGGTGAGCGCCTGGGACCTGCACAAAGCGATGCCCGGCTCGCAGCTGCACATCGTCGAGGACGCCGGGCACGCGTCCTACGAGCCCGGCATCACGCATCATTTGATCGAAGCCACCGATAGATTCGCGAAGGCGGGATAACCATGACGGCCACAGCAGGCGAGGCCATCGTCGCGGCACTCAGCGACAACGTGGATCGGCTGCTGGCCGAGGAGCCCGAGGTGCGCGCCGACGCGCCGGATTCGGTCCACCAGATGCGGGTGGCGACCCGGCGATTGCGCAGCGTGCTGCGGTCCTATCGCGGATTGTTCGAACGGACGCCTGCCAGGGCGATGGGCGAGGAGCTCAAGTGGCTCGCCGGTGTCCTCGGGGTCGCCCGCGATGCCGAGGTGCGCGCCGAACGGTTCGAGACACTGCTGACCAAACACGGTCAGCAGTCGGATCATTCGGCCGCCGACGTCGAGTTGGTGACCGCGCGACTGGTCACCGCGGAGAACAACAGATACGCCGCGGCCCACGCCGACGTACTGCTGGCGCTGGACAGCGAGCGCTACCACGAGCTGCGCGACGAGCTCACCCAGTGGCGCACCGAACCACCGCTGCGTTCCGCGCGCGGCAAGGTGCCCGCCGCGGACTTCTTCGGCGTTGTCCTGGAACGTGATCGGGAACGCGTGCAGGGCCTGATCCAGCAGGAAACCACCGTCACCCCGGCCGAACGGGTCGAGCTGCTGCACGATATCCGCAAGAGCGCCAAGCGTTTACGGTACTCGTGCGAGGCCGCCAAAACCGTCATCGGCGCCGACGCCAGCGACCTCGGCAGCCGCGCCAAACGGCTCCAGACGGTACTCGGTGACCACCGGGACGCCGTCGAATCGCAACATGCGATCTACGGTATTTCCGCCGATGCCGGTGCCGCAGGCGAAGATACGGCGCTCTACCGAATCCTGGCGGGTGCCGAGGACACCGCGGCCCGCCAGGCACTCAGTCGTTACCCCGACGCTGCGGCGGTGCTGTCGGGCGAGTAGCCGTCTCATCCGCGCCCTGAACCGGGTAGGCGAAGGTGATCTTGCGGGCAACAGGGTCGGCTGAGACCAGGCGGACGCGGACGGTGGCGCCTTCCGGGGGTTCGCCCGCGCACGGTCCGAGCACGGGTGGGTCGGCGATGAAGATCTCCGCGGCTCGGTTGCCGTTGGCTTCGCGTACCACCACCGCGTCGAATTCGGTGCCTGCGCGTTCGGCGAGCAGGGTCGACTCGGTGAGATCGATGCAGGCGCGTTCGACCTTGCCCGCGATCGCGTCGCTACGTCGCATGCTGTCGGCGGTGTCCGCCAGTCCGTCCCGAACCCATTGCGGCACTTCGGTGCCCGCGCACCGGGCCAGGCAGATCTCGGTGCTGAAGCGGTCGGTCAGCCTGCGCAGCGGCGCGGTGACGTGTGCGTACGGTGCGCGGATCGCGCTGTGCTCCAAGCTTTCCGGGGTGGCGGCGACGGTGTCCTCGGTCACCACGGTGTAGGAGGCCCCGCGCAGCAGGCTGGTCGCCTCGGACATCAGCACCAGCGCGGCCGGCGTATTCGGATCCAGCCGGGCCAGCATCTGCCCGACCGAGAATTCCTCGGGCCACTCGACACCCAACGCGGCCGCGGTGCGATGCATCGACGCTATCGCCGACTCGGCGGGCGGCGGCATGGTGCGCAGCAGCGCGGGCGCGCCCGCGTCGAGCATGATGCGCGCCGCGCACATCCCGGTGAGCAAGGAAACCTGCTCGTTCCAGTCGTCGGCGGCGGTCCGCGGTTCGACGATCAACCGCCAATGCCCGTCGGACCGGTCGTCCCGGACGATGCTCTGCGCGGGCAGTCGCAACCCGATCGCGCCGCGCCGCAGTCCGGCCTCGATGCGCCGCTTGCCGAACTCCGGCAGGGCCGCGATCGAGGGGTGCAGCCGACCGGCGTCGGCGTCGGCCTGAACTCCGGCGTAGTCCAGCCTGGCGCGCGAACGCACCAGCGCCCGCGCTACCGAGAATCGTTGCGGTTCAGCGTTTTCGTCGAGTTCGATGGTCCACAGCGCGGCAGGCCTGCGCTGCTCCGGCAGCAGGCTCGCGGTGCCTTCCGACAGCACCGGCGGGTGCAGCGGGACGGTGCCGTCGGGTAGGTAGTAGGTCTGCCCCCGCGCGCCGGACTCTTTGGCCAGCGCGCCATGCGGATCGATCACGGCGCCGACGTCGGCGATGGCGTAATGCAGGAGAAAGCCGGTGCCGGTGCGCTCGAGATGCAGGGCCTGGTCCAGATCCATGGCCCCTGGTGGGTCGATCGTCACGAACGGGATGTCGGTGCGATCGGCCCGGTCGCCCGCGAACGCGTCGGACGCGTCGCGGGCTTCCGTGCTGGCCTCGGCGGGGTACGCCGAGGCCAGGCCGAATTCGGAACGGATGGCGCCGAAATCTACCGGCGCCGAGACGATCCGCTGATGCAATTCCACGCTGTCGGTGCCAGACCTACTGCAGCGCCAACATGGTGCCGTTCAACGAATCGAGCGGCCCGTACACGGTGAAGGTGACATGTCCGCCCGGGACCGACGCCGACACTGCGGCCGCCGCGTCCAGCGCCTGGCCGAACGAAGGGGCCGAAGGATGGGGCAGACCCGCCAGGGTCTGTCCGAAACGGTTCTGGGCCACCCAGACCGTGTCAGCCGGGCTGAGGTCGACCTGCACCCCACCCGGCAGCGGCGTCACCGCTACGGCACCGGCGGACCCGGCACCCATCATGGCGAAAACCGAAGCAGCCCCGGCGATCAACGCGCCGGCGACCAGTGAGCGAACAATCCGCATAAAGTTGAGACCTGCTTTCCCGCATTCGAAGTGTGAAGGGCTCGTTGCGGCCACGCAACGGGCCGTGCCAACGCGCACTACTTTATGACGTCGATCACGGTCCGGCTAGTTAGCGGCGGGTACGCGCGGCGAGTTCGCCTGCCGGGCAGCCCCGCGACGTGGCTGCTAACGTGGGCCGCCGTAGCGGGTCTCACACTTTGCCCGCACATTCCGAAATGTCCCGTACGTCGACAATTGGGAGTTCCACAGCTATGTCATCGATTCTGTTCGACTACCTGGTCCCGCTCATCGGGTCGGACCAGGCAGCGTATTGGGCCCAGGTCTTCGTCATCGCACCGGTCTGACCACAAGTCTTCTGCCACAACCTGTCGCCTCCCGTTCACCGGACGGGAGGCGACTTTGGTTCCGGACCGCTAGCATCCCGCTCCGTGATCAGAACTACCGCCGCTCTCGCGGCCAGCGCCACCCTCTGTGCCCTACTGCTCACCGGCTGTGGGGACGACAAAGCCAGCAGTGCCACCCCCGCTGCCACTTCCGCCGCGCAGTCCAGCGGCGATGCCCAGGTCGTCGACAACGTCAAGGCAGGCGCGTTCGTCGTCAGCTTCCGCGGCGCGTTCCCGAAACTGGCCGACGGCAAGGACGACACGAAGATCGCCAACATCCTCAGCGACACCTGCAAGGAGATCAAGGCGAGCAAGCCCGAAGACGAGGTCGTCAAGAGCATCACCAAGCGCGCCTCCGGCAAGGTCGAGGCGACCACCGAGGAGGCGAAGGCCATCTACCAGATGGCCAGGATGATGTGCTGAGCTACCGCTGCTTCAGCCACGGCAGATAGCCGGGCAGGTATTTCAGCACGTAGCCGATCGTGATCATGCTGATGATGGCGATGACGGGAATGAGCACGGACATCGGTCCGGTCCTTACGTTGTGCTACCGGTGCGGGTCGTACGGCGCCGCCGTAAACGGCGTCGGCTGTACCCGTATCGGTATACGCCGGTCGGGTTACTCGCGTGGGTTGTTCGCGTGCGCCGTCGACGATTCGTCCGGCGGATCCAGTTGCTTCGGTTGCTCGCTCGCGGCCAGCGCGGCGGGCTTGTCGTCCGGTCCGGCTACTGCCGCCTGATCCGTTGACGACCGAGCCGGCGCGGCGGCCGGTGCCGTGCTGCGTTCCAGGAAGCGCAGCAACTCCACCGGGAACGGCAGCACCAGGGTCGAATTCTTTTCCGCGGCAACCTGAACGACGGTTTCGAGCAACCGCAGCTGCAACGCCGCGGGCGACTCCGACATCTGCGCGCCCGCCTGCGCCAGCATCTTCGACGCCTGCAACTCGCCCTCGGCGGAGATCACCCTGGCACGGCGTTCGCGTTCGGCCTCGGCCTGGCGCGACATCGAGCGTTTCAGCGAATCCGGCAGTGCCACATCCTTGATCTCCACCCGGTCGATGTGCACGCCCCAGCCGAGCGCCGGGCTGTCGATCATGATCTCCAGGCCCTTGTTCAGCTCCTCCCGATTGGACAACAGGCTGTCCAGATCGCTCTTGCCGATGATCGAGCGCAGCGACGTCTGCGCCACCTGTCCGACGGCGAACAGATAGTTCTGCACTTCCACCACCGCGAGCACCGGGTCGAACACCCGGAAGTACACGACGGCATCCACCCGCACCGTCACGTTGTCGCGCGTGATGCCCTCCTGCGCGGGCACCGGCAGGGTGACGATCTGCATCGAGACCTTGCGCATCCGGTCGATGAACGGAATCAACCAGCGCAGCCCGGGATCTCGCGTCGCGATTACCCGCCCGAATCGAAAGATCAGCCCCCGTTCGTATTGCGCGACTACGCGCGCGCTCGCGGCGGTGAGCACACCGAGCCCACCCGCCCCTAGCAGACTGCCGAGAACCACCAGAGTTTCCATGCCTGGCCCCGAATCACGCCCTTGTGCAGCAGGAGCGGGCGCCTGGGCGCTCCGGCCCCGCGGCTATCTCCATGATGGCACCGCGGGGCCGGTCCCGGACTGCCTACTTGACGATCAGTCGCTTGATGGCAGTGCCACCTTCGAGGCTCTGCTCGTTGTCGCCGGCAACCAAGGTGCCGATGACCCGCACTTGCTGGCCCGCGGCGGGGGTGAACGGTTCGGACTCGGGGATTTTCGTGGCGGTGAGGGTGGCGGTCTGGCGTTGGTCGTCGCACGTCGCCTTGGTCTTGGCACCTACCGTCTGTTCCGCGCCCTCCGCAGTGCCGCGCACGAACACCTGCAGTGTCACCGCCTTGCTCTGCGGCTCACAGGTGTAGGTCACCGCGATATCCACATCGCTGCCGTTGACGGTGGCGGCGGTGATGTCGATGTTGCTGGGCGGCGGTGGTGGCGGCGTGGGCGCGGTGGTCGTTGGATCCGCGCCTGCGACACCCGCGCAGGCCACCGTGGCCAGAGCTGTTGCGTAAGCGAGGATTCCCGCACGGCGCAGCATGGTGTGAACGTTGATGACGATCTCCTTGCAGTCGATCCTGCGGCGGCCCCGATTCGGACATGCCGCACAAAACCTCGACCGACAATGTACTGGTATCGCGCGCATCCGGCGCACGCCAATCCTTCGGCTACAGCATGGATCTCAGCCGTTCACGTAGCGTTCGCCCGGCGACTACCGGCGTCGCGGGATCCGGCAGGGCGGACGAGTTGGCCTGTAAGCCGGATCCTGTCCCCGGTTCGCACCGGGGGGCGACCATCCATCTGGACACACCGTCGCCGGGTGCCTCGAGCGGTCCACCCGCAGGCTCGGGCGAGCAGCCCTCGAACACCTGCGCAGCCGCACCGCGAACGATGCGACCTTTGACCTTGCTCCGGGCGGGGTTTACCAAGCCGCCCCGGTCACCCGGGGCGCTGGTGCGCTCTTACCGCACCGTTTCACCCTCACCACACGGCCCGGAGGCCGTGGGCGGTCTGTTTTCTGTGGCACTGTCCCGCGGGTCGCCCCGGGTTGCCGTTAGCAACCGCCCTGCTCTGTGGAGTCCGGACTTTCCTCGGCTCCGGGCGGCGGCACAACCGTGCCCGTTCCCGATGCCGCGGTCGCCCGGCCAACTCGTCCGCCGTACCAGAGTACTGGTCGCCGCGCACACCCCCAGGGTGCGGGCCCCGCCGACGCAGTACGGTTGGGTGCCATGGAACGTGTCGAGGTCGGCTTCCCCTCCGGAAGCGAGCAGTGCGCCGCCTGGCTTTACCGTCCGGATGGTGCGCCGAAGCCCCGCCCGCTCGTCATCATGGGACACGGCCTGGGGGCGAACAGAGAGATGGGACTCGACCGGTACGCGCGGCGCTTCGCCGCCGCGGGCATGGCGGTCCTGGTATTCGACTACCGGCATTTCGGTGCCAGCCAAGGCGAGCCACGCCAGGTGATCCGGATCGGGCGCCAGCGTGAAGACTGGCGTTCGGCGATCGCCTACGCGCGCACCATCCGCGGGGTCGACGCGACCCGGATCGCGTTGTGGGGCACCTCGTTCAGCGGCGGGCACGTGCTCGCGGTCGCGCCGGACGACGACTACCTGGCCGCGGTGGTCGCGCAGGTGCCGTTCACCAGCGGGCTGGCGTGCGCGTTGGCGAAGGGGCCGATCAGCATGACCAAGGTGACCGCCATCGCCGCCACCGATCTGCTGATCGGGCCGATCCGGCGCAAGCACGTCGGCATCCGGTTGGCGGGGCGGCAGCGGACGGCGGCTTTGATGAGCGCGGCCGACGTGCCCGAGGGCAACGGCAGGCTGGCCGAGGAGAGCGAGCACTACAAGCCGAAGGTCGCTGCCCGCGTGGCATTTTCGGCGCTGTTCGACTCGCCGGGCAAGCGGGCCAAGTCGTTGAAGATGCCGGTGCTCTACGCGTTGTGCGACAACGACTCGATCACGCCGATCAAGTCCGCGTTGCGTGCGGCGGAGCGAACCAAGCACGCGGTGGTGAAGCGTTACCCGGTGGGGCACTTCGACATCTACTTCGATGACGTTTTCGAGAAGGCGGTGTACGACCAGACGGAGTTCCTGGTCTCGATCCTGCGGCCGTAGGTGGTGGTCGGCGGCGGGCAAGTCGCCGACAATCGCTCGGTATCCGGCGGTGTGCGACGGTGCCGTATCGTAAGAAGTAGCTCACGTCTCTTGTCGTCGACGATGGCCCCGGTGCGCCGCGAAGCATCGCCTCTATGAAAACTGTTGTGCCCCACGGGAAGGCCCTTCCCGTCCGCCGGTGACGGCCGCGCGGGTCAAGTCCCGCCCCGACCTGCGCCGCGAACGCAGGCAACGCGCGCACGGCTGCTGGAATCATCTGATCATCGCGCCGCTGTGGCCCAAGCACGGCGTGAACCTCGGCACCATGCTGCGCACCTGTGACGCCGTCGGCGCGTGCATGGCGGTACCGCGGCTGCCGTGGATTCCCGACGCCCTCGCCCACGGGAACACCCTTCGGAAACCCCAATGCGTGCACTGGATCAACGGTCGCGTCGACCGGTGGCTGGCGCGTCAGCGCAGCGGCGGATCCGCCATTGTCGGGGTCGAACTCACCGATGAATCCATCCGGTTGGCCGACCTTCCCGTCGCCCGGCGCCGGACCGTCATCGTGCTCGGGCACGAATCGACCGGCATCCCGGCGGAGGGACTGGAACTGCTCGACGCCGCCGTGGAGATTCCCATGGTCGGCACCGGGCACAGCCTCAACGTCGCCGTCGCGGGGTCGCTGGTGTTGTACAAGCTGGCGGGGCTGTGTTGACGGAAGCGCTTTGCGTTCAGCGTGCTTCAGATTCGCCGAGGAGTTCGCGGGTCACCACATCGGCCCACCACTTTTCGACTCGCTCCGGTGACCAGCCGCGTTCGATGGTGAGTTCGGTGTAGACGTCGATGTTGCAGATCGCGGCGTAGACGTCGAGGGCGGTGGGGAGGTCCAGGCGCAAGGTCGCCGACGGCCAAGCGGACAGGACCTGGCGGTGCGCATCCTCCGCGCGGGCGCGGGCGTCGCGGTAGGCCTGGGCCAGTTCGGGTTCCGTGCGCCCCGCCTCGCGCAGCAGCACGATCACCTCGCCCGCGCGCTCGAACAGCCGGCGATCGTAGGCGGTCATCGCGGCGAGTTGCCGGGGTGGTTCGGGGGCGGCCTCCAGGTCGGCGAGCAAACGGGAGATGTCGGCGGACAGATCGGCGGCGTCGGCCAGTGCCCAGGTCAGACCGTTCTTGTTGCCGTAGGCCGCGTAAACGGTCGGCACCGAGACGCCGGCTTCGCGCGCCACGTCACGCACGGTGGTGGCGGCCCAGCCCTTAGCGACGAACAAAGCTCTTGCGGCGCGGGCGATTTCGGCGCTGGTCTGCTGCGCCTGTGCGGTGCGGCGCAGCGAGTCGTAGTGGCGTCGAGCCGGTTCTTCGGTCACGGGGGTTCCTCTTTCGTTTTTCGCTGCTTATATTCAATATATGACAGATAAGACAGAGAACGTAGCCGCCTGGCCGTTCTCCCGGATCGGCGGCTTCGCCGGCCTCGGCTTCGCACTGATCATCGTCGGCGCGAACCTGATCCTGGAACCGGCAGGCATGCCCCCAGTCGGCGCCGACATCAGCGACGTCAACACCTTCTTCACCACGAAAGCCGACTTCGCCCAGCTCTCTTCGGCCCTGACACCAGCCGCCTGGGTGTGTGCCACCGTGTTC
Source organism: Nocardia ninae NBRC 108245 (assembly GCF_007990755.1). Classification (GTDB taxonomy): domain Bacteria; phylum Actinomycetota; class Actinomycetes; order Mycobacteriales; family Mycobacteriaceae; genus Nocardia; species Nocardia ninae. The sequence goes on along the minus strand of NZ_BJXA01000048.1, from coordinate 17,931 downwards.
GGCGCCGCCGCCGTAGCCACGATCTGGCCGCGCGAGCGCGCCGTCGGCTCGGCCTGGTCGCTGGTCGGCTTCGCTGGCCTACTCCTACAGAACGCGACCTTCCTCTGCGTCGTAGCCATCCGCCTGGCACTCAGCGCCACCACCGACCACACCCCCACGGCCACCGCGGGCCTGTGGGCGTTTCACAACGCCCTATTCGTCCTCAACGGCACCTTCCTCGCCACCGCCCTGCTCGGCCTGTCCCTCGGCGGCCTGCGCACGAGCCTCATCCCCCGCTGGCACGCACTCCTCGGATTGACCGCAGCCGCAGGTCTATTCACCTCCGCCACCCTCACTCCCCTGGTAATCGACCACCCCAGCCCCCTCGCCCTACTCAGCCTCGTCAGCTGGCTCCTCTGGGTGGTCTGGATCGTGGTCTACGGCATCACCCTCCTCCGCCTACAACCCACCCATCTCAACACCGCCTGAACCCCAAACCGCACACCGTTTTTGGCAGCCGCACACCCGGTGTACTGGGTGTGCGGCTGCCAAAAACGGTGTGCACCGAGGTCACCATGGAGTAGGTCGCGGTCGGACGAACGGTGGCCCGATGCTGTCGGTGTCCAGCGCTACGGTGCGCGGTTATGGACGCTGCTACTGCTGTCATCGCCGAGATCGTGGCCGGGATCGAGCCGTTCGATGCGCTCGAACAGCAGCACATCGATGAAACGCTGGCGTGGTTGGCGTCGACCGATGACGTGTTCCGCCGCGTCAAACCGGCGACGCCACCGCGACATCTGGTCAGCTACGTGGTGCTGGTCGACCCGGCGGCACGGGCGGTGCTGCTCGGCCGTCATCGCCTCGCCGGGTTGTGGCTACCGACCGGCGGGCATGTCGACCCAGGTGAGCATCCGCTCGAGGCGGCGCGGCGCGAAGCGTTCGAGGAGATCGGCCTCCGTGCCGACTTCACGGTCGTCGGCACCGATCCCCTGTTCCTGACGCTCACCGCCACCGTCGGCCTGGACAGCCACGACGACGTCAGCCTGTGGTACCCCGTCCGCGGCACCCAATCCGAGCACTACCCCCTCGACCGCCGCGAGTTCAGCACCGAACGCTGGTGGAACATCGACACCTTCGCCCTCCCCGACACCGACCCCCACTTCGGCCGCTTCCTCGCCAAACTGGACGCCGCGCTCAGCTGACGCACACGGCGCCGATCCGACCGACCTACGCACCCGCCTCGCCCAGCTGCGCGCCACCTGGGCCACCGGAGTGCGCGCCCTATCCTCGCCTACAGGCGTGCGTCGCGTGACGGATCAGTGCGCTCTCGCCCGACCAGCGCCCAGGCCAACCAGAGCACCCGGCCGACCAGAGCACCCACTGGCCCATTGCACCGCCCACCCACATGCGCGCCGGACCGGCCACCGAGCGGGCGCGCTGAGACCACGTCTACCTTCAGCGGCGGCGCAGGACCCGCCACAGGATGAATGCGGCCAACGCTGCGAGTACAGCGGGGATGGGCCTGCGGCGGGCGGCGGCGGCTAGGCGGCGACCCTGTCCCGCAACGGGTTCGGGGTCCGTTGGGCTGACCTTGTCGGTGGCGACGCGGGCACGTTCGGTTGCTTCGCCGGTTCGCTGGGCGGCCTGGCGGATCGCTTCGGCGGCCTTTTCCTTTGCCGCAGCGGCCTTTTCCGCGGCTTCCCGCTCCGCTACCGCGGTGGCGGCTTCGGTGTCTCGGGCGGCTTGGGCCGCCTGTTCTTGGGTCCGTCGTGCTAATTCGGCGGCTTTCTGTTCGGCGATCCGGCGGACTTCGGCGGCTTTCTCGGCGGCGAGGCGTTCGGCTTCGGTTGCTTTTTCGCGGGCCGCGTCGGCTACCTCGTGGAACTTGTCGGTCTCGTGGTCCGGATGGTCGGGCTGGGTCATGATTTCCTCCTGTCAGCGGCGGAGTCGTCGGCTGACGTGGCTGTTGCCCCGCGTGTGTCGGCGGCGTCGCGCTCGTCCTCGGACATCGCGCGGGTGTCGCGTGGCGGCAGGAAAGGCTCTTGGTCGGGCGGCAGGCCCTGTTCGATGCGGCGGCCGCGGGCCAGTTCGGCATCGAATTCCGCGCCGAGCAACACCGCGACGTTGGACAGCCACAGCCACACCAGGAAGACAGCGACGCCGCCGAGCGAGCCGTAAACCTTGTTGTAGGAACCGAAATTGGCTACGTAGACGGCGAATCCGGCGGAGGCGGCGATCCACAGCAGCACGGCGAGCACACTGCCGGGGCTCAGCCAGCGGAAGCCGGGTTGCTGCGCGTTGGGGGAGGCCCAGTACAGCAACGCGAACGCCAGACTGATCAGCACCGCCAGCACCGGCCATTTCGCGATGTCCCACACCAGCACACCGGCCGATCCGACACCGAGCCATTGCCCGATGCGGTCGGCGATGCCGCCCGTGGCCACCACGCCGATCAGGCACAGCGCGAGCAACACCACCATCGCGGCGGTCAGCCCGACGCGCACCGGAATCGTCTTCCAGAACGGCCTGCCCTCTTCGACGTCATAGATCGCGTTGGACGCCCGCATGAAGGCGGCGATGTACCCCGACGCCGTCCACAGCGCGGTCCCGAGCCCGATGAGGGCCAACGGCCCCACCAATTGTCGTGACCCTTGCAGTTGTTTGATCGCGTCGACCAGCAGAGCGGTGCCACTGCTCGGTCCGAGCTCTTGAATGGTGTCGATCAACGATTGCGTGGCGGACGGACTGAGCGCCCCGAGCAACGCGGTGAGCACGATGAGCCCGGGGAAGATCGACAGCACGCTGTAATAGGTAAGTGCCGCAGCCCAATCCGTGACATTGTCGTCCAGGAATTCCGTCACGGTCCGGCGCAGGACCCCCCACCACGACCGCCAGTTCAGCACCGACGGCCCTTTCGACCAATCCACCAGACGGTGTGCGCGCCGCGCAACGCCCTGCTTCGCCATGCCCGTCACCTCTCGATCGGGGAGCGAATACCCGGGGGTCGGGCAGGCAAACTCAGCGCGCTAAAGCTTGTGCACCATCTCGTATTCCAGCGTCGGCTCACCCGGCCGGACGAAATCACTGGCCCCGGTTCGTACGAATCCGTTACGTAGATACAGCCGTTCGGCCGCCACGTTCCCGTCGGCGAACTCCAGCCGGACCTCGGTGTGCCCGCCCGCGGCGGCCCAGTCCAGGACGGCGCGCACGAGCAGATCCGCCACGCCGGTGCCGCGCGCCTCGGGCGCCACCCACATCGAAATCAGATGTATGCCACCGCGTTCGGGGTCGGGCATACCGCCGACGGTGCCGAGCTCGACACCGTCAGCACTGGCGACGAACTGCGCCCGATCCGACAGGGCAGCTCGCCAGTCCGCCTCGGTGCGCTCCTGCGCCTCCGCCAGTGTCGACCCGAAGAACTGCGGCGTGTCGGCCAGTGCCCGCAGTCGAACCCGCCGGAACACCTCCCACTCATCGGCGCTCAACAGCCGGATGTCGATCGTCGATAGGTTCATCCTCGAATGGATACTCGCCCCGCAACCGGCGGCGCAAACCCTTTTGTCCAGCCCAGCGACCCGAACAATGATGTTCGAACTAGCTCGTGCGCGCACCAATCAATCCGCGCTCGGCCCGCCCAGCTGCATGATCCGCGTGTTTTGGAATGTCGTGAACAACCACTCCCCCGCGCACCTGACCGCGACTCTGGTCTGCACGGATAAATCTTCAGGCCGGCAACCATCCATACCGGGCCGCAGCACACAGACCCCGTTGGTCACCATGACAGCAACGTCCGGCGTCGGAAACCGAATCGTGATGGTTTCCGGGTCGGAGAGTCGCGTCCCCTGCATGAATCCGTCGAAGCCTTCCTGCATCACCGCAGCGAGTTCCGCTCTGCCACGGATGAATTCGCCGATCACCGAGATGAAGTCGGCGTCGGGCGTGAAGGTGGCCGCGAAGGCGGCACCGTCACCGGCGGCCCAGGCGGCGGCCTGGGCACCCAGAAGGCGCAAGAGCTCCGCCTCGTCGGCGGTCCGCGGATCGGAGTTCGGAGTCAGCATTGAATCAATCCCTTCAGTAGCCGGCCCGGCGCACGCCGACGAACTCGACCGCGGCGAAGACCGCGACCACCGCCGCACCGGCGAACAGAAATGCGATACCGAGACCGGTGAGGTCGATCAGGCCGGATAGCGCGAGCGCCACCATTCCGACCGCGGAAACCGCGTTCACCGCGACGACGGCGCAGGCCTGATGAAACGGTATCTCCAGCGACCCCGCGATGAGCAGCAACGCAAGCGCACCGCCGAGCATGGCGACACCGAACGGAATCGACCAGGCGGTGGGCAGGCCGAGCGGATCGCGCAGCACCGCCGCGCCGGCCAGCATGACGACCCCGAAGGCGCCGGTGCTCCAGCCGTCCACGCGCAACGCGGTGCGCAAGTAATCGATGCTCGGCTGGGTGGTCAGGTAGCCCGTGCTCATGTTCTGCTCCGGTGGGTCGAGTCGACGGAGCCGATCGGCTCCCAAACCCCACCTTGCCGACGTGAGGTGATCGTCTCAATGACCTCTGAGGTCATGGCTGCGCGACGTGCGCGGTGATTAGCCTGCTCAGGTGGCACAACCTCAATGGGAAACTCGACCGAGGGTCGGCGTGCTGCTGCGCGAGTGGCGGCAGCGGCGCAGGCTCAGCCAGCTCGACTTGGCGCTGGCGGCGGACACCTCGGCCCGGCATCTGTCGTATGTGGAGACCGGGCGCGCCAAACCGAGCCGGGCGATGGTGCTGCGCCTGAGCGAGGCCCTCGAGGTGCCGCTGCGTGAACGCAACACCCTGCTGCTGGCCGCCGACTACGCGCCCGCCTACCGGGAGAGCAACCTCGACGACGTGAGCCTGACTTCGGTGCGGGCCGCGCTGACCACGATGCTCACCGCGCACGAACCGTATCCGGCGGTGGTCGTCGATCGACTGTGGAATGTGGTCACCGGCAATGCGGCGATGGGCGTTCTGCTGCAAGGGATTCCGGACAAATTGCTGTTGCCGCGCCCGAATGTGTATCGCCTGGTGCTGCATCCGGAGGGGCTGGCCGCACGGCTGGCCAACCTGAGCCAGGTCCGGGAGTTGTTCCTGGAGCGCCTGGCCAGGCAGGTCGGCGCGAGTGGCGACCCGCAGCTGTCGGCGCTGTACGACGAGGTGCGTCGCTATCCGCGACTACTCGACCCGCCGGATGAGCCGAAAGTCGATGCGGCACAGCCGAGCCCGTTCGAGGTGCCGATCCGGATCCGCACGCCGATGGGCGAGCTGTCGATGTTCAGCACGATGGCCACCTTCGGCGCACCGGCCGATGTGACCCTCTCCGAGCTGGCGATCGAATTGTTCTACCCCCTGGACGAATTCACCGCGGCCGCGCTGCGTGAGCTGGCGGCCGCGGCGAATGCCGAACGGCCTGAACTAGATCGGCTGGAAGCCGGCCCCGACGCCACCTTGGGCGTTGATGGCGGCGAGGATGACCACGATCGGCTGGAAGAACGCGGGTGAGTGCAGCGGGTTGGCGGCCGTGGTGCACGGCACGTCGAAGCCGACCGGACCGATGCCGGTGAGCCGTCCCTGGTTCATGCCGACGAGCCGATCGCCGACTACCACCGGGCCGCCGGAATCGCCCGGCTTGGAGCAGTATTGGTTGATGGTGGTGCCGTCCAGCTCGCCCCACACGACACCGCAGTCCGAGCCACTGGAGCGGCCGCTCGAGCACACCGTGGCACCGGGACCCGGCGCGTCACCGAGGCCCGCGATGGTGGTCGGGCCGATGCTGCGCACCGGGGTGACCCGCTCCGGGTTGAGTTCCAGGACCGCGTAGTCCAGTCCCTTGCCGTCATCGGAGAACGCGACCTTACCGATGACTCCGGCATCTGGCGTGTGCTCGGCGATCAACCGGGCACCGGTGGGCGCGCAGTGGCCCGCGGTGATGCCGACGAGCCGGCCCGCGTTGTCATGCCCGATCGCGGTCAACGAACATACGGAGTTGTTCTCGAACGCGATGCCCGAGCTGCCGCCGAGCACGGCACTGGGCGCGGCAGACGCGGTGCCCGCGGCACCGGCGATCACCGATGCGACGGCGGCCGTCGCGGCTGCCAGCGATCTGAGTTTCGTTGTCACTTCTCTCCTTTTCGAAAAAGCGAGCACGCGACTATCGCCGTGCTCGCCCGGACCGGGGAGGGAACCGCCCCCGACACAATCTGCGGTCGCCATATCAGCAAGTGGGAGTGCCTGCGCAGCGGAGTCAAATCGACGCTGGTTACCTGCTGGTCGACTCAGCATCGACACGGGTAGGCCGGTCCGCAACACACCTGTGCGCCGCACCACAGTGCGGACGCGCGTGAGACTCACACCACATCTTTTCGTGGCGGCTCTGAAAAGTGTTCGCCCGAACTGACTTTCACCCTCACCCACACCCAGCTGCGGCCGAATTGCCCGACCGACGAGACTCAACTGTTATACGCCGCCAACCGCCGCACCGCGAATCCGAACAGAACCATCCCGATGCGCGATGTCCGACATGCTGTGGCAGATGATGGCAGCACAGGATGACCGTCGCCGAGCTTCCGGCGACGGACGGATGAACAGTTGCTACAAGTACGAGGTGTCGTTCACCAGACGCACGGACGACCCGCCGTCCGGATAGAACTCCGCGATGCACAGCGATGCCAGGTCCAGATGCAACCGGTACAGCAGTGACGGCCCGACCCCCAGCGCCAACTGGAGCAGCGTCTTGATCGGCGTCACATGACTGACCACGACCAGGTTCGCGCCGGGATACAACCCCACCAGATCACGCCGGACCGCGTCGACCCGCTCGCGGACCTGGTCGAAGCTCTCCCCACCGGGCGCCGGCAGCGACGCGTCGCCGAGCCAGCGGGCGTGTAGCTCCGGGTCGCGTTCGGCCGCCTCCAGGAAGGTCAGGCCCTCCCACTCGCCGAAGTCGGTCTCGATGAGGCCGTCCAGGACGGTGAGCGGTGCGTCCAGCGCGGTGGCCGCGGCCTCGGCGGTCTCCCGGGCCCGGCTCAGCGGCGAGGACAGCACGGCGGAGATACCACCTTTGGCCGCAAGCATTTTCGCGGCACGCGCGGCTTGCTCCCGGCCGAGCTCGGTGAGCGGCGGATTACCGCGACCCGAATAGCGCCGTTGCACAGACAGTTCGGTCTGGCCGTGGCGCAACAGCAGCAGCCGGGTCGGGCGACCGGTGGCACCGGTCCAGCCGGGCGCGGGTTGCGCCGCAGCCGCCGAAACCACCGGATCTTCAGCAACCGGTGCGGCCGTGGGCTTTTCCGCCTCGCGGGCGGTGCGCACCTCGTCCACCAGGGTGGCGTCGTCCATCGCCTCGTTGGCGAGCCGGTCGGCATGCGAGTTCTCGGCCCGCGGAATCCAGGTGAAGCTCACTCGCTCGAAGCCCGCGACCAGCCTGCGGGCCCGGTCGGCGAGCGGAATCATGGCCGCGTGCTTGATCTTCCAGCGGCCCGACATCTGCTCGACGACCAGTTTGGAGTCCATCCGCACCGCGACGACACTGGCGCCGAGTTCGGCCGCCGCCTCCAAACCCGCGACCAGGCCACGGTATTCGGCGACATTGTTGGTGGCGATGCCGATGAACTCACGACGTTCGGCGAGCACCCGCACATGATCGGCGGCGAAGACGACCGCGCCGTAGCCCGCCGGTCCCGGATTGCCCCGGGAGCCGCCGTCGGCCTCGACGATCACCTCGCGCTCGGTCACCGCGCTGCCCGCGCCGGTCGAGCGGTCACAGCCCCGATTCCTTGGTGCGCACCAGGATCGCACCGCACTCCGGGCACCGCACCACCAGGTCGGGGGCGGTCTTCGCGATCCGGGCGATCTCGCCGCGATCCAGTTCGATCCGGCACGCGCCGCAGCGGCGGGCCTGCAGCAGCGCCGCGCCGACACCGTGCTGGCCACGCTGCCGGTCGTAGATCGCCAGCAGGTCGGCCGGGAACAGCGAGATCAGCTTGGACCGGTCCGCGTCGCAACGCCCCTGTGCCACCTCGAGATCGGCGAGGGCCTCGTCACGCTGGGTTTGCGCGTCGGCCAGTTCCTGCTCGGTCTTGTCCAGCCGGGCGCCCGCGTGCTGGTAGTCGTCGGCCGACGCCTCCCGCTTCTCCATCACCTCGAGCAGCTCGTCCTCGAGCACCGAGCGCCTGCGCTCCAGGCTGCCCAGTTCGTGCTGGATCTCTGAAAGCTGTTTGGCGTTCACCGTTCCGGCGCTCAGCATGCCCTTGTCGCGCTCCTCGCGCTTACGGACGGCGTCGACCTCGCCTTCCAGCTTGCGGATGTCGCGGTCGAGGTCGTCGAGCATGATCTGCACGGCGACGGCGGCGTCCTTGTGCGCGTTGCGCTCGGCCTCCAGCCGGGCCACCTCCTGCTGTTCGGGCAGCACGGTGCGGCGGTGCGCGATCCGCGTCAGCTCGGCGTCGACAGCGGCGAGCTGTAGCAGCTTGGCCTGGATGGGTGGTTCGACATTCAACGCGGACAAACTCCTGGACGCTGTGGATGGGTCGGTGTTCAACCGTACCCCGCCGGACTGTTCCCGCTGACCGACGCCGCACCAATTGGTGCCGCCGCCCCTGGGCTAGCCGGCGTCAGGCCGGGGCGCGGGTCTTGATGGCGTCCCTGGAGACGAAGACGTCGTACTCACCGGGGACCGCGATCACCGCGTTGCCGTAGGCCGAGCGCACGAACGGCTCGGTAAACCAGCGACCCTTGCGCATGTCATCGAAGAAGTCCCGGTCGCCGCCGTTGAGGAAGATCTGGTTCTGCGAGGTCGCGACACCGTCCAGGCGCTGGCCGTACAGCCTGCTGATCTTGTATCCGGAGTGGAAACCGAGCGCGTTCACCCACGGTTCCAGCTCGACGATGCCCGCTTGCAGCACCCACGTATCGCCCTCGACCTGGTACTTCAGCCGCTGCTCGTCGTGCTGGTCGTCGCCGTAGAGGGTGAGCTCGATATCGAGCAGGTGCTCCTGCCCCTCCACCTCCTTGGCCACCACGTGCGCCGCTTTGATCTCTCCGGTCAACCCGAGATAGGTCTGCATCAACGTCGCCAGCCAGAGCAGCACCACCGCGACCACCAGCAGCACCAGCCCGCTGCCGCCGCGCGTGATCAGTGCGCGGAAGCCGACCCGGCGGGCCCGCAGCAGCCCGGAGATGAGCAGTGCGATCGCGATCAGGATGATCAAGATCAACCCGATCTGCACGAAGCCGAAGTTCACCGGGAAATTCATGCGGTAGTTGTACCCCTGAATCACCGGTCGACTCGCGGAAACAACCGACCGCACAAACCAATCCAGTAGACACGCGCCGACACGCCGAAGCGGCGGTAAGGTCGATGGGGTCAAAGTTCGATACTTCGGGGGTTTTCCATGGTGATCTTCGGTTGGCGTCAGTACGCGCATCGGCTCGCCGTGCTCACCCTGGTGTGCGGCAGCTGCGGCAACCCCGCAGCCCACATACTGCGGAAACTGGTCACCAAATTCACGCTGTTCTTCGTGCCACTGATCCCGTTGAGCACCAAGCACTCCCTGCAATGCACCTGGTGTGGTGCCGAGTCGAAGCTCACGAAGCAGCAGGCCACGGAGTTGGCGGGGCGGGCGCAGACGGAGAACGTGCACAGTGGGCAGCCTGCGGATCCGTCCTGGCACGGACAGCCGCCGCGCAACTACTGATCGGGTCAGTACGCGGGCGTTTGCTGATGGGCTCAGCTCGGCGCAACTACTGATCGGGCCTTGCTGGTCGGCCCAGGTTGGCGCACTGCTGACCAGCGTAGCCCCGCGCGATTGCGGGCCAGCCCGACTCGACGTGACTGCGGACCAACCCGGCACAGCGCGACCACTGGTCGACCCCGCCCGGCACCACCTCTGGTCAGCTCAGCCCGGCGCCACCCTGGTCAGCTCAGCCCGGCGCGACTGCTGATCGAATCAGCTTGGCGCAACTATCAATAGGCCGCGGCTCGGCGCTAGTGCTGGTCGGTCCCAGCCCGGCGCGGCTACTGATCAGCTCAGCTCCGCGCGACCAAACTGATCAGCTCAGCTCAGGTCAGGTCCGCGCAAATACTGCCCAGCTCAGCTCCGCGCGCTGACCGTCCACGGGTCGGTCCGCAGCGTCGACACGCGCGTCTCGAGGCCGGGCAGGCCGGCCTGCACGACCCGTTCCGCCTGTGCGCACCAAGGGAATTCGGTCGCCCAGTGGGCGGCGTCGATGAGGGCGGGGCCGCCCTTGCGCAGGTGTTCGTCGACGGGGTGATGGCGCAGGTCCGCGGTGACGTACGCGTCGACGCCGCGGCGAGTCACCGCGTTCAGGTAGGAATCGCCTGCGCCGCCGCAGACGGCGACCGTGTAGATGGAGCGGTCCGGGTCGCCTGCGGCGCGCACGCCCCACGCGCTCGGCGGCAGTGCCGCGGCGACTCGATCGGTGAAGGCGCGCAACGACTCCGGTTCCGGCAAGGTGCCGACGCGGCCGATGCCGACCGTCGACGGCAGCGAGGCGCGTTCGGTGATGTGATACGCCGGGTCCTCGTAGGGGTGGGCGGCGCGCAGGGCGGACAGGATGGCGGCGCGGGCGGCGGGCGGCGCGATCAGCTCGAGGCGCTCCTCGTCGACCCGCTGGAGTTCACCGAGCACGCCGACGGCCGGGGTTGCCTCCGCCATCGGCCGGAACTGGCCGACCGCGGGCACCCGGAGTGCGCAGTCGCGATAGTCGCCGCTGCTGCCTGCGCCCGCCATGAACAAGGCGGACAGCACTGCGTCGGCGTGCGACGGAGGCACCTGCACGACCCAGTTGTCGATGGGGGCTTCGGGTTTCGCATCGATCGGGCCGGTGACGGTGAGGCCGATCGCGGCGGCCAGCGCGTCGGAGACGCCCGGGTCGGCGGAGTCCGCGTTGGTGTGCGCGGTGAACAACGCGCAGCCGGAACGGATGAGCCGGTGCAGCAGTGCACCTTTCGGAGTGTCGGCCGCGACGGTGTCGACGCCGCGTAACAGCAATGGGTGGTGCACCACCAAAGCCTGTGCCCGCCAGTCGATCGCCTCCTCGACCACGCCCGCGGTGGCGTCGACCGCGAACAGCACTCTGGTGACCTCGTCGGCCGGATCACCGGCGACCAGCCCGACCGAATCCCACGACTCCGCCAGTTTCGGTGGGTATGCCGCGTCGAGCACTTCGATGAGATCCGCCAGTGTGGTCATCGTTCACCCTCCTGTGGTCCGTCCATGAACTGTCGCATTCCCTCCCGAGCCGACCCCCGCAGCGGCCCAACCCGGCAGCCGCACGACTTTTGATGTGGCGCATACGGAATTGCATGCGATTCCGTGTACGCCACATCAGAAGGTGTGCGGCTGTGCTCATGTGGTCGGGGGTGGGCCTCGGTGCTCACCAGAGGTCCGCCGTTCGTATGGCGGTGACGAGTCGGTCTACCTCGGTGGTGCCGCGCACCGCGACGCGGAGATGGTTCGGCCCGAGACCGGGAAAAGTATCCGCGCGACGGACGGCAATGCCGTTGTCCGCCAGGTACTTCCGGAGCAGCTCACCATCGGGAACGCGGAGCAACAGGAACGGCGCCTCGGCCGGCGTGTGCACATGCACGCCCAGTTCGGTGAGCCGCTCGATCATCGCGGCGCGTTCGACGGCGATCGCCTGGGCGCGCTGCTGTTCCTCTGCGACCGCATGCGGCTCGGCGGTGGCGGTGATCGCCTCCAGTTGCAGGGTGCCGAGCGGCCAGTGGGCACGGCCGTGATTCAGGCGCGCCAGGAGTTCGGGGGCACCGAGGAAGTAACCGCAGCGGAGCCCGGCGAGCGCCCAGGTTTTGGTGAGGCTGCGCAGAACGAGCAGATCGGGTGCAGAGTACCCGGCGAGCGATTCGGGCTCCCCCGCCACCGCGTCGGCGAACGCCTCGTCGACCACGAGGGTCCGGCCCGGCCTGCGCAACGCGCGGATGGTTTCAGCCGGGTGCAGCACCGAGGTCGGGTTGGTCGGATTGCCGAGCACCACGAGGTCGGCCTCGGCCGGGACAGCGGCCGGGTCGAGCCTGTACGGCGGCGCTAGCAGCACCCTGGTCACCGCGACACCGGCCGCGCGCAGCGCGAGCTCCGGCTCGGTGAACGACGGGTGGAGCACGGCGGCCAGCCGGGGTGTGAGCCGCGGCAGCATGGCGAAGCCCTCGGCCGCACCCGCCAGCAACAGCACCTCGTCCGGGCGGCGCCCATGCCTGGCCGCAACGGCACACCTAGCCGTGTGATCTTCCTCCGCACTCGGGTAGCGCCCGAGCGTGTCCAGCCGGGCCGCGAGCCGCTGCCGCAACCAGTCCGGCGGCGCGCTGCCCTGCACGTTCACCGCGAAGTCGAGCATGCCGGGGCGCGCGTCCACGTCGCCGTGGTGGCGCAGTTTCGCGTGATCGACGCTGTCCTCGGACACGAGAGCACACCCTACGTGGCGGGCCCGTAGGTCGACCGGCCAGAATGGCTGTCGTGGGTGAGCTGCACGTCTCGTTCGTCTGTACCGGCAACATCTGCCGTTCTCCGATGGCGGAGAAGATCTTCGCCATGCATTTGTCCCGCGCGGGACTGGCCGATCGGGTGCGGGTGAGCAGCGCGGGCACCGGCGCCTGGCACGTCGGCGACGACGCGGACACCCGCACCACCGCCACCTTGCGCAAGTACGGCTACACGACCGGGCATATCGCCGCGGCCCTCGGCGCCGACCATCGCGACGCCGACCTGCTGATCGCGCTCGACACCTCGCACGAACGCGAACTGGCCCGCCTCGGTGTGCCGTCGGATCGGCGCAGGCTGCTGCGCAGTTTCCACCCGGCCGCCGACGGGCCCGACGTGCCCGACCCCTACTACGGTGACACGGCCGACTTCGAACTCGTCCGTGACCAGATCGAGGCCGCGATGCCCGGCCTGCTCGACTGGGTGCGCGACGCGCTCGGCCTGCCCGCCCAGCCGCCCGACCCGCTGCTCGATCGGCGAATCTGATGCGCAGGCTGACCTTTCTGCTCCGCCCGAGCTGGGTGATCCTCGCGGCCGTGGTCGCCGTGTTCGCTTACCTGTGCTTCACGGTGCTCGCGCCGTGGCAGCTCGGCAAGAACACCAGCACCTCGCACCGCAACCAGCTCATCGCCGACTCGGTGCGCGCCGACCCGATCGACATCACCACCGTCCTGGACAGCTCCAGTGCCGACGACGCGCACACCGAATGGCGCAAGGTCACCGCTTCCGGCGCCTTCCAACCGGACTCGACGGTGCTGGTCCGGCTGCGGCATCTCGACGGTGCCCCCGGCTACTCCGTGCTCGCCACCTTCCGGCTGGACGACGGTCGCCTGCTGCTGATCGACCGCGGACTCGTCGCCGCGGTGGACGGTTCCCGCCCGCCGCCGATCCCCGACCCGCCCGCCGGGCCGCAACGTCTCGAAGCCCGGGTCCGGATGTCCGAAGGCATCACCCCCGGCAAGGACCCGTCGATCCAAGACGGCTACCGGCAGGTGTACTCGATCGACACCACCCAGGAAGCCGCCGTCCTGCAGCAACCCCTGACCCCGATCCCCACCGGCGAACGCGGCGGCTACCTGCAACTCGACGACAACCAGCCCGGTGCCTTCAAACCCACCCCCCTCCCCCAACTCGACGCAGGCCCCTACCTCTCCTACGGCCTGCAATGGCTGGCCTTCGGCATCATGGCGCCCCTGGGCCTCGGCTACTTCGTCTACGCCGAGATCCGCGAACGCCGCCGGGAAAAGACAAGCACCGCAACCGAACCGGTTGCCGCCAGCCCCCCACCCGATACCACGTCACCCGAAACCCCCACCGCCGCATCGGCCCCCGCCAAACCGACAACCGAAGCGCGCCTGGCAGACCGCTACGGCCGCGGCCGCGACTGACCCAGCCGCACAGCTCAGCTGGCCCGAGGTGGACTACGCCGCCGCCAGGGAGTTCTGTGTACCGGCACCGAGGCAGCGTCGGGGCCGTGCTGTCGGTGGGCCAGCCTAGGCTGGCCCACCGAACACGAGTCAGGAGAAGAACATTGGGGAAGCTAAACCGGCCCGGACACCCCGACGATCTACCGGATGCGCACCTACTGTGGAAGCGGTGGGCGGGCGTCGCGGTCGCGACCTACAACCGCGAGCGGGAGAGCGAGCCGGCGCACCATCGGTCGGGATACTGGATCGACGACGGCGGCTTGCACTGGGACGACTCCGGTTGCACCTGGTGGGTGCTGAAGTGGTTCGGTGCTGGCCGCGCCGTACTCGTCGGGGAAGACGAGTCGAGCAAGGTCAAGTGGTACGAGCCCGCGATCGACCTACTGGCCGGAGCGCCGGAATGGCTGCCGCGCCGATACCTGCAAGGCCTGATCGATGACCACATGGTCGGCTGCGTCTACTGGTTCGAGAACGGGGCCTGGCACCGGGCGCCCTACCCCGACGATCTGGCCGACGACGGACTCGACTGCGGCGTCTCGGCTTTCACGACGCGCGAGGGGGCGCTCGACAAGATCTCCGGCTGGCTGGAGTTCTCCGATGCCGACGCAGGCATGCCGGAGCTGTGCGCGGAACTGCTCGACGCCGCCGAACGTGGCGCGATCACCGAGCGTCTCGTGCGGTCCTACGCGGAGGGGATGACACGGCTGGAGGAGCTGTACTACCCGGAGGAGGAGTACCCCAGGGACGACTGCCCACCGCGCAACGACGACGACATCGCCGCCATGTTCGCGCTGGCCAGGCGTGCCGGTCTCGACACCGCCACCTGGACCGGCACCCTCGGCGTTCGAGACTGATCGGACGAACCGAAGGCTGACGCCGGGCCAGCGCACCGAGAACGGCTACTGCAACCGCCTGTACTGTCGACCGGCACCCTCGGCGTCCGAGACCGATCGGACGAACCGACGGCTAACGCCGGGCCAGCGCACCGAGAACGGCCACCGCTACTGCAGCCGCCTGTACCGCCTCCGAAAGGCGTACTGCGCGATGCAGATCCGCGACGGTGGGGGCGGGTCCGTCGCCGAGCGTGGGGCGTTGTTCGACGCCGTGCGGGTATTCGGTGCGGCCGCCGAGCCGGATGCCCAGGGCGCCCGCCGTCGATGCTTCGACCACTCCGGCGTTGGGGCTGGGGTGTTGCGCGGCATCGCGGCGCCAGGCGCGCAGGGCGGTGGCGGAGCGGCCACCGACCAGCGGGGCCAGCGCGACGGTGAGCAGACCGGTGAGGCGCGCGGGGAGCAGGTTGGCCAGGTCGTCGGTGCGCGCGGCCGCCCAGCCAAAGTTGCGGTAGCGGTCGTTGCGGTAGCCGATCATCGCGTCGAGGGTGTTGATCGCGCGGTAGCCGAGCAGGCCGGGCACACCGGCGAGCGCACCCCAGACCAGCGGGGCCACCGTCGCGTCGGAGGTGTTCTCCGCGATGGATTCCAGTGCGGCGCGGGCCAATCCGTCGGCGTCGAGCACCTCGGGGTCGCGGCCGCACAGCGAAGGCAGCAGCGCGCGAGCACCGTCCAGATCGCCGGCCTCCAGCCGATCGGCCATTTCGCTACCAGCCTTGGCGAGGCTCCGTCCGCCCAGCACCGTCCAGGTGGCCAGCGCGGTCGCAGGCAGTCCGAGACCACGAACCCCCACACCGACTCCAACCACCGCCCCCACCAGCACCACCTCATGCAGCACCCCCGCACGACGCCGATCGTCATAAGTCACCGATTCGAGCGCGCTTGCCACCGAACCGAATCCAGCCACCGGATGCCACCGCCGCGGATCCCCCAACACCCGATCGAGCACAAACCCCAACACCAACCCCCCAGCGGTAGCGGTCCCCTTCTGCACCCGCCGAGCCTATCCGCTCCCTCCCCAGCCCACGATCAACGGGACACAGCGGCCCACCTCCCTCGGCCAATTCCGCCCCCACGTCCCGTCGATCACGAGCTACCCCGCCAAACGGGACACCACGACACACCCACCCCGACGTTCGCCGCCACCATGTCCCGTCGATCATGCGTACCCCCGCCCAACGGGACGTCACGGCGCGCCCACTCGACGTTTGCCGCCAACATGTCCCGCCAAGCACGAGCAACCCCGCCAAACGGGACACCACGACGCGCCCACCCGACCTTCACCACCACCAGGTCCCCTCGATCATGAACTGCCCCGCCCGACGGGACACCATGGCGCGCCCACCCGACGTTCGCCACCAACATGTCCCGTCGCTCATGCGTACCCCCGCCCGACGGGACACCACAACGCACCACTCAAGTTTTGCCGCTAGCAGGCCCGTCGACGATGCGCTCCCTCGCCACCAGGACTTCACGGCACACCCACCCATCGAACGTTCGCCACCACCATGCCCCGCCGAACACGAGCTACCCCGGCCAACGGGACACCACGACGCATCCACTTCGGCGTTCGCCGCCGCCACGTCCCGCCGACCATGAGCTATCCCGCCGAACGGGACACCACGGCGCGCCCACTCGACGTTCGCCGCCACCACGTCCCGCCGAGCACCAGCTATCCCGCCGAACGGGACACCAGGGCGCGCCCACCCGACCGTCTGCCGCCACCATGCCCCGTCGCTCATGCGTAACCCCGCCTAACGGGACGTCACGGCGCGCGCGCCTACTCGACGCTTGCCGCCAACATGTCCCGTTCGGCAGCCGCGCTGCACGATTCGGCGACGGCGGCGCCTGGGTGAGCCGGCACGAGAGGCCGCTGGGTACACCGGCTCGATCATGCGGAACTCGGCGTGTCAGTGATGCGAACCTCGTCGGTGGCGGGCATACCGTGTCGGCGATCTAAGGCGTGTCACACTCTGATCCGCTGCGTCGTCAACCTGATGACGCATCCATGAAACCGCGCCCGGCGGGGCGGAACGACCGAACGGCGACAGCAGTGACTTCCGATCAGCCTTCTACTCCCGAGCCCCTCGATCAGGCCGAGCTGGCCCGGCGGTTCGAGGAGCATCGGCCGTATCTGCGCAGGCTCGCCTACAGCACGCTGGGCAGCCTCACCGACGCCGACGATGTGGTGCAGGAGGCGTGGCTGCGGCTGCAACGGCAGCACGAGGCGGGCACGGCGGGACAGATTGAGAATCTGCGGGCCTGGCTCAGCACCGTGACAGGCCGTCTCGCGCTGGATCAGCTCGGGTCGGCCAGGGTTCGCCGCGAACAGTATGTCGGCGAATGGCTGCCCGAACCCGAGGTGACCAGCTGGGACGATCCGGCAGACCGGATCACCCAGGACGAACGTGTCACTACGGCACTGCTGGTTGTCCTCGAGTCGCTGTCGCCCGCCGAGCGCACCGCATTCGTCCTGCAGGACGTGTTCGGAATGACCGGCCCCGAGGTCGCCGAGGTGGTCGGCCGCACCCCGGCCGCGGTGCGACAGCTCGCCTCCCGCGCCCGCAAGCACGTCGAGAACGGCACGCCGCGCTTCCCCGCCTCGCCGGACGAACAGGAGAAGGTCGTCTCCGCCTTCGCGGTCGCCTGGCGCTCCGGTGATCTCAGCGCGCTGCTCGGCGTGCTCGACGCGAACGTCAGCCTGACCGCCGATGGTGGCGGCAAGGTCCCCGCGATCCGCCAGCCGGTGCATGGAGCCGAGCTCATCGCGAAGATGCTGCTCGGCTGGTACCACGCACCGTCCGCCGCGGGCGGGTGGGGCCGCGCGGTGCTGGTCAACGGCGCGCCCGGCCTGGTCGTGTTCGACGGCAACCACATCGGCGTGTTCGACTTCGTCATCGATGCCGGCCGCATCGTCGCCATCAACGTCATCCGCAACCCCGACAAGCTGCACGACCTGCCCACCGAGGGCGAACCCGACTGGTACCTCGGCGCAAACCGCGCTGAGGAGGAGTAGCCCGAACCCCGGGTCGGTTCCGAACACGCCGAGCTGGCTTGTCGTTGTGCTATGACAACTCGGCGGCAGCGGCGGC
>NZ_BJXA01000047.1 GCF_007990755.1 Nocardia ninae NBRC 108245 | reverse complement strand
CGCCATTCATCACTGAGACTCTACTTATCGCTCGTCGTTCGGGTCGGTGGTGCGACGGATGATCTCGATCCGGTCCGAGCGTTCTCCTGCCCCGTCGGCACGCGGATATCGCCCCGGTCGCAGTGCCCGTCCGCCCGCGCACTCTCTATGAATTCGCCGGCGCCCCGGCAGTGTTATCGCCGGACGGAGAACAGTTCGGTCACGGCAGCTGCCCGGGCAGGTCTCCGGCGGTGCGCCACCGGCCCGGCCGAGTCGACGTGGCCGCATCTGGTTGTGACGGAAGGCGTGACGCGCGGGGCGTGCGCCGCGCCGGTGGCGGTGGGGCAATAGATTCGAGTCCATGCGTGGTGAGTCCGGGGGCGAGCGGGGCGAGGCCGAGGTGACGGAGCGGGAGCGGGAGCGGCTCGGGATCAAGCTCGAGATCGCGGTCGTGCTGGTGGTCACCTTCGGGTTGAGCGGGCTCAATGCGGGGCTGTCGCTGGTGGAGAGCGCGCTCTCGCCGGGCGGGGTGGGTGGGCGCACCGTCGCGCTGAATCCGTCGCGGTCCGCCCAGTCGACCATCGATCTGCTGTTCCAGCTGCTGAGCGTGGCGCGCCTGGTCGGGTGGGCGGCGCTCGGCCTGTACCTGTTGTGGCGCAGCGGGATCGGGCCGCGCCTGATCGGGTTGGCGGCCCGGCTGCGGTGGCGGGCGGATGTCGTGCCAGGACTGGTGCTCGCGGCCATCATCGGACTGCCCGGCCTCGGCCTGTACCTGATCGCGCACGCCATGGGGGTGAGCGTCACGATTGTGCCCGCGTCGCTCGGCGACCACTGGTGGCGGCTGCCCGCGCTGATCCTGTCCGCCTGCGCGAACTCGCTGGCGGAGGAGATCATCGTGGTCGCCTACCTGATCACCCGCCTGCGCAAGCTCGGCTGGTCGGAGAACTCGTCACTGCTCGCGTCGGCTCTGCTGCGCGGCAGCTACCACCTGTACCAGGGGCTCGGCGGCGGCCTCGGAAACCTGGTGATGGGCTTGATCTTCGGCCGCTATTGGCAGCGCACGAACAAGCTGTGGCCGCTGATCCTCGCGCACGCCACCATCGACGCGGTCGCCTACCTCGGCTACACGGTCCTGCGCGGCCATGTGTCCTGGCTGCCGTAACAAGCACTCTGGCGGTCGCCGACGTTCCGCGGACAGCATGCGGACGATTCCTGGCGCATGTACCACCGACGCGGTCGACTTCCTCGGCTACTCAGTGCGCGTGGCCACGTGTCCTGGCTGCCGTAGCGAGCCCCGTGGCGGTCGCGCGTATTGCGCACCCAGAACAGGACCTAACCCAAGGAATGACTATTCGCAAATAGACCGAGTTCGAGCGCGGGAGTTCGAGCGGCCGGTTCATCCCGGCTGGTCCACGCCCCTTATGCAGGCTGCCGACTACAACGCCCGGCGGCTCAAATGCGACGCAGTCCGTTGAGGAACGGGCAACCCGCCAAGGTGCGGACCGCGCGGCTGAGCGATTCGATGTCGTCGGCGGGGGAGTTGAACGGCAGCCGGAAGTCGTGGTCCCCGTCGCGGCCCTCGACGCGCAGGGTGAGACCATAGCGGTCGATGGCGAGCGGGTGCACGATGCCGTGCTGGAGCCGGGGCGGCAGGTGCCTGGCCAGCTGTGCGACGACGTCCGCGTGGTCGGCGTCCATGTGCAGCAGCCAGGCGGATTCCAAGGCGCAGAACGGATCCGGCTGTGCCGCCCGTAGTTCGTCGATGCTCACCGATTCGGCGCCGGTCGAGTCGGCGACCACAGCGGAGTTGATCACCAGCCGCAGCAGGGTCGCGGTGTGTCCGACGTCGAGCAGGCCCGGGTCCGGGTTCTCCTTGGCGACCTCGCCGGCCAGCGCCCGCTGCGCCTGCGCGGGCACCGCGCGCACCCAGCCACGCAGCCAGACCAGCGCGCGAACGGGTTCGCGCAAGGGGAGCGGGGCGTGATCGGTGAGCTCCAAGACCGCGGGCGCGCCAGCGTCCGGTGAGTTGCCTGCCACGAGTGCCGCCACCGACGTGGTCGGTACCGCGATCACCGCGTCGCCGCACTCGCGCACGTGATGCACCGAGACGGGCGTCGGATCGATGCCGGGCATGGCCAGCACCGCCTGTTCCGCATGCGCACACGCACTGCGGACCCGCTCGGCGGTGGACGGTGTGACGGTCGGTGTCGGACGCGGCATGCAAACCTCCGTGGTCGGGCGTTGTTCGCCTTGCTCGGCGCTCAATTAGGTTACCCTAAGCTAAGTGACGAGCGGAACATCCGCAAGCGTTCGCCCCACGCTGATCCTGAGAATTCGCCGCCCGTTGCACAGCCGAACTCCGCACCGCACCTGGTTGTTACGGTGGATCGGTGGCGCACGGAGCGGAAACACCTGGCGAACCGGTACTGATCGCGTTGTCGGCACCGGCCCGGCGCAGCATCGTCGACGATCTGGTGCGCGCCCCGACCGCCGGCGACGCGGCGCCGATCCTCGACGCCGACGCACCCGACGCGGACGTCGCCGACTTCCTGGCCGCCATCGTGCACACCGACACCGGCTTCATCGCTCGAACGTCCTCGGGTGCCCGCGCCCTCGCGATCGTCGCCGCCACCGCCGCCGCCCTCTGCGGCGAGGACATCCGCACCGCGCTTGGCACCCCGGACACTGTCTTCCTGAACGCCCTGAAACCGCCTGCGGTAGAAGCTCTCCGAACCGTCCTGCTCGCCATCGAGACCGAGCACTCCGACGAAGTAACCCACGCCCTCGCCCCGCTCGCGCGCAACGGTGAAAGGCATGGTGAAAAGGGTTAGCCGGTAAATACCGGGAGCGTCGGTCGCGGACGCAAGTAAGGTCGTAACCGTGCCGCGTATCGCGTACTTCGGGCCCTCCGGAACCTTCACCGAGATGGCCCTCGCCGAACTCGAATCCTCGGGGGCCTTCGAAGGGGCCGTCGAGCGGGTTGCCGCGCCCAGCCAGGGCGCCGCGCTCGAGCTGGTCCGCGCCGGGGAGGTCGACGGGGCGGTGGTGCCGATCGAGAGTTCGGTCGAGGGCTCGATCGCCGCGACGCTCGATTCCCTGGCCATCGGCCCGCGGCTGCAGATCGTGGCGGAGACCGAGCTGGAGGTGACCTTCACGATCCTGGGCCACCCCGGCACCGAGCTGTCCGAGGTGCGCACGCTGGCCGCCTATCCGGTGGCTGCCGCCCAGGTCCGCGAGTGGGTGTCGCGGAATGTGCCGCAAGCCCAGCCCTACGTCTCGGCCTCGAATGCCGCGGCGGCCGAGGACGTGGCGGCAGGTAAGGCCGATGCCGCGGTGTCCACCGCGCTGGCCGGAACCCGGCTCGGGCTGGCGGTGCTGGCTGCGGGCGTGGCCGACCACGAGCAGGCGATCACCCGCTTCGTGCTGGTCACTCGGCCGTGTGTGGCGCCGCCCGCGACCGGTGCGGATCGGACGTCGATCGTGCTGGAGTTGCCGAACGAGCCGGGCTCGCTGATGCGCGCGTTCGCCGAGTTCGCCACCCGCGGTATCGATTTGACCAGGATCGAGTCCCGGCCCACCCGCACCGGCATGGGCACCTATCGCTTTTATCTCGACTGCGTCGGGCACATCGACGACACCGCGGTGGCCGAGGCGCTCAAGGCTTTGCACCGCACCGCCCGGATCCGGTTCCTCGGTTCCTGGCCCGCCACGTCGGCGACCGGCACGCCTCCGCCCTCGGACGAGGCGGCCGCGGGATGGCTGACCCAGCTACGAAAGGGGGTGGCGGATCTGTGACCGAGGCGAAGATCGGCCCGGCCAAGTTGGTTCTGGTCCGGCACGGCGAGACCGAAGGCAATGTCGCGAAGCTGCTCGACACCAAGGTGCCTGGTTTGCCGCTCACCGAACGCGGTGCGGCACAGGCGAAGTTGTTCGGCGAAACCCTGCTGAACCCGCCGCGCGTGCTGTTCTGCTCGACGGCGTTGCGCGCCCGGCAGACCGCGGGCTACATCGAAGCCGCGACCGGCGTGCCCACCACGGTGCTGGACAACCTGCAGGAGGTGCAGGCCGGCGACCTGGAGGGCAAGCACAGCGAGGAGGCGCACCTGTTCTTCCAGCGCATCTACCGGGCCTGGCACAACGGCGATCTGGATGAACGGATCCCCGGCGGTGAGTCCGGCCGCGACGTGCTCGCCCGTTTCCTGCCGGTCATCGAGGAACTTCGCGAGACGTATCTGACGCCGGGGTCGAGCGAAGGCGACGTGCTGTTGGTCAACCACGGTGCCGCGATGCGCCTGGTGTCCCGTTACCTCGCCGATGTGCTGCCGCCGTTCACCACGAACAACCACCTCGACAACACCGAGACCATCGAGCTGGTCCCGCTGCCCGACGGCAGCTGGGACTGCATCCGCTGGGGCCGCTTCACCCCACCCTTCGGCTACGACGTCGCACCAACTTCGGACGACCCGATGGGCTAGGCCTCGGCCTACACCTGTCCCGGTTTGCGCGGGAACTCCGCGCGCTCCGGCAGTCCACTGATCAAGTCCTGCAAGGCTGTTCGCAAACGGGATGGCGTTCCGGTGCTGAGCGACGTCCACTTCACGCCGTCATCGGATTTGCTCGCGGTCGCGATGAAGCGGCCGGCACGGGTGTTGAACACCGCGATGTGGTTGTCGGTGAGGTCGCGGGTGCCGTCGCCGTACACCACCCCGACGATCTCGGCGTGTGAGTGGATCTGCACCATGGCCGAGGCGAGGGCTTGCGCGTCCGCAGGCGGGGTGCCGACCTTGGCCAGCCGATTGGCGGTCGCTGCCGCGTCGCCGGTGTCGTCGAAGATCGGGACCAGCTGTTCGGTCGGCGCCCGCATGCCCGTCAGGTCGAGCGGGTCGGCCTGGCCCAAGGCGGCGATCACCGGGCCGGGCAGGTCGTCCTCGGCCTCGTCGATCACGTAGGACTGCGGCCCGCGCAGGGCGACGGTGACCACATCGTCGCCCTTCGCGAGACACATGCGACTCGCTTGACCCTCCACGAACAGCCGGAGCGCGACCACCCAGTGCGGCCGGTACAGCGCACGCAGCCGGTCCTCGAGTTCCTGGTGCACCGCGTCACCGATCAGCAGTTCCCGATCGGTGAGCGACTGGGCTGCCACGGCCATCGCGGCATCGTGATCGGTGACGTTGTCGTACTGCCCGCGTGCGTCCAGCACGACGGGCACCTCGTCGATCTCCAGCTTCTCCAGGAGAAACTGCATTTCATCGAGCGACAGCACCACCGATGCGAGCATCGACGGGCCGCGGCCCGCACCGAGCACCGTCACTTAGCGGCCATACCGGCGTCGGCGCCGATCACCCCGTCGGCGGCGTAGCGGCCGTCGTTGAAGTGCTCGGTCGAGCGCAGGTAGTCCTGCCCCTTGTGCTCGGACTCGTCGTCCTCGTCGCGCACCTGGTTGCCCAGCAACGGACTCCCCGCGGTGTTGTTGCTACGCGCCGGTGCTGCGGCGGGCTGAGTAGCCGAGACGTTCTCGACGACGGGTGCCGCGGCGGGTGCACCGGTCGGCGCACCTGCGCCCCAGCCTTCGGGCAGCTTGAGCGAGCCGTTGCCGAGGGCGACCGAGGGGCCGGAGGAGAACGACGCGGACCGCGTGCCCGCGGCCGAGGCGGCGGAGGCCAGTCCGGCGCCGCCGACCATGGCGGCCGGTGCGGCACTGGTGATTCCGGGTGTCGCGGCGGTGGTGACGGCCGCGACCGCCTGCGAGCCGATGGTGCCCACGGTGGACACACCGGTGGTCGCCACCGAGCCCGCGATGTTTGCCGCCTGTGTCGCGGCGCCCACCACAGCGGGGTTGTTCACGAACGCGCCTGCCGCGGCGATCGCGCTCTGCACCGGGTCGGCGTTGGTGGCCTGGAACGCCTGATCGGTCTGGCCCGCGTCCGCGGTGCCCGCGCCCTTCGCGATCGTCGGCGGGTTCACGAACTCGCCGGGGGTGACCACCATCGCGGTGGTCGCCGCCTCGTAGGTCTCCATGGTCAGCGCGGCCCGCAGGTCGAGCGCGGCCTTGGCGGCCTCGGCCAGCTCCGAGGTGCCGTTGAGCACGCCGCCGGTCGAGTGCGCGGCGATGCGCGCCGCGTTCACCGCCGCGATCTCCGGGATGCTCGGCATGGCCAGCGAGGCCACGGTGTAGGCGATCGCGTTACTCGCCGCCTTCGAGCTCATGGTGGCCGCCATGACACCCTGCTGCTCGGACCAGCCGATGAAGCCGGTGAGCTTGGACAGCGCCGAGATGCCGTTGATGCCCTGCATACCGACGCCCAGCTCCGCCATCACCCGGGCGACGGTCGCGGTGGCGTCGACCCAGGCCGCGGTCAGCCCGCCCCACGCGGTGGCCGCTGCCGAGATCGGGATGGCGTGTGCGCCTGCGTTCAGCGCGATCGAGTTGCCTTCTGCCTGACGGGGCAGCCAGAACACCCCGGTGATTCCTGCGGTCATGCTTTCTCCCCTTGCTTGTGCGTTATGCGATGCCCGCAGGCGTTAAGCGATTGTTCCGCTGACGATGTTGAGTGCGCCCGCCCGTACGACATCCTCACCGACGTGGGTGACGAGCTGGCTGCGCAACGTCGCGGCGGCGTGGTGCAGTTCGAGAATCCCCTGGGCTACGGCTTGGTCGTGCGTCGCGGCACCCTTGTTGAGGTGGTTCGCGGCGTGCAGCGACACCTCGTCGATCCCGGAGGGGACGACATGCGTCGCGGGTGCGGTCAGCGCGGCGGCGGCGGCGAGCCGCTCGGCCAGCAGATCCAGCTCAGCGGCGGCAGCAAGGACGACCTCGGGTTGTACGTGTACGTGGCCAACCATGACTCGACTCCTTCTAGTGGCGGCTATGGGGCGGAACCACGAGAATTCCCCCTTCGAGTGATAGGACGCGACAGCGAAGCGATCGGTTCCATCGAATCCCCTGAAGCTTCTTCCTGTCTCGCCCCAACTGCAACCGCACTCATACAGCTGGATAAAGACTAGCCCCATCCCAGCTGATGCAGGCGGTCTTCGTCAATGCCGAAATAGTGTGCGATCTCATGGATCACGGTGATTGCCACCTCTTCCACCACTTCGCTCTCGTCCGAGCAGATGGCGAGGATGGATTCGCGATAGATCGTCACGGTGTCCGGCAGCGCGCCGCCATAGTGACTGTCCCGTTCGGTGAGTGCGATTCCGTGATAGAGCCCGAGCAAATGTGGATCATCCGAATTGCGTGCTTCGATCAGGACGACGACATTATCGATGGCTTGGGCGAGCTCCGTCGGGATCCGATCGAGCGCGTCGCCGACCAACTCCTCGAACCGGTCCTCGGACATGGAGACCGACATCGTCGCGGATTACCTCGGCTGCGGCGGCAGCGGCGCGGCGCCGGGCAGCGGCGTCGGGGTGGAGCGGCCGGTGTTCGGCGGCGGCTGCGGCGCCTGCCCGTTGATCAGGATGTCGCCGCGCGCGGAACCGGTGATCGGCGCGAAGCCCTCCCGATCGGCCCCCTTGCCGACCATGCAGTCCAGCTTGCGGCTACCAGCCAGCCAGCTGCGCGCATCCAGGAAGTCGAAGAACAGCGTCAGCGTCTTGTTGCGCACGACATCGGGCCCGCCGAGATACTCCGCCGAGGTGCGCGCGCACTCCTCCTCGACGAACCGGTCCTGCTCCTCCTTGGCGGGCGGCCCGCCCTGGAACCGCTGGCCGAGGTCGATGGTGGAGACGATCTCGACGGCGTGCACCTGCGAGCAGTCCACCGGGTCGGTCGGCAGGTTCTGGTTGATGCCGAGGCACACGCCCGGGCCGTACACCTTCGACTGATCGTGTTCGGCGGCGCTGCCGGTCGACGGCGGCGTGCCCGCGCTCGCCGCGTACTGCAAACCGCAACGCAGCGTGCGATCGCCGTGCTGCCAACCGTCGGGGCTCGGATACATCAATCCGACGATGTAGCGCCCGCGCGGATCGAACTTGCCGCCCATGTACTGCTGCACCGCGGGCACGCAGTGCTCTTCCTTGAGCTCGGTCAGCCGCAGCGAGTCGGGGAATCGTGAGCCGGGCCCGAACTCCTTGCCCGGGTACTTGCTCATGTCGATATCCGCCGCGACCTCGAACATGTGCTTGCTCTCGCAGCGCACCTTGACCAGGTCGGAGTGGTCGGGCTTGGACCAGCTCAGGCAATCGCCCTTGACCGCGGTACCGAACTCCTTGTCGACCACCGGTTCACCGGCCGAGGCCGGGCTGTGCGCCTCGATCTTGTTGTTGTCGAACCCCGTCACGAACAGCGTCACCAGGGCGGCGATCACGGCACCGGTGGCCACCAGCAGCAGCCCCCAGCGCAGCGTCGGAGCAGGCAGCGGCGTCTCACCGGTGAACACGCCCCGTACCGCGTCGAACGAACGCCGCGCCGCGCCGCCGCCGCTGCGTGACGGCATGGCGCGTGTGCTCGGCCGGCTCGATGGCTCTGGCTCGGGGGCGTGATCGGAGGGGGACATCGCGATCCATCATGGCAGTCTCCGCGCCGCGGTGCCACGACCCGTTCTGATCAGCGCTTTTGCCGGCTAACCACGGAACGCGGAGACGAAGATGCCGGGAATCCGCGCCGGGTTGCCGCTCGCGTAGAACTCGGTGAGCTTGCGCGCGGTCGCCGCCGCGGCCGTGTTGCCGACGAACCACGGCGGTTTCGGCGACAACGCGAGCTCACCGTGCAGCAGCGAGCGTGGCGCCGGCCGGAACGGTCCGCGCACCACCGTGCGCTCCACGTCGTCGAGCAGGAAGGCGTTGTGCACCACGCCGATTCCGCTCTGCACGTCGTCGAGGGTGTGGCCGGGGTACGCGCCCCACGCGGCGTGCGGGGCGAGGAAGGCGAGTCCGGTCCACGCGTTCACCGCGATCGCGCCGTAGCGCAGCCGTTCGATGGCGCGCTCGAAGCCGATGCCGAGCCTGCGGATGGTGGACGGATGGGCCAGCACGTTGGCGCCGAGCGTTCCGGTGAGTTCGTTGTTCACGAAATCGACCGCTCGCTGCAGGAATTCGCCGCCCGGGTAGGGCAGTTCGACCACGCCGAGGACGGGCGAGAAGTACTCGGTGCGCAGCAGCGGCGTATCGGTGAGCGGCAGCTGCTCGATCAGCACCCGGCCGGAGCCGACCTGGCCGGCGCCCGGATAGGACGCCAGCGCGTCCGCGACCCGCGAGTCGCTGCCCGGGTAGTACGCGGCCCGCTGCGGGGCCTGCGCGAGCGCGGTGCGCAGCTCGGCCAGGAACTTGTCCTTGAGCGCCCAGTCCTTGCTGAGCACCACCGCCTGCGCGGCGACGCAGTTGTAGCCGCCGTTGTGCAGCCGCTGGGTCGCCACGTGCTCGGCCTGGAAGCGCAGATCGGCGTCGGACCAGTCGCCGGGCACCACGATGGTCGGCGACACCCCGCCGAGCTCGCTGGTGATCGGCTTGTCCAGCAGCGGCCGCTTGTCCTTCTTGCGTTCCAGTCCCTCCGGGCCCGGCCCCCACACGATCGTGTCGTGGGTCTGCGCGCTGCCGGTCATGTGCACATGCGCGACCTCGGGGTGGTGCACGAGGTAGCGACCGGTGTCGGCGTCGCCGGTCACGATCCGCAGCACGCCGAGCTCGCACAGCGGCGCGAACACCATCTCGAACACCGTGTACAGCGGATCGGTGATCGGGTTCAGCTTCAGCACGACCACCCGGTTGTGCGCGAACAGTTCGTACAACGCGTCCAGCGGCGGAATGGAGGTGATGTTGCCCGCGCCGAGCACGACCCCGATGCCGCCGGTCGCGGTCGGGTCGAGCTGCGCCAGCCCGGCCCGGCGCCGCGCGGTATCGGCGTCGACGCCCGGCCGCAGCCAGACCTCGCCGTGAAAACCGTTGAGCAGCAACCGGTCATAGTTGCTCAGCGGCAGGATCGGCACCGCCACCCGATTGCCGAGCGCGGTCCGCACGGTGACTCCGTCGAGCGGGCTGCGCCCCTCGTCCAGCGCGGCCAGCGTCGCGGAGAGCGCGGCCGTGGCCTGCAGCAGGGTCAGCGGTCCGGACATCCACTCCTCGCCGACCAGCGGCGAGTCGGCGTCCAAACCCTTGATGGTCCGCGCCGCCCGCACCCAGTCGCCGGCGAAGCGCCCGGTTCGGGCGTGGATGTCGTCGAGGAGCTCACGGCGGCGGCGGAGCGGGGTCTGCGCCCAGGCTTTCTCGCCCGCAGTCAGCTCGGTCAGTACGTCATCGATGGCTGATTCGTCGAAAGTTGTACCCACAAGCCAACTATGCGCGCGTCCTCGGCCGAGCGGTCCGCATCCTGGGATATCGGGGTGAAACAGCAATATCCCGCGGCGCGAGCGGCAGGCCCGGAGGAGGTAGCGCAGCGTAACCACGGAGGGACCCGGGAGTGCCGCAAATGAAACACCGACCACTAGGCTGAGGCCCCATGATCGACCTCCGATTCCTGCGGGACAACCCCGACGCGGTCCGCGCCTCGCAGCGCGCCCGTGGCGAAGACCCCGCCCTCGTCGATGCCCTGCTCGAGGCCGACGCCGCCCGCCGTGCGGCCGTGGCCACCGCCGACAACCTGCGCGCCGAGCACAAGGCGATGGGCAAGCTGGTCGGCAAGGCGAGCAAAGAGGAGCGGCCCGCGCTGCTCGCGCAGGCGCAGGAGATGTCGGTCAAGGTCAAGGAGGCCGAGGCCGCGCAGCACGCGGCCGATGCCGATATGGACGCCGCGCACCGCGCCATCTCCAACGTGGTGCAGGAGGGCGCTCCCGCCGGCGGCGAGGCCGATTTCGTCGTGCTCGAAACCATCGGGACGCCACCGGAGTTCGACTTCGAACCGAAAGACCATCTGGATCTCAGCGAGTCGCTCGGCCTGATCGACATGGAACGCGGCGCGAAGGTCTCGGGCGCCCGCTTCTACTTCATGACCGGTTACGGCGCGCTGCTGCAGCTCGGTCTGCTGCAGCTCGCGGCGCAGAAGGCGGTGGCCAACGGTTTCACCATGATGATCCCGCCGGTGCTGGTGCGCCCGGAGATCATGGCGGGCACCGGCTTCCTCGGCCAGCACGCGTCGGAGGTCTATCGCCTTGCCGAGGAGGACCTGTACCTGGTCGGTACCTCGGAGGTGCCGCTGGCCGGTTACCACTCGGACGAGATCCTCGACCTGAGCGACGGCCCGAAGCGGTACGCGGGCTGGTCGTCGTGCTTCCGGCGGGAGGCGGGCAGCTACGGCAAGGACACCCGCGGCATCATCCGGGTGCACCAGTTCGACAAGGTGGAGATGTTCGTCTTCACCACGCCCGAAGAAGCCGACGCCGAACACCAGCGCCTGCTCGGCTGGGAGCAGGACATGCTCGCGGCCGTCGAGGTCCCGTACCGGGTCATCGACGTCGCCGCAGGCGATCTCGGCAGCTCGGCCGCGCGCAAGTTCGACTGCGAGGCTTGGGTGCCGACCCAGCAGACCTACCGGGAACTCACCTCGACCTCGAACTGCACCACCTTCCAGGCCCGTCGCCTCTCGGTGCGTTACCGCGACGAGAACGGAAAGCCGCAAATCGCAGCCACTTTGAACGGCACGCTCGCGACCACCCGCTGGATCGTGGCGATCCTGGAGAACCACCAGCAGGCCGACGGTTCGGTGCGGGTGCCCGCGGCGCTGGTGCCGTTCGTCGGCACCGAGGTGCTGACCCCGCCGAAGTAGCGGACGGGCCTGCGGCGGTGGGCGGACATTCGCTCGTCCCAACCGCCTCCGGTCCGCCCCTCGGAACACTGGATAGCGCCTGTGAATATCGAGTGTGGGCACCCGTGGCCTAGTCGCGTTGGCTACCCGAATGTTTCGCGAAGATGAATAGCCAACCGTTCGCCACTCCGGATTCACGGGATGTGGCAACCGCTGGGATTCGTTGTGTCTAGGCTATTCACCGTGCGAGGAATCGGGGCGCGCGGCGATACCCGAACCCGGGTGCGGGCGGCATCGGCGCTGGCGACAGCTATGGTCATGGCTCGGACCACCGGGGCGTTCTACGTCATGGGTGGTGTGCTGGGTCTGCTTATCACTGCCGTCGCCCCGGGCGACGAGGGTAATCGGGCACTGGTCGGCACGGCAGCGGCGATCGCGCTGACGCTCGGGCTCACCCTGCTGGCGTGGGGACCGCGGTTGCCGCACTCGGTGCACCACGGTTACGTCGCGATCGCGACGGTGCTGGTGACCATCGCGGTGTACGCGTTCCCCAACACGGTCGGTGCGATCAGCCTCGCTGCGTTCTACGTCTTCATCGCCTGCGACGCGGCTCTGTTCTTCGCGTGGTCGCAAGCCGCCGCGCATATCGCCTTCGCGCTGGCGTTGTGCCTGTGGGTGCTGCCCGCACGGCCGGTGGACCCGGGGCTGCCGTGGTGGTCCGGGCTGATCCCGGCCGGTGTCACCGTCGGCGTCGGCGTGGTGGTCGGCATCCTCACCAGGATGGCCTCGGAAGCCGATATCGACGTGCTGACGGGGCTGTTGAACCGGCGCGGCTTCGACCGCGCGCTGAACTCCGCGATCGACCAGGCCACCCGCACCGGCCAGGGCCTGGCGCTGGTGCTGGTCGACCTCGACCGCTTCCAGAAGATCAACGACCACCTCGGCCACCGCGCGGGCGACGCCGTGCTGCAGCGGGTGGCCGACACCTGGTCGAAACTGCTTGCGCCGGACCAGCGTCTGGCCCGCTACGGCGGCGACGCGTTCGCGATGCTGTTGCCGAACACCACCGAACAGGCCGCCATCCTACTCACCGAGCAGCTACGCGCGGCGGTCACCACCGGCTGCTCGGCCGGCGTGACCTCGTGGCAGCCGGGCGAATCCGGCTCGCTGCTGGTGAGTCGCGCGGACGTCGGCCTGTACCGGGCCAAGCAGGCGGGCCGCAACCGGACGGTGCTCGAGTCGTCGCGCCAGCTGCCGCTTGCGGTGGAGTTGCGCGAGGCCATCGACCGCGGCCTGCTCGACGTGCACTACCAGCCGATCGTCAGCCTCACCGAAGGCGGCGGCAAGGCGGTCGGCGTCGAGGCGCTGCTGCGCTGGTCGTCGAGCGCACAGCCGGACGTCACCACCGAGGGCCTGATCCGGGTCGCCGAGGAATACGACCTCATCGCCGATCTGGACGAGCTGGTGTTGCGCCGGGCCTGCGCCGACGCCGCGCGGTTGCAGGACACCTTCGCCCAGCTCGACCTGACGCTGAACGTGAACGTCAGCGGCCTGGAACTGGCCGAAGCCGGCTACGCCGACCGGGTGGCGGGCATCCTCGCCGGCACCGGCTGGCCCGCCGAGCAACTGGTGCTCGAGGTGACCGAGAGCGAGCTGGCCGCCGAATCCCACACCGCCATCGCGAATCTGCACACGCTGCGCGAGCGTGGCGTGCGCATCGCCATCGATGACTTCGGCACCGGATACTCCTCGCTCAGCAGGCTGGCCACGCTGCCCAGTGACATCCTCAAGGTCGACCAGTCCTTCGTCGCCGCGATCCGCTCCGACTCCCCGGCGCCGCCGCTGCTCGGCGTGATCGCCGCGTTGAGCAGCGCGCTCGACCTCCAGGTGATCGCCGAGGGGGTGGAGACCGAATATCAGGCCGCCGTACTCACCGAACTCGGCTTCGCGCTCGCCCAGGGCTACCACTACAGCGACTCGCATCCGGTGGCCGAGCTGATCAGCGACCTCAACGAGAACCACGGACGGGTCGGCCCCGGTGCGGCGGACCGGCGGCTCGACGACGGCGATTCGATGCACGCCGCCAACGGTTGGCTGCCCCTGCGATAACCGCTTGACGCGACCCGGCGCGGCTGCGCATGCTGACCGTATGCGTTTGCTCGTTTATGCCTATTGACCTGTCAGTGAGCTGCTTGCCCGGCTGACGGGTAGCACCGATTCGCCGTCGCTGCGCGCGCTGACTATTCGCGCCGTGCTGTTCAAGGGCATCGGCGACCTGATCCCGCTCTATGCGCTGTACTCCCTGCTGTTCGCCGATCATGGGCTGAGCACCGGGCAGATCTCCTCGCTGTTCGCGATCTGGTCGACCACCGCGTTCCTGCTCGAGGTGCCGTCCGGTGCCTGGGCGGACACGGTGTCGCGGCGTGCCCTGCTCATCCTCAGCGGTGTCCTGCTGACCGCGGGGTTCGCCCTGTGGACCCTGGTGCCCACCTTCCTCGGCTTCGCGCTGGGATTCGTACTGTGGGGTACCGCAGGCGCTTTGGTGTCCGGCACCTTCGAGGCCCTGCTGTACGACGACCTCGCCGCCCGTGGCGAACAG
This sequence comes from Nocardia ninae NBRC 108245, assembly GCF_007990755.1. Lineage (GTDB taxonomy): Bacteria > Actinomycetota > Actinomycetes > Mycobacteriales > Mycobacteriaceae > Nocardia > Nocardia ninae. The sequence goes on along the minus strand of NZ_BJXA01000047.1, from coordinate 55,266 downwards.
TCCTCCTACGCGCGCATCCTCGGTTACACCCGCGCGGCCGCGGAGACCGCCATTGTCATCGGCATCGTGGCCGCCACCCCGCTGTATCTGTGGGGTGGCTACGCGCTGATCGGTTGGTCCAGCGTCGGATTCGCCGCGTTGCACACGGTGATCGCGATGACGTTGCCCAGTGCGCCGAAGGTGGTTTCCGCTGCCGCGGTCGAAGAGCTGGAAGACGAAGTCGGCGAGGGGCATTCGATCGATGACTCAGGAGCCCACGCAACGAGTCCTGCCGCGGTCATGGCATCGAGTGCGGACACAGTCGGCGACGGCCCGAGTGACAGCAACTGGGTAGCGCGGGGCCTCGATCGACCGCACAGCGCGGACCCAGCGGTGGCAGGTGCATTCGCTCGCTATATCGGCATGCTGAAGACCGGTGTCGCCGAGGCGATTCGGGTGCGGGCGGTGCGCAACGGTGTGCTGCTCGGGGCGCTGCTGTTCGGGATCACCGCCTTCGACGAGTACTTCGCGCTGCTCGCCGAGTCGGCCGGGGTGGCGACGGCGGTGGTGCCGCTGCTCGTCGGCGTGACGGTGCTCGGCTCGCTCATCGGCTCGGTTCTCGCCGGGCGCACCGAGGGCATGTCGGGCCGCACCATGGCGATCGCGGTCGGTTTCGGCGGTGTGCTGTTCCTCGGCGGCTCGCTCATCGCCGGGCTCGCCGAGGGTCGGCCGAGCGCCGTGTATGTCCTTACCGGCCTGGGGTTCACCGCGATCGGCGTCTCCTACGGCATCGTCTACAACGCCGGTGTCGTCGCGGGTGCGCGCCTCCAGGACGCGATCGAGGGCCCCGCTCGAGCCACGGTGACTTCGGTATCCGGGCTGCTCGGTGAGGTCGTCGCCCTGGTCGTGTTCGCCTTCGCCGCCATCGCCACCACGTGGTGGTCCATGCCGACCATCCTCGCGACCCTCGGCGCCACGCTGCTCCCGATCGCTCTGGTGACCACCTCATGGCTGCCGCCGAAACCGGTCGACCCGTCGTCAGCTGGGTGAGCCATCGCCGGGCGCGTCATGCGTGTGCCGGCCGGTGGTTAGTCGAGCGTGACGCCGATGAGATGGCTTGCGGTGAGCAGGAATTGGTCGGTGGAGCGGTCGATCAGCGCGGTGCGGGTGACCGGAAGGGTGCCCGCCAGCCAGCTGTTGGTGGTTTCCCAGAGGCCGCCGAGGAGGTGGGTGGCGGCGAATTCGGCGTGGTCCCCGGCATTTTCGACGACGTCGGCGCCGACCTCGCCCGCGCACACGGCCAGCATGATGCCTGCGAAGGAGCGCATCACCTCGGCCCTGCGCATCAGCAGTGCGGGGTTCAGCTGCGCCTCGACGGTGGCGATGCGCGCCTTGCGCGGGTCGTCGGCGATCAGGTCGATGGCCGCGGCGATGGCCGCCCTGGTCTTGGCGCGGATGTCGGTGGGCGTGGTGACGAATGCGGTGACCACCGCCTGGCCGATCTCGTCGACGATCCGGTCGAACACTTCGCTGAACACCGCGTCGAGGTCGGTGAAGCTCTCGTAGTAGTACCGCTCGGAGAGCCGCGCCTGCGTGCACAGACCGGAGACGGTCAGTTTCGCGAAACCCGAGGTCCCGATGATTTCCTGCGCGGCATCGAGCAGTGCGCCGCGTCGGCGCGCCTTGCGCTGCTCGATCGGGACGCCGCCGTAGGACCGCGAGGTGGTAGCCATCCGAGTCATTCTGGCACACCTCCTTGCCAGATATCCGATTCTGTGGGACGGTCTTGTCAGAATGCTCGACCACGAACCTCGATCCGACGGGTGAAGTGCAATGGCGCATGACAACCAGAAACTGCCCACTCCGCAGCTGTTCACGGAGTTCCCGTTCAAGTACGCAGTGCCCGTCATGGCACCGGGCGACCTGAGCTGCACCGCCGCCCAGCGCGACTCGTTCCGCCGCTTCACCCAGGTCGGTGATCCGCTGGCGGACGCCGTGGTCGCCATGTTCAAGCGGCTGCCCGTCGGCGAGGGCCGCCGGATGTTCGAGCTCGCCGTCGAACACGGCATCGACGCTGTGCCGGACGCCCCGCCGGAGCTGGTGGCGCTCTTCGAACAGGTGGAAGCGGCGCCGTACTGGCTGGACCGCGACAAGATCGATCGCGGGGCCCGCGTGGTCGGTCGCACCGGCGTCTGGGGTGGCATCGCCATGGGCATGTTCGCTCTGATGGGCGGATACCTGGCGTCGCGCGCGGACAAGACCCTCGTCGGTACCGGCGACCTGGACGCGATGGCGCCGCGCAGGCTGGCCGAAACCACCCAGTGGTGGCTGGACGTGACGACGCCCGGTGGGCTGGAACGCAACGCGGTCGGCTACAAGAGCGTGCTGCGCGTGCGGTTGATGCACGCTTTGGTGCGGGCGGGCATGAACCGCCGCCCCGACTGGGATTACGCGGCCTGGGACCACCCGGTCAACCAAGTGCTCACCGTCGGCACCCTCGGCCTGTTCTCCATGGCGAATCTGGTTGGCGCCCAAGCGCTCGGGCTGCAATTCTCGGCCAAGGAGAAGGACGCGGTATTCCAGCTGTGGCGCTACGTCGGATTCCTGCTCGGCGTGGACGCCGAGATCCTGCCGACCTGTGAGACCGACACCTGGCGCGCCTTCTGGATCCTCGCCGACACCGAATTCATCCCCGACGCCGATTCCCAGCGCCTGGCCCAAGCTCTGATCCCCGCGGCGGGTGGCCTGTTCGTCGGCGACACCACCGCGGCACAGCGCGCGGTGCGCCGGGTAGTCACCAGCTATATGGTCGCCTACAGCCGAATCATTCTCGGCCCCAGCAACGCCGACTTCCTCGACCTGCCCGACAGCAGATTCTTCAAGACCGCCGTCTTGGCCACCGCCGTAGTCAACGGCGCGCTGGAGGTGCCCCGCCGAATCCTCCCCGGCGCCACCCGCTTCCACGAAAACCTCGGCGCCCGCATCCGCACCCGCCTGGTCCGCGGCTCCATCGCCCGCAACGGCGGCGACCGCACCTACGCCCGGCACGACACCTACGCGAACCGCGCCACCCTCCGCGCAGGCTGATCCCGCCTCCCGCAGCCTTCGTGCGGCGTGCGCGCGGCGGGGTGGGGCGATGCGGCGGTAGCGTGCCGGTGGTGACCGCGCGGGCGAGGTTGGGACTGGTGTTCGGGTTCGGCATCGGTGCGGGTGTGGCCGTGCAGGGCCGGATCAACGGGGCGCTCGGGGCGCGATTGCACGACGGGATTGCCGCGGCCACCGTCAGTTTCGGGACCGGTCTGCTGATCCTGGTGATCGTGTTCGCGTTGAGCGCTCGACTCCGCGGCGGGGTGGTGCAGGTTCGGCGGGCGCTGGCGGCGGGCACGTTGCGTCCGTGGCAGCTGCTCGGTGGTCTGTGTGGCGCGTTCTTCGTCGCCTGCCAGGGCCTTACGGTCGCGGCGATCGGGGTCACGGCTTTCACCGTCGCCGTCGTCGCAGGTCAGCTGCTGAGCAGTCTCGTGGTCGATCGCCTCGGTATGGCTCCGAACGGGCGAACTCCGGTCACCGCGTTGCGTTTCGGCGGTGCCGCACTGGGAGTGATCGCAGTGGTGCTCGCCGGGTCGGGCCGCTCGGGCGCACCGACCGGCGCCCTCTCGGTCCCCGACTCGCTACGCGGCGCACCGACCGCGCTGCTGATCATCCTGCCCGCGCTGGCCGGCATCGGCTTGGCTTGGCAGCAAGCGGTGAACGGCCGGGTGGGCCAGGCCGGTGGGCCGCTGCCAGCCACCCTGGTCAACTTCTGCGTCGGCCTGATCGCGCTGGTGGTGCTCGAGGCCGCCGTCCTCATCGGTTCCGGCCTGCCCGCCGAATTCCCCACGCAGCCCTGGCTCTACCTCGGCGGACTGATCGGTATCGCCTTCATCGCACTGGCCGCGCTCACCGTCCGCTGGATCGGCGTCCTCCTGCTCGGTTTGACCTCCATCGCAGGCCAACTGCTGATGTCGATCGCCCTCGACCTAGCCACCCCTACCAGCGCGGGCCTGTCCGCCACCGCAGTCGTCGGCAGCGTGTTGACCTTGGTGGCCGTGGGCATAGCCACCCGTTCCCACCCCTGAGTCGGGCCACCGCCCTGGCTTGCGTCGCAGTTCCATGGTGTGCCACGCACCGGCGATCGAGCGCTGGAAGTAGTTCCGCTGATTCGTCTTTCGAGGGTTTGCGGGTGTGGGATGGTGCGCTCATGCTGATCGAATACGGGGTGTGGATTTCGCGGCTGGTGGTCGGTGTGCTGTTCGGATTGTCGGCCTTCGGGAAGGTGGCTGAGCCGGTCGGTACGCGGAAAGCGGTGGGGGAGTTCGGTGTTCCGATTCGATGGGTGGCCGTGGTGGCGTGGGGGCTACCGGCGCTGGAGGCGGTGGTTGTCGTCGCCGTGCTGGTGCCGTGGACGGTCCTGCCTGGGGCGTTGCTGGCGCTGCTGTTGTTGCTCGTGTTCACGGCCGCGGTGGTGCGGCTGTTGCGGCGGGGGGAGCGTCCGGCCTGCTCGTGCTTCGGCGCGATGAGTGCGGCGCCCATCGGGACGCGAACACTGGTGCGTAACGGTGTCTTGCTGGTACTCGCGGCGCTGGTCGCGTGGGGTGCGGTGGCATACCCGCAGGTGCCGGGCGTGCTGCCTACCGACGATGCGATCTGGGTCGCCGTGGCCGCAGTGTTGGTGGCGATGCTGACGTGGGTGTGGGGTGAGGTGCATGCGCTGCGCAAGCGGGTCGATGAGCAAGCTTTGTCGACACTCGGCGCGGAGGGTTTGCCGGTCGGCGCGGTCGCGCCGGAGTTCGAGTTGCTCGATGTCGCCGGTGGCCGAACGAATTTGGCGTCGCTGCTGGAGCGGGGGCGGCAGGTGCTGTTGGTCTTCGTTCATCCAGGGTGCGAACTGTGCGCGGCGTTGGCGCGGGAACTGCCGCGCTGGCAGCAGCGCACCGCGTCGGCGCTGACCATCGTCGTCGTCGGCAACGGTGACGCCGCCGAACATGCCGAATGGGGGCGTGAACAGGGACTGGAAGACATCCCGGTGCTGGTACAGCAGGGAAACGAGGCGGCGCTGCGCTACCGCGTGCGCGGCACTCCGTCGGCGGTACTCATCGACGCCGAAGGTCGGGTCGCCGCCCCCGTTGCCAGGGGTGCGATCGCCGCGCGTGAGCTGATAATGCAGGCGAAAACGGTTGTCCGGCGCTGAGAACACGCCGAATCAGGATTCTGGTACGCACCGCGCCGACCGTTACAGCAAATTCGTCCGTTTCGCCGAGCGCATACGGAACGGTCCTTTAATTATGTTGCCGCACAATCGATTTCGCCGGAAATAGTACAACAGCGCTGGCTACCATCGAATGGCAAGGCTCCATCGACCGATCCTTCGAGGTGAAATATCATGGCGGACTTCGCATTCACGGATTACTCCGGCAAAGAATTCGTTGTCAGATTGACCAACGAGGCGCGCATCGCGGAAGCGCGACGGATCCTATCCGGCGAGGAACAGATGTCGATCCACGTGATGGGACGAATTCGTAAGCAGCAGGCCGAGTACAACCCGGGCTGGAGCTTCCATTTGGACCCGGACACCGTCACCTTCTTCACCATGGCCATCGAGGTCTGTGACGCCAGCATCACCTATTTGGAGGACCACCTCGACGAGGCGTGCGGGCCGTTCCTGCCCGGATGCTTCTGGTGCCCATGGTCATCCCGGCTCACCAGGGAGTTGACCGCCTGACCACCGACAAGGGGAGCGAACATCGGGCAGGTACCGAAAGGTGCCTGCCCGGCCCGCTGCGTCAGCTCAGCTTGCGTGACCGCAGTTCGTGACCCTTGGACGTCTTGCAACGCCCCGATTCCAGATCCCACTGCCAGCCGTGCAGATTACAAGTAAGGGTATTGCCCTCCACCACACCGAATTTCGACAGATCCGCCTTCAGATGCGGGCAGCGCCGCTGCACTTCCCACCCGTCCAATTCGGTCGAGGCGGAATCGTCGTGCGCCTCGGCGAACCAACCGTCCGCGTAAGCGATTCGCTCGTCGGTGAGGCATTTGAAGAAGGTGTAGAGGAATTCGTTGTAACCGCCGATCCGCCACGCCTGGAAGCGGGTGGACAGGAAAATCGTGTTCACCCAGTCGGGTTCGTTGTCCCGCAGCACGGTGCGCACCAGGTCGGGCGCGATGCGGAACCCGTAGCGGTATTTGCCTTCGCCCTCGATCGGGCCGCGTACCACGCGCTTGGGGAAGTCCAGCACCACGGTCTCGTCGCCCAGCACCAGGCCGACCGGGTAGCCGATGCCGTCGCAGATCAGGTCGCTCTGCGCCATGATCGGCTCGAACAGCGCCTGCAACGGTTCCAGCAGCGGCCCGTCACCCGTTGCCCACGCGGCCTTTTCGGCCGCGAGCACCGGCGCGAGCCGCTGCGCCATCAGCTCGATGTACTCGGCCTTGTTGTCGTAGATCAGCCCGGGCTCGAACGGGTGCGTCAACTCCAGTTCGGCGCCGCGCACGTCGGCGACCGAGCCGGGGATCATCAGGATCCCGCCCTCGTTGCCGTGGATCTTCATCTGCTCCAGGAACACCATCTGGTCCGGGAAGATGTTGCCCTCGTCGCCGCGATCGTCGTTGAGGTAGCGCAGCTCGTCGTCCAGGAACACCGGCGGCCCGGCCGATGGCACCACCCAGGTGGCCCCGACCTGCTCGATGTAGCTGCGGCACCGGTCCATGCCGCGCTGACGCTTCTGCTTACCGAAGTTCGACTTGGTCCGGCTCGGGATGTCGTAGACCATCGGATACCAGATGGCGCCCGAATACTGCAGCAGGTGGATGTCGATGTGGCCGAACGAGTCGTGCAGCACGTCCATGTCGACCGGGCGGGCGTCGTTCATGTTGAAACAGGTGGTCTCGCCGTCGGAGACGACCAGTCCGGAGTCGCCGATCGGCCCGTCGGCGGGCGCGCGCAACGCGATGATCATGATGTCCAGCGCGGCGCCGTCCCGGCCGGTGATGGTGTGCTTGACCGAGTCCTCGGTCTCGAAGAACTTGTGGAAGCCGAGCTGCTCGAGCTCGCGCCGCAGATCCGGCACCGGATAGTCCGGCAGCAGCACCGTCGCGTCCTTGTTGACGTGCTCGGTCAGGTTCTTCGCGTCGAAGTGGTCGCGGTGCAGATGCGATACGTAGAGAAAATCGCAGTTGCCCAGCTCGTCCCAGTCCAGCTGGGTGTTGTCGGGGAACGGGAACCACGAAGCGAAGTACGCGGGGTTGACCCACGGGTCGCAAAGAATCGACCCCGCCGCGGTGCGGATGTGGAATCCGGCGTGTCCGACGCTGGTGATCTGCACGAGCTGCTCCTCCTACCGTTACCAGCCATCCAGGGTAGTGGCTGTAGGGAATGCCGACGCTCGCGGTGCGGTACGAGCACCCCGGGCTAGGGGGAAACGTCGCCGATGCAGTAGCCCTGTTCGCCGGCGACCAGGGTGAAGGTGCGGCTCTTGGTCACGCCGACGGAGTTGGTGACCGGGACCTCTACCGCGAGGTAGTCCCCGCGCAGCGTCTCCGAGCTGATCTCCTGATCGGCGAATTTGGTGACGCCGGTCAACTTGCCCGGGTTGTTGGCCAGTGGCGCGGCGATGGCCTTGCCGGTGCCGGTGGGGTCCCAGGTCGCCGGGGCAGCCTTGCAGACCAACGGGTAGGTGCCGTCCTTGTCCGCCGTGTCGAGCGGAGTGCCGACGACTCTGGCCAGGTAGCGGCGCACGGTATGCCTGGCATCGGCGTCGTTGTACTCGATGTCCGCGCCCGCCGAGGCGACCCGGGGGCAGGCGTAACCGGTGTCGAGCGCGGCACGTTCGACGGCGACCGTGGTGGTGCGGGTCTTCCAGGTGACCGCGTCCTCGGTGGCGGTGCCCGGCTGGGCGAGCGCGGCCAGGATGGGCTGCTCGTCGCTGTACATGTCGGACACGTTCTTCGGGGCGATGGTCCAGCATTTCGCCTGGAGTTGGGCGATCGTGCTGGTTTTCAGGTCGTTCGCCCAACGCTGCACGGCGGCAGGCAGTTCAGCGACGACGCCGGTCGAGGGGGCAGCGGCCGACGGTGCGGGCGCCGCCGAGGTGGCGTGGATGGTCGGCACCGCGGCGGGCGGGGTGGTGACCGCGGCGGGCGCAGGCTCGTCGCCTGGGATGCCCGAGACCGAGTCGCAGCCCGCGAGCACGAGGGCCCCAGCGATCGCCACGCCGCCGACGACTACTCGCCGAGCACGGGACGCCGACCAGTGCCGCGCGCCGAGCAGTCGAGAGGGATCCAGGGCGATCCTGCCGAGCTGCTGTCCGGTTCGGCGCGTCGTTTTCCGGTCGCGTCCAGATGAATTCGGACGGGCGGTTTCCACTTCGACGATCCTCTTCTCTACAGCGTGCGTCGGTCGAGCGAGCCGTCCCAGGCCCGGTGTGACCGAGAAAGCAGCGGCCCACTGCCGGATGAGACAGTCAGCGACTACGCTAGCGGAATTGTGGAACCCGTCTACCGGACGATCATCGGCCTAGCCCGTACCGTCTTCTTCGTCGAAGGCCTGAAGTTCACCGTCAAGGGCGATGAACATATCCCCGCGCGGGGTGGTGCCGTGCTCGCGGTGAACCACACCGGGTATATGGACTTCACCTACGCCGGTCTACCGGTGCGCACCCCCAAGCGCTACATCCGGTTCATGGCCAAGAAAGAGGTCTTCGACGACAAGATCTCCGGCCCGATCATGCGTGCGCTCAAGCACATTCCGGTCGACCGTGGCGCAGGCGCGGACTCGTACAAGGCCGCGGTCGAATACCTGCGGCGCGGTGAGCTCGTCGGCGTGTATCCCGAAGCCACCATCAGCCGCAGCTTCGAGATCAAGGAATTCAAGTCCGGCGCCGCGCGCATGGCGATCGAGGCCGACGTGCCGATCATCCCGATCGTCATCTGGGGCGCACAGCGGGTGTGGACCAAGGGTTTCCCGAAGCGGCTCGGCCGCACCAACACTCCGATCTCCATCGCGGTCGGCGAGCCGATCCCGCCGTCCGAGCCGGCCGCCGAGCTGACCGCGAAGCTGCGCTCGACCATGCAGGAGATGCTGCTCGATCTGCAAAAGGACTACACCCACGAGCCAGGCGCTTACTGGGTACCGGCCCGGCTCGGCGGCAGCGCTCCTACCCTGGAAGAGGCCGACGCGCTCGATGCCGCCGAGGCCGCGGAGAAGGCCGCGCGGAAGACGGCCACGTAGCAGCGGAGAATTCGGATGGCGCGGGAACCGGTTTACGACATTCTCACCGGCTTGGTCCGCACCATTTTCCTGGTGCAAGGGCTGCGGTTCGACATCGCGGGCCAGGACCAGATCCCGCGCACCGGCGGCGCGGTGCTCGCCGTGAACCACACCGCGTACCTGGACTTCATGGAGGTCGGGCTGGTCGGCCGCAAGTCGGGCCGCAACGTCAGATACATGATGAAGGCCGAACTCGAGCACGGCATCGTGGGCTTTCTGATGAAGCACTGCAAGGCGATCGGGGTGGACCGCACGGCGGGCGCCGAATCCTATAGCCGCGCGGTACAGGCACTGCGCGACGGCGAACTCGTCGTGGTCTATCCGGAAGCAACCATCAGCCGCAGTTTCGAACTGAAGGAATTCAAGTCCGGTGCGGCCCGGATGGCGCTCGAGGCCGACGTCCCGATCGTCCCCTTGGTTATCTGGGGTGCCCACCGCGTCTGGACCAAGGACATCCCGAAACAGCTCGGCCGGCACCGGTTTCCGATCAACATCCGGATCGGTGAACCCATCCCGCCCGCGCCGCCACCGGAAACCCTCACCGCCACTCTGCGCACCCGCATGAGGGACCTCCTCGACCAGGCTCAACAGGACTACCCCATGGAACCCGGCGCTCGCTGGGTCCCCGCCCGCCTGGGCGGCACCGCACCCACGCTCGCCGAGGCCGCCGTCCTGGAACAGGAAGAACTAGCCCGCCGCCGAGCCAAATCGCAACCCCCACGCCACTAGCTCACCGCCGCGCCAACGGGCGCAGGCGTGCGTGGCACATGGCTGCGGCATCGGCCGAGTTGCTTACTCCGTGGTGTGCCACTCACCGCACGGTCGCCAACCGACCAGCCGTGGTGGCGGCTCGCCGTGCTAGATGCGGTCGAGCGGTCGGCAGGGGGTCGGGGTGGGGAGGGCGCCGCGGAGGAACGAGGTCGGCGGGACGCCCATGAGGGTGCGGAAGTCGGCGGTCATGTGGGATTGGTCGAAGTAGCCGTTGTCGGCGGCCAACTGCGCGAGGGGAGTCCCGGCCGGTTGCGTGCTGGTACTGCGCCACCGCGCGTTCCCCGCTTGGGCCAGCACGCGACGCACTCGATCAATGCGCGCGAAGTGCTTGGGGGACAGGCCGATTCCGGCGGTGAACAGGTTGCGGAGTTGGCGTTCACTGACCGCGAGCTCGTCGGCCAATGCTTGCACCGAGCGCCCGGTGGGGTCCGTCGACAGCGCCACCACGGCCGCACGGAGCACGTCGCGTTGGGTGCGCAGCGACGCGTTCTCGGAGATGCGGTGCGGCAGTGCCTCTTCCAGGAACGAAACGATCTCGTCCGGCGTCAATTCGGCCAGCTGATCGGCGAGATCCGCTGCGGCACCCGGCAGATCGGCGAGGCGAACCACCCGGTTGGTGAGAGCAACCGCTGGAACACCGAGCAGTGGGCGCGCCGCACCAGGCGCCAGGCGGAGCCGGACGCACCCCGCGGGCTTGATGGGCTCGGTGTAGAACGCTTTGGTCTGCGGGCCGATGACCAGCATCTCGCGCGGACCGAACTCCTCCGTGCGCAGCACGAGCGTGGTCGCGGTCTGCGGCAGATGGGTGAACAGCTCGGGCAGGTCATGCACCATCGGAATGCGACCGAGCTCGGTGAACCAGGGCCGCAACGACTCCGGCACGGGGACCGTCGCTTCGACGAGGTCCGTGGTCACGACGGGCGCCGTGCGCAGCATGGTGGTCACCCGACCCACTGTAAGCGCTGATCAGGTCGGGTAACTGTGCCGAAATTTCCTAGAGAACGCGGTGGCTCGGACGGCAGCGTTGAGCTCATGATTCTGATCACCGGTGCCACGGGCACCATCGGCAGCGACCTCGTCCGGCAATTGGCGGCGCGCGGCGAACGGGTCCGCGCCGTCACGCGGGAACCGGCGCGGGCGCAACTACCGTCCGGTGTCGAGGTGGTCCGCGGCGACTATCGCGACACCGGCTCGATGGCGGCGGCCGCGCAAGGCGCCGATGCGGCGTTCATCGTCGGCGTGCTCGGCCCGGAATACGTTGACGCCGACCGTGCTTTGATCGCCTCCGCCCGCGACGCCGGCGTCCGCCGCATCGTGAAACTCTCCGCCATCGGCACCGGCGACACCGCTCTCGGCCGCGTCGGCACCTGGCACCTGCCCGGTGAACAGGCGGCCCGCGAGAGTGGCGCCGAATGGACCATCCTGCGCCCGAGCTCATTCGCGTCGAACACGCTGAGCTGGGCCGACGCGATCCGCAACGGTCAGCCCGTGCCCAGCATGACCGGCACCGGACAGCAAGGGGTGGTCGACCCACGCGACGTCTCGGCAGCCGCGGTCGAGGCCCTGCTCTCCGCCGACCACTCGGGCAACATCTACACCCTCACCGGCCCGGAACTCCTGACCAGCACGGACCAGGCCGCCACTCTCGCCGAGGTGCTCGGTCGCCCGGTGCCGGTACTCGACGTGCCGAACGAGGCGGCCCGCGAACACATGCGCGCCCTGGGCATGTCGGCGGAGTTCATCGAGGGTGCCCTCGCCGGGCAGGCCTTTGTCCGTGCAGGCGGCAACGCTGTGCTCACCGACGACCTCAGCCGGGTCCTGGGCCGGACGCCACGCACCTACGCCGACTGGGTCACCGATCATGCCGCAGCATTCCTCGAAGCGCCGGATGTGGCCACCCCTGGGCGCATGACGCTGGCGTAGCGGCTCGAGCGGGTGACCACTCGAGTAGGCGACCAGCAGCGCCGACGCGGCAGCGGGTCACGGGTATAGCAGTAGGATACAGCGCCATCGTGCACTGCGCACACCGAAAGGGACGGCACCGTGTGGTGCCGTCCCCTTCGGTTCAGCAGCGATTACTGCGCGGTGGAGCGGAAGGTGCGCAGTCGCAGGCTGTTGCTGACGACGAAGACAGAGGAGAACGCCATGGCGGCGCCCGCGAGCATCGGGTTCAGCAGCCCGGCCATGGCCAGCGGGATCGCAGCCACGTTGTAGGCGAACGCCCAGAACAGGTTGCCCTTGATGGTCCCCAAGGTCTTGCGGGACAGGCGAATCGCATCGGCCGCGGCACGCAGGTCACCACGGACGAGGGTCAGGTCACTGGCCTCGATGGCGACGTCGGTGCCGGTGCCCATGGCCAAACCGAGGTCGGCCTGAGCGAGCGCGGCGGCATCGTTGACCCCGTCACCCACCATCGCGACGACCTTGCCTTCGGCTTGCAACCGCTTGACGGTGGCAACCTTGTCCTGCGGCAGCACCTCCGCGATCACCTGATCGATGCCCACCTGCGCGGCGATCGCCTCGGCGGCGGCCGTGTTGTCACCGGTCAACATGATCGGCGTGAGCCCGAGCGCACGCAGCTGCGAAATCGCCTCGGCGGAAGTCGGTTTCACGGCATCGGCGACGACGAGCACGCCGCGAGCCTTACCGTCCCAGCCGATCGCCACCGCGGTTTTGCCCTCGGCTTCGGCGGCCTGCATGGTCCGCTCCAGTTCCGCGTCCAGGTGTTGTGCCCAGTCGGCGAGCAGGCGGGCCCGTCCGACGATCACCGCGTGCCCATCCACTACGCCCTGCACCCCGAGGCCCTCGATATTCGCGAAGCCCTCGACCGCACGCAACGCACCGGTCTGCTCCCTGGCGCCCTTGGCGATCGCCTGGGCGATCGGGTGTTCGGACGAATCCTCCAGTGCCCCAGCCAATGCGAGCACCTCGACGGTGTCTTCGCCGTTGGCCGCGACAACATCGAGCAGCGTCATCTTGCCGGTGGTGACGGTACCGGTCTTGTCCAGCACCACGGTGTCCACCCGCCTGGTCGATTCCAGCACCTCCGGGCCTTTGATCAGGATGCCCAGCTGCGCACCGCGACCGGTCCCGACCATCAGCGCGGTCGGCGTGGCCAGCCCGAGGGCGCAGGGGCAGGCGATGATCAGCACCGCGACCGCGGCGGTGAAGGCCGCGGCGACGGAACCGCCGGTGCCGAGCCAGAATCCGAGCGTCGCGACCGCCAGCGCGATCACGATCGGCACGAAGATGCCGGAGATCTTGTCGGCCAGCCGCTGCGCCTGGGCCTTGCCGGTCTGCGCGTCCTCGACCAGCTGCGCCATCTGGGCCAGTTGGGTATCCGAGCCGATCCGGCTGGCGCGCACCATGATCCGGCCACCGACGTTCACGGTGGCACCGACCACGGTGTCGTCCGGTCCGACCTCGACCGGCACGGACTCGCCGGTCAGCATCGAGGCGTCGACCGCGGAGGAGCCCTCGGTCACCACGCCGTCGGTGGCGATCTTCTCACCGGGCCGCACGACGAACCGGTCGCCGACGGCCAACTGCTCCACCGGGATCCGCTGTTCGGTGCCGTCGCGCAGCACCGAGACCTCCTTCGCGCCGAGTTCCAGCAGGGCACGCAGCGCCGCACCGGCGCGCCGCTTGGACCGCGCCTCGAAGAAGCGTCCGGCCAGGATGAACGTGGTGACTCCTGCAGCGGCCTCCAGGTAGATGCTGCCGGTGCCGTCCATCCGGGAGATGGTGAACTCGAACGGGTGCTTCATGCCCGGCGTGCCCGCGGTACCCCAGAACAGCGCGTACAGCGACCAGCCCAACGCGGCCAGGGTGCCCATCGACACCAGCGTGTCCATGGTGGCCGTGCCGTGACGCAGGTTGGTCAGCGCCGCGCGGTGGAACGGCAGCGCACCCCACACCACCACCGGCGCGGCCAGCGTCAGCGAGAGCCACTGCCAGTTGGTGAACTGCAGTGCGGGAATCATCGCCATCGCGATCACCGGCACCGTCAGTACGAGCGAGACCAGCAGTCGCGTGCGCAGTGCGGCCGTCGGGTCTTGCTCGGCGACAGCTACTTCCGTCGGTGCGGACTTCGGCGGCGGCAGCGTGGCACTGTATCCGGCCTGCTCGACGGTGGCGATCAGCTCCGCCGGGGAGACGTCACCGGTGACGTCGACCCGCGCCTTCTCGGTCGCGTAGTTCACCGTCGCGGTGACGCCGTCGAGCTTGTTCAGCTTCTTCTCGATGCGATTGGCGCAGGACGCGCAGGTCATGCCGCCGATTACCAGTTCGACCTGCCCGGTGCCGGGTGGTTGCGTCGCGGTGGTCATCGTGTGCTCCGTTCTGTGCGGCACGGTAGTGGAGATTCGGTCGTCGCGACCGTGGTGCGCGCCGTGCTGGGTCGATATCTGTCGAGCCGGTGCCTCGCGGCCTGCGAAGCACCGACCGGACATCAGTGGCCGTGTGCCGGTTCCGGGGCGCCGGGTGCCGGAGCGGGCGGTGGCGTGCTGCCGTGCCCGTCGTGGGTCGCGGACTCCGCCGCCCCGGTGCTCTGGCCGACGGTCAGCGTGAACTCGGCGGTACGGACCACCCCTTCGTGCTGGAAGTCGAGGAACAGCCGGTAGTCGCCCGCACTCGGTGCGGTGACATAGAAGGTGATGCCCGGTCCCGCCGGTGTGACACCGTCGCCGGGGTGACCGTCGGGGTGCACGTGCAGGTACGCGAGATCGGCGGCGCGCAGTGCGACGAGGTGACCATAGGCCGCCAGGTAGGGCTGCAGGTCGGTGACCGGCGTGCCGTTGCGGCTGACGGACAACGTGACCTTCGAGGATTGGCCGGGGGTGACGGTGCCGTCGAGGGTGACGGTGTAGCCGTCGACCGTGCTGGTGGTCGCCGCGACCGGCAGCGGCCGCGGATCGTAGTTGCCCGCCACCCGCAGGTCGGTGCCGAGGGTCAGGTTGTCGCCGCCCTCGGGGGTGAAGTCGGCGAACACTCGATAGTCACCCGCACGGGTGAGATCCAGTGGGACGCTCCAGGTTCCGTCACCGCCGAGGACGGGGTGCACGTGCTGGAAGGCGGTCATGTCGCGCCGCACCACGATCAGGTGCAAGTCTTTGTCGTGGGTGCGCTGGTAGCGGGTGAGCGGTGCGCCGTCCTGGTTCAGGATGCGGAAACGCAGCGCGACATTCGGCGCCGCGGCGGTGAGTGCGGTGTCGAGGCGCAGCGTATATCCGCCGTTGGTAGCCATCGTGCCGTTGGGTTCTCCGGCGGCGGGGGTCGCAGGCCCGGCCTCGTGCGCGTGTGATTCGGGGGCTGCGGGCTCGGGGCCGATCGCCGCGCCGGTGGCGATGGCGATCCCGAAGACGGCGGCCAGGCCGAGGGCGAAGCCGGCGAACTTGGTGGTTGCGTTCATCGGATGCTCCGTTTCCGGTGTCAGTCGGCGACGGTGTAGCCGGCCTGATCGATGGCCGCGACGATGGTGTCGCGCTCGATCGGGGCCGCGCTCTCGACGGTGACCTGGCCGGTGGGCAGGTCGATCGTGACGGTGTCGACGCCGGAGACGCGGCCGATCCCGTCGCGCACCGACGTGGCGCAGCCGCCGCAGGTCATTCCGGTGACGGTCACGGTGATCGCGGTGCTCATGGTGTTTCTCCTACTCCGGCGACGGCCTCTGCCGTGCTCCTGCTAGTTACCATACCCCCCTAGGGTACTGAGTCAAGAGCTTGTTTCGCGGCGGGAGAAGTGCGCCTGGTCACTGAAGGCCTGGGCACGAAAAAGCCACCGCCCTCGGGCGATGGCTTTTCCGGTGGATTGCGCGATCAACCTGCGTGCAGATTGCGGGCGGTGGGGGAGGCTTCGGTGGTGGCGGGGTCGGGGTGGGTGCCGAAGAGGCGGTCGGCGGTGCCGGAGGTCGTCACGGTGAACCAGTAGTGCTCGTTCTTGTAGTGATGGTGCCGGTGATTCCGCCAGACCGCCCGGTACAGCGCGCCTTTCGGCTTGTAGTCGGTGTGGATCAGGTAGTGCGTCCACTCGTAGCCGAGGCCGAGGACCGTGATGGTGATCAGGAAGGTCAGGCCGAGACCGAGGCGCGGGAAAGCGAACGCGGCCAGTGCGAGCAGTACCACCACCAGCACCGACAGTGTCTTGGTCGGAATGAAGATCAGCGGAATATTGCGCGGATCGACATGGTGCTCCCGGTGTTTGCGAGCCAGTTCGCTGTCGATCGGAATCGGTCCGAGTTGTCTCGGCCGCCAGTGCAATACGGTGACGTGCACGATCCATTCGAAGATCGGGAACACCGCGAGCATCACCACCGGCACCAGGAGATCGGTGGATTGCCAGTCGCTCACCAGGATTCGGCCGACGACGGCCGCGATCAGCGTGACCCCTATGAGCCATGGCGAGGGATGGCGTAGAAACTCGCGGAACGCGGCGTCGAGCGTGAGTCGGCGACGCAAGGATCGCTCATCGTTGCGTACTCGGGCCCGTGCGTTCGTCTCGGCTGAATTCTGCTGGGAAGCATGGGGTTTCGTCATGTTGTTTCCTAGGTGAAGCGTCCGTCGAGGACGTCGATCAGTGCCGTGGTCGCCGGCTCGAGCAGGGCTCGGGCGATATCGGCGGCCTCTTGTGCTCGGCCCGCCACAATGGCGGCGGCCAGTTCGCGGTAGGCCGCGACATTGCCCACCTCGGCGGACATGATCGGGGCCAGCGCCGCGAGCGCTGGTTCATAAGCGGCGCGCAACATGTTGAACATCAGCCGGAACACGATCGAGTCGGCCGCGTCCACCACGTGATCCCAGAACTCCATCGCATGCCGCTGCTGCGCGACCGGATCCTCCTCCGCGGCAAGCGCTTCCACCGAGCCCGCCAGCAGGGCGCCCACTGTCTCGGCATCCGTCACACCCAGCCGCCCGGCCGCGAGCTCGGCCACCTTCGGCCCGTTGTGCAGCCGCGCCTCCAAGATGCTGCGCGCCACCTTCGGATCCAACTCCCCGGCCTGCACCAGCAGTCGCGGCAAAACCTCCAGCCCCGCCCCCCGCCGATAATCCAGCACCGTCGTCGCATCCCCCTGCCGCACCGCAACCAACCCCGCCGCCGCCAGCCGCTGCAACGCCTCCCGCACCGCAGGCCGCGACACCCCCAACGCCTCCGCCAACTGCCGCTCACTCGGCAACGTCGCCCCCGGCACCAACTCCCCACTCAGCACATCCGCCGCGATCTGCTCGAAAACATCCCCCGACACCGACCGCTTGACCACAGGTTGCAAAGCCATACCGCTACTGTGCGCCCTATAGGTCAGGAGGTCAAGTGGTCAGACCAATTTGTTTCGCCGTAGCGATAGGGCCACGACGGAGAGTCCACCCTCGATTTGCCGCCGCCATGTCCCGCGCTGCGGAGACCTATCGCCAGGACTCGGACCCGGCTCGCGGTTCAGCTCGGGTCGGAGCCGCGGATAGCGGAGAGCCAGAGGGCGGTGATGGCGGCGACGCAGGTGGCGGCGAGGAAGGTGGTGAAGGAGCCGCCGTCGACGTAGATCCACAACAGGGCTGCGAAGGGGGCGGCGACGGTGGATTGGGCGTCGAGGAGCAGGCGCCGGCGTAGGCGGGACGCGGTGAGGGTGGGGGCGTTCGGGTCGGGGCGGGACGGGTTATCGATCAGTCGCCCTGGCGGTTCCGTGGTGCGGATGCGGCCGGAGGGGTAGAGACGGCGGCCCGCGACGTGGATGATTCGATCGGTGAGATCGGCGCGGCTTTCGGTCATGGTCATCAGTGCGGGGTCGAAATAGACCGGGAGCCATCGTGGTCGACCAGTGCCGCTGATCTCCAGCCAGGATCGGCTGAGCAGCCGGTGCTGCTGGCGGATACGCGAAACCCCGACGGTGCGAGCCGATCCAGACGGCCAGAACGCCAGAAACCCGAGCGCAACAGCGATCCGGTAACTGGAATACCCGATGATCCCCAGCGCCACCGTCGCCAGCGCCGCCACCTGGTCCAGATCGCCGAATGGCGCCCAGGCGAGGCAAATCGCCAGGGCGCCGATCGTCACGCTGCTCGGATAGGCCAGCGGGTGGCCTGATCCGAAACTCACTTCAGGAAACCGATTTTCGTGTAGTCCAGCGACGCGAGGCCCGCCGCGCCGTAGTTGGCGAGGTCGGCCCGCACCGCCACGTTGCCGGTGGACTGCATCAGCGGCAGGGAGTGGCCATCCTCGAACACCTTGCGGTCGATCTGGTTGGCCAGTTTCATCGCCTTCGCCGGATCGAGCTCGGAAACCGCTTGTTCGATCAAAGCATTGAGCTCGGGTGAGCCGATGCGACCGTAGTTACCCTGCAGGTCGTCCGGGTTGTAGCCGTAGATCTGGTTGAGGCTGCCGAGCGGGAACGGGTCACCCACCCACGACCACTGCGCGACATCGAAATCACCCGGCTGGATCACCTCGGTGAAAAAGCCCTTACCGGACTTGGTCTCGATGTTCAGCCGCACGCCGACTTGCGCCAGGTTCTGCTGAATGATCTGCGCGATCTGTACCCAGGTGTCTTCGTTGTACATGATGTCGCGGATCTCGAGCTTGCGACCGTCCTTCTCCCGAACATCGCCGTTGAGTTTCCAGCCGAGGTCGTCGAGCTCCTTGGCGGCCGCAGCCGGGTCGAAGCCGAGACTGTTGTCCTGGTAACCGGCCTGTCCTTGGATATACACGTGATTGTTCAGCGGCTTCGGGTCCTCGACCAGTCCGTTCTGGATCGCGGTCACGATGCCTTGCCGGTCGATGGCCTTCGAGATCGCCACCCGGAGTTTCGGATCCGACAGCACCGACCCGGGCGCGCCGTTGAACGTCAGATGGCTCCAACCATTGCCCGGTGCCCGCCTGATGGCGACTCCGGCAGTATTCTTCGCGGTCTTCAGTTCGTCGCGGGTGGCGAGGCCGACCACATCGATCTCGTTGTTCTGCAGAGCGGGCAGGTCGGCGGAACTGTCGAGGACGCTGTAGGTGATGGTGTCGAGCTTCGGTGTGTCACCCCACCATTTCGGATTGCGGCCCAGCACGATTCGGCCCTGTGCGCGGTCGGTCGACTGCACCATGAACGGCCCTGCGGTCAACCCGATCCCGTCGACCTCGCTCGTGTTGAACAATTCCGGCGTCGCGGTGACCGTTTTCGGAACCAGGAACGAGTTCCCCGCGAACTGCCCGCGCCATTCGGCGTAATGCTGCTTGAAGGTGATGACGGCTTGCCGGTCGTCGACGCCGCGTTCGACCTTCTCCACTCGATCGAACCCATTGTTGATGGCGATCAGGAAGGACTTGTCGGCGCCGCTGAGCGCATTGGCCTGGGATCGGATGTCTTCCCAGGTGATCGGGCTGCCGTCGGACCAGACGGCTTTCGGGTTGATCGTGTAGGTGACCTGTTGCGGGTTGGTATTGGTGAGCTGGACATCGGTGAAGTAGTCGGTGTTGACCGAAAGCTCGCCCGCGGCATTGGTGCGGAACGCCCGCGGCATCATCGGGCGTTCGAGGCTGCCGATCTCGTAGTCGTTCCCGTCGTTGGACAGCGTGTTCCAATTCGCGGGAAACGCCGAGATCGACAGCCGCAGATTGCCTCCGTCGCGCAGATCAGCGACATCGTGGGGGTTGATGTCGTTGGTCGTGCCGACGGCGGCGACCGCCCCCTTGGGCGCATCCTCGTCGTTCGAGCCGCACCCCGTGGCCACCAAACCGATGGCCAGCAGGGGAACCGCGAGAAGGGTCACCGATGAACCGAGCCGCACAGGTCGCTCCTTTCAGCAGACATGCTGCGTAGTTACTTCAGGAACCCGATCTTCGTGTAGTCGTAGGACGCCAGCCCCGCCGCTCCGAAATTCGCCAGATTGTCGCGAACCGCGACATTGCCCGGCGATTGCATGAGCGGCAGCGAATGCCCCAACTCGAAGACCTTACGGTCGACCTGATTGGCCAGCTCGACGGCCTTCTTCGGGTCGAGTTCCGAAATCGTCTGCTCGATCAGCGCATTGAGCTCGGGGGATCCGACGCGGCCGTAGTTGCCCTGCAGGTCGTCCGGGTTGTAGCCGTAGATCTGGTTGAGGCTGCTCAGCGGGAACGGATCACCCAACCAGGCCCACTGGCCGACATCGAAGTTGCCCGGCTGGATCACATCGGTGAAAAACCCGGTGCCCGGCTTGGTTTCGATGTTCAACTTGACGCCGATCTGGGCCAGATTCTGCTGAATGATCTGGGCCATCTGCACCCAGACGTCCTGGTTGTACATGACGTCGCGGATTTCCAGTTTCCGCCCGTCCTTCTCCCGGACGTCACCGTTGAGTTTCCAGCCGAGTGCGTCGAGTTCCCTGGCCGCGGCGGCCGGGTCGAAGCCGAGACTGTTGTCCCGATAACCCTCCTGCCCCTGCAGGTAGACATGGTTGTTCAGCGGCTTCGGGTCCTCTACCAGACCGTTCTGGATCGCGGTGGCGATGGCCTGCCGGTCGATGGCCTTCGAGATGGCAACGCGCACACCGGCGTCGGCGAGCACCGAACCCGGCGCACCGTTGAAGGTGAAGTGCGACCAGTTGTTTCCGGGCGCACGCCGGATAGCGATGCCGGGTGTACTGCGCGCGGACTTGAGCTCGTCCCTGCTGGCCAGGCCGACCGCGTCGATCTCGTTGTTCTGCAGCGCGGGCAAGCGTGCGGCATTGTCGAGGACGCTGAAGGTGAGGGTATCGAGCTTCGGCTTGTCGCCCCACCACTTGGGGTTATGGCCGAGGACAACTCGGCCCTGCGCCCGGTCGACCGACTGGACGAGGAACGGGCCCGCCGTCAAGGTGATGTCTTGCAGCTGGCTCTTGTTGAACGCCTCAGGTGTCGCCGTGACCGACTTGGGATAGAGGAACGAGTTCCCCGCGAACTGCCCACGCCAGTCGGCATAGTGCCGTTTGAAGGTGATGACGGCCTGTCGCTCGTCGACGCCGCGTTCAACCTTCTCCACCCGATCGAACCCATTGCTGATGGCGATCAGGAAAGATTTATCGGTACCGCTGAGGGCATTGGCCTGAGACTGGATGTCTTCCCAGGTGATGGGGCTGCCGTCGGACCAGACGGCTTTGGGATTGATCGTGTAGGTGACCTGCTGGGGTTCGGTGTTGGTCAGCTGGACATCGGTGAAGTAGTCGGTGTTGACCGAAAGCGCTGCCGCTGCATCAGTTTTGAAGGCACGCGGCAGCATCGGCCGCAGCAGCGAGGCGGTGTCGCCGTCGTTTCCATCGTTGTGCAGACCGTTCCAGTTCTGCGGCAGGGCACTGAGCGCGAGGCGCAGATTGCCGCCGTCGCGCAATTCGCTGACATCCTTCGGATTGATGTCGTTCGTGGTGCCGAGCGCGGCAGTGGAACCCGCCGGTGCGTCGGTGTCGTCGGCGGCGCATCCGCCCGCGATCAAACCGATGGCGAGCAACGGAATCGCCAGTCGAATGGTCAATGAACGAACCCGCATGGTCCGCTCCTTTCCGCAGAAATGCTGCGTAGTTACTTCAGGAAGCCGATCTTGGTGTAGTCGTAGGAGGCCAAGCCGGGTGCGCCATAGTTGGCGAGGTTCGCGCGGACAGCCACGTTGCCGGTGGATTGCACCAGTGGCAGCGAGAACCCGATCTCGAACACCTTCCGGTCCACCTGATTGGCCAGGTCGATGGCCTTTTCAGGGTCGAGTTCGAGGAGGGTTCGCTCGATGAGCTCATTGATCTCGGGAGAACCGATGCGGCCGTAGTTGCCCTGCAGATCGTCCGGGTTGTAGGCGTAGATCTGCGGGAGTCCGTTGTACGGAAAGGCGTCGCTCGACCAGATCCATTGCGCCACGTCGAAATTGCCCGGCTTGATGACATCGGAGAAATAGCCGCGGCCCGGCTTCGTTTCGATGACCAGCTTGACGCCGACCTGCGCGAGATTCTGCTGGATGATCTGCGCAATCTGCACCCAGCTCTGGGCGTTATACATGATGTCGCGGATTTCCAGTTTCCGCCCGTCCTTCTCCCGGACGTCACCGTTGAGCTTCCAGCCGAGCGCGTCGAGTTCCTTGGCCGCGGCGGCCGGATCGAAGGGCAGGCTGTTGTCCCGGTAGCCGACCTGGCCTTCGACGAACACATGATTGTTCAGCGGCTTGGGTTCCGCCACCAGACCGTTCTGCACGGCGGTCGCGATGCCCTGCCGGTCGATGGCCTTCGACAGTGCGACGCGCAGCGCGGGATCGGCGAGGATGGAACCCGGCGCGCCATTGAAGGTCAGGTGCGACCAACTGTTGCCCGGTGCGCGGCGGATGACGACCCCGGCGGTGTCGCGTGCGGTCTTCATGTCATCGATGGACGCGATGCCGACCGCGTCGATCTCGTTGTTCTGCAAGGCCGGAATGATGGCTTCGGAGGCGAGCACCGAGAAGGTGAGGGTATCCAGCTTGGGTTTGTCACCCCACCACTTCGGGTTGTGGCCGAGCACGACCCGGCCCTGGGCGCGGTCCACCGACTGCACGAGGAACGGCCCTGCGGTCAGCGTGATGCCGTTGAGCAGGCTCTTGTTGAAAGCTTCCGCGGACTCGGTCACCGACTTCGGGTACAGGAAGGCGTTGCCTGAGAACTGACCACGCCAATCGGCGTAATGCTGCTTGAAGGTGATGACGGCTTGCCGGTCGTCGACGCCGCGATCGACCTTCGCCACCCGGTCGAAACCGTTGGTCAGCTTGATCAGGTACGCCTTGTCGGCGCCGCTGAGGGCATTGGCCTGGGATCGGATGTCTTCCCAGGTGATCGGGCTGCCGTCGGACCAGACGGCTTTCGGGTTGATCGTGTAGGTGACCTGCTGCGGGTCCGTGCTCGACAGCACGACGTCGGTGAAATAGTCGGTGTTGACCGAGAATTCGCCGGAGGCGCTGGTCTTGAAAGCGCGCGGCATCATCGGCCGCGCGATGCTGCCGACCTCGCCCGTCGCATCCGTGTGCAGGGCGTTCCAGTTCTCCGGCAGTGTGGTCAGTGCCAAGCGGAGATTGCCGCCGTCGCGCAGGTCGGCGACGGGGTGCGGGTTGATGTCGCTGGTCGTGCCCAGCGCGGCGGCCGCCCCGTCGTCGGCGCTCTCGTCCGAGCTCGAGCACCCGGACAGCACCAGGCCCAACGCTAGTGCCGGTACTGCCAAACGTGTACCCAGCGTGGAGATCCGGGTGCTCGGTTTCGTCACTTCATAAATCCGATCTTGGTGTAGTCATACGACGCCAACCCCGGTGACCCGAAGTTGGCGATGTCCGCGCGCACGCCCCAGTTCCCTTCCGACTGGGTCAGCGGCAACGAATGCCCCTCCTCGAACACCTTGCGGTCGACCTCGTTGGCCAACTCGATCGCCTTCTTCGGGTCCAGTTCGGAGAGGGTGCGATCGATCAGGGCGTTGAGTTCGGGGGAGCCGATGTGGCCGAAGTTGTTCTGCCAGTCGCCGGGGTTGTAGCCGTAGGTCTGCGGAATGCTGCTCAGCGGGAAGGCGTCACCGATGTAGGAGAATTGGGCGGTGTCGAAGTCGCCGGGGATGATGACGTCGGTGAAGAAGCCCGCGCCGGGCTTGGTGTCGATGGTGAGTTCGACGCCGATCCGGGCGAGGTTCTGCTGGATGATGCGGGCGATCTGGACCCAGGTGTCGTCGTTGTACATGACGTCCCGGATGACCAGTTTGCGGCCGTCCTTCTCGCGGGTGTCGCCGTTGAGCTTCCAGCCGAGTGCGTCGAGTTCCCTTGCGGCGGCGTCCGGATCGAAGCCGAGGCTGTTGTCCTGATAGCCGGTTTGGCCCTCCAGGAAGACGTGGTTGTTCAGCGGTTTCGGCTGCTCGACCAGACCGTTCTGCACCGCGGTGGCGATGCCTTGGCGGTCGATCGCCTTCGAGATTGCAACGCGCAGAGCGGGATCGGCGAGAATGGAGCCGGGTGCGCCGTTGAAGGTGATGTGCCGCCAGCGGTTACCTGGTGCGCGGCGGACGACGACGCCCGAGGACCTGCGCACGGTCGTCGCGTCGTCGAGGTTGCTGAGCAGTACCGCGTCGAGCTCGTTGTTCTGCAGGCCGCCGACCCAGGCGTTGCGGTCGAGCACGGTGTAGGTGATGGTGTCGAGCTTCGGCTTGGCGCCCCACCAGTTCGGGTTGCGGCCCAGCACGATTCGGCCCTGGCCGCGATCGGTGGACTGGACGAGGAACGGGCCCGCCGTCGGCCCCATGTTGTCGACGAGACCCTTGTTGAAGCTTTCCGGGTCGGCGGTCACCGACTTGGGGAACAGCGACATGTTGCCCGCGAACTGGCCGCGCCATTCGGTGAAGGGCTGACGGAACGTGATGACGGCCTGCCGGTCGTCGACGCCACGCTCGACCTTCTCCACTCGGTCGAAGCCGACGGTGATGGCGATCAGGAAGCGTTTGTCGGTGCCGTTGAGTGCCTTGGCCTGCGAGGCGATGTCTTCCCAGGTGATCGGATTGCCGTCGGACCAAACGGCTTTCGGGTTGATCGTGTAGGTGACCTGCTGGGGGCTGGTGTTGGTGAGCTGGACATCGGTGAAGTAGTCGTGGTTGACCGTCAGCTCACCCGCAGCGTTGGTGTCGAACGCGCGGGGCATCAACGGTCGTTCGATGTCGGCGATCTCGCCGTCGTTGCCGTCGGTGGACAGGGTGTTCCAGTTGGCGGGAAACGAGGTGGTGGCCAGCCGCAGGTTCCCGCCGTCGCGCAACTCGTCGACACCCTTGGGGTTGATGTCGCTGGTGGAGCCGATCGCGCCCGACACGCCCTCGGTCGAGGGCGTGTCACCGGCGCCACAACCCGCCGTGATCAGGCTCAGCGCGACCACCGGTATCGCCCAGCGCAATGCCGGCCTTCGGCTCGCTCGGATCGGCATCGCGCTCTCCTTCTATCGGCTGACGGCAGGCACGGGCACCGCGTCGATGAGCGCGCGGGTGTACTCGTGCCGTGGATCGGCGAAAATCTGTTCCGCCGGGCCGGATTCGACGATCTTGCCGCGGTACATCACCGCGATATCGTGGGCCAGGTTGCGCACCACGGACAGGTCGTGCGAGACGAACAGATACGACAGTCCGCGCTCGATCTGCAAGTCGCGCAACAGGTTCAGCACACCAGCCTGGATGGAGACGTCCAGTGAGGACACCGGTTCGTCGAGCACCAGGAGCTCCGGGTCCAGCGCGAGGGCGCGGGCGATGCTGATGCGCTGTTTCTGGCCGCCGGAGAAGTCGGCGGGATAGCGCTCAGCATGATCGCGGCGCAGGCCGACCTGCTCGAGCAGTTCCGGTACCCGGCGGCTGATCTCGTCGCGTCCGCGTCCGTCGATGCGCATCGGCTCGGCCAGCGCGTCGAAGATCGGCAGGCGCGGGTCCAGCGACGCGGTCGGATCCTGGAAGACGATCTGCATCTTCCGGCGGATCTCACGCTTGCGTGCCTTGGTCAGGGTCGCGACGTCGCTGCCCATGATCTCGATGGTGCCCGATTCCGGCCGGACCAGGTCGAGAATCTGGCTGAGCGTCGTGGATTTCCCGGAACCGGACTCGCCGACCAGCGCCAGCGTGCGGCCCGCGTGCACCTCGAAGCTGATGCCGTCGACCGCGCGGATCTCGCCCTTACGGCGCTTGAACAGGATGCCCGCGGTGATCGGGAAGGTCTTCACCAACTCCGAAACCCGCAGCACCACTTGCGCACTGACCTCGGCCTCGACCCTCGGCTCGGTGACTTCCTGCCGATACGCCTCGAACAGGTCGTCCGTGCCGACCTCCGCGGTGCGGATGCAGGCGGCGGCGTGCCCGGGGTTGGTCTTCTCCAACGGCGGCTCGGCGACCCGGCATTCATCGATGGAGATCGGGCAGCGCGGCGCGAACGAGCAGCCCGGCGGCAGCGCGTGCATGGCGGGTGGTGCGCCGAAGATCGGGATCAGCGGCTGGCGGGCCGGGCGGTCCATCCGGGGAATGGAGCCGAGCAGGCCCACCGTGTACGGCATCCTCGGTGCACTGAAAAGCTCAGTGGTGGTGGCGGTTTCGACGATCTTCCCGGCGTACATCACCGCGACCCGGTCGGCGAGTGTGGCCGCGATACCCATGTCGTGGGTGATCATGATGACGCCCGCGCCGGTGATATCGCGCGCCTTGCGCAGCAGGTTCAGGATCTGCTTCTGCACCGTGACATCGAGCGCGGTGGTCGGCTCGTCGCAGATGATCAGCGCGGGATCGTTGGCGATGGCCATGGCGATGACCACGCGCTGGCGCATGCCGCCGGAGAACTCGTGCGGGAAAGCCTTGGCGCGCACCTCGGGTTCGCCGATACCGACCAGGCCGAGCAGCTCGACCGCCCGGTCCGCCGCCTCGGTCTTGCTCATCTTGCCGTGCGCCAGCAGGGCTTCGGCGATCTGCTCGCCGACTCGGTACACCGGGGTCAGCGCCGAGAGCGGGTCCTGGAACACCATGCTGATGGAACTGCCACGCAGCCTGGACAATTCGCGATCGCCGAGGCCGAGCAGTTCGCGGCCGCGCAGCCGGATCGAGCCGCCGATCCGCGCCTGCTCCGGCAGCAGGCCCATCACCGCGAGCGACGACACGGACTTGCCGGAGCCGGATTCGCCGACGATGGCGAGCACCTCACCGTCGGAGACGGTGTAGTTGACGCCACGTACCGCCTCGATGCGGCCCTCCTCGCTGGGGAAGGAGACGCGAAGGTCGGTGACCTCCAGCAGCGGTGCGGTGAAGTTCTTCTCGACCACGACCTTCTCGGTGGGGTCAGCGCCCGTCATACCTTTGCCTTCTTCTTCGAGCGCGCCCGCTTGGCGCCGGGATCGAATGCGTCGCGCAGTCCGTCACCGACCAGGTTGGCGCACAACACGATGGTGATCAGCAGGCCACCGGCGAACAGGAACAGCCAGGGATAGGTGAGCGCCGACTTGGTGCCGGACGCGATCAGCGAGCCGAGCGAGACATCCGGCGGCTGCACACCGAAACCGAGGAAGCTGAGCCCCGTTTCGGCCATGATCGCCGCGCCGACCGCCAGCGTGGTGTCGATGATCAGGATCGACGCGATGTTCGGCAGGATATGACTGACGATGACCGTGCGCGTCGGTGCGCCCATATACCGTGCGGCCCTGACGAATTCGCGGTCGCGCAGGCTGAGCGTCAAGCCGCGCACGATGCGTGCGCTGATCATCCAGCCGAACAGGCTGAGCAGCAGAATCAGCAGCAGGATCGATCCGCTGCCCTTAGTGCGCGGCGCGAACAGCGCGACGATGATGAAGCTCGGCACCACCAGCAGCAGATCGACCAACCACATGATCGCGCGGTCGGTCCAGCCGCCGAGCAGCCCGGCCATCGCGCCCGCCGTCGCGGCGATGGTGGTGGAGACCAGCGCCACGCACAGGCCGATCAGCAGCGACTTCTGCATGCCGCGCAGGGTCTGCGCCAGTACGTCCTGCCCGATCTGGGTGGTGCCGAACGGATGCTTGGCGCTCGGCGGCTTCAGCAGGGCGGTGTAATCCAGCTGCTGGTAGTCGTATTTCAGCAGTGGCGGCAACGCGAAGCTGGCGATGAACAGCAGGATCAGTATCGCCGCGCCGATGACGGCGGGCTTGTTGCGCAGAAACCTGCGCAGCACCAGCTTGCTCCGGCCTGCCGCCGCCGGTTCGGGCGCACCCTGGACGATGATTTCGACGGCTTCAGTCATCGCACACGCACCCGGGGATCGAGAATCGCCAGCACCACATCGGAGAGCAGGCCCGACACCAGCACCACCAGTCCGGCGAACGCGGTCACCGTGACCACCACGTACAGATCCTGGGCATTGATCGAATCCACCAGCCACTCACCGACGCCGTGCCAGCCGAAGATCTTCTCGGTGAACGTCGCGCCGGTGATCAAGCCGAGCAGGCTGTAGGCGAACAAGGTCGCCATGGGAATCAACGCCGTGCGCAAACCGTGCTTGTAGAGCGCTTTGCTCCGAGTCAGGCCTTTGGCGCGGGCGGTGCGAATGAAATCGCTTTGCAGCACGTCGAGCATCGCGTTGCGTTGATAGCGGCTGTAGCCCGCCATACCGCCGAGGGCGAGACCGGCCGTCGGCAGCACCAGATGCTGCAGGCGGTCGAGCAGTTGCGGCCAGAATCCGTCGATACGGTTCGCCGAAGTCTCGCCGGTGTAGAGGAATATCTGCGAGCCGGTGAGCGAATTGATTTCCAGCGCACCGTATTTCAACAATGTTGCGAGCAGGAACACCGGCGTGCTCAACACCAGTAGCGAGATCACCGTGGTGAAGTAGTCACTGAATTTGTATTGCCTGATGGCGCCCGCCGCACCGATCAGCACACCGAGCACCGTGCCGACCAGGGAACCCAGGATCAGCAGCCGCAAACTCACCGCGACCCGGCGCGGCAGCTCCTCGCTCACCGGCTGACCGGCCAGGGTTTTGCCGAAATCCCCTTGCGGGATCCCCTTGAGCCAGGTGATATAGCGCTGCGGGATCGGGTCGTTGAGGTGTAACTCCTCCGCCTTGGCGTCGATCACCGCCTGCGGTGGGCGCGGGTTGCGTTGTTCCAGACTGTCCAGCGGGCGAAACGTCAGCGACGCCAGGCTGAAGGTCAGGAACGACGCCAGCAGCAACAGCACGACATAGTGAAGCGCGCGTCGTAGCAGGAAGCCGGTCATCAGTCCTCATGGTCTTTCGGCTGGACGGACCAGCGTCGAGTATTAGCCCCTGATCATAAGGACGATGACCCGGTCGCGCGTGTCACGCGGGGTTCGGCATGTCCTTTATTCTTGCGGCACATAGGTGCGCGGGCGGTGCGACGCGTCGAAGGGGGAGTCGTGAGTTATCCGCAATATCCCGGGGGATACAACCCATATCCGGCGTATTCGGCCGGAGTTCCCGCGCCGAGCGGGGCAACCGCGGTGACTGCCGGGGTGCTGGCGTGCGTCGGCAGTATCGGCCAATTGCTCGGTGGCGGAATCAGTTTGGCGTTCGGGTTCATCGGCTGGCAACTGCAGGATTACGACACATCCGGGCTGTTTTCACAGGACTGGTTTCAGACCTGGGCCATCGTGTCCGGCGTGCTGTCGCTGGTGATCGCGGTCGTGCTCGGCGTCGGCGCGGTCGCGATGTTCAGCAGGAAATCGTTCGGCCGGCTGCTCGTCGTCGTCGGCTGTGTCACGGTGGTCGTCGCGGAGATCGTCGGGTTCGCGCTCGTCAGTTCCATCGATGGTTCCTCGGACGGGCTCGGCGTGATCAGCGGCAGTGCGGGCAGCTTGATCGGGTTGATCTTCCCCGTCGCCACCGCGATACTCGCCCTGCTTCCGCCCACCTCCCGCTGGTTGGCACACAGTCCCGCCGCCGCCATCCCCCAGCAGTACGGATACCCCTACCCCGGCCCGCCCTGGCAGCAGGCGGCACCAACGGGTATCTCCGATCAGACCTGGCACCAGCCACCCGCACCACAAGCCGCCTGGGACTCGCCCGCCCAACCTCCTGCGCACTCCGCGTCCGCGGATCCCACCGATCAGGTCACTACACCCTCGCCCCAACCCGTTCGGGGTGTGCCCGCGCAATCTGGTGGCGCGGTGCCGGACGAGAAGGTCGCTGAGGAGCCTTCAGCACCACAGGTTGGCTGGAATCTGTCCGCCCAGCCCCCGGCGCCGAGCGGACAGGGCGGGTGGGTGCCTGCTGCGCCACCGGCCAGCGGGAGCGGACCCGCACAATCCGGTGCCATGCCACAGCGTGGCCAGGCCGAATCGTCGCCGCCAGAGCCGCAAGCTGCTCGGGGCGCACCCACCCGAACCCCGAGTGGTGCGGCTGCGGGGCCACGGCCAGAGCCACAAGCTGCTTCGAGCGCGCCCGCCGAGACGCCCAGCGGTCAGGAGGCGCGTCCGCAACCCGCGCCCGACGACGAGACGGTCCGGCAGCCACCATCTTCCGAGCCGCAGAAAGCTGAGGACGACGGCGTTCGGCGTCCGCCACCTTCGTAACCGCTCGGGCGTCGAGCGATAGGTTCCTGTGCGCAGCACGACACGCCCGCCACTTCCAGATGGTTGTCCGGCAGGATGGAATAGGTGACCCTCCTGCACCTGCCCAAGCCGAAGATGGTGGCCACCGATGTCGACGGCACCCTCATCGACCACGACGAGCGGGTCACCGCGCGCACCAAGGCCGCGGTCGACGCGCTGATCGGTGACGGCGTGCCGTTCGTGCTCGCCACCGGACGCCCGCCGCGCTGGATAGACCCGGTCGTCGACGGGCTCGGCTACGCGCCGCTGTGCGTGTGCGGCAACGGGGCGGTCATCTACGACAGCGCGACCGATCGGGTGCTGGCCAGCATGACGTTGGACGTGGACACCCTGTCCTGGATCGCCGACCTGGCCGAGGAGGCGCTGCCGGGGTGCGGGCTCGCGGCCGAGCGGGTCGGGGAGAGCGCGCACGACGCGGTCACCCCGCAGTTCGTGAGCTCGCCGCTGTACGAGCACGCCTGGCTGAATCCGGACGACACCACGGTGGCCCGCAACGAGGTCGTCGACGCACCCGCGATCAAGATGCTGATCCGACTACCCGGCGCCCGCAGCTCCGACATGCGCACCGTGCTGGCGCCGCTGATCGGCGAGCGCGCCGACATCACCTACTCGACCGAGCACGGACTGATCGAACTGTCCGCACCCGGTGTCACCAAGGCCTCCGGCCTGTCGATCGTCGCGCAGCGCCTCGGCGTCGAGGCCGCGAACATCGTCGCGTTCGGCGACATGCCCAACGACGTGCCGATGCTCACCATGGCCGGCCACGGTGTCGCGATGGCGAATGCGCACGCCGAAGCCAAAGAGGCGGCGGACGAGGTCGCCGAATCCAACTCCGACGACGGCGTTGCCCGCGTGCTCGAACGCTGGTGGATCTGAGCGGGTAACCCTGGCGCGCGACTGCCGCACGCGCCCAGGCGATTCCGGCGTGCCCCTCGCTGCCCGGCTATGGGTCCAGCGACTGGGCGAAGCAACTCGGATGCCAGAGCCGATGACATCGGTCGAGAGTCGGGGATACGCCGGGTTGCACTTGATCACTTGTCGTGAACTAACTCGGAGCCCGCTGCCGTGGCAGCGAGCTCCGAGAGGTGGTCCTGGATCAGCCCGCTGGTTCGGGAGCGGGGTGCGGCAGGAAGTCCTCGGGTGCCGGGAACTGGAGGGTGCCGGGTTCCGGAGTTGCGAACTCGGCGGGCGCGGGGCCCTCGGCCGGGGCCGAGTCCTGGCTCGGGGCCGGGACAATGGCGGGCGCGGGAACCGCAGCGGGAGCCGGCGATTCGGCCGGAGCCGGTGCCGCCGGTGCCGGCCGACTCGCTTCCTGTTGATACATGTCGTTGTAGGTCTTCCACACCGTGGTGACGATCCCGGTCGCCTGGTTGAGGATCAGCGAGCCGTACTGGAAATCCGAACGCAGTCCGTCCGGCACCTGGTACGCGTCGCTCTGCGGGAGGCCGAGCACGCCCGCGTCTCCGCCGAGCTGTAGGAAGCGATCGAGGATCGCGCCGAGCACC
Source organism: Nocardia ninae NBRC 108245 (assembly GCF_007990755.1). Classification (GTDB taxonomy): domain Bacteria; phylum Actinomycetota; class Actinomycetes; order Mycobacteriales; family Mycobacteriaceae; genus Nocardia; species Nocardia ninae. The sequence continues at coordinate 23,685 of NZ_BJXA01000047.1, read as the reverse complement.
TCGATCACCTTGCCGTCCGGCGCGGTGTAGACGTAACCGTTGGCGAACTTGGCGTACTGCTGGCCCTGCGCGGCGGGCAGCGGTTCGGTCTGCGCGGCGCCGAGTGGTCCACTCGGACCGCCCTTGTCGGCCCAGTGCTTGGCGATCGCGTTGTCGTTCACCATGCTGAGCAGCTTCTTGGTGAGCGCGGCCAGCGTGGCGAGGTCGGGCTTGCCGCGCGGTGCGGCCTGCGGGGTCGTGCTGTTCGCGGTGCCGTCGGTGCCAGTGCTGTTGTTCGCGCCACTGTTCGCCAGGCTCGCACCGCCCGCGACACTCGCGGCGATTTCGCGAATTCGATCCATCATGTCGTAAGCGGCGTCACCCGGGCAGGAGGTGTTGCCGACGTCGCGGTGCGCGAACACGATCGGCAGCTTCACCGCCTGACCGAAGGCGTACGAGGTGAATTCGGTGCCCTCGGAATACATCGTGGTGTAGCCGACCGGGTCGAGGCCCGCGATCTTGGCGCGCCAGCCGATGAAGTCGCCCATCGCTTCGATGGACTCTTCGCTGGGCTCTTCGGAGGTGTAGTTGCCCATCAGCGCGACACCCGCGGTGTTCTCGTTGAAACCGCCCGCGTGCGCACCCTGCACCGCGCGGTTGAGCCCACCGGCGCGACCCTCGAAGATCTGGCCGTACTTGTCGACCAGTGCGTTGTAGCCGATGTCGCACCAGCCCAGCGTCTGCGCGTGATAGGTGTAGATCGCGCGGACGATGCCCGCGGATTCTTCCTTGCTGTAGTCGTTGCGGCCGGCGGTGTGGTGCACGGTGATGCCACCGAGACCGTCCTTGCCGGGGCCGTCGTCGTAGGTGGGTTCTTCACAACGGATGCTTTCGTCTGCACCCCACCCCTCGCGGGTGATCACCTTGGGTCCACCGCCGCCGGGCACGGGTGCCGCGACCTTGTGCAGCGCGCTGTCGATGGCGCCGCGACCCGGATCGATGAGAACGGCGGTCAGGTCGACACCCGCCAGCTGCGCGGGATCGTCTGTGCGCGGTGCCGGTGGGTTCGCGGGGTCCGGTGCGGCGGCGTCGTCCACTGCCGCCGCGGCGGGCTTGCGGGTGACCAGCATCTGCACCGCGTTGGTGGTGCCGACGTAGATCGGTTCGGTGCCGGTCTTGCCGCCCGGTGCGGTGCGATCGGTGCGGCGGGTGTCCACCGGTTCGGTGTCGAGCCAGGGGCCCCAGGTGCCGTCGGTCTGGCGCGCGCGCAGCAGCGCCTTGGTGTTCGTCAGGTTGGCGGCGGTGAGTGCGACCACGCTGAAAGGTGTTTCCCGGGACAGTTCCTTGACCTGAGCGCCGACCTGGTCGGCCCATTCAGCTGGGACGGCGCCGGGTGCGAGCGCGGGCGTGTCGGGGGTGGTGCCCGGTTCCAGGTGGGTGGGATCCGCGATGAAACGGGCGCCGGGAGTGTATGTCGGCTCCTGTGCGGGTTGCCCGGAATTAGGGGTCTGACCTGGGGCTTGGTTCTGAATTGGTGCTGCGGCCTGGCCTGGGATGGAGTTCTGACTCGGCGCGATGGCCTGACCCGGTGCTGTGGCCTGGCCCGGTGCTGTGGCCTGGCCTGGTGCGACTGCCTGGCTTGGAATGGGGTTCTGACCAGGCGCGGCAGCCTGGCCCGGCACGACATTCTGAGCCGGCGCAGTGGCTTGCCCTGGGATGGGGTTCTGGGGCGGCGCAGTGGCTTGGCCTGGTGCGACGCTCTGGCTCGGCGCTATCGCCTGACCCGGGAAGGGGTTCTGCGCCGGTGCGGTCGCCTGGCCTGGCACGGCGTTCTGACTCGGTGCGACTGCCTGCCCGGGGACGGCGTTCTGATTCGGCGCTGTCGCCTGACCTGGAGCGGAGTGCTGATCAGGCCCGGTGGCCTGGCCTGGAATGGCGTTTCGATTCGGCGCGGTGGCCTGGCCGGGAATTGGTGCCTGCCCTGGTGTGGCGGCTTGTCCCGGGAATGGCGTCTGGCCTGGTGCGATGCCCTGCCCGGGAGTGGCGTTCAGTCCAGGTGTGGAGTTCTGACCTGGCGCGCTCTGCTGGCCGGGAGTGGCCGGGTGTGGACCATTCAGCTTCGGTAGCGGAATTTCTTTGGGTAGTTGTACGCCGGGCGGCAGCGGTAGCCCTTCCGGAATGGGAATGGACGCTGGTAGCGGCAGCATTCGTAGATCGGACAGGCGTAAATCCGGTAGGTCCAATCCGGTGAGTTCGCGCAGCGGAAGCACGATGTCGGGCGCCGAATTCAGCACGACCTCGGCCAGCTGCGCCGGTACGGCGGCGAGCTCGGTATCGGTGGCCGAGCGATAGTCGGGCGAGTCGCTCATCGTGAGCGCCGCGAGCGGGGCCGCTACCGCAAGCGTGGTGATAACCGGGAGGACGTAGGAACGTTTCGGTTTGCGGTAGGGCACGAGCGTCTCCATTCAGGTCGAACCAGTGATCGTCTGCAAAACCAGGGTTGCTTCCTGATGTATCAACGACCACAATAGTCACAACTGTCACATATCTAAACCTCTTGTTGAGGATTATGTGATTGCTCGAATGTAGCTCTCGGAATGCGGCCGGGACGGAACGACATGCCGACAGGTATCCAATCCGCCCGGCCCCGGAATACCGTGGGAGTGAACGGATGCGACGCAACACAGCACCGGAACGAAAGAGCACGGGGGGAGCACGAATGCGGGTGAAATCTGCGCGCAGAGAAAAGCGAGCGGTGCGCCGGGGGCAGCGCAGACGCGGACCCGATCGACCTGCGCTAGCCGCGCGTCCGGTGCTGGTCACGGGCACTGCGGCGCTGGCGGTAGGCACGGTGCTCATGCTGTGGGCCTGGCCGGGGGAGACCCCTTATCGGACGGTGGCGGGACCGGGCCACGGGCGCGGCATGAGCCAGCACGGCGCGTTCGCGAACGCGCAGGAGGGGTGGACCGCCGAAGCCATCCTCGGTCACTACTACCCGGGCGCCACTCTCGGCACCGTTCCGGCAAACACCGTCGGCATCCGGCTGACCGCTCAGGACGACTCCACCCTCGACACCTACGCGGCCGCCGGTTTGCGCGTCGCCGGTCGAGTGGTTCAGGCCGGGCAGGCCGCGCATCTGACCCCGCTGCCGAACGGCGGAGCGAACGTGGTGGTGACGGTCGGGTGCGAGGGGGAGGTGCTGTGGCAGGCGGGGACCAACGATCCGTGGGTCTATCCGCTCGACCCTGGCCCGAATCGACCTGCCGCCGAACACCTCACGCTCTGTGGGGGCACCGGGTATCGCGGTGCGCTCGGGGTGGCGCTGGAGAACGGTGCGGCGCGCACCGTCAACCGCGTCGACGTGGAGGACTACCTGCTCGGCGTCCTGCCGGCCGAGGTGCAGGCGAACTGGGCGGACCAGGGCGCGGCCGAGGCCTTGCGCGCCCAGGCGATCGCCGCTCGCTCGTATGTCCTTGCCGAGCACCGTTATTCATACGCGCAGAGCTGCGACAGCACTGACTGTCAGGTGTATCCCGGTACGGTCAAAGAAGATCCGCGCACAGCCGCCGCCGTGGCGGCCAGCGCCGGCACCGTGCTGCTGCGGGACGGGCGGATCCTGCGATCGGAGTACTCCTCCGCGCCCGACGGGGGCGAACCCGCCGACATCTACACCTTCGAAGTCGGACCCGCGCTGAGCGATCTCGTCCCCGATGCACCGCGGATTCCGGTGGACCCACGCACCCGAGCGGCGGTCGCCGAATCGCCGATCGACATCGAGTACCGGCGGATCGGCGGTGCGAACAACGCAGTCGGCCAGCCACTGGGCCCGGAGATGGCACTGCCGGAAAACGCCGGAACCTACCGCATGTTCACCAACGGCGTCATCATCTCAACCCCTACCCTCGGTGCCCAGGTCGTCGACTTCACCACGCTCCTCCAGTTGGTCCCCGACCCGGCCACACCCGCCCCGGGCGTGCCGTCCGCCCGCGAGTCCGGCGTGGGCACACCGCCTGTGGATAAATCCGCACCGGCCGGTTCGAGCACGCCGCCTGTGCATGAATCCGCACCCGCCGACACGGGTGTACCACCTGCACCTGGCGATTTGAGCGGGCCTCCTGTGGGTGAGCCCGTGCCTGCGGGTGTGGCGCCTGTGGATGAATCTGCACCCGTGGGATCGAGCGTGCCGCCTGTGCATGAATCCGCACCTGTCGGTGTGGGTGAGTCCGCACCGGTCGATCTGAACGCACCCCCCGTGCGCGAACCCGGATCCACAGGTGTGCCGCCTGTGGATGAATCCGTGCCCACCGATGTGAGTGCGCCGTCGGGGCGTGCGCCCGTTGTGCCCAACGGAAGTGCGCCGCCCGCAGGGAAATCCGGGGTATCCGGCATAAGTTCAACGGCTGCAAAGGAATTCGCGCCGTCCTGGACGAATTCGCCAGCTGCGCTATCTGGGGCGAGCGCGCCTCTCGGGAACGGGCCCGTGCTGTCCGGTACCAGCGTGCCGTCGCGGTACGAATCGGTGGCGTCGAACGCGAACACGCCGCGGCAGCGAGAATCCGCGCCGTCCGGTACCGGCGGGTCACGGCGGTACGAATCGGAGCCGTCGAACGCGAGCGCGCTGTGGATGCGTGAATCCGCGCCGTCCGGTGCGCATATCGCTCCCGTGCAGGATTCTGAGCCGTCAGGAGTGAGTGCGCCATCGGCATACGAGCCCGCACCGTCCGATGTCGTCGTGGCACCTTTGTACGAGTCGGCGCCGTCGAACGCGAGCGTCCCGCCCGCGTTCGAGTCCGCGCCTTCGAGTTCCAGTGTGCCGCCCGTGTCGGCGCCGTCCGCTGGCACCTTGCCACCCGCGGCATCAGCGTCACCGGGGCGCACGCTCGCGCCGACCACTGCGGCTACTCCGACGCCACGTCCGACGCCCGGGATCCGTATCCCGACAGGTAGTGCGCTCAGCGGTCGGCTTGCCGCCGCATCCACGGAAGCCGTTGTGACGGAGCGGTGATGGGTTGTGGGCAATGACGACTGCACGGTGGTGTCGGTCTAGGCGGACACTTCTCGTTGCGTCGCAACGCTAGAAGCCCGGCAGGGGTCGAAAGTGTCCACCCAGGCCGGGCTTTCGGTATAGCGATGTCAGTCCGGCGCACCATCACCGAGTGATTCGGCGAGCGTTCGCAACAACCCGGCGAGCTGCTCGCGCGAGTCCAGGTCCAGCGACGCGAGTAGCCGCTGCTCGTTCTCCATATGTTTCGGCAGCACATCGTCGATCACCTTGCGACCTTCCGGGGTGAGCCTGACTCGGATCACCCTGCGGTCTTCCGGGCAGGGCTGACGCTCGATCCAGCCCTTGGCCACCAGGCGGTCGATCCGGTTGGTGATCGCACCCGAGGTCACCATGGCCACCTTGATCAGCGCACCCGCGGTGAGGCCGGTTTCGCTGCCGGAGCGGCGCAGCGTGGCGAGCACGTCGAACTCCCAGAACTCCATGCCGAAGTCGCTGAAGAACCGCTTGAGGTCCTGCTCGAACAGACGGGACAACCGTTGGATGCGGCCGATCACCGCCATCGGCGAGACGTCGACATCCGGCCGCTCCCGATTCCAGTGCTGGGTGAACAGATCCACCGCGTCCATACCCGCTCCTCTCTACTTTAAGAATCTTAACATTGATCTACTTGACGTTGAGGCACCCAACGGGGTAAATATTTCAACGTTGAGAATATCAATGAGGAGCGAACGACATGACCACAAGCATCACCCCGCGCACCGGAAACTCGTACGCGGGCACCCTGGCGGTCACCGCCCTCACCCCTATCGTCTGGGGCTCCACCTACGCCATCACCACCGAATTCCTGCCGCCGGACCGCCCGCTGTTCACGGCGCTGATGCGGGCACTGCCCGCCGGTCTCGCGCTGCTCGCCATCACCAGGGTGCTGCCGCGTGGCAACTGGATCGGGCGCGCCGCCGTGCTCGGCCTGCTCAATATCGGCGCGTTCTTTCCGCTGCTGTTCCTCGCCGCGTACCGGCTGCCGGGCGGCGTGGCGGGGGTGCTCGGTGCGGTCGCCCCGATGTTCGCGCTCGGCCTGGCCACCGTCGTGCTCGCCGAAAAGCCCAACGGGCGCAAGGTGATTGCCGGTCTCATCGGCGTCTTCGGAGTCGCGCTCGTGGTGCTGCGAGCCAATGCACAACTCGATACCGTCGGCGTCGTCGCCGGACTGGCCGGTGCCGCGTCCATGGCGGCGGGCACCGTGCTCACGCAGCGTTGGGGACGCCCCGAAGGCGTCGGCCCGCTCGCGATGACCGGCTGGCAGCTCACCGCCGGTGGACTGTTCATCCTGCCGCTCGCCTTCCTCATCGAGGGCGCACCGCCGGCGCTCGACAGCCGCGCCATCGGTGGCTACCTGTACATCGGCATCATCGGAACCGCGGCGGCCTACTGGCTCTGGCTGCGCGGCATCTCCAAGGTCCCCGCGACCTCGGTGGCCTTCCTCGGCTTGCTCAGCCCGGTGTCCGCCGCCGTAATCGGCTGGATCGCGCTCGGGCAAGCGCTGAGCCCGCTGCAGATGGCAGGTCTGGTCATCGCGCTGGGTGGCACCGTGCTCGGCCAGATGGCAGGCAGGCCGAAGGTGGTGCCGGTCAACGTTGTCGCGCCGACCGCGCCGGTCACCCTTGCCGCGCCGACCGGACTGGCCAACACTGCGGCCCCGACCGCACCGGTCACCTATGCCGTCCCGACCGCACCGGTCACCATTGCCGTCCCGACCGCTCCGATCGCCACTTCGGCGCCTGCCCAGCCGGTGCTAACGACCGTCCGCTGAGCTGCGGATAAAGGGGTTGACCTTGACGTAACGTCAACTTGCATGCTGGTTACACCGACGAGATGAGAAGGGAGAACGAGGTCGTGCGCACCGAATGGTCCATCCAGGATCTGGCCAAGGCGGCCGGTACCACCAGCCGCACGCTGCGCCACTACGGCCAGCTGGGGCTGTTGCCGCCGAGCCGGATCGGCACCAACGGATATCGCTACTACGACCAGGGCTCCCTGGTGCGGTTGCAACGCATCCTGCTGCTGCGGGAACTCGGCCTCGGCCTGCCGGTCATCGCCGAAGTCCTCGCCGGTGAACAGGACTCCGGTACCGCACTGCGCACACACCTGGAACTGCTTCGGCAGGAACAGGAACGGATCCGGCGCCAGATCGAGTCGGTGCAAACCACGCTGCACAAGACGGAGAGAGGTGAACCACTCATGGCCGCAGAGGTTTTCGACGGCTTCGACCACACTCAGTACAAGGACGAGGTGATCGAACGCTGGGGTAAGGACGCCTACGAGAGCGGTGATCGCTGGTGGCGCTCGATGAGCGAAGCCGAGCAGAAGCAGTTCCAGCAGACCCAGGCCGACATCGCCGCCGATTTCGGCCGGGCCCACGCCGCCGGGCTTGCCCCGGACAGCGCGGAGGTGCAGGCCATCACGGCCCGCCATTTCCGCTGGGTCGGCATCGGCTGGCAGGGTCGCCCGGTAGCCAAGGAGGCCTTCATCGGGCTCGGCGAGATGTACGTCGCTGACCCGCGTTTCACCGCGAACTACGACGTACACGGCGCAGGCACCGCGGAGCTGATCCGCGACGCCATGCGGGTCTACGCCGAGACACACCTGTAGATCGCGCCCAACAGACGGCCGGTACGCATACTGGATGCGTGCCGGCCGTCGGCGGAGAAAGGGCATCGATGACATACGCCAGTGAGCGTCCTGCGGCGCCGAGTGGAGCCGTCGCGACCACCGCAGTCGTGCTGGCGCTGTGCGCCGGGCTGCTCAACCTGTGGGGCGCCGGAACCGTGCTCAACGCCTTGCGCGGCGAATCCCACATCGATACCTCCCTGGCCGTCTTCTCGATCCTGGGTGCCCTGCTCGCCTCCATCGCCCTCGGCTACGGCGCCGTCCTGCTGCTGCGCCGTGACGAAACTGGCCGCTACCTCTTGATCCTCACCTCGGGCCTGCTGACCGCAGTCGCCCTTGTCGCCCTGGCCTGCGCACTGGTCGACTACCAGCCCGACTACGGCATCGATTGGCTGCCGGCAGAAAGCCATTCGCTCGAAGCCGTCAACGGCCTCTTCAACGGCCTGGTCGGCTCGGTCACCGCCTTGGTCCACCGCGAATGGCCGGCCACCCTGACCGCCGCCGTGCTGCCCTTCGCAGTGTTCCTCACTGCCTCCTCGGGCTACACCACTCGCTGGATCGCCTACACCCCACCACGTTTCCGCGCCGAATCTCCTTACAGCCAAGCGCCTTTGGAGCCATCCGATATTTAGTTCGCCGGACTCGATGTCATCCGATACCCCTCATCGGCTCGATCGACCGCTCGTCACGCGGTAAGGTTCGACCGTACCTAGAGGGGGGTTCGATGGCTGATCCATATGGCCGACCAGGCAATTCGACGTCTACGCACCAAGGGCTGACCGGAGTGATCACCATCCTGTCGGCCTGGCTCGGCGCGGCGGCGGTCGGTATGGCCTCGCTCGCCGGCTTTCAGCATTTTCAGGTGGTGGACCGGATTACCGAGCCGAAGATCACCGACGACAAATACGAGGCCTGGAAACTCGCGTCGCAATTTCATTCCGTGCTGCAAGTTCTGCTGATCGTCTCGGTGCTGATGGCGGGCCTCCTTGCCCTCGGCAACCTACTGTCCATGCTCGGCAGGCCGGCCGGCCGGCCGATGGAGATCATCGGTGCCGCTTGGCTGGTCGTCGGCGGCTTGATCAGCGTGACGTACGGCGGGGACTACGGCTTGTCCGATTCCTTCATCCTGGCCGCCATGATCATCATCGGGGCCGCCTTGGCGTTGATCTCCTTGGTGCTGACAGTGACCACCGCGCCGATCGGATCCGCCACCTCGCAAGCACCGGCCCACTATGTCCAACACGCGCCCGCGCCGATGCCCTACCAACCCCCACACCCCTGACCGGCTGTCCATCCGCACTTCGGCCGGGCGAACCGTCCAGTGGACAGCACCCCCTTTCCACTAGCCCCACCCCTTGGCAAACTTCCGGCGAAATTCGGATGGCTCGGACACGAAACCCGCCGCGAACAACCTGCCGTTCTGTGCGCCACACGACTCCACCCAGACCCCGCGCGGACTTCCGATACTCTGGGCTCCCGTGACCGTCGCATCGTCCCCGGGTAACTCCGCCAACTCCACCTCACAGTTCGATCTGATCGTCGTCGGCTCCGGATTCTTCGGGCTGACCGTCGCCGAACGCGCCGCTACCGAGCTCGGCAAACGCGTGCTGGTGATCGATCGTCGCTACCACCTCGGCGGCAACGCCTACTCGGAGCCGGATCCGGATACCGGGATCGAGATCCACAAGTACGGCGCGCACCTGTTCCACACCTCGAACAAGCGCGTCTGGGATTACGTCACCAAGTTCACCGAGTTCACCGGGTACCAGCACCGGGTCTTCGCGATGCACAAGGGGCAGGCCTACCAGTTCCCGATGGGTCTCGGCCTGATCTCCCAGTTCTTCGGCCGCTACTTCACGCCGGAAGAGGCGCGCACGCTCATCGCCGAGCAGGCCGCGGAGGTCCAGACCAAGGACGCGCAGAACCTCGAGGAGAAGGCGATCTCGCTGATCGGCCGCCCGCTGTACGAGGCGTTCGTCCGCGACTACACCGCCAAGCAGTGGCAGACCGACCCGAAGGAACTGCCCGCAGGCAATATCACCCGCCTGCCGGTGCGCTACACCTTCGACAACCGCTACTTCAACGACACCTACGAGGGCCTGCCCAAAGAGGGCTACACGAAGTGGCTGGAGAACATGGCCGCCTCCGAGCTCATCGAGGTCAGGGTGAACACCGACTGGTTCGAGGTGCGTGACGAACTGCGCGCGGCGAACCCGGACGCCCCGGTCGTCTACACCGGCCCGCTGGACCGCTACTTCGACTACCAAGAGGGCGAACTCGGCTGGCGCACCATCGATTTCGAGACCGAAGTGCTCGAGACCGGCGACTACCAGGGCACCTCGGTGATGAACTACAACGACGCGGACGTGCCCTTCACCCGCATCATCGAGCCGCGTCACTTCCACCCGGAGCGCGACTACCCGAAGGACAAGACGGTGATCATGCGCGAGTTCTCTCGCTTCGCGCAGACCGGGGACGAGCCGTACTACCCGATCAACACGCCGGAGGACCGGGCCAAGCTGGCCGCGTACCGCGCGCTCGCCAAGAAGGAAACCGCGACGGAGAAGGTTCTTTTCGGCGGCCGCCTCGGCACCTACCAGTACCTCGATATGCATATGGCCATCGGCAGTGCGCTCAGTATGTTCGACAATGTGCTGCGACCGCACTTGGAGACCGGTGCGCCGCTCGCTGACGAAAGTGCAGAATGACCTCCCAAGCCCTTGCGGAAGACATGACCACCCAGACTCGCGCGAAATCGCTGCTCCAGCGGATCATCCTGCCCCGGCCGGGTGAGCCGCTCGACGTACGCACCCTCTACGTCGAGGAATCCAAGACCAACGCCAAGCGCGCACACGCCGCCACCCGCACCTCGCTGTCGGTGGGCGCGGAGTCCGAGGTGTCGTTCTGCACCTACTTCAACGCGCTGCCCGCGAGCTACTGGCGCCGCTGGAGCATCCTCGACTCGGTGGTGCTGCGCCTGGAACTGGCCGGTCACGGCCGGGTGGACGTCTACCGGTCGAAGGCGGACGGTTCGCGAATCCACGTGCAGGGCAAGGAGTTCGCGGTCGCGCCGGGTACCGAGTCGGTGCACGTCGAGTTCGAGACCGACCTCGGCCCGTTCGAGGACGGCGGCTGGATCTGGTTCGACATCACCACCGACACGGCGGTCACGCTGCTGTCCGGCGGGTGGTACGCGCCGGTGGACGCGCCCGACGAGGGCACCATCGCGGTCGGCATGCCGACGTTCAACCGGCCCACCGATCTGGTGAAAACCCTTGCTGCCCTTGGCTCGGACCCGCTGGTGCTGGCGAAGATCACCGCGGTGATCGTGGCCGACCAGGGCAACCGCAAGGTGGTCGACGAGCCCGGTTTCGCCGAGGCCGCCGCGCCCCTCGGCGATCGGCTGTCCATTCACAACCAGCCCAACCTCGGCGGCTCCGGCGGTTACAGCCGGGTGATGTACGAGGCGCTCAAGACCACCGACGCCCAGTACATCGTCTACATGGACGACGACATCGAGATCGAGCCCGACTCGATCCTGCGCGCGCTGGCCTTCGCCCGGTTCGCCAAGTCGCCCATGCTGGTCGGCGGGCAGATGCTCAACCTGCAGGAGCGCTCACACCTGCACAGCATGGGTGAGGTCGTCGACCGCGGCATCTTCATGTGGACCTCGGCGCCGAACGTCGAGTACGACCACGACTTCGCCAAGTACCCGCTCAAGGACCGCGACAACTCCAAGCTGCTGCACCGGCGCATCGACGTCGACTTCAACGGCTGGTGGACCTGCGTGATCCCGCGCCGGGTCGCCGAGGAGATCGGTCAGCCGCTGCCGCTGTTCCTGAAGTGGGACGACGTCGAGTACGGCCTGCGCGCCCGGGTGCACGGCTACTCCACCGTCACCCTGCCCGGTGCCGCGGTCTGGCACATGGCGTGGAGCGACAAGGACGACGCCATCGACTGGCAGGCGTACTTCCACCTGCGCAACCGGCTGGTCGTGGCCTCGCTGCACATGCCGGGCAACGGCCGCGGCATGGTGGTGAACACGGTCAAGGCGACCCTGAAACACCTGCTCTGCCTGGAGTATTCGACGGTCGCCATCCAGAACCTGGCCATCCGCGACTTCCTGGCCGGCCCGGAGCGGCTGTTCCAGCTGCTGCCGAGCGCGCTCGGCGCGGTGCACGCGCTGCGCAAGCAGTACCCGGACGCGGTCATCCTGCCCTCGTCCACCGAACTGCCGCTGGCCAGCCACATCGAGGTCGGCGCGGTCGGCGAGCCGGCCAACCCGATCGCCAAGGTGGTCCGCCTGGCCAAGGGCCTCGTGCACAACCTGCGCCCGGCGCACACCCAGCATCACGAGATCCCGCAGCTGAATGTCCCCACGCTGGACGCCCGGTGGTTCTTGCTGTCGCAGGTCGACGGCGTTACCGTCACCACCGCCGACGGCCGCGGCGTGGTCTACCGCAAGCGCGACCCGCGCCAAGCCCTCGGCCTCTTCAAAGAAGCCATGCGCCTGCGCAAGGAACTGGCCGCGCGCTTCCCGGAGATGCAGCAGCGCTACCGCGCCGCCCACCCGCAGCTGACCAGCACCGCGGCCTGGGAAAATGCCTTCGGCATCGGTGCTGAGACGAAGGGGGAGTCGTGAGTCTCGCGGACAACACCGCAGTGGATAAGCCGCTGCAGAGCACGAACGGCCATGGCGGCCCGGTATCCGCGTTGCCGTCCACCGAGCAGGCAGCAACCGAGGTGTGGATCCTCAACGCGGTGCAGGCCAAGATCGGTACGCCCGACGTGGTCAAGGTCGCTCGCGGTATGTCGCACTTCGGTGAGCACGCGCTCGGCTGGGTCGGCATCGCCGCGGCGGGATGGCTGGTCGACAAGCCGCGGCGCAGGCAGTGGGCCGGCGTCGCGGTGGGTGCGGTCGGCGCGCACGCCGCCTCGATCGTCATCAAGCGGGTCGTCCGGCGGCCGCGCCCGAACGATCCCTCGGTGCAGGTCAACGTGTCGACGCCGAGCAAGCTGAGCTTCCCGTCCTCGCACGCCACCTCGACCACCGCGGCGGCGGTGTTGCTCGGCAGATTGACCGGGCTACCCTTGCCTGCGGTGCTCGTCCCACCGATGCTGCTCTCCCGGGTCGTGCTCGGGGTGCACTATCCCTCCGATGTGCTCGCTGGTTCGGCGCTCGGTGCCGCGTCCGCCGCCGTTGTGCTTGCCGCCGAAAAGAGACTCGATGACCGCCACAGAAAGAGCTTTGGTAGTTGATATGAGTGAAGAGCCAACCGGAACCGACCTAGCCGAAGCGGTCGTCAAGGGTCCGCCGAAGACATTGGCCGGTGGGCTGTTCAAGGCTGTCCGGCCGCGGCAGTGGGTCAAGAACGTCCTGGTGCTCGCGGCCCCGCTGGCCGCGGGCACGGCCAACGAACTCGACGTGCTCCAGCCGATCGCCATCGCCTTCGTGGTGTTCTGCATGGCCGCCTCGGGCATCTACCTGATCAACGACGCGCTCGACGTGGACGCCGACCGGGCGCACCCGACCAAGCGGTACCGGCCGATCGCCGCGGGCGTCGTCCCGATCAAGCTGGCGTATGTGCTCGCGGTGCTGCTGCTGGCCGCTTCGATCGCCGGATCGTTCCTCGCCTCCTGGCATCTGGCCGTGGTGATGGCGGTTTACATCGGCATCCAGCTGGCGTACTGCCTCGGCCTCAAGCACCAGGCGGTGCTGGACATCTGCATTGTGTCCTCGGGCTTCCTGCTGCGTGCCGTGGCCGGTGGCGCGGCCGCGGATATCGTGCTGTCGCAGTGGTTCCTGCTGATCATGGCGTTCGGCTCGCTGTTCATGGCGGCGGGTAAGCGCTACGCCGAGTTGCAGATCGCGCTGGGCACCGGCGCCAAGATCCGCAAGTCGCTGGAGTACTACACGCCGACCTATCTGCGGTTCATCTGGACCCTCGCGGCCACGGCCGTCGTGGTGTTCTACGGTCTGTGGGCGTTCCAGCAGGACAGTCTGAAAGACACCAACTGGTTCTCTATTTCTATGATTCCGTTTACCATCGCAATCCTGCGTTACGCGGTCGACGTCGATGGCGGCGAGGCCGGTGAACCCGAAGAGATCGCACTGGGGGATCGCGTCCTCCAGTTCCTCGCAATCGCCTGGATCGGAGCGGTAGGTGTCGCTGTCTATCTCACCTGACGAGATGTTGGTAGCGGGAGTGGAGCAAACGGAATACGCGAACGAGGGGCCGGCTGTGCAGCCGGCCCGCTCGGCGTCGCGGTACACCCTCCTATCCCGCGCCACGTTCGTCGGTGGGATCGCGTTCACCGTCGTCCTTTTCGCCGTCGGCGGCTGGCAGCGCCGCTGGATCGCCGACGACGGCCTGATCGTGCTGCGCACCGTGCGTAACCTGCTGGCAGGCAACGGGCCCGTCTTCAACGCGGGTGAGCGCGTCGAGACCAACACCAGTACCGCGTGGACGTACATCGTCTGGTTCTTCAGCTGGCTGACCCAGGCGCGACTCGAGTACGTGGTGCTCGGCATCGCGTTCACGTTGTCGCTGGCCGCGGTGGTGTTCGCGATGCTCGGCGCGAGCAGGCTGTGGGGCGGACCGAAGTCGGCGCTGCTGCTGCCCGCCGGGATGCTGGTCTACATCGCCATCCCGCCGGCCCGGGACTACGTCACCTCAGGGCTGGAGAGCAGCCTGGTGATCTGCTGGCTCGGCCTGCTGTGGTGGCAGCTGATCCGCTGGAGTCAGGCGGAACGGGTGCGACTGCCCGGCCTGTTCGGGCTGGTGTTCCTCGCGGGCTTGGCCCCGCTGATCCGCCCGGAGATGACGCTGGTCGGCGGGCTCGCGCTGCTGATGATCGTCATCGCGCCGATGCCGCAGGCGCGGCTGCGCCCGATCGTGTTGCGCGGCTTGATCGTTGTCGTCGCGGGTCTGGTGCCGATGGGCTATCAGATCTGGCGGATGGGCTACTACGGCCTGCCTTACCCGAACACCGCGGTGGCCAAGGACGCGGGCGGCGCGAAGTGGGGCCAGGGCTTCACCTACCTGTGGGATCTGGTCGGCCCGTACTACCTGTGGGTGCCGTTGCTGGTGCTGCTCGTCGCGGGTGTGGTCGCGGCGCGCGGCACGGCGCCGGTACCCGCGGCGGCGATCGGGCGCCATGCCGCACCCGAGGAGCAGTCCGGGTGGAACGCGCACCGGATCCGGGTGTGGCTGCGCTCGCCGGGCGCGGTCGTCACTCTGGTGCTGGTGAGCGGTTTCCTGCTCACGATCTACGCGCTGCGCGTCGGCGGCGACTTCATGCACGGCCGAATGCTGTTGGCGCAGTTGTTCTTGCTGCTGTTGCCGGTCGCCGTGGTGCCGATCCGGTTGCCCGCGGGCGGATTACGCTCGGCCACCGCCGCCGACTGGTCGTTCGCGGTGGTGTTGTTCGCGTTGCTCGGCACCGCGGGCTGGGCGCTGTTCGCCGCCAATACGACCGCGATCAAGACCGGCACCAAGATCTCCGCGTCCGGCATCGTCGACGAGCGGGTCTACTACGTCCTCAACACCGGCCACGATCATCCGATCCTGGCCGAGGACTACCTGGACTACCCGCGCATCCGGCCGATGGTCGACACCATCGCCGCGACCCCGAACGGCGGCCTGCTGCTGAACTCGCCGTCGTTCATGTTCTGGTACATGGCACCGCCGCCGCAGCCCATCCCGCCGGGCGGCGCCGGGCACACGGTCTACTTCCTCAACCTCGGCATGACCAGCATGAACGTCCCGCTGGACGTGCGCGTCATCGACCAGATGGGCCTGGCCTATCCGCTCGCCGCGCACACCGAGCGGCTCACCGACGGCCGGATCGGGCACGACAAGGCCCTGTACCCGGACTGGGTCGTGGTGGACACCGGCATGGTGGACAAGAAGCCGTGGATGCCCTGGTACATGGACGAGAAGTGGGTGACCCAGGCGCGCACCGCGATGGCGTGCCCGACCACCGAGGCGCTGCTGGTCTCCTACCGCGACCCGCTCACCTTCGAGCGGTTCCGGCACAACCTGCGCAATGCGCTGACCTTCGCCAAGTACCGGATCGATCGGGTGCCCAAGTACGAGATCGAACGCTGCGGCCTGGTCGATCCGTTCCCCAGGGCCCCCCAGCCGCCGCGCTAGCAACGTGCGCGACCGACCCACCGGGCCTGGACTTTCCGGGTTCCGGTGGGTTGGTGCTTTCACAGGGTCCGGCGCGTCGCATTGGTCGAGTCCACAAATCTGGTGTACACCCCTCTGTCTCGGTTCGATAACGCCAGAGTCACGATGACACGCTAGGCTGCGAAAGTACGCCCGTCATGGCGTCAACTAGGTGTTGGCATCGGCGGGTCATCGTTAGACAACGGCCGATGCTGTTGCACGAACGAGAGGTCGAAACTGATGCGAGGCGTGTTCGGGCGTCTGAATACTCGAAGAGCCGGATCGTGGCTGAAGCGTTCGGCGCTGCTGTCGATGGCGATTCTGCTACCGCTCGGGGTGTCGGTGGCAGGCCCGGCCGGTCCGGCGTCCGCGGCGTTCAACCCGGATGGCTTCGATTTCTGGGTCGACTCGGAGATGGGCCCGATCAAGAATCGGGTGTTCCGGGCCGCCGACGGCAACACCAGTCGCGTGGTCTACGCGCTGGACGGCATGCGCGCCCGGCCGGATCTGAGCGGCTGGGAAGTCGACACCGAGGTCGTCCGCGAGCTGACCAAATGGAACATGAACGTCGTGATGCCGGTGGGCGGACCGTCGAGCTTCTACGCCGACTGGAACGGGCCGAGCGATTTCTTCGGTCTCGGCAGCGCCGGATCCTCGTCCACCGGTTCGGCCAACTCCGGCTCGGGCCTGCTGTCGGGTTCGGCCGGCATGGGCAAGTCGAACACCTACAAGTGGGAGACCTTCCTCACCAAGCACCTGCGCTACGCGCTGCGTGACCGCCTCGGCTTCAGCCCGACCGGCAACGCCGTGTTCGGACTGTCCATGGGCGGCAGCGCCGCGCTCACCCTCGCCGCCTACCACCCGGACCAGTTCCGTTACGCCGGTTCGTACTCCGGCTACCTGAACATCTCGGCGCCGGGTATGCGCGAGGCGCTGCGGGTGGCCATGCTGGACGCGGGCGGCTTCAATATCGACGCGATGGCGCCGCCGTGGGGCCCGCAGTGGCTGCGGATGGATCCGTTCGTCTTCGCGCCGCGGCTCAAGGCCAACAACACCCGGCTGTGGATCTCGGCGGGCAGCGGCCTGCCGAGCGCTGCCGACGGGCTGAGCTTCAACACCGTCAATGCGATGGGGCTCGAGGCGCTGGCCCTGGCCAACACCCGCGCGTTCCAGGTTCGGATGATGACGCTGGGCGCCAGCAACGCCACCTACGACTTCCCGGCCGTCGGTGTGCACAACTGGACCTACTGGGCCGATGAGGTCTATCGGATGATCCCGGATATGTCCGCCAATATCGGGTGATTCTCGGGTAAGTCTGTTCGACAGGACCGCCCGGTGCCGAGTGCACCGGGCGGTCTTTTCGTGTGCCAGTCGTCCAAGTGCTGTTCGGTAACGAATGTGGAGAGGTAGTGGACGGTGAGTTGTGGCATGAGTCACTTTCCAGCAACATATAAGCTTCCGCTGCCGATTGATACACGAAGAACATGCACAGAGGTCGATTCGTCCCGTTTCGGTGGACAGCGGCACTCGGTGTCCGAAGAGGGGGCCGGTAAAGATCGCCAGCTGTTTGCCCCCCGGCCGCCCGAACGAAAGGTCGAGTTTGATGCGAATTGCCCGCTGGAAAGGTAGACCCGGTACCTCGGGAGCCACTGGTTCGTGGGTCAAGCGATCCGCTCTGGGGATCGCCGTGGCACTTCTGCTGCCCTTCGGTATCGCGGCAGCAGGCAGCGGAGCCACCGCATCGGCGGGCTTCGACCCCGCCGCGTTCGACTTCTGGGTCGACTCCGGCATGGGCCCGATCAAGTCGCGCGTGCTGCGCGCCAGGGACGGCAACACCAACCGCGTCGCCTACGTGCTCGACGGCATGCGGGCGCCGGAGAACCTCAACGGCTGGGAAATCGAGACCAACGTTCCCCAGGTGCTGGCGGACTGGAACATCAACGTCGTCATGCCGGTCGGCGGCATGTCCAGCTTCTACGCCGACTGGAACGCGCCGAGCGAGCTGCTCGGCATCCCGGCGGGCTCCGGCTCGTCCTCCGGCTCCGGCGCGCTCAACATCCTGGCCGCGGGGCCGGGCAAGAGCTACCGGTACCAGTGGGAGACCTTCCTGACCCGCGACCTGCGCAACGCGCTGCGCGACCGGCTCGGCTTCAGCGACACCCGCAACGGTGTGTTCGGCCTGTCCATGGGCGGCAGCGCGGCGCTCACCCTGGCCGCCTACCACCCGGACCAGTTCAGCTTCGCCGGTTCGTACTCCGGCTACCTGAACATCTCCGCGCCGGGCATGCGGGAGGCCATCCGGATCGCGATGCTGGACGCCGGCGGGTACAACGTCGACTCGATGGCGCCGCCGTGGGGCCCGCAGTGGCTGCGGATGGATCCGTTCGTCTTCGCGCCCAACCTGGTGCGCAACGGCACCCGCCTGTGGATCGCCGCGGCGAGCGGTTTACCGACGGCGACCGACGGACCGAGCTTCAACACCCTGAACGGCATGGGGCTGGAGGCACTCGCCTTGGCGAATACCCGTGCGTTCCAGGTGCGGATGGCGACGCTGGGCGGCGGCAACACCGTCTACTCCTATCCCGCCTTCGGTATTCACGCGTGGAACAACTGGACCGACGAGGCCTACCGGATGATTCCGGACATGTCCGCCAATATCGGCTGACGAATTCGTCGTAACCAGACCGCCCGGCGCTGTCCAGCGCCGGGCGGTCTGCTGCTTTCTACCGGAACGCATTCATTGGCTGGTTGATCGCTGGCGGCCGAATTTCGATCTTGTCATTGTCAGGACATGCGGGCTGCTCGCTGATAACGGCAAATCGCTGGTTTCCGTCACGATCCGGCATCGCCATGCGTTTCCCGGACGGGAAAACCCGAATAACTGCCTATAGAAGAGCTATAGGCCCGAGGACTTCGCCGTTGGAAGCCATCGACGCCGAGTGTCGATCTCCATGCACCACGGTTGCGGCCAACGACGACCGCACGGGCGAAAGGTGAAGTCGATGCGGTCGGATGAAGTACGCGGAACGGTTGCCAGTGGGCGCGAATCGATCGGTCGCCGCTGGTTCCGGCGCTCGGTCGCCGGTCTCGCCATTGCCATTACCCTGCCATTCGGCGGCGGCCTCGGCACTCCCGCGCAGGCCGCGTTCGACCCCGGCGGCTTCGACTTCTGGGTCGACTCCAGCATGGGCCCGATCAAGTCCAGGATCTTCCCCGCCGCGGACGGCAACACCGACCGTGTGGTCTACGCGCTGGACGGACTGCGCGCTCGCAACGACCTGAGCGGCTGGGAGATCGACACCGGCATCTCCCGCGTGCTGCCGCAGTGGAACATCAATGTGGTGATGCCGGTCGGCGGCCAGTCCAGCTTCTATTCGGATTGGATTGCGCCGAGTAATACCAACGGCCAACAGCAGGCCTATGCGTGGGAGACCTTTCTCACCGACAATCTGCGCTGGGCGCTGCACGACCGTCTCGGGTTCAACCCGCGTGGCAACGGCGTGTTCGGCCTGTCCATGGGTGGCAGCGCCGCGCTCGCGCTGGCCGCATACCATGCCGACCAGTTCCGTTATGCCGGTTCATATTCGGGCTACCTGAACATCTCCGCGCCGGCCATGAAGGAAGGCCTGCGGCTGGCCATGCTCGACGCGGGCGGCTACAACATCGACGCCATGTGGGGTCCGCCATGGGATCCGCGCTGGTTGCGCAACGATCCGTTCATGTTCGCGCCACTGTTGCGCGACAACGGAACTCGCCTGTGGATCGCCACCGGCAACGGCGTGAACGGACCACGCGATGTGATCAACGCCCCGATCGACGTCTACCACCTCGGCAATGCGATGGCGTTGGAGACGATCGCGCTGGCCAACACCCGTGCGTTCGAAGCGCGGATGAACAGTCTCGGTCCGAGCAATGCCGTGTTCGTGTACACCCCGGTGGGTGTGCACAGCTGGAACTACTGGCAGGACCAGGTTTTCCAGATGCTGCCAGATCTCAGCGCGAATTTGGGGTGAACTCAATTCGCCGCATTCCCAGGCACTCTCCGCTGTCCACGCCGGGTTCGGCGCCCACGCCCGCGCTGACACTTCCGGCCATCAGGTGAAAATTTGGTGCTCCGGCACGACAATCACCGGCCGAACGCGATAGGGTCACCGCACCATCACAGATTGCGTACGGGCGGATTTCGGCCACCTGGTTGCCTCGGCCTTGCTAAGGCCACCGGTGTCGAATATCGTCCAGCGAGCGCAAGTGTGACCAGATCGTAGTTTCGCAGTCGCATGCGCCGGAATGTCGGGGTCCGGTGTGCTGCGGCGTGCGTCTCGTTGGCAGCACTGGTGCGGTTGCGCCCCTCTCGGGGTCGCCGACGGCACCACAACAGGCAGAAAAGCAGAAAGAGAGCAGGATTCATGCGTTTCGGCAGGGCGGCCGCGCCGATGAGAAGTGAGTCGGGACGGCGAGGCGCACCTCGTGGTTGGCGTAATCGAATTCTGGCTGTC
Source organism: Nocardia ninae NBRC 108245 (assembly GCF_007990755.1). Taxonomy (GTDB): domain Bacteria; phylum Actinomycetota; class Actinomycetes; order Mycobacteriales; family Mycobacteriaceae; genus Nocardia; species Nocardia ninae. The sequence continues at coordinate 3,364 of NZ_BJXA01000047.1, read as the reverse complement.
GGTGCCGCTGCATTGGCGCTACCGATCGCCGCGGGCGTGGCGGCCCCGATCGCCACCGCGGCACCGGTGCACGCACCGGTCTTGCGTGCTCCCGCAGGCGGATTCGAAGATCTGATGGTCCCGTCCAGCATGGGCCCGATCAAGGTTCAGGTGCAGTGGGCAGCACGCGGCGGCAACGCGGCGCTCTACCTGCTCGACGGACTCCGCGCGCGGGACGACCGCAACGCGTGGTCGTTCGAGACGAACGCGCTGCAGCAGTTCGCGAACGACAACATCACCCTGGTGATGCCGGTCGGCGGTCAGTCCAGCTTCTACACGGACTGGTACGCGCCGAGCAACACCAACGGCCAGAAGACCACCTACAAGTGGGAGACCTTCCTGACCAAGGAGCTCCCGGCCTTCCTCGAGGGCTACGGCGTCTCCCGCACCAACAACGCGGTGGCCGGTCTCTCCATGGGTGGCAGTGGCGCGCTCGCGCTCGCCGCCTACCACCGGGACCAGTTCAAGTTCGCCGCCTCGTACTCGGGCTACCTGAACATCTCCGCGCCGGGCATGCGCGAGGCGATCCGCGTCGCGATGCTGGACGCGGGCCGCTTCAACGTCGACTCGATGGCGGCGCCGTGGAGCCCGGCGTGGCTGCGGATGGACCCCTTCGTGTTCGCACCGCAGCTCAAGGGCCTGCCGATGTACATCTCGGCGGCCAGCGGCCTGCCGGGTCAGTTCGACGCGCCGAACTCGGCGGTCGGTGTGTTCAACACCAGCAACGCGATGGCGCTCGAGGCCCTCTCGCTGGTCAACACCCGCGCGTTCCAGGCTCGCCTGGCCTCGCTGGGTATCCCGGCCCGGTTCGACTTCCCGGCCCAGGGCACCCACTCCTGGAAGTACTGGGAGGGTCAGCTCTTCAACTCGCGCAACCAGATCCTGGACGCCACCGGCGCCTGGTGATCGCCTGATCAACCACTCGGGCCGTACCCCCTCAAGGGGGTACGGCCCGAGTTGCGTTTCGGCACAGATGGTTTGCCGGGCCGTTCGCTGCGGTATCTCTGTGCTCACACATCATTTGTCCCGGTAAGACCGCTTCGGCGCCGCACCTTCTCGCACGGAAGAGGCGGCGCCGGATGCGTTGTGCGAGCCCGCAAAACGAACACGGTGGTTTTCTTATAGTGCGTGTCCTCCCCGGAAGACGGCGCGTACGGGAGTAGAAAGCTCTTGTGGCAGGGATTCGGCGCGGCAGATGGGGGAGACGCGAGCGTCGTGGCGCGCGTCCGGCTCGCGGGCGGTTAGTGCTGCTCGCCACCGCCATGGTCATCCCGTTGGCCGCGGGCGTCGCACCGGCCGCCGCGCAACCCGCTCCCGCCCCGGCACCCGGCCCGGCGGCCGCGGAGGCAGGCGTGCCTGCGACCGTGCAGAAGGTGATCTGGCTGACCGACCGCCGGGTCGCCCTGTGGATCAACTCGCCGTCCATGGCCACCCCGATCCAGGTGCAGTTGCTGCTCGCCAAGGACTGGAACACCCGCCCCGACGTGCGCTTCCCGGTGCTCTACCTGCTCGACGGCCTGCGCGCCACCGACGAGGAGAGCGGCTGGACCAAGGACGCGGGCGCCGTCGATTTCTTCGCCGACAAGAACGTCACCGTGGTGCTGCCGATCGGCGGCCAGTCCAGCTTCTACTCCGACTGGATCCAGCCGGACAACGGCAAGAACTACAAGTGGGAAACCTTCCTGACCAAGGAGCTGCCGCCGCTGCTGGAAGCCGATTGGCGCGCGACCGATGTCCGTGGCATGGAGGGGCTTTCGATGGGCGGCACGGCGGCCATGTTCCTGGCCGCGCGCAACCCCGGTTTCGCCAAGTACGCCGCGTCGTACTCTGGCTTCCTCACCACCACCACGATCGGCATGCCGCAGGCCATCCAGTTCGCTATGCGCGACGCGGGCGGCTACGACGTCGGCGCCATGTGGGGCCCGCCGACCAGCCCGGAATGGGCCGCACACGACCCGTACACGCTGGCCGAGAAGCTCAAGGGCGTCACGCTGTACGTGTCCAGCGGCAGCGGCGCCTCCGGCCCGTTCGACCAGGCGTCCGGCATTCCCGGCGTCAGTACCAACTACGCGGGCATGGGGCTGGAGATCCTGTCGCGGCTCACCTCGCAGAACTTCGTCACCAAGCTCGGCAAGCTGGCGATCCCGGCGCAGGTGAACTACCGCCCGTCCGGCACGCACTCGTGGCCCTACTGGGACTTCGAGATGCGGCAGTCCTGGACGCAGGCCGCGGCCGCGCTCGGCGTCGATCCCGGGCAGACCGGCTGCACGGTCGGCGGCCAGATCGCCACCGTGGCCGCCGCGAACAACTGGCTGGGCGACTGCCTGTCCGCCGAGTATCCGGTGGCGGGTGGCGGTGTGGCCCAAGACTTCCGATCCGGCCGGGTCTACTTCACGCCGGGCAGCGGCGCGCACCCGGTCGGCGGCATGATCGGCGGCGGTTATCAGGCCACGCAGGGCGCCGCCGGTCCGCTCGGCCTGCCGACCGGTGACGAACGCGGACTGCCGGACGGCAAGGGCCGCATGCAGACCTTCCAGCACGGCTCGCTCTACTGGACCCCGCAGACCGGTGCCCAGGCCGTGCGCGGCGCAATCCTCGACGAATGGGGCAAGCAGGGTTACGAGAGCGGCCCGGCGGGCTACCCGATCGGACCCGAGGTGGCGACCCCGAGCCGGGACGGCGCCGTGCAGTCGTTCGAGAACGGCCCGTTCTACTACAGCGCCAAGACCGGTGTGCACCGGGTGCAGGGCATGATCCTGGGCAAATATGCCCAAATGGGTTACGAGAACAGCTGGCTCGGCTTCCCCGCCGCCGAGGAGCAGCCGCTGAAGGACCTCGGCCGGTACAGCCGTTTCGAGGGCGGCAATATCTACTGGAGCCCGCTCTCGGGTGCGTGGGCGGTGAAGAACGGTCCGCTCATGGAGGCCTGGCAGGTGCTCGGGTATGAGAACGGCAAGCTCGGCTATCCGATCAGCGACGAGTTCCCCGTCCCCGGCGGTGTGCAGCAGAACTTCCAAACCGGTTTCATCGTGCTGCGCGATGGCAAACCGGAGGTTCACGGGCTTTAAATCTGACCGGTCTGTTTGTTGTCCGGCTCCGATCTCTTAAGTCTTGCCGCTATGTTGGGTGGCGACCTCCCCCGTTTGCGAACAGATCGAGGACAGAATTCATGCAGAGGACCCGTGGCAAGGTATTCGGCGTTGTCGTGGCGATCGCGGCGACCGGCCTGCTCGCCGCCTGCGGTGGCAACGACTCGACCGCATCGAGCACGCCGACGCTGACCCGCACCACGGCGGCGACCCAGCCGCCCGCCTCGTCCACCAGC
>NZ_BJXA01000046.1 GCF_007990755.1 Nocardia ninae NBRC 108245 | reverse complement strand
GCGCGAGGCCGGGCTGCCGGTCACCGTGCACCGCGTCGGCCGCATCGCCGGTCACCGCCGCACCGGCGCATGCAGGCACGACGACTTCTTCTGGTTGCAGATGAAGGGTTTCGCGCTGCTCGGCTGCTACCCGGCGGACATCGCCGAGGGGCCGCCGGTCGACCTGTTGCCGGTGGACTACGTGGCCCGCGCCATCATCCGCCTGTCCGAGGAGAAGCCGGACGACGAGAACTGGCATCTCTACCACGCCGACGGGCTCGACTGGCCCACCATCATCGACGCAATTCGCGCGGAAGGCTATGCGACGGAACCGACTTCGGGATCCACCTGGATGGCCGCGCTGGAACGGCAGGCTGCCGAGACCGACGACCGACGCTGGGGCCTCGGTCCGCTGGTGCCGCTCATGCGGGAGGGCGTGATGCGCCTCGGCGCGCACACCTTCGACAACGAGAAATCCAGGCGGGCGCTTGCCGACGTCGGGTGCCCGTATCCGCAGGTGGATACGGGCTGGATTCGCCGGATGTTCGAGTACTTCCGCGCCGTCGGCGCCCTCGCGCCGCCGGACGGGCTGAACCAGGGAGGAACACAATGACTGATCTGGAACTGCGCTCGGTGGTGATCATCGGGGCCGGCCCGGTCGGTTGCGCCTTGGCGACACTGCTGCGCCGCCAAGGCCTGGAGGTAGATCTCTTCGAGCGAGGCACGGAGTCGGCGGGCACCGGGTCCGGGCATTCGTTCAACCTGACGCTCACCTCGCGCGGGCTCGACTGCCTGCCCCGTTCGGTCCGTCGGCGCCTCTATCTGCAGGGCTCGGTGCTGGCCAAGCGGATCATCCACCACCGTGACGGTGCGATCTCCACACAGCCGTACGGCACTATGACCCATCACCATCTGCTGTCCATTCCGCGCCGGGTGATGCAGGACCTGCTACGCGACCAGGCGCTGCGGGAGGGGGCCCGCATCCATTACGGCCAAGAGTGTGTCGACGTGGACACCGCGCGACCGGCGGCGCTGCTGCGGGATCGGGACGGCTCCTCGGCCTGGGTCACCGGCGATCTGCTGGTCGGCTGTGACGGCGCCAATAGTGTTGTGCGCGAAGCCATTGTCGCCGCACACCCGCAGGACATGTGGGCGACGCGGGAGACCATCGAGCACGGCTATGCCGAGATCACCATGGACTACGGGGACGCCGACCCGACGGGTATGCACCTGTGGCCGCGCGGCGACCACTTTCTCCAGGCTCAACCGAACCGGGATCAGACCTTCACCACCAGTCTGTTCAAGCCCATGGCCGGTGACGACCGGCGCAGGCACTTCTCGGGGCTGCCGTCGGCCGACGCGATCAGCTCCTACTGTGCGACCGAGTTTCCCGACGTCTTCGGACGGATGGCGGCGGTCGGCACGGACTTGGCGAGCCGGAGCCCCGGCCACCTCAGGATCATCAACTGCGCCCCGTATCACCATCGGCGCGCGGTGCTGGTCGGTGATGCCGCGCATGCCGTCGTCCCGTTCTTCGGGCAGGGCATCAACTGCAGTTTCGAGGATGCCGCCACGCTGGCGGCGCTGCTGGAGAAGTTCCAGGCCGCGGTCCGTTGCGAGGGTGGCACGGTCGCGACCGTCGCCGAGGTGGTCGTCGACGAGTACAGCGATGTGCGGGTGAAAGCGGGGCACGCACTGGCGGAACTGTCGCTGCGGAACCTCACGGAGCTGTCTGCCCACGTGAACGATCCGATGTTCCTGGCGCGACGCGCGCTGGAACGACGGCTGCACGAGTTGCGTCCCGAGCTGTACACGCCGCTGTACCAGTTGGTGGCGTTCACCCACATGCCCTACGACGCCGCACAGCGGGTGCACGACGAGTCCGGTGCGGTGCTGGACGAGTTGTGCCGCGGGCGAGACCCCCGAACCGAACAGGACGCCATCATCGGCGAGTTCGCCGAGACGTACGGTGGCGCGTTCACCCCGCAGTTCACGCCGCAGAAGGCACGGACGGGGTAGTGCGGGCAGGCTATCCGGCGGTCCCGCTGGCGCGGGCCGCCGCGACGGCCGGGGCCGACTTGCCGCGCCCCGCTTCATCATTGAAGCGGAACCCGACACCGTGCACGGTGACGATCCAGTCGGCGGAGCCGAGTTTCTTGCGGACGCTGCTCAAATGCGTGTCGATGGTGCGGCTGGCCAGTGACGTCACTTCGGCGTCCACGTCGTCGTATCCCCAGACCTGTTGTAGCAGTTCGGCTCTGGAGAACACGCGCTGCGGCTCGGTGGCGAGCAGGCGCAGTAGTTCGAATTCCTTGCGGGTCAATTCGACCAGCCGATTGCCGACCCTGACCTCGCGCAGCGCCGAGTCGATCTCCAGTTGGCCGACGATGAGTGCGGGTTGGGACATCATGTGCACCCGCCGTAGCAGGCCGCGTAGCCGCGCCATGAGCTCACGGCTGTGGTACGGCTTCACGATGCAGTCGTCGCACCCCGCTTCCAGGGCGAGGACCTTGTCCAGCTCGAACGCGGAGGCGAAAGCGATGATCGGTATGTCGCTGGCTCGCCGAATTTCTCTACATAAGGTCAATCCGTCGAAATCGGTGAAGTCGAGGTCGACGAGTACTACGTCGAAGTCAGGGTAAGCCGCCATCGTTTCGGCCCCGGTCGAGGTCGGCTCGGGTTCGAAACCGTGCCGTTTGAGGTCATTGACCGTATCCTCGATCCCCTCACAATCCGCCACGATCAACAAGCGCGGATGAAGCAAAGCGATCCTCCCTTCCAGCTAGTGCGATTCAGTTGTTTCTTGCGCGGTAACAGTGCCGATCAGCTCGACGAGGTCGAGGCAGCGGAAGGCGGCGGAAAATCAGCGGGACGATAATTCGAGCAGAACCCGAATCGACGATTCCAGCGCATAGTTCATCGAGCCACCATTGGGTTCGAATGCGGTGTGCTCGCCTGCAAAATGTATTCTTCCCTCCGGTGTTCTGGTGTGCGCCATGAGCTCGTGGTGGCCCAGCTCCGGCAGAATGTACGCGCCCGCGATGTACGGCTCGTTGTCCCAGGCTATGGACGTGCCGAGCTCGAAATTCGCGCGTGCCCCCGGCATGATCGGTTCCAGTTCGGTCAGCGCGAAATTGATGCGCTCTTCCTCGCTCATGTCGGCCGCCGCCTGTGCGGGCCAGCCGGTCAGCCAGCACTCCAGGATCTTGCGCGGGCCGGGCAGTCGTGGCGTGCCGTCGCGGACCGTGCCGATCGGCGTATCCGTCGACAGCATCAATCGCTCTTCGGGCCAGAACTTCTTGCGCATCTGCAGAAATATGCGAAGGACCGACGAATACCTGAGGCGGCGGATGGTCGCGTGCTTCGCGGCGGACAGGCTGGCCATCGACAGGTTGATCCGGCGCACGCTGCTGAACGGTGCGGTGACGACGACGCGGTCGGCGGTCAGCGTCTGCAGCCGGTCGCGATCGAGGAATGTCACCTGCGCTTCCTGCTCGGTCTGCGTGATGCGGACGACCGGTTTCCGGTACAGGACACGGTCTTTGACCTTGTCCGCCAGTGCGCGGGCGAGCAGGTCGGCGCCGCCTTTGACCTTGTACCACCCGGCGTCGGCGGTGGAGAAGGCGCGGTGGCCCGACTCGTAGCGAGCCCACGCCATGGTCGAGGCGGATTCCAGTTCGCCGCCGCGCATTTCGAGGAAAAGCGGTTCGATCAGGCTGATCGCGGCTGCGGAGGCGCCTCGGTCTTCGAGGGTCCGGCGGACCGAAATCTGATCGAGTGCCAGCAGATCCGGCGTCGGGGTCCAGGTGGGTGCGGTGAGTTCCGGGCCGATGTTCTCGTTGAACTTCGTGACGTAGTGGGCGTTCAGGTCGGCGACGGTGAGGTGGCGCTCGTGTGGCTGCAGTCCCAAGGTTTCGGCATGGTCGCCGAGCTGGTCCGGTCGGATCCGGACGCCGTTGCGCAGGTAACTGAAGTCGGTGTCGACGAGATCGCTCGGCTCGGTCTCCAGCTGCATTTCCCGCAGATAATGCATCGCGTAATGGCATTGCGCGGTCACCGTCATCCCGCCTGCTTCGGTGCGCAGGCCGTCGGCGAATGGGTGACGATAGGTCCAAATTCGGCCGCCCGGCCGAGCACCGGCTTCCAGCACGGTGACGCGGGTGCCCTGCTTCGCTAATTCGTATGCGGCGGCAAGGCCCGCCAGTCCGGCGCCGACAATGATTGCGGTATCGATGGTATTCTGAGACGGAAGACCGTTATCGAAAGTACTTCTGACGTCGTGTTGAGTTAGCCCCTGCACTGCTTTCCCTCCGGCGAACTGCGCTTGATCTCCCCGGCTCGTCGAAGTTGTTCTGAACCGAAATCATTGACAAATCATCACGCTGACGGAAAATGGAGTCATCGTTCCTCTTCGACCATTTTGTATGAAATTATCGTATCAAGCCCCGCAGAGCGGAGCAAACAAGTTTCAGTTGCCCGAATTTAACTGCACATAGGCGTTTCACACCTCTCTGCCTGGATGGTGTTTGCCTGTGTCTGTGTGACCGTTGTCACACTTCGGTCCTCGTTTGAATCGCATCCAACTCCCGGCGAACTCGTGCTGAGGTGGACCTTCCTTCGCCGGATACTTCCTGGTAGCGGGCAATAGTCGAGGGGGCCTGCTCGTTGTTCGGGACCCCTGTGACGGCGACCGCAGCTATTCCACTGCAAGCTATTCGGTGCGGGTTCCGGCCGCGCGCAACCGGTTCGGTGAGACGTCGGTTGCTCGCCGGCTCACTCGGCAGCTTCCGCCCGCTCGACAATGGCATCCCGATAATGGGTGAGTTCGTGCAATATTTGACGATCGTCCTGAGGCATGGCTGTCGCGAACTCCGGCGTGCGACCAATGTGACGGCGGGAGGGCGTGTTTCGGACTCGCACACGACCTCGTCGGTAGCGGTCGCTACCGCGAGTTGCCGGAGTTCGGTTGTGCAGGGCTGGCATTCAGGCCCGACGGTGGCCACCCAGGCATTGGAGAAGGTGGTCGACTTGGACCCGCGCACGCCGGTAGACGCGAGTCGAGTTGTGGTGGGCGGCATTTCGAACAGTGTCGGCCGCGTTCGGGCGCGTCGTGTGATGGCGCGCCCGAATGGCGTCCCGTGCTGACTACACGCTGCGCTGCGCCAGCGTGGACTTCATATGGGCCAGGATGCATTGCTCGATGTGCGCGAGCCACTCGTAGCCTTGCAGGGTGCCCGAAACCCATGCGGCCGTGACGGCGGAGAGGTCGTGGGGTTCGGAATCGTCGAGGGGCGGCGTGGACCGCGGGGGTGTCCTGGTGGCGATTCTCGGCCTCGGGCGGGGTGTCGATTCTGGAAGGGGTTCGTCTACAACTGAATCGGGGGCGATGTCCGGTTGGTCTGTCGGTGGCGCCGCGAAGGTGCTGCTGGATTGTCCCGGGGTGCTGATGTCCCGGTTCGCCGTCGGGCCGACGCCGGCGGGGCCGTCCCGGTCGGCGGAGATGAGGGCCGTGAGGAGCGCGGCCGTGGACACCATCGCCAATCGCATCGGAACGTCGGACTTACGTGGTGCGCGGTGTTTACCCATCGCCTTCTTCCCATCGAAATACCTTTTGAGTGTGGAAGTTTAAGGCGGGCAACCAATTACGGCTACCAGTGTAAGTTCTTCTTCACGCATGTTAAGTCGCAATTATCGCGCAATCGAGCTTGTCTTCGATGTCGATTCGACCCGGGGGATTGTTACACCGGAACTACCTGCGCTCGGACATCGGCTACGCGGACCGGACATTTCGCCCAGAAATCCCTGTGCGTCCCGGGAAATAGATATGGGCAAGGTGGTTATCCACTCCTTGCCCACTTCAATATATAGCGCACTGGGGGGCTTGCGGCAAGACCCCGGTCGTGCTGCAAGATCGTCCCTCATTCGAACGAAGGGGTTGCATGATCGACGTGATCATCGCCGGTGCCGGGCCGACCGGCGTGCTGCTGGCCAGTGAGTTGCGGTTACAAGGTGTGCGGCCGGTGGTGCTGGAGCGGGACACCGAGCCGACCAAGGTGGTTCGCGCACTCGGCATGCACTCGCGCAGCATCGAGATACTCGACCAGCGTGGTGCGCTCGCGCCGTTTCTCGAGCTGGGCCGCAAGCACCCGGTCGGTGGGTTCTTCGCGGGCATCGCCAAGCCGTCACCCGAGCTTGATACCGCGCATCCGTATGTCCTCAGTATCCCGCAGACCAGCACCGAGCGGCTGCTGCTGGAGCGCGCCGGCGAACTCGGGGTCGAGATCCGGCGGGGTTGTGCGGTGGTCGGGCTCAGCCAGGACGAACACGGGGTGACCGTCGAGCTGTCCGACGGCACGCCGCTGCGCTCGCGCTATCTGGTGGCGTGCGACGGCGGACGCAGCACGGTGCGCAAGTTGCTCGGCGTCGGCTTTCCCGGCGAGCCGACGACGGTCGAGACGCTGGTGGGCGAGGTGGAGCTGACCGCGTCCGCGGCGACGATCAATGCAGCGAACGTCGAAGTCCGCAAGACCCAGTTGCGGTTCGGCGCCGCGCCACTCGGGGACGGGGTCTACCGCGTCGTCGCGCCCGCCGACGGCGTGGCAGAGGACCGCGCGATCCCACCGACCCTGGACGAACTGAAGCGGCAGCTGCGGGCGACCGCGGGCACCGACTTCGGCGCGCACTCGCCGCGCTGGCTGTCCCGTTTCGGTAACGCGACCCGCCAGGCCGAGCGGTACCGGGTCGACCGGGTCCTGCTGGCAGGCGACGCGGCACATGTCCACCCGCCGATGGGCGGGCAGGGGCTCAACCTCGGTCTGCAGGACGCGTTCAACCTCGGCTGGAAACTGGCCGCGGTGATCAACGGCTGGGCACCGGAGGGGCTGCTCGACAGTTACCAGGCCGAACGGCACCCGGTGGCCGCCGACGTGCTGAACAACACTCGCGCGCAAATGGAGCTGATCTCCCTCGAACCGGGTCCGCAGGCGGTGCGCCGCCTGATCTCGGAACTGATGGACTTCGACGAGGTGAACCGATATTTGATCGAGAAGATCATCGCGATCGGCATCCGCTACGACTTCGGCGCAGGCCATCCGCTGCTCGGTCGGCGGCTGCGGGACGTGGAACTGCGGCGGGGACGCCTCTACGAGCAAATGCACAGCGGCCGTGGCCTACTGCTCGACCAGACCGGTCAGCTCTCGGTCACGGGCTGGGCAGATAGGGTCGACCACGTCGTCGACGTCAGCGCGGAACTGGACGTGCCCGCGGTGCTGTTGCGGCCGGACGGCCATGCCGCATGGGTCGGCGACGATCAACAGGATCTGCGCAACCAGCTGCCCGTGTGGTTCGGCGCTGCCGTCAGCTGAGCACCCGTTCGCGGTGCGACAGGGCACCCACCGATGTGTGCCCGCAGTCCGCGGCGAGCTGGGCAACGATCCGGTCGGCCGCGTGACCATCCCCGAAAGGGTTGCCGGCGTTGGCCATTCGCGTGTACACCGCGTGATCGTCCAGCAGTGACGCCGCTGCGGCCACGATGGCGTCGGGGTCGGTGCCCACCAACTTCGCCGCGCCGACCTGCACCGCCTCCGGTCGCTCGGTGGTCGTCCGCAAGACCAGGGTCGGCTTGCCGAGCGATGGCGCCTCCTCCTGGATGCCGCCCGAGTCGGTCAGCACGAGGTCGCAAGCGGCGAGGGTGGCGGTGAAGTCGAGATAGTCCAGGGGTTCGACCACTCGGATGTTGGGGTGACCGGTCAGCTCGGGCAGCAAGGCCTCGCGGACGGCGGGGCTCTTGTGCAGCGGCAGCAGGATTTCGACGTCACCTCGATCGGCGAGCCGCCGCACCGCGCAGCCCATCGCGCGCATGGTGTCGCCCTGGTTTTCCCTGCGGTGCAGGGTGAGTAAGACATGTCGCAGGTCGGTGCCGAACCGGCTGCGCCCCGCGCCCCGGGACAGGACCCACAGCAGATTGTCGATGACGGTGTTGCCGGTGGTGAATACCGTCTGCTCCGGCACGCCCTCGGCCAACAGGTTTTCGGCGGCGCGGGCGGTGGGAGCGAAGTGCCAGCGTGCGACCCGAGCGACGAGTCTGCGGTTGATCTCCTCGGGAAAGGGGTTGTCCGGCCTGCCCGTTCGCAGGCCCGCCTCCACGTGGGCGACCGGAACATGCTCGTAGCAGGCGGCCAGCGCGCCGGTCAGTGCAGTCGTCGTATCTCCCTGCACAACAACGAGATCGGGTTGCTGTCGGCGGATCACCTCGCCGAGTTCGGCGACCAGCCGGGCGGTCAGAGCGGACAACTGCTGGCGCTCGCGCATCACATCGAGCTCGACACGGTCGCACACCTCGAACAGATCCAGCATCTGGTGCAGCATCTCGCGGTGCTGGCCGGTGGTCACCACGAGCGGTTCGAAGCGCGCGGCGGCGGTCATGGCCCGGACAACGGGCGCCAGCTTGATCGCCTCGGGCCGGGTCCCCAGAATGAGCATCGCGCGTACCGGGACGGTGCGCAGGTCGGCGGTCACGCGTCGGCCACACTTGCGGCGCCGGCCGAACGCGAATGCCCGACAGGTGAATTCAGCAACGATGTGGCCGCACTGCCGGTCGTGGTGACGGGGGTCTCCGCGACGCGTTCGGTCTTGACCCAGCCGGTGCGTCGGCGGAGGATGCGCCAGCTCGCCCGCCACACCGCGATGAAGGCGACGTACATCCACACCGGTTGGGCGTGCAGATAGGCGATGGACTTCCACAGCGGCTGATCGCCGGTGCGCTGCCAGTACAGCACAGCCCAGATCAGGAAGGGCCCGAAAGTGATTGCGTACAAACCGATCCCGCTCAGCACCTGCATCCATAGCGGCCCGGTCGCGAGGTCGAAGAGTCCCGGGTTGTCCCCGAACGCCAGACGAAAGAGCAGATACTGCTGAATGACCGACCAGGGCAACGTAATCAGGTACGGCATGAACAGGTATCCGGTGAGCTCGACCCGGACCGTGCGCCGGATCCCGGGGGTGGACCACAGTTCGGGCAGCCGCGCCATGGCGCTCATGTGGCCCTGGAACCAGCGGGTGCGCTGCCGTAGCAGTCGGCGAGCGTCACGCAGGCCCTGCTGAGATACGAAGGCGCCCATGGTGGAAGTGACCGTCCAGCCCGCGACCGCCAGGCTGATACCCAGATCCAGATCCTCGGTCAGCGAGTCCGACCACGGCTCCTCCCCGACATCGTCCAAGGCGGACAGGCGGGTGAACTGCCCGTTGCCGCCCATGCTCACAGCCCTCATGGCGACCCGTCCGAACTGACTGAGCGCACTGAGTGCCCAGAATTCGATGTCCTGGAACCGCAGGGCCACGGAGTCGCGGCCCCGAATGCGTACCGCCAGCTGAACGCCACCGACTTCCGGCTCTTCGAAGAGCTCGGTGACGCAGGCGACCGAGCCCGGCGTCATCCGGCCGTCGGCGTCGAGCACGCACACCAGCACCCGCTCAGGTGCCAGGCCCTCGTTCTCGACGCAACGGCGGATGTGGCGCAGGCCCGCGTTGAGAGCGGCGCCCTTCCCGAGTCGAGCCGCAGGCAGCACCCGCTGCACGACGGTGACGCCCTTGCCCGCTGCTTCGGCGAGGGCGGCGGTGTCGTCATCGCTGCCGTCATCGACAACGACCAGCCGGACTCCGGGCTGTGCGTCGAGCAGACAATGCACGGTGTTCGCGATGACTTTCGCTTCGTTCAAACACGGAATCAACACGAATACGATCCATCCCGCGGGCACTGCGACGGGTGGACCGTTTTCCAACGCGAGCTGTCGACGCAGCGATCCATCGGCGCGACGCGCGAACAGGACTCCCATGACGATGAGCGGGCCGTTATAGGCCATCGTGATCACGAATACGGTGAGAGCGACGATACGCACAGTGGTATCCAACGAGTTCACAAATGAACCTTCCGTCAGTCGACAGATCACTGTTCTTGCGGAAGCGGGATAACTACCGAGCACATAGTTGCGCACCGGTTGTACCTGCGCAAACACCTTGCACGCGAGTCGCGAGACAATCTGAAAAATCGACGTGCCAACAACGTGCGAGCGGTGCTTGAACGGAATGTCGACACCGGAAATGGAGCCGTGTGCGATTAGTTTTTGTGATCGAGAGTTGCGGCGCCGCTTTTATCTCAATCGGGTCGAGCCGCGGTCTGACCTACTCGACCAGCTTCTCGCTCTTCAACCAGTCGTAGGCGACGTCGGCGGGGTCCTCGCCATCGATGTCGACGCGACCGTTGAGGTCCTGCATGAGTTCGTCGGTGAGGTGTTCGGAGATGGTTCCGATCAAGGTCCGCAGTGGGGGATAGCGGTCGATGACGGCGCTGCGGACGACGGCTGTTCCGCTGTAGGGCAGGAAGAATTTCTTGTCGTCTTCCAGGACAACGAGATTCAGGTTCTTGACCCGGCCGTCGGTGGTGTAGATCATGCCGAAATTGCAGGGGGCGCTTTTGGAGGTTGCCGTGTAGACGATGCCCGAGTCCATCCGGGTGACGTTGCCGGAGGGTACGCCGTTCGGATCGTTGTACGGGATACCGTATTTGGCCAGCATCGGGATGAAACCATCGGAGCGGCTGAAGAATTCGTCGTCGACGCAGAACGTGCGATCGGGGATCGGGAGTGCGGCGACATCGGACAGCGTCTTCACCTGCAGGCGCTCGGCGGTCGGCGTGGATGCGCCGAAGGCGTAGGTGTCGTTGAAGTTGGCCGGTGGCAACCACTCCAGGTTGTAGTCGCGCTTCTCCAGCTCGTGGACTCGCTGCCAGAGTTGCTGCGGGTCCGCGATCGTCTCGGTCTGGTTGTGGTAGTTGACCCAGCCGGTCCCGGTGTACTCCCACAGCACGTCGGCGTCGCCGTTCAGCTGCGCTTGCCGAGACGAAGCCGAACCCGGTGCGCCGGTGAGGTCTTTGACTTCGGCGCCCGCCGCGGCCAGGTAGGTCGCGGTGATCTTGCCGAGCAGGACCCCCTCGGTGAAGCTCTTCGAGGTGACCACGAGCTCCGCGCCGTCCAGTGGCTTTGCGCCGTCCGGCAATTCGGCGTCATGAAACGTGCCGGACGAGCTCACCAGCCCGCAGCCGGTCAGTACCGGCATCGCGAGGACGAGCGCGGAGAGGATCGTAACCAGCTGCGTGCGTGGTGATTTCATGAGATACCCCGCGGGGTCGCGGCGAGTTCGACGAGTCTGCCCAGCCAGTCGATGACTAATGCCAGCAGGCCCACGAGGATCGCGCCGGAGATGAGCAGCTTGGGCAGGAAAAGCGTGACACCGGTTGTGATCAGCGTGCCCAGACTGGTCGCGCCGATGAACGTGCTCAGCGTCGCGGTACCCACCAGAATGACCAGCGCGGTACGAACACCGTTGAGGATCACCGGCACCGCGAGCGGCAGCTCGACCTGGAACAGCGTCCGGGCTCCCGAATAACCGATGCCGCGCGACGCCTCGATCGTGCGGTGATCCACCTGCCGCAGCCCGACGATGGTGTTCTGCAGAATCGGCAGAATCGCGTACACCACGAGACCGACTATCGCCGTCCGGAATCCGGTGCCCAGCCAGAAGGTGAACAAGACGAGCAGCCCGACCGCGGGCGCCGCCTGACCGATATTGGCGACATTGACGGCGATCGGCTCGAGCCGGCGCAACGCGGGCCGGGTGAGCGCGATACCCAACGGAATCGCGACGACCACCACGATCAACGTGGCCACCACCGTCAGCTTGACGTGCTCGAGGATCGTGGTTTGCAGGTTGGCCCACGCCAGCGACGCCTGCTCGGTCGGGGTGAACGTCGTCGATCGATACCAGAGCACGTACCCGACCCCGATGACCAGGATGATGAGCGGCTCGAACCACACGTCGATCGGTAGGCGGCGCAGCCGATTCATGACTGCTCGGCCGATCCGGGCTCGTCGTCGGCGGCGACCACCGGGGTCGGTGCCGGATCGGTGCCGTCGACGTAGGTCTCGTAGTCCTCTTCCTCGGAGCGCACGTCGGCGAGCTTGGCCTGGATCGTTTCCGTCACCGAGCTGATGCTGAGCGAGCCGACGACCGCGCCCCGGCCGTCGGTGACCAGCGCGGCGCCCTGACTGGCCGCGAGCATGGCGTCGAGCGCGTCGTTGAGCGTGGAGGAGCGGGCCACGACGGGCAGCCGCCGGTCGAGGAAGTCGGAGACCTCCGGTTTGGTGGCCACCTCGGTGAGCGACGGCCACGACCGCGGCCGTCCGGCCTCGTCGACCACGACGACCCAGGTGTGTCCCGCGGCCTTCGCGCGTTTGATCACGCTCTGTGCCGGCTCGCCGACCCGGGCGGTCATCACCTCGTCGTAGGCGACGTCGCGCACCCGTGACACCGTCAGATAAGCCAGCTTCGCGCCGGATCCGACGAACTCCTCCACGAACGGGGTGGCCGGGTCGGTGAGGATCTCCTCCGGGCGCGCGTACTGCTCGACGTGCCCGCCTTCGGACAGGATGAGCACCTTGTCGCCGAGTTTGGTGGCTTCCTCGAAGTCGTGCGTGACGATCACGATGGTCTTGCCGAGCTCGTGCTGGATCGCGATCAGACTGTCCTGCAAGCGAACCCGGGTGATCGGGTCGACCGCGCCGAACGGCTCGTCCATCAGCAGCACCGGTGGGTCCGCCGCCAGCGCGCGGGCGACACCGACCCGCTGCTGCTGGCCACC
Organism: Nocardia ninae NBRC 108245; assembly: GCF_007990755.1. Taxonomy (GTDB): domain Bacteria; phylum Actinomycetota; class Actinomycetes; order Mycobacteriales; family Mycobacteriaceae; genus Nocardia; species Nocardia ninae. The sequence continues at coordinate 57,875 of NZ_BJXA01000046.1, read as the reverse complement.
GGACATATCCTTGGGCAGCCGGTCGGCGAAGGTCGCGGGGTCCAGACCGACCAGATCGAGCAGGTATTCGGTGCGTTCGGCGATCCGCTTCTTGTCCCATCCGAGCACCCGCGGGATGGCCCCGACGTTCTTGGCGACCGTCCAGTGCGGGAACAAGCCGCCGGACTGGATCACATACCCGATCGACTGCCGGAGCTTGTCCGGATCCTCCTTGGTGACATCGCGGTCGCCGATGAAGATCCGGCCCTCGGTCGGCTCGATCAGCCGGTTGATCATCTTCAGCGTGGTCGTCTTGCCGCAGCCGGACGGGCCGACGAAGGCGACGATGTCGCCCGCGTCGATCTCCAGGTCGAGCCGCTCGACCGCCGGTTTGTCCTGGCCGCGATAGCGTTTGACGACCGACTCCAAGTGGATGGACGCGCCGGTCACCTTGCGCTCCGGAGCCTGACTGGTCACCGCATCCGTCATGAGAGTCCCTTTGCGATCGTGAGGCGTCCGAGCAGGACGAGGAGCGCGTCGAACACCAACGCGATGAGGACGATGAGAATGGTGCCGGTCAGCGCCATTTCGAGGGCGTTCGCGCCGCCGAGCCGGGAGAGGCCGTTGAAGATCAGCGAGCCCAGGCCGGGTCCGAGGACGTAGGCGACGATGGCTGCGACACCGACGATCATCTGGGTGGACACCCTGATGCCGGTCAGGATCACCGGCCAGGCCATCGGCAATTCGACCGTCAGCAGAATGCGCCGGCGCGAAAAGCCGATGCCGCGTGCGGATTCGATTACCGAGGCGGGCACCGCGCGCAAGCCGACGATCGCGTTGCCGATCACCGGCAAGGCCGCGAAGAACGCCAGCATGATGAACGAGGGGACGACGCCGAGACCGAACGGGACCAGCAGCAGCGCGAGCAGCGCCAGCGAGGGAATTGTCAGCGCGACCCGGCTCGATGTGAGAGAGAGCGCCGACAACAGCGGCAGCCTATATACCGCGACGGCGATGAGAACGGCGACGACCGTGCCGACCAGGACCGTCTGAAACGCCAGGGAGGCATGCTGATAGGTGAGGAACGCCAGGAAATCTCCGCGTCCTCGGAGGTAGTTCCACAAATTCACGCGATTCCCATCGTCAGGCGTAGATCAATCGGTACCTGTAGGCGTGTAGTCACCGGCGCGGGCCGTCAAAGGTTAATCGATGCCGTGCGTTCGGCTTCGGATGGCGCGCGGCGGATTGTCGATCCGGCTATTCCCGCCAGGATGACAATTCGGCGTTCGGCCCGCGCTGTGTTCGGTACTGATCAGGCGTAAGTCAGGCCGCCCGAGTGTGGGAATCCGCGGTGGAGTAGTACTCGGCGTTGCCCGCGATCACGGTGCTCGGCGTGCCGTCGACGCCGACCGGAATGGTGCCTGCCAAGGTGATTCGGGTCAGCCTGCGATGCTCACTGCCGTCGTAATCGTCGATGGCGTAGTGCTGGGTGGCGTGGTTGTCCCAGATGGCGACGTCGCCCAGCGACCAGTCCCAGCGGGTGGTGTGCTCCAAACGGGTCACCCGGTCCTGGAACAGCCGGAACAAGGCCTGCGATTCGCTGCTCGGCAGGCCGACGAGCTGTTTCACGAAGCAGCCGAGCAGCAGCGCACGTTCGCCGGTCTCCGGGTGCACGTGGACCACCGGGTGCTCGGTCTCGAAGTAAGTGGATTCGAACTCGCGCCGATAGGCCTTCGCGCCCTCGTCCAGGCGGTCCTCGATGTCGGCGGCGTAGTCGTACTGGTTGGTGTGCCGGGCGCGCAGGCCCTCGGCCAGCCGCTTGAGCGGTTCCGGCAGCGAGTTGTACGCGGCGACGGTGGAGGCCCAGGTGGTCGAGCCGCCGTAGCTCGGTAGCGCGACCGCGCGCAGGATCGACGCCTTCGGGACGCGGTCGACGAAGGTGACATCGGTGTGCCAGGTGTTGGAGCGGCCGTGGCGGGAATCGATGGCCAGGCTCTTCACGCCTGCCGAGGTGACCGTCGGGTGCGGGGTGGTGGGTTTACCGAGCAGTTCCGCGAATTCGTACTGTCCGTCCTCCGTCAGGTGCTGCTGGTCGCGGAAGAAGATCACCTTGTGTTCGTGCAGTGCGGCGCGAATGGTGGATATGGTCGCCGCGTCCAGGTCACCGCCCAGCCTGATCCCGGTGATCTGTGCGCCGATGTGGGCACCGAGCTTGACCACGGAGGTTTCGCTCGCGGGGTAATCGACAGACATACCGGGACCTTTCGCTCCAACCTGACGGCTGGTTCAGACGAAACCATTCCGCGGTTGGTGCGACAAGCATTACGGTCACGCCGATTCGAAAGCTGCCGCATGGTGTTTCGGCAAGGCACGGTCCTACGCCCTCGGCATCATCCGCTCGATTTCGGCGACGATCAGCTCCGGTTCGGTGGCCACCACGTAATGACTGGATTGCTCGGCGATGACATGGCGGCCGTGCGGGGATTGCGCGGCCCGAAAGGCATGCGAGGCATTGGCTTCGGCGCGCATCGCGGCGCTCATCCCGTCACCGGCGCGTCCGCCGGAGATGGCGGTCACCGGAATCGACCCGAGCTCCGGCGGATTGCCTCGCCAAGTAGCGAGCTCGTCGAGATAGGTGGCGGCCTGTTGCCGCTGAGTACGCAGCACGCCGGTCGTGAACGCCTCGCGCTCTATATCGCGTCGAACATCGTCCGGAACGACGCGCAATTGCCAGGCATACACCTTCTCCAGCAACCGAAGCCGGGCAAGCACCGTGCCGACGGCGAGCGCGGTCCGCTCGAACCAGCGAAACTTACGGCTGAACAGCACTTCGGCGGCCTCATCGGTGGGATCGACAAGCACCAGACCCGCCACCCGATCCGGTCGCCGAGCGGCGGCGAGCCGCACGATCGGAGCACCGGCACTGTGCCCGACCAGAATGAACGGGCCCGCCTCGAAATGATCGAGCACCTCGTTCAAATCATCGGCCATGCGCTCCAGGGTCCGTCCCGCCGGATCGAAAGCGCTACGCCCGAGCCCTGATCGGTCATAAACGATCGCACGCGCAAACCGCGCGACCCCCGGCTGCACTTTCGCCCAGGAGAACCGCGCTGTGCCCGACCCGGCCTCGAATACGACAGTCGCCGTGCCGATGTCGGCCTTCTCGGCCAACACCATCGCGTACAGCCGCCGCCCATCCCGCGTCTCGACCCACTCCGGCGTTCCCTGAGTGTGCTGCTCGATATCCGTCACTATTCCCCCAATTCCCCGCTACGCCACGAACATCGCGACATCCGTCGACCAGATCATTCCGAACCCGACCCCACCAAGCAAACCGCACGCCCTGGTTGCCTTGCGGGGCGGGCTCAGCAGGGAAAGTGATCTTTCATGCGGGCGGGGACGCCATCGCCTGCGGCCTTGGCCCAGCACACGTCGTGCGGGAATCGGGCGTAGGTGGTCCAGCCGTTGGCGGCGCGGCGGATGAGGCGGGCGTTGTCGCCGGGGGAGTCCCAGGCGACGAACGCCCACTGGCCGTCGCAGTCGCGGACCGTCGGGTTCGCGCCGAGGAGGTGGTCGTCGAGCTTGTCGCGGTCGTGCAGTTCGAGCACGACCGTTTGGGCCGAGCACGGTTTCAGCGCTGGACGATTCGGCTCCGCTTATAGACGTTCACTCCGCCACCGGAGATGAACACCGTAGGTACAGGACAGGGCGATTCACGGCCAGCGTTCGAGGAAAGTGGCCGTCGGCGCCGAGGTTCGAGCGGGCCACCGACATCCGGCGGATGGTACGCACAGACTTTTGACGATGCCTCGATTCATGAACTCGCGCGCCGCATATTCGTGAAATACACCGCCGGTTCCCGCGTGATCAGCCCGTACCCGCCGTCCGGAGTCGCCGCGAACGGAGCGGGCAAATACAGCACCGGCAGCACCTCACCGATCAACGGCCGCTGCTCCCGCGCGATCCGATAACCGATCTCGACCACCTCGGGCACATCATCATCCACAACCGCACCGCCCTCGCGCCGGACGCACCGATGCGGTTCGAGCCGCACCGTCCGAATCGCCGTACGCGCCCATCGAAACAGCACGCACTCACTCGCCCCCGGCCGCGCGTACTCCACCAACCCCACACCATCACCCCAGAAGACGAACTGCTCATCCTCCATCGAGCTGTGATACCCGGCCTCCACACTCCACTGACCGATGATCTCGTCACCACGCATCGAGCGATTCAACCACCACGCCACCCCGCCCAACGAGCACGTCCACAAATGCCGATGAGCGCTAGATCCAGACGGCCTCGAGGAATGGAAGTTTGCTCGGACGGCGGGCGCATGTACCGCGGGCCAGGGACGCAAGGGCACTACACACGTCGGGGCTGGACAGGATCGGCCGCTCGGGCGCTTGATGGGCCTGGATGACTTTCAGAAAGGGGCCTGATGGCTGATGTAGCAGATGTTCTGCTTGAGCAGATGGAGTCGGAGCGAGCTCGAGCGATGCACTCCGGGTAGTGGCCGGGCCTCGGCAGGGCTCCTGATCTCGCTGCCGTAGACGTGCACCCCGCAGGGACCACCCTCAAATGCCACGGTGCGCGCGTTGGGCGTTCGTCCAGATCGCTTGGTCGACAGTACTTCCCGACGCACGTACATGCCGATTTCAGTGCAACCCGGGGTGTCCATGATCCGCGCCGCCAGCATCTTCTGTCGGGCTCGCCAGCGGGCACCGACATCGCCGCTCGCGGGTCCATCGCGCGGTGAAGCACGCCGAAGCCACCGGGCCCGGCTCCCTCCAGCGCTCGTCATCGGCGGAGGCATAACCGCACGTAGGACCTGCAGCGGTCGAGACTCACAACCAGGCTTTCCCGTCGGTGGTGGGAACAGGGACGGCAGGATTCGACCGCGATGTAGCTGGGAGGCGGGCGGGTACCGGTGGTGGACTGTGTCGTCGCAAGCTGGGCGTGGAGCCGTCGGATTGTTCTGCGAGGTCGCTGGATAGCGAGCGCTCAGCCGCTTCGACGCAGTCGCGCAACGATCGCATCGAGTAGCTGAATCGCGCTGTACCGGAACGACGGCGAGGACCGGCGGTAGCGTCTGTGCTACCCGATATTCGGGTGCTGGCGGCATCGATCGCCCCGCTCGCCGGCAATAGCGTTTCCGGCGTGAACCCTCGATTGTTGTTCGGACTCGCCATGGCCGCAGCTCTGCTCACGACCACAGTGGCGTGCGGTCGTTCCGACGAGCCCGCGCCTGTCCTGTCGGTCGAGTTCACGCAGGCAGTGGATCGCCTTCTGCAGCAACATATTCCAGGCGTTCAGGTGGTCGTTACTGCGGACGGCAAGGACGCATTCCACTCCGTTGGGGCCGGGAACGTCGCGACCGGCACACCGATCCCCGATGACGCGCGCATCCGTATCGCGAGCAATACCAAGAGCTTTGTCGCCACGGTGGTGCTGCAACTCGTCGCGGAGGGCAGAGTCGGGCTCGACGTTCCAGTCGAGCGATATCTGCCAGGAGTGGTTGCGGGTAACGGGTACGACGGCAATCGGATCACCGTACGAAACCTGTTGCAGCACACCGGTGGACTGCCGAACTATCTAGACCCGGATAAGATGGCGAACAGTATCGGCAACCGTCATCGCCAGCCGTTCGACACCGAACAGGTCGTCCGGGAGACGCTGCGGGAAAAAGCTCCCCTGCCCGGCGCGCAGCCGGTGTACTCGAACACGGGCTATCTGCTGGCGGGACTGGTCGTCGAGCGGGTCACCGGCCGCTCGATCGGGACCGAGATCAGCAAGCGGATCATCGAACCTTTGGGCCTGTCCTCGACCTATTACCCAGAGCCCGGTGAGTCGACGCTTCGGGCACCGCACATCCACGGCTACGACATGATCGACGGAAAGCTCACGGACGTAACGGAACTGGATGACTACGGCATCGGCGGCGCCGACAGCGCACTGGTCTCCACCGGAGCGGATCTCAATCGATTCTTCATCGCACTGCTGGGCGGACGGTTGCTCGCACCGCAGCTTCTCGCGGAAATGAAAAGCACTGTCCCGGCCGATCTGCCCCTGCCCGGCCTGCGGGGCGTGGGCCTCGGGCTGTTCCGCTACGAATCCTCGTGCGGAACGGAGTTCTGGGGACATGGCGGCGGCGCACCTGGTTTCGGGACACTGGGTGGCGTCACACCGGACGGCCGCGCGGTGACCCTTACCGTGAACTTCATGCCGTCCTCGGAGCAGGCGATGACAGCCATCAGCGCCGCCCGCGACACCGCGCTCTGCGGGAGGTAGCCGCGACGTCAGGCGTCCGAGTAGGCCGGGACCGTCTGCACCCGGCGGTGCCCGCGATCCTCGCCGGTCAGGTCGGGCTTGGCGAAGATGGCGCGCGGGCCGGCTTGGGCTCGTCGCGCGGCGATGCGCTCGAACAGCAACCAGAACCGGAAACTGCCCGTACGGCTCGGCTGCGCGGGGTCCGCCCTGTGCGGCCGCGACCCATCTACCTCAGTCCCGTCCCAGTCGTGCGTGGTGGACGCTGATCTGGAGCTGCACCGGTGCGAGGCTAGACGGACCGGTTCGCTCGGGGCCAGAGGTTTTCCGGTGATGGTGACGGTCGAGCGGTTGTGGACTGCCCTTGCATCAGAGCACGAACGTCACGTCCATGTCCTGTGCGAGCTGCTCGACACTTCCATGCCGGGCCTGTCAGAACCCCGCTATGAACGTCCGCAGAGGCCGCATGGCGCGTGTTGGCCCTTCGTCCGAATTGGTTGGCTGGCAGCACTTCTGAATGCGCGCTGCTGCCGATTGCAGCGCGGCACGTCGGTTGTCGATGGCGGGGCATCGGGTCGCAGGGCTTACTCATCGTCGTCATCATCTTCATCGAGCTCTGCTCGCGTGAGGTAGTGCCAGGGGCGACTGTCGGTTCTCACCGAGTTCGCCACTGACTGCGACCGTCGCCAGCGCTCCGGCCGTGATCAACAACGACCACCTAGGCACCTCCTTGCTGGTGCCACCGGGCAAAGAATGAGTTGTGCCGCCGGGCCGGCGGATTCAGCGCTTGATGGTCAGCCATTCGCGGACATCGGCTATGGCTGTGCCACCGCTGTCGGCATCGATATCAGCGGCGAGGTCGGCGATGGAGACGTGGGCGAGCGCGTGTGCCCATGCGGCTTCAGCGGCAGCCATCGCACGGGCGATCGCGCACGGTCGTGCACATTGCCCGGCGGGGATACCCAACGGTCCGCGCTGCCTGATCTCGGCACATCGGTAGGCGGGTTCGTCGCCATCGATAGCCCGCACCACCTGTAAGGCGCTGATCTCCGAGGCGGGTTTGGTGAGGGTGTAGCCACCGGCTTGGCCCATGGCGGAGCGCACGATGCCGGCCCGCGACAAAGCCTGGAGGTGCTTGGCCGTATACGCCGGCGGGGTGCCGTGCAGTTCCGCCAGCCGCGCCACCGGCACCGGATCATGGCTCTGACCGAGCGTGACACAACTGTGCAGGGCCCATTCCACGCCGCTCGACATCCTCATGCCCCCACCCTAACCCATCTCGGACACCAACTATCCGAGATGTGATATAACTCGGACACTTATTGTCCGAGATAGATTGTGGAGTGCGATGACGCTCAAAGAAATGCCATCCAGCCCGGCGCCCTCCGGCCGTACGTCCCTGGGCGTGGCGGCCCTGGCCCTCTTCGTCGCGGCCGCGAACCTGCGGCCTGCGATCGCGGCGGTGTCGCCGTTGGTCGGCCAGATCCGCGCCGACCTTGATCTGTCGGCGACCGGGGTGTCGTTGCTGACCACCATTCCAACGCTGGCAATGGGAGTATGTGCCCCGCTCGGCGCTTACGTGGGCCGGCGCTACGGGCTGCAGGCTGGCGTGCTCGCCGGACTCGTGATCATCGCTGTGGCCACTGGTGCGCGAGTGTTCGGCGCTTCCGCCTGGCTGCAGTTGAGCAGCGCGGCGATCGTAGGCGCGGGAATTGCCATCGCACAGACGCTGCTGCCCGCCGTGGTCAAGTCACGCTTCGCCGCCCGAGCCGGGTTGGTCACCGGCATCTACACCGCCGGACTCGGCTTGGGAGGCGCGGTGGCGGCCGGGGCGACCGCGCCGTTGGCCGAGGCTCTGCACTCCTGGCCTGGCGCGTTGGCGTCCTGGGCGGTGCTCGCGCTGGGAGGGATCGCACTGTGGTCCGCCGCTGGGAAGGCTCTGCACCTGGACAATGTCGCGGCCCCCGCCGGGCCCGCGACCAAAGGAATGCCCTGGCGCAGCGGTGTGGCCTGGAGTCTCACCATCCTCTCGGCTGTCAACTCCGCGCTCTACTACTGCGAGCTGGCCTGGGTGGCGCCCCTGCTGCACGATGATGCCGGTCTCGACGCAGCCACCGCCGGTGTCATGCTGACGGTGATGATCTCGATCCAGGTGGTCGCGATGCTGGCCGTACCGGCGCTGCTGGGAGAAGGCCGGGCACCCTGGGCGGGACTGGCGCTGATGATGACGCTGACCGCCACCGGTTTCCTGGGGTTGGCATATGCGCCGGGCGTCGGGACGTGGGTCTGGATCGCAGTGCTGGGGATTGGGCACGGCGGACTTTTCACGCTGGTGCTGACCCTTCCTGTCCTGGCCGGTCGGGATCCGGGAGAAGCCGGGCGGATCAGTGCGATGGCATTCTTCGTCGGCTACGCCTGCGCGGCGCTGGCCCCGCTCCTGGTGGGTGCGCTGCGAGATGCCACGGGCGACTTCACCGTCGGCTTCGGAGTGCTGGGCGGCCTCGGCCTGCTGATGCTCTGGCCGATCGCACGCCTGCGCGGCACCATCGGGCCGAATTCGGTTCGCCCCCTGTGACAGTGGCGCGACCGCCCTGGCGGTGCTCGACTTGGCGAAGCCGTGAACCGTGTCGCTGGTCGCCTGGCCGACATTGAGCTGAACCCCCGGTCCTGCGGGGCCGGGCGTTCTGGGTACGCGACGACCTGTGGAGACAACTCATGGAGCATGGCGACAATGACGTCCGCGAAGGTCAGCTCGTTGATAAAGGCCCGTCGCATCGTGCACGGCGTAGAGGAAGAACGTGCCCTCTTCCGCGGGGATGGAGATCTCCGGGGTGAACGAGAAGGCGAGATCGTAGGTGGTGTTCTGGTGGAAAGTGATCGTGTTTCCGCGGTTGTCGGAGATTTCCAGGCCGGTGACGGTGTCGACCTCCCCGCAGCTGCGGTAGGCGACCGCTTCAGCGTGGGCCTGACCGGTGGACGCGCAGGCTGCGGCGGTAGTGCAGGCGACCGCGAACATCGTGCGGAGGGTACGTCGGGGCAACATCGCGCACACGCGGGCTCCTGGGTCAGGGGACAGCAGGATCAGTCGCGCCCGGCGAGTTGCCGGTTCCGAAACCGAAGCATCGCAGCGCTTCCGCAGACCCAAGGCGAATGCCTGGCCTGCGGTGACAATTTACCGTCGGAGGTGTAACCGAACGCCCGGCAATGCCGCGGCCCCTGCGGCTCGGCGCCGCTTCAGAACAACCGATCACCTGACGGCTCCGGCGCATGCGTAGTCCGCATGTCGACGTGCTCCTCGTCGCGGACGACGTCCTGGATCTCATCGATCTGGTCCTGAACCACCTCGGCGCGCGCCACCAACTCGACCCGGTCGGGTTCGGTGAGGCTTTCGGCGCCGAGCTTCTCGAAAACACACGAGAGCACTGACCGTAAGTCCTCCAGTTTGCTGTCTGACTCCACGAGCTCTCACCCTACGTCCGAGCGTCGCCGCACCGAAAACCGCTGAGCCACCCATCGAACGGAGCTGTCCGCGTCGCCGGTCGGGTCCGCAGTCCGCACCCGCGCCACGATTTGCACGCACATTTGCAAGCACATTTTGATACCTCTGGTGTCAGACTCGATGTCGTGAATGCAGAGCAGCGCCTCGAACACATCGAGCCGATCAGTACCCGCGAGAGCACCAACATCGGCGATGTGCCGACGGTGCTCCGTCGGATGTTGGGGTTGCGCCTCCAGCAGTTGCGGAAGGAACTGGGGCTCACTCAGCACGAGGTCGGCAGGCAGCTGTACCGGACCGGCTCCAAGGTCAGTCGGATCGAATCCGGCATGGTCGGCCTCAATCGGCTCGACGTGGTCGAGTTGTTGAACTGCTACGGCGTCACCGACCCGGAGGAGCACGACCGGTATCTGTCGCTCGTGCAACTGGGCAACCGCCCCGGCTGGTGGCACAGCGACAGCGACTCGCTCCCTAAAGGATTCGAACTGCTCAGCCTCGAAGCGGCCGCGCGCACGATCCGCTGCTACGAACCCGCGGTCGTTCCCGACCTACTACAAACACCCGAATACGCAAGAGCGGCACTGTGTTTGCGGAATCCGGCCCGCCCCGTCCACGAGATCGACAAGCAGTTGGAGGTGCGCCTGCAGCGGCAGCAGATCCTGCACCGCGACAATCCGCCCTACCTGTGGATCCTGGTCGAAGAGAGCGCATTACGTAGGCAGATCGGTGGTATCGCGGTCTGGCGGGCCCAACTGGAGTACCTGGCGCGGTGCATCCAGAAGGAGAACATCGTGATCCAGATCGTGGACCAGACCGCCTTCGGGCCCGCGATCATGGACAGCGCATTCGTCTACCTGCGCTTCGCCGAGACCCTGCTGCCGGATGTCGTGTGTATCTCGCAACCGACCAGCACGCTGTACATGGAGGGTCAGGACAACATCGTCCGCTATCTCGATATCGCTGAAACTCTCGCCCGGCACTCCGCACGACAGAGCGAGACCCCTCGACTCCTTCAGGCGCTGCTGGAGACCGCGTGAGCACCCACCCGCCGCAGGAAGAGCGCAACCCACAGCCGAGCCCACCACCGGCCGCGCCGCCGTGGCCGGAACTCGTCGCCGCCGTGGCCACCGCCGCGCCGGTCGGCTTTCTGGTCGACTGGCCGACCGCGGTGCAGGTCTTGCTCACCGTTTTCGCGGGGCTGACCGGCGCACGCCGGAGCGCGGACCGCGAATGATGCCTAGTCCGATCTTGTACGCTCGGCTGGTGTCCGACAGCGGATTGTGGGAAGTCAGAACGCTGTTCGAGTCATTGCTGGACGAGCCTGCGGGCTGGGGTGCCGCGCAGTTCGGACCGTGGTTCGCCGAGCGTCCGCAGCTGATCGCCGAACTCCATGAATACGGTGTGCGAGAAGGGCATCGCCTGGAGTTGCCCGCGGAACAGCGTTGGGGCCTGTACGCGGTGAACCGGTTGGTGGACATGCTTCTTGTGCCACTTCAGCCGCACTATCTGGAGGCCGCGTACTCGGGAGCGTCGCCGTCCGCCTGGACCGAGTTCACCGAATTGGCCGGAGCAACCTCGATCACCGAGGGGAAGTTTCACCCGTTCTTCCACGAAATCGTCGACGTCGTCGAGTCCGACGACCCGCGCGAACCACCCACGATCATCGACCAACACTGGCCCGGCGCATTCGTCGGAAACCTGCTGCTGGTCCGTTCCGGCGTCACCGTGCGCGCCGGCTCGGCAGTTCTGGACCAGCAAGCCGCCGCCCGCTCCTGTATGTACTTCACCTTCTGGCGCTGCTACCGGGACGTGCAGGACTTGTCACACAACTGGGGTTCGAATTCCCAGTGGCGCACGAGCTTTCGCCGTGACTACTACGTCGGCGGCGAACTGCACTACAACAGCGATGCCCAATGGGACGACGACCCCATACCGCACGACGAGGACCTCACCCCGCAAGAACGACTGGACCTCCTGCGTTTTCGCCATGGCGTGCTGCGCGACCTCGGCACCGATTGCTGGCCCTACGACGACTATTTCGTCGAACACTGGCGCTGACTGCGGCGGCTGATCGCTTGCCCGACAGGGCAACTCGATCAGCGGGTCAGCACTTCCCGTATCGCTCGACCAACGGCTGCTCAGCCGGGCTGGGTGGGCGGTCACGATATTGGCAGTCGCCGATCGTGATTCGCAGGCTGCGGTCCGGGTCGCTGCTTGCCAGGCTGTCGCGGCTGGTAGCCAGGTAATCGACGGCGGCCGGGCCCAGTTCTGCGACGATAGGCAGATGCTTCTCGGCCAGGAGTTTCGCGTCATCGAAGTTCGATGACTGGAGTTGCTCGCTGACGTGAGGGCGCGTTGGGTATGAACGTGGCTCGGATCGTGTCACCATATGCACACTGTGGGGCAGGGTTTGGTCCTCGTTGAGTCGTTGCCAGACCGAGAATTCGAGCTCGCTGGGGTACCGGTTGTCCATGCGCAGAAACCCGCTCTTGCGACCCCAGGCGCCGACCTCCCATTCAGCCCCCGCCAGTTCAGGGAACTCCCGTATCAAGCGCCGGTACGTTTCGCTCACCGCGCGGAAGTCGTTCGCGTCCAACGGCTTCAAAGAAATATGGCCGATTCCGTTGTGGCCCTTTGCGATAAGGTCACCCGGCCCGAAGTCATCGCAACAGTACGAGTCCCACTTGTAGGTCCATGCCACCTCGTCCTCGGGAAAAGCATGGCTCAGCGTGTGCCATTGGACAGCGCGGTCCGGCGCCGCAGCCAACCCGTCTCTCCCTGCCTTGAACGAGCTCGGCTGCTCGCCCCAACGGATTTCGATATCAATCCGCCGCCGCTGCAAACCGGATGCAGCCGCTATCCGGTCGCGGAAAACCTCGATCACCGCCTTGGTCTGCTCGGCCGACGCATCCCCGGCCAGCACGACCACCGTCGAGAAGTTTGTGTCGAAATCGGTCGAAACCTGGTGTACCCCTGGCATCCGGTCGAGTGCAGCCTCGATGCCTCTCGACTCCTCGGTCCCCCTGCTGCAGGAGCAGACGACTATCCCGACCAGCGCAATCACGGCCCACCTGAACCGCAATCGACGCCGACCTCCCGCACGGTAGCGTCGCGTCGCGCAGTTGAGCTTCAGGTTGAACATGCGGTGAACATAGCGGGACTGCGACGAACTCGCATTCAGCCGAAGGGTTTCTCGCCGACGAATCGGGTCAGCGCGGCCGCGAAGGCGCGTGCCTGGTCCTCGGGCCAGGCGGCCAGGTGTCGGTCGAGACGGTCGGCAAGGCGCTCGCGCATTACCTCGACCGCCCGCTCACCGCGATCGGTCAGTCCGAGCAGGGTCGCGCGGGCATCGCCGGGATCCGGTGCGCGCCAGACTAATTCAGCCTGTTCCAAGCGTGTCGCATGGCGACTGGTCACCGAGCGATCCAGTCCGATTTCGGTGGCGAGCGCGGCCGCGCTGCGCGGTCCCCAGCGGGCCAGTGCGCTGAGCACCGGATAGGTCGTGGTGTCCACCGCCGGATCCAAGCCCTCGGTGAGTTCGGCGTAGATACCTTCCCGGGTTCGCCTGCGCAGCAATTCCGCGATCGCCGCAGCGACCTGGGCGCCGGTTCCCTGTTCCGCCATGTCACCAACAATAGCGTGCATCGAGCACGCATCTCGGGTATGGTCAGATGCGTGCATACTGCACGCAAATAGTTGAAGGAGACAGTGACCATGACCGCCCCCAGCACCGACATCGCGACCGCGCTCACCGACCTGCTGTTCGATCGGCAGATCGATGTCGACACCGCTTTCGCGCGGCACTTCACCGGCGACTACCGCCAGCGCACCGACGGCGTCTGGAGCGACCACGCCGAATTCGTCGAACACATCACCCATTTGCGCGGTGTGATCACCGAGGGACGCGTCGAGGTGCATGACGAACTGATCTGCGGCGACCGCTACGCCGACCGGCATACGGTCCACATTTGTAAGACCGATGGCAGCGAAGTCGTCTTCGAGGTGCTGGTATTCGCCGAACTCGCCGCCGACGGCCGCTTCCGGCAGATCATCGAGACCACCACCATGCTGTCGGGCGGAGCCGAGGATCGGGGGCTGGGTAGCGCCCGGTGATAGGGACCACTTCGCAGCCAGCGACATCGAATGGCGCTTACGGGTCGTCCACCAGGATGAGACCGCCGGGCGCGGAACATCCGCTACCGCCGATTATCCAGTGGTAGGAACTGATCGGCGTTGGCATTATTGAGCAACTGTTGGTGGTAGGTGTTCATGGGGGAGGGGATTGAGTATGTCCACGGTGCGGCGGTTTTGGATCGAATTCGACGTGGAGCGCGATTCGGATTACTGGATTGCGCTCGTCCAGGGCGTTGGGGTAACCGGCTTCGATGAGAAGGACTGCTTGTCGATGGTGGCGGATCTCCTTCCCGCCGATAAGGAATTGCCCCCGGTGCGCCGCATCACGGTCGACATCTCACTGGCCCAGCCACTTCCGGTGAACCCGCCCAATCTCGGGGTCCCGGTGTGGCGAGGCGTGTGGTACCCACCCTGGAACCTTTCGATCGGACCGATCTGGCGCTCTCGGGGTGTGGACCGGACGGCCGAACGCCCCGGTATTCCAACGCCTGTCACAGGTACCTCTCCCACTTGGTGGGACGAAATCCCGCATATCAAAAGCCTATTGCTGCCGCTGGTATACATGCATCAACCCAAGTTCGATGATCAGAAGTGGGAAAGCCTTACCTGGATGGAGCGCGCCAGGTCGGCCGCGGATCCGACCCATGCGGCCATGGTGCGCGAAGCCCTCGACTACGTGATCGCGCGGCGCCCGACTCCGAGCGAGTGGTACGACCCGACCGGTGCCTGGTTCCTCGAGCAGCAGGAACTGGACGAGTATCTGCGGGCCTTCCGCGATTACTTGTTCGGAGATCGCTCGGAGCCGATCTCCCCTCCCTGCAACGAACGGCCGCTGCCCGATGCTGGGGGACAGGAAGTCCTGTAGTGCAGACCGGCGGGTGGGTCAGCTATTTGTCGAACTCGCGTACGAACGCCAGCAGCTCACCGCGCCCCATCGACGTGGACCCGTTCTTCGAAACCAGCGCGCGCCAAGCCGATTCGGCTTCCTCGAACGCCTCGTCCAGCGGCACGCCGTTGGCCCGCCGCAGCGCGGTCAACCCGAACGTTGTTGTCCCGCAGCGCGAGACATGGGTGGCAGCAGGTGACGAACAGGTGCTGGGCTGTTGGTGCTCAGCGACGACGACCTGGAGCAGCTGTATCTGGAACCGTCCTGGCGGGGATGTGGGCTCGGCGACCAGTTCATGGATCTGGCGAAACGGACGAGCCTCGGAACTTTCCGGGCGGCTGTGCCTCGACGCGCGCATTTCGACTGCCGGCGCACGTGCCGAGGTGTGTGAGTATTACGGGCGCCAGCGAGGCCTCGCGCGGTTACGGTCTTCTCGTGGTGTGGTTATGAGGAAGTCGAATCAAGTCCATCACGAGGTGGCCGGCAGCGCGCCGTTCCAGTTAGCGGTGCGGGTGGGCCTGGTGGCGTACGGCGTAGTTCACCTCCTCGTGGCGTGGGTCTGCGTTCAGGTCGCGCTCGGCGACCTCGACGGCGACGGGGTCGGGAAAGCGGACAAGACCGGCGCGCTGCAGAACCTCGCGGAGAACTCCGGCGGCGAATTCGTGCTGTGGCTCATCGCCGTCGGGCTCGGAGTCGCCGTGCTGTGGCAGTTGCTCGAGACCTTCACCGGCGCGCGGAACAGCCGGAAGCAGAAGCTGCTGCGCGCGATGAACTTCGGTGAGGCGGTTCTGTTCGGCTCCCTGGCCTACAGCGCGGCCAAGCTCGCGAACGGGTCTCCGGCCTCGTCGACCGACCAAGCGCAGCTCGGTCTCATCGGCAGCCTGCTCAGCAAGGAGTGGGGCAAGCCGGTGGTGATCGTCATCGGGCTCGCGATCGTAGTCGCGGGCCTGTTCGTCGCCCGCCACGGCTGGTCGAAGCGGTTCCACGAAGAGCAGGACTTCAGCAACGCGAGCCGGTCTACGGAACGGGTCGTGATCCGGCTCGGGCGGGTCGGGTACGCGGCGCTCGGTGGGGTGTACGCCGGCGCCGGAGTGCTCGTCATCGTGGCCGCCGTGCAGAGCCAGCCGCAGAAGGCGACCGGGCTGGACGTGGCGCTCAAGACCCTGGCGGCCGAGCCGTACGGCACCGTGCTGCTGCTCATCGTTGCGGTCGGCCTGGCCGCGTTCGCGATCTTTACCTTTCTCGACGCCCGGTTCCGCAAGGTCCACTAGCCTGACGGTCTGAGGCGCGTGGAATACCAACAGCCTGAGGGCTTCTGGCGCCGACCGAACGCCCGCTATTGCCGAGAAGCGCGCATCCACGTGGACGCGCGCTTCTGCCGATGTGCGTGCGATTGCGAGACCGCTGGCTGGTCGCCCGGCTCATGTGGAGGAATTGTCGGTCGGTGGCTGGTCGTAGAAGATCCGCTCGAGGGTCTCTCGGAGCGGTCGATCCAACGGCTTCCCGCCGGTGTCGAATCCTGGCGCCGGATTGTCGGAAAAGCCTCCGATCTGCTCGCTCTGGCCGTCCGCTGTCGTGGCCCAGACCTCGGTGTCGGCGGGACGCCAAACGGCCACCGTGTCGGGATAGTGAGTCAGTTCGGCCAGCATGGAATCCGGCCCGCGGAACGTCAGGACGATCTTGCCCGCCGCCGGGAATTCATACGTCATTGCTTCGGGCTCGACGATGATCGAGAACTGATGGCTGTCGGGTTGGGCTGTCACAGCCAATCGGAACTCCATCAGCCGATCATGCCCGACATCCGAGCAAGTCGACTGTTCAGTTCGTATCGTCGCGGTCCCTAGGTAAGAGCAGGACCGAGCCCCGGCCCCGCCAGGCATAACAGTTCGTTGCGAGGGTCCTCGGTTTACGAACGCACGGACATGCCGCAACCGCGCGTCTCGAACCAGCTGACCGGCACGCCCGAAGATCAAACGGCTCAGGCGATCTCGGCGTCACGGCGCACTGAAATAGCCGAATACCGTGCACTAGGGGAGCGTGGCATCGCGCCGACGCTCGGTTCAGGTGGCCCTGTCCGGCGTCGACTGGGCAGACAGCAGCGACGCCAGCATGCCGATGCCGTCAACTATGTCGCCCGAGCGTGGTGCGGTGGATGGGTCAACCAGCCGCTGCCATGCGACACCGGCGATAAGGGCCAGGTAGACCGAGCCGAGTGAGCGAACGGCGTGCTCATCGACTTCGGTAGCGGTCGCATCCTTACCGGTCAGCCAGGAGACACCACCGATTCGTCCAGCGATTTGGTTCTCCGCCAGCACGGTCCGAAGGTCCTCGGACTGCTGGGCGTGCAGGACAGCTTCGAAGTGTGAAAGCCACATCCCGCGTTGGGATTCGAAGGTTTCATCGAACTGTTTCCACATGCTCCGAAACTGGGTGGCGGTGTCGGCAGACGGCGACTGGGCGATCGCGGTGCGGAAGGTGGTGAGTCGTTCTTCGACGGCTTCGATCAGCGCCGCGGTGAGCAGAGCTTCGCGGGAGCCGAAGTGGTAGAAGATGGCGGCGTGGCTGACTCCGCCTGCGGCCGTAGCGATGTCGCGGGCGGTGGTGTTGGCCCAGCCGCGTTCCTCTAGGCAGCGTCGCGCGCCCCGTAGTAAATCTTCTCGATTGCCCACGTAGTGCAGCGTACAGTCCTTGTCATCCACTTGGTTGAACCATATGGTCAAACCGTATGGTCTAAGTCTGAGTCGAAGGGTGTGGTGAAGGTGCGCAATCCGTTCTCCGTTGATGGGCAGTTCCCGAGCGTGGTGGTCACCGCCGTGGCGGCCTCGACCTCGATCGCTGGTGATGCCGAGGGCACGTGGACTGGCCTGCTCGCTGGACAGTCGGGTATCGAGCGGCTCGACGAGCCCTGGGTCACCGAGCATGACCTGCCGGTACGGATCGGTGGACCGCTGAAGGTGAGGCCCGAAAGTCTTTTGACCCGTGTGGAATTGCGTCGTCTGGCCTATGTCGAGCAGCTCGCGACCGTACTCGGGCGGCAGGTGTGGGCCAACGCCGAAAGCCCGGACGTCGATCGAGATCGCCTGGGCGTGTCGATCGGCACCGGCCAGGGCGGTGGCGACGCGGTCATCCAAGCTCGGGAGAACCTCATTTCGGCGGGCTACCGACGCGTCTCCCCTCTGGCGGTGCAGATGATGATGCCCAACGGACCTTCGGCCGTCGTCGGCCTCGAGCTGGGCGCGCGAGCGGGCGTCGTCACCGCGGTATCAGCTTGCGCGTCGGGTTCGGAGGCGATCGCGAACGCTTGGCGGATGATCGCGATGGGCGATGCCGACATTGTGGTCACCGGCGGTGTCGAGGGCTATATCGATCCGGTGCCGATGGCTGCCTTCTCGATGATGCGCGCGATGAGCACTCGCAACGACGACCCGAAAGGCGCGTCGCGGCCATTCGATTCGGCTCGCGACGGATTCGTGTTCGGTGAAGCAGGCGCGCTCATGGTGATCGAAACCGAAGAACATGCCACCGCCCGAGGCGCGACAGTCTTGGCGCGTCTACTCGGCGCCGGCGTCACCTCGGACGGATTCCATCTCGTGGCACCGGATCCGGAGGGTGCGGGTGCTGCTCGCGCCATCACCCGAGCGATACAGACCGCAGGCCTCACGCCCAGCGACATCACCCATGTCAACGCCCATGCCACCGCAACACCTATAGGCGATGAAGCCGAGGCCCGAGCGATCAGCACCGCCATCGGCAACCACCCTGTCGTTTACGCGCCCAAGTCCGCGCTCGGGCACTCCATCGGCGCAGCTGGCGCGCTCGAGTCAGTCCTCACAGTCCTGGCCCTGCGCGATCAGACCATCCCACCGACACTGAACCTCGAAAACCAAGACCCAGCCGTCGAGCTCGACATCACCTCCTGTGACCCGAGGCAGCTACGAATCGACTACGCAATCAACAACTCCTTCGGCTTCGGCGGCCACAACGTCGCACTCACCTTCGGCCGACGCTTATCCACATCGGCTTTCCGAACGCACTCAAATGCCGCGAGCGGCGCGTCGGTCGGCCTCCAGAATGCTTGCCTGGCAGGGCTTTCAAAACGCGGAAATGCCGAGAAGCGCGCGACCCGAGAACGCGCGCTTCAGCTCGAGCCAACTCGTGGTATCACGTGATGCGAAGCCTCGCGGGATCGTCCGATCGCTGTCTAGACGACCTGGAAGATCTGGTTGGCGATCATGTATGCGTCGTCTGCCGAGGATCTGTTCAGCGTGAACGACGTCTCGAACGGGCGAGCATCGAGAACTCCGTCCCGCATGAGATTCCCAGTTACCCGGAGAAGCGCAGAGACGTCGGTGTCCGCCTGAACATCGATCGCGTTGACGTTGTACCCGGCTGGTGGCAGGCGGAGGAGACCGGCTTCGGAGTAGAGCCGATGACCGAAGTGGGTGCGCCCAGCCGGGCATACCAACCCGATGGGTCGTAGTGATGCAACGTCCGCACTGTCAGCCCGGACTTAGTCGCGAGTTCGCCGACCTTCCACACCTGCTCGATACCCGTCTCGTCCATCCGCTTCCGTCTCACTTCCACCGACGCACCTCGCGCGGGTACCGCCGACGCTAAGGCCTGACGTTACGTCAGGAGCAAGCCGAAACTTCTCGTTGGATCGGGCTTCAGTAACGCTACGGAAGACGTCCTGTACTGCCGCGTTGCGGGGGCGCTGGTCGAATGCCCAAACCGAATGGCGGACAGTGCTTCTCAGCGGGCGCTGCGCCCGTCTGCGGCGTTGTCGGCAACGATGTGCTGGGCTGGCAAGGGCTGCCAGGTCACCGGTACCTGGCGCATCAGTAGCGCACAGTCGAGTTTCGCGCTGCCCGGCGGGAACCGGTCCGGGTCGTCGAAGATCGTGGACCGAACCGATTGGATGTCGACGGGCTCGACCTGCCATGCGTCTGTTCGGAGCTCGAGCCCGTCCAGGCGTTGGCCGCCTCGGGTGGCCGAGAATCCGGCCGAGCCCTGCCTGAAGAACTCCGATGCCTGCGCGAGATCGGCGAACAATTCGCTGCCCTGGAATCGCACGGCGGTTCGGACGTCGACACTGACGGAGATGGTTTCGTCGCGGGTGCGGTAGGCGACGTGCAGGTCCCGCGCTGTTTCGCGGACGTCGAACCGCGCGGCGTGGTGCTCGCCGGGAAAGAGTCGCCCACCGGCCAAGACGTTGATCAGCGAGCCGCTGTCGCGGCGCGCGATATACACACCGGTCGAATGTCCCTGCGGGCCATCCCATTCGACAGCGATGCGATGTGCGGCGTTCTCGGTACGCAGTCCGGCCCAGCCGGGGAGTGCACTGGGCCGGAACTGCCCGAGGCGGATCAGGCAGATGCCGGCGACTACCCAGCCGTTGACCAACTGCGGTCGCATTGTCGGCGGCATCAGGGCTGCGGCGATCGCGGGGTCGACTCGGTAGTTCACAAGCAGGCGGCGTTCTATGACGCTCGACATTCGCGGTGGTCTCATCCGGTTTCCCCGTTCTCGGTGTTGCGGGCTCTGCGCTGCCTGACGATGACCTGCTCAGGGCAGATCGTGCTCAGAAATCTGCCGACGCACAACGCCAGTCGCTCCTCGACCAGCGAGTAGAAGATTCGATTGGCGTCTCGGCGTTCCCGGACCAGCCCGGCTGCCTTGAGCACGCTCAAATGCCGGGAGATCGAGGGGCCACTGATCGGGAATCTCGCGGCGATGTCACCCGCGGTCAACTCGCCGGAGCGGAGGTCTTCCAAGATCTGGCGGCGCGTCGAATCGGCCAGCGCGCGGAATACTCCCGCTTCGTCGGCAGGATCGATCTCGGTCATGCGTTGCAATTTAGCACTCTAGCTAAATAGCGAACAAGGGCCGCGACAGGCAGTGTCGACAAGATCACCCGTCATATCACGGCCCGACGCGCGCGCTTCGTCGTCTTACGTGCAGGAGCAGTAGGCACACTGATCTGCCGATGCGTGGGCTCAGTTGGTGGTGCAAGCTTGTTCTCGATGCTGGACGCGGGGAGGGGATTTGATGTCGGTTGCGGCTGTAGTGGCTCATGCTCAGGCGTTGTGGGCGGAACTGGCGGTAGTTCCGGTTTCCTTTACGCCCAGCCGTCTGCACGTGGTGGTATCGCCGAGGTCGCTGATGTGTCCGGCGGGATGGGTCGGTGCGGTGGTGTTGCAGGGTTCGGCGATTGCGACTGCACCCGATACCGTTGTGGCAGAAAAGGTTCGAGCCGCTGGATGTCAGATCCCGGTTGCCGAGGTCGTCGATGTGGAGCGGTTGCGCATGGTGCTGTCTGTTGCCGAGGTGCGTGGTCCTGCGGCGCTGGCCTACTGCAGCGTGGAATTGTTTCGGCCGGTCACTGTGGGGGTGGAGAGATTCGAACGGGTGGCGCTCCAAGATGGGGCACTGGGTGAGTTCTTGGCGTCATCGGGGGAAGTCGACCGGGACGAAAGTGGGTTGGACGAGATCACCTCGTCGGCGTTCGTCGTGCGTTCGGCGGGTGTGATCGCCTCGGCCGCAGGGTATCGAGTTTGGCCGAACCGCACAGCGCATGTCTCGGTGCTGACCGCGCCTGATCGGCGTGGTCACGGCTTCGCTCGGGTGGCTGCCTCGGCAGCGGTAGAGCACGCCCTGGGGCAGGGTTTGGTCCCGCAGTGGCGTGCCCGCTCGGCGGAATCCCGGCGGGTTGCCGCTGCCCTCGGGTTCCGCGAACTCGGGGCGCAGCTGAGCTTTCGGCTGAATCCCTTACTCGGAGAAGATCAGGTCAGGTGAATCCGGGCCGGCGGCGGAGCCATCCTTGCCTTCTGTGAGCGAAGCATCCGATATTGCCGCATGGCGCGCGTTGGGCGGCCGTCCAGATCGGTTGGCTGACAGCGCTTCCCAACGCGCGCAAAGGCCGATGCGCACGCAAGTCTGCACTGCGTCGTCAGGACCGTTTGTAGCGATAGGGTGTTGTTAGTTCGTGGATGATTCGTGCGGCGCCCCACGTGTCGAGGCCGTGGGCGATCACGCTGAACAGATCCGAGATACGCAACAGCTGCGCGTGGTCGCGCCACCCCGCACACGGATGAGTGAGGTCCTCGTACACAGCGAAGAACCGGTCCGAAGCCGGCGATCGGGGCTGGCACCACAGCGCGGCCAGGTCGATCTCAGGCCAGCAATAGGACACCGCGGGGTCGATCAGCGGGAGTCTGCCTGAGCCGTCGGCGAGGATGTTTCCCGGGCCGGGACACGTACCGCCGAGCTGTGCGAGTGCTTAGGGATTTCCTCCTCGTTAGAGCCAATAGTGCACGCCCAGGCCGGATCACACCGCGACAGCACCTCAGCGCACGAGTATCCGCTCTTGCCGAGGACCGTGCTGGAACGAGATCAAGGTTGGGTGCAGGCATGGTCGCGATTGAACGAGCCGACGCTTCCGGTGCCGGTGGGGAGGTTGCGGGTGGCGTCTGCGTATGCCTCCCCCGGGGTCGCCCCCTTACCGAAGCCCACGATCGGGAACCCTGCGACGATCGCGAGCGGACTCGTCACGACTGCACCGCAGCCGTTCGCGAACGTCACCACCATCCGGCAGTCGATGATGCCCTGACCCTTGCACGCTCGGTCGGCGGCTCGAATGGCGTCGGCTTCTGTCGGGTGGTTGACCGAAAACGCGTAGACGTTGCCCCACACACTGAGCGAAGCGGCGCCCCAGTTGACCGGGTCGGCGGCGGCCGGTGCCGCAAGAACGGCAGCGGCGCTCACCGAGAGCGCGGCGGCCGCAAAGGATTTCTTGAACATGTGGCGTGCTTCCTCTGCGCGCCGACCAGGGTGCGGCGATCGCATGGAAGATACCGCAGCGCATGGACTCGAGATCGCCCCAAGTCTTGGGGGCACGGCAAAGGCCATCACGAACTGCGGTGTTAGTGATGGATCTGTCGAAACCGATCTAGTCGCCCTTGGCTGCGGGAGCGCCCTCGTCGGCGGCTATCGCCTCACGCAGCGACGGACGCGGTCAACTATGACGACGTGTGGCCCGGGCGAGAGTCGTGGGTGCGGCGGATTCGGTCCCTTCGATCTCCGGGTACACACCGACGCGACAGTCGATGCGTATTGGACCCAGTCCGGGCGACCACTGCGGATTTCCGTCAGCTCTGCCGCTGCAGAAGAGGTTTCGGAGGCCCTCGACGAGGTCGCCTGCCGAACACACTCCTGCCGCATGGCGCGCTGACCGAGCCGGCCGACTCGGGATTGTTCGACGGTCGACTCCGAGCTGACTCGATCGGCGATGAACCTCGCTACGCAGCGTGCCCTCACGAGACCGGGAGGCGACGGCGGAGCGAGATCAGAGACCGCAGGGCGTGCCGGCCACGTCCAAGGCCGCGGTGAGAGCGGGATCCCCCATCACCCTGTCGAAGTCGTCGAGGTTCGTCGCGGTCTCGAGCCGACTCAGGTGTGCCGCAGCAGTATTCAGCGCGTCTTTCAGCGCGCCCGGGTCTGCGGCGTCCGCCACGACGCGGAGTTCCCCCGCGGTGTCGAGGTAGATCCCCCGCAGTTCGGAGAACGAGCCCGCGCCGCCGAGTGCTCCGAGCCGGTTGTTCAAACCGGTCCAGGCCTCGTTGAAGGCAGCGCATGTCGCCTTGTCGTCGACCGCTCCCGCGGTACCGGCAACCGCCATGAGTCCGCAAGTGACGACCATCAGAGCCGACACGATAAGAGCTGTTCGTCGCATGGGCATATCCCTTCTCCTGAGGCGATCCCCGGCACCGAACATCTTCTCAGCACAGCGAACTGGTGTGCGACGCGGGGGGAAAGAGTCCGGCCCGCACCGTGCAGGCATCGGCGGACGGCCGTTTCGAGGTTGAGCCTTACCGACGCTGTCGTGCCACCAGATCGAAGTCCGGTGCGACGAGCGTCCTGGTCCGAAGACCCAGTCGACCCGTCCCGCCGCTCGCCGCTCGGCTCGAATCGGCGGCGGGTGTCCGTCGGCAAACGTCCCGTAATGCCTGCGGGTTCAGGCGGTCATCGCAACACTTCGTTGAGCGCTTCGCGTCGCGCTCTCACGG
Source organism: Nocardia ninae NBRC 108245 (assembly GCF_007990755.1). Classification (GTDB taxonomy): domain Bacteria; phylum Actinomycetota; class Actinomycetes; order Mycobacteriales; family Mycobacteriaceae; genus Nocardia; species Nocardia ninae. The sequence goes on along the minus strand of NZ_BJXA01000046.1, from coordinate 34,048 downwards.
CTTCCCGTCAGGCCCTGACCGACTCACCTCGACCCGGCACCCGGTCGGATTTCAGGTGTTTCAACGACGATGTTCGTCCGAAACCGTTGCCGGGAGCGGATGATTGCTGCTCGATCCGGATAAAGCGAGTGCGTGAAGCCTCCTACTGTTCCTGCGAAATCGGTTGTGCAGGAGGCGAATATGGACAGTCATGACGGGTCGCGGTCAGTGGTGATCGTGGGGGCGGGCGTTGCCGGTCTGACGGCGGCCGCCGCGTTGGCCCGCACGGGTTGGCGGGTGGAGGTGGTCGAGGCCGATCCGGACCGGTCGACCGCGGGATGGGGCTTGTGTCTGACCGGTCCGTCGCTGCGCGCGTTCGAGGAACTGGGCGTGGTCGACGCGTGTCTGGCCGAAGGCTATGGGATGAGCGCGATTACCCATGTCGACGTCGAGGGCATGCCTGCCGACCGGGTGGGGCTGCCGCGGCTGATCGGCGGGCAGCGACCGGCGATGGTCGGCATCGCCCGTGCTGCACTGCACCGCATTCTGTATGCGGAGGCCGAACGGTGTGGGGCGGTGATACAGCACGGTATGACCGTGACGGTGGTGGAGCAGGCGGCCGACCTGGTCGAGGTGCGGATGTCGGACGGCACGGACCGTGATTCCAGTGTGAGCCGCGCCACGCCGCTGTGCTGTCACAGACCCGAGCCGGTCGGCATCTTGTGTTTGTTCAGCACACCACACAAGTCAGGACGAGACCATGAATACTCGAGAGCACGCGATCGCATTGGTTACCGGGGCGAACAAGGGGATCGGCCGAGCGGCGGCCCAGCAACTCGCCACGCTGGGAATGACAGTGCTGGTCGGTGCCAGGGATCCGCAGCGCGGTGCGGAGGCCGCGGCGGCGATCCGCGCAGCCGGCGGCACAGCGCATGCGCTCACCGTGGACGTCACCGATGCGGCGACGGTTCACGCGGCGGCGCAGGAAATAGCGGAGCGGTTCGGGCACCTCGACGTACTGATCAACAACGCCGGTATCAGTGGTTCGGGCCAGGTCGATCCTGCCGATGCCGTCGACCAGATTCCCAGCACCGTCGATCTGGGTATGGTGCGAAACGTCTTCGAAACCAATGTCTTCGGCGTAATCGCGGTGACCAATGCCATGCTGCCGCTGCTGCGCCGGTCGTCGGCACCGCGCATAGTCAATGTCGCGAGCCACGCCGCGTCGCTCACCTTGTTCAGCGACCCGGACGGTCCATTCGCAGCGCTGTTGCCCTCGGCTGCGTACTCGCCGTCCAAGTCCGCTCTGCTCTCGCTTACCGTCAACTACGCCAACGAACTGCGCAAGGACGGCATCCTGGTCAATGCTGTGGCCCCCGGTTACGTGGACACCGACAGCAACAACCACACGGGCTTTCTCACGGTGGAGCAAGGTGCCGCGATTCTGGTACGCATGGCCACACTCGGCGCGGACGGAACAACCGGTGGATTCTTCAGCGAAGAGGGCCCGGTTCCGTGGTAGCCGATCCCGCGACGCCGCACCTGCGCGGGAGGCGGACTGATCATGACCGGTGTTCAGACAGTCCGGGTTTCACCCGTGGGGTGGATCAGCTCGCTGACGGTTGTGGCGTAGGAGCAGGCGGCTCGGCTGCGGACGTTGGCGCCAGGGTGGCCTGCGGCATCGAGGGGGAGATGGGTAAGCGGGCCGGTGGGGATCCACCACAGGTGGGGGAGGTGTTGGGGGTCGGGCGGGGGAGCGGCGAGTAGGCCTAGCTCATGCAGGATGGGCTCGGACAGCACGGTCCATAACCAGCTGAGGGTCTCGGTGATCGATTGCTGCGCTGCTGATTGTTCGGCGGATGACAGGCGGGGGTCGGTGGAATTGGTTACGGCGGTGCGGAATTGGCCGGTGCGGGCGGTCAGTTCTGTCTCCGAAAGGTCGGGGAGTGCGATCGTGCGTAAGGCGGCGTGCTCGATGATCAACGCGTCCGAGCCGAGTCCGCTGACGTTCACGACGATGATGGGGCCCGTTTGTGGTGCTGCGGCGAGTAATTCAGCGACATCAGGGGGTTTCAGGAAACCGTGCAGTCCGGGTACCTGGCGGATTTCGGCGATCAACCGATGCCACTCCTGTGCGGCGTGGCGCCGCTGTTCGCCGGTGGGAGCTCCTGGTGAAGCCCTGATGAAGAGCTGTGGCGCGGAAAAGCCCGCTGTTTCAGGTTGATTCAGCACGTGGCTGAGTTCGTCGAAGCGTTGGGCCAGCCGAGGTTCACGTTTCGCGAGTTCGATGCTGTGGCGGTGCAGTATTCCGTGGCCGTGCTCCAGTATTCGCAGCGCGTGCTCCGGAGCGGGTGGACCGATGCGGAGCGCGCACGCGGCCGCGTCACGGGTCAGTCCGGTGAAGTCGGCGAGTAATCGCGCACGGTCGGTCATCGGGAGCGTGCGCGCGGCGAACTGGGGTAACAGGTCCACCGCCATGTCGAATGTTTGGTGCACGAGCCTGCTGGTGGCAGCCGACACGGTAGCGCCGGGAACGGTCAATCGCCGTGCGGCAGCGACTCGTTCGGGTACCGAGACGGTCGAGTCGCCCGCGATCTGCTGCCATCGGCGCGTGGCATCGTCTGCGACGGAACCGGTGAGCCCAGCCCGCAGCGAATACGCCGTCGCGGCCGACGCCCGAGCGCGCGAATGCAACACGTGACCGGCCGGTGCTGCGGCGCAGGCTCGTTCGGCTATTCGCTCGAGCCGCTGCAACTCCCGGTGTCCGCGCCGGGGCAGATCATCGGCCCGGCGGTGTAGCTCCAGATGATCGTCCGGAATACCCCAGCGGTGCAGGAAGCGGGCGCGCTCGACCTCGGCATGAACGAGGCGGCGCTCCGCCGGATGGGCATTCGCCCGCGAAGCGATGCGCGCCCGCCGCATCGCGGTGGCAGCCTCCGCGAGATCGGTCGGATCAGAGCACTCCCGAAACCGTTGCAGGAGTAGTAACGCCAGGTTGATGTGGTATCGCGCCCACAGCGGATGAGACCTGGCTCGGACACCGTGCGGCAGCTCCGCCACCGCCTGCTTCGCCAACAGGGTCGCCTCGTCCAATACATCGGCGTCGGCGTCTCCCCAAATATGCTGTAGCCGTAGCGCATCGGCGAGCGCGGAGGCGGCTCCCGGAACCGGCGCTCCGCGACGTTCGCCGTGCGCGAGGGCTTCTCGAAGCAACTCGACCGATTCCCGGAGTATCGAAGCGTCACCGGTCGCGACGGCTTTACCCAGCAACGCACCGGCCAGCGAGTTGAGCCGAGGTCCGCGGAGCTCATGGTCGGCGGGCGTGCCTCGCAGCGCGGCCCGGCCGGCGTGGATGCCGTCGTCGAGGTCGACCGGTTCGCCGACGCAGCGCCACCGGGACAATAGTGCGCCCGCCAGATTCGCCGAGAGCGCGGGCAGCATCGAATGGCCCGCCGGCGCGTGATCCAAGGCCTGACGGAACAATTCGATCGCGTGATCGATATCGTCGCGGGCGCCGAACCGTTCGAATCGCGCCCACTCGGTGAGCCCTAAACCGTTCTCCGCCGCGCTACGGAGTTCGGGCTGCGCCGTCGCACACAGGGGAGTGGCGAACACATCCGCGGCACGTTCGAGCAGCTTCAGCCGACCGGTCTGTTCGTATTGCGCGAACAGCTTTTCCGCTTCGGTGATCGCCGAATGCCCGCTCGTATCGCGCATGGGCGCGCAGATATGCAGGTGGACCTGTGGGTCGCCGCAGATGAGCGCGTTGAACTCGCTCAGCGCCCGACCGTGCTCGGTGCCGGTGATATTCAGCGGCTGCCCATCCCAGATGGCCAGCAGCGCATCGAGGTCGGGACCGGGCGGTCCGTTCGCGATCGTGCGCAGTTCGTCACCGAGCTCACCGGGCGCAAGTTCCATGGCGGTGCGTAAGTTGTCCATGTCCGGTCTGTTCGCGTTGTCGCGCAAGGTCTTTCACCCACTGTCTAGAGGTGCTGTTCGAACCGCGACGGCGGCCCGCGTTCGGCTGTACCTTCAAACGTGATGTCGTTGAGGCTAATTGGCGACAGCAGGTAGCCGAGGCCGATTGGCTACACGCGATTCTTGGAGGCGCCATGTCGAGCACCGGCGACGGACCGGAACCTCAGGCTTTGCTCACCACGGTGCCCACCGGACTGCTCTTCGTGACCCTGGCCGTAGCGGGCACCGCGCTCGGCCACCGCCACTGGTACGAACTGCCGGTACTCGTTCGCGAACTGGACTCGCTCGCCCGGCATCCCGGCGCGCAGACACTCGGGATCGTGCTGTTGACCGCTATCGCCGTGCTGGTGGCCGCTATGGGATGCGGTCTGGTGGTGCAGATGCTCGCCGGAGTGACCCACCAGCTGTGGTCGCAGCTGTGGCCCGCGCCGCTGCGTGGCTTCGGCAGATTGCTCACCCGCTGGCGGGCGCGGCGCTGGATCGCCGCGGGCCGCGCCCTCGACCTGGCCTGGCGCAACACCGCCCGCGGTCAGGCAGGCCAACGCCCGCCGGGTTTCCTCGGCACCGAGGACACCGCGCGGCTCAACGCCTTACGGAACCGGATCTCGCTGACCGAACCGCGCCACCCCACCTGGATCGGCGACCGCATCCGCTCCACCGACAACCGCGTGCTGCACCACTACGGCCTGGACCTCGACTCTGCCTGGCCGCGGCTCTGGCTCATCGTCCCCAGCGAGACACGAAGCGAGCTCCGGTCCGCGCGGGCGCGCTACGACGCCGCCACTCGCCTTGCGGCATGGTCGATTCCGTACCTGCTGCTCGCCGTGTGGTGGTGGCCGTCGGCCGTGCTCGCGATGATCATCGCACTGGTGGGCGGCCGCCGCGGCCGCGCTGCCATCGATAGATTCTGCGCACTGGCCGAGTCCACCGTGGACCTTTACGGCCGAGACCTCTCGGCCGCCCTCGGCCTCCCGGCCGGGGAGGGAGCCATTCAGCCGGAAACCGGCCAGTTGATCACCGCGCATCTCCGCAAAGGAGCCTGACCAACGGGTGCCCGCCGGTGTGCTGGAAACTCGGGTGGAGAACGGTCCGGTTGTCCGATAGGGTGCGATATCGCGGCCACGGGGGTCGATCGTGCCGTCGATTTCTATTGAGATTTGCCAGTTTCGGGTAGCGCGTGCCCGGGCCGGTTGGGGGAGATTCGCCGCGAATCACCGCACGGACAGGTCGTCGGCTGGCGTACGAGGAGGTACCGATGCCTTACGCGATTCTGGGTCTGCTGACGCTCGCGCTGTGGATCTACTGTCTGATCGACATCATCACCTGCCCCGACGCGGGCATTCGGCACCTGCCCAAGTTGGGCTGGCTGATCGTCGTCATCCTGCTGCCCACCGTCGGCGCGCTGCTCTGGTTGTTCGTGGGGCGCCCGCTGCACGAGTCCCGTCCGCGCTCGACCACCGGCTATACCGAGTACGACCGCCCCGGCCGCTATGTCGCGCAGGATCCGGCGGCTGACGAGGCGTTTCTGCAGAAACTGCGGGAGCGGGCCGAACAGCAGCGGGCGGAAGCCCGTCGCCAGGAAGCCGCTCGGCAGAGCGACGAGGATCGGCGTCGTGAGCAGGGCGAACAGCTCTAGGTTGCCGACAAACAACTTGCTTTACATGGTATTTCGTTGTAATTCGGCACGGACGACGGTGTGCGTATTTGTGATATCCGTCAGCTATTGATGCGCCATTGACAACCGGCGCATGAATGCTGAATTCTTGGCGCCTGACGGGGCATGGGTCGAACCGGGACTCGAAACACCGCCGCCGTACGTCTTAGGAGAATTATGACCCTGCCGCAGTGGCCGGACCATGACATCACCCAGCTACGCGAGGTCGCCGACAAGATCGCGACGCTCATCCAGCGCAACGCCGAGGGTAGTGGGGGATTGCCTCGCTTCGTCGACGCGTTGCAGCAGAGCGGGCCGATCGCGGACCTGCTGATCGAGTACTCGGTCCGCTGGTTCAACGACAGCAGGGGCGAATCGGTCCTGCTCGGGCCGGAGCTGTACTGGGTACTCACCGAGACCGTTTCGCCGGAAGATCGCGGCGGTGAGGGATACGGCCAGCCGGCCACGAACTGCCATCCGGTCACCCGCACCCGGCAGATGCTGTTGATCTGTGTGCTGGAAAAGCTGTCCGCCCGGCCGTGGCACCCCGAGCCGGGCGAGGACTCCGCGGCGGCGATCGTGAAACATCGCTACAGCAACAATGCGGTGCCCTCGCTGCCGACCAGGGTGACGCAGCCCGCGGGTGTCGAAGGCGTGATCACGACCTCGCAATTCACCTAGCGCGCGGCTTACGCGGTCATTGCGCCGATACCGAACGGGCCTCGGTCCGAGGCTTGTTGCGCCGAACACGGTCACGCCCCAAGGGGTTTCGATGGATGCAGTGCGGTACATGCCACTCGTCCAACCAGGTCGGCGACTGCTCTGGCGTTCGGTCCAGCCGGCATCGCTGCCGGATCTGGTTGTCTGCGCCTGAACAAGAGCGCTAAGCCATGGCTGGGCGTCTCGACGCCGCAAAACGCCGATCTGGGCCCGGTTGCCGACCCCGATGTTCGGCGGGTCCGGCAGAAGTTAGATTAATCTGTCGTATCAGCGCGTTACCATCAAAAGCAGACGCGGTGAAGTACACGATGTGAAATTGCGTGGTTCCCGTCGAAGATCTCCCAGTATCGGAGTAGAAGCTTATGGTCGGACAGCCCGGCTGGGTCGGCGTCGAGCCGAGTGTCGCCGACCGCGGTCCGACCGCACTTCGGATCGCGGTCGGCGGCCAGCTGCGCAAGTTACGTGAGGCCAGTGGCATCACGCCGCAAGTCGCGGGCGAGCACATCCGCGGCTCGTACGCCAAGATCAGCCGGCTCGAACTCGGGCGGACCGGCTTCAAGGAACGCGACATCGTCGACCTGCTGACCCTGTACGGGGTCACCGATCCCGAGAAGCGGGCGACCTTCGTGGATCTGGCCCGCAAGGCCAACGAGCCGGGCTGGTGGCACCGATACAACGATCTGCTGCCACAATGGTTCGAGACCTACATCGGTCTGGAGGGCGCCGCGCGCACGATCAGAACATTTGAGGGCCAACTCGTTCCAGGGTTGCTGCAGACCGAGGACTACGCCACCGCCCTGGTCGCGGTGGGTCACGAGAACACCGAGGCCGCCCAGGGCGGTAAGCGCGGGAACATCGACGTCAACTCCGCCCGACGGGTGGAACTGCGTACCAAGCGCCAGCGAATCCTGGATTCGGGGAACGGGCCGATGCTGTGGGCGGTGCTGGACGAGGCCGTGCTGCACCGACCGGTCGGCGGGATGAGGGTGCAGCGCGAGCAGATCGAACATCTCGTGGAGATGTCGACCAGGCCCAGTGTGACAATTCAGGTGCTGTCCTATCGGTCCGGTGCGCACGCGGCGGCGGGCAGCTCGTTCACGATGCTGCGCTTCGCCGAGCGCGAACTGCCCGACATCGTCTACCTGGAGCAACTGACGACGGCGCTCTACCTGGATCGCCGGGAGGACCTCCACTTCTACCGCGAAGTGATGGACCGGTTGGCCGTGCAGGCGGAGACGCCGGAAGACTCGCGGGAGCTGATGAGCGCCGAGGCCGCGCGGTTGGCATGATGATGTCCGCCACTGCAGCGCGGTTGTGATCCGCCCTGCTGAGGCGCGATCACAACCGCTCGTCACCGCCGCGCGGAAGTGATCACGCCCAGCCCGGATCTCACGGCGTCGCGCAGAGCGCGGTGTCGACAACCCGATTGACGTTGCGAGTGGATTCCGCTGCCTCGGGCACCTGATTGACGGTCACCGTGACCGCACGCCCGTCGCTGGTGACACCGCCGCGGGTCTCGAAGCCGTCGATGTCGCCGCCGTGGCCCCAACTGTCCGCGCCGCAGGGCAACTGGCGATACATGAGGCCGAGTCCATAGCCCTGGTTTCCCGAAATGGGCAGGGGGACAGTCTTCTTCATTTCGGCTAGCTGAGCGGACGGCAGCAGTTCGCCGTCGAGCAGCGCGACGAAGAACCGGTTGAGGTCCGCGCCGGTCGCGACCATCGCGCCCGCCGCACCGGCGTACGACACGTTCTGGCGGGTGTAATCGACCAGCTCGCCGCCCGACTGGAGGTAGCCGACGGGATGGGGGCCGCGGATCTCGGTTTCGTCGGGTTCCGGAAAGTAGGTGTCGCGCAGACCGAGTGGTTCGATGATCCGGTGGGTGATCGCCGCGCCGACCGACTCTCCGGTGATCTTCTCGATGATCATTCCCGCCAGTGCGTAGTTGGTGTTGGAGTACGCCCACTGGGCGCCGGGTTCGAAATCGGCGGGCGCGGTCATCACGTTGCGTACGATCTCGGCGATATCCTTTGTCCCCCAACGCACATCCTCGGAGGGCGAGGCGATCTGCCCTGGCTTCGGCGGCGCCCCGAACTCGGCCGCGTATTCCGGCAGGCCGCTGGTGTGCTGCAACAGATTTCGGACCGTGATCCGATTCCCGTCGATGCCCGGACCCTGCACGACGCCCGGGAGATACCGTTCCACCGGTGCGTCCAACTCGACCTTGCCATCGGCCGCCAACTGCAGCACGACCGTCGCCACATAGGTTTTGGTATTGCTGCCGATCCGCACTCGGGCGTCGTCCTGGAACGGGGTGCCGTGTGCGAGGTCGCCGGCTCCGGCCGTCCCCGTCCAGACCCCGCTCCGATCGGTGACCACGATCTGCGCCCCGGGCAGGCGGTCTCCGGTGATCAATTGGTTCAAGGCCTCGGTGACCTGTGCCCGCTGCCCGGCCTCGGCGGCGGGCTCGGCTCGAACGGTCTCCGTGGAATCGCATGACGTCGCCATGAGGGCGACCAGTGCCCCGACTACCGCCACGGTGCCGAACGAACGATGACTTACCTTGGTGCGCAAGGTGCTTCCTCTCTGCTGCGGACTCCAGTCACGCTATGAGAGATAGGCAGGTCATCGTCAGCTGGCAGCCCCCCGTCTTCCTGGTAGTGCTGGCACCACCCCGGTGGGGGCGGTACCAGCGGCGCAGTAGTTGCTCGGGTGTCTCCGGATCGCCGGTCAGACCCCGTCCACGGCTAGCGTCCCGAACCGGCTGACGTTCGCATGGTTGTGTCCGTCGGCGCTGGTGATCACGACCTCGGTGGGGTTGGTCAGGGCGATGGCGCAGTAGTTGTCGCGATCTTGCTGGACGCTGATGGACAACAGGCGGCGGTCGGTGGCCGCCTGCCACTGTTCCATGGCGTCGTACAGTCCACGCATGGACGGATTCTCGAAGTAGACGAGGTTGCGCTTGTTCATGTCCGACATGAGACCGGTCTCCGTTCGGGTCGTGGGGCAGGTCGGCGAGGCCGCCCTTATCCATCGTAGACCGTTACGAATAGTGTTCTGAGGCAATATATTTCGAGCATATCAAGCACATCGAATTGGCCGGATCCAGCATATCGACTACGGACACGGACACGTCGCCGGTTCGCCGGGATGACTTTTGTCATGGCCGATCCATGCGGTACCTCATCGGGATTCGATGACTGCGCTTACTACTGACCGGGACCGGAGTCCGTGATCGTAGAAGCATGAACAGTGCGCATCGCAACCCGCTGAACCGCGGCGGTCAACCGATTCACGATGTCATCACCGCACAGGGCCTACGCCGGACCTATGGGCACGGCAAGGACACCTTCGAGGCGGTCAAAGGGGTAGACCTGCGGGTCGCCGAGGGGGAGGTGTTCGCGTTGCTCGGCACGAACGGTGCCGGTAAGACGTCGACGCTCGACATGCTGGAGGGGCTTGCCGCGCCATCGGCCGGTGTCGTAGAGGTTTTCGGCCTCGACCCGCGCCGGGACCGCGCACAGGTCCGCGCGCAGGTCGGCATCATGTTGCAGTCCGGTGGGCTGCCCGCCGAGCTGACCGTGCGCGAAACACTGGAGATGTGGCGCGGGACGTGTACCGACCCGACGACCGCCGATATCGTTCTCGCACAGGTGGATCTGGCCGATCGGTCCGACGTTCGGGTCGGTTCGCTGTCGGGTGGTGAGCAGCGCCGAGTCGATATGGCGTGTGCCCTGCTCGGTCAGCCTCGGCTGCTTTTCCTCGACGAGCCGACCACCGGCCTCGACCCGGAAAGTCGCCGTGGCACTTGGCGATTGCTCGCCGACCTCAAGGCCTCGGGCGTGACCATGGTGCTCACGACGCACTACCTGGATGAGGCGGAAGCACTGGCCGACCGGATCAGCATCATGCACAAGGGCGAAGTCGCGCGCACCGGCACACTGCGCGAGATCGTCGACGGTCACCCGGCGCGGATCGTGTTCGACCATCCCGGCCTGCCGTTGCCGCAGCTGCGGGACGCGCGGGTCGACGCGCAGGCCCGCGTCACCGTCGACACCTATGACCTGCAAGGGCATTTGTTCGAGCTGCTCGGCTGGGCGCGTGAGCACGGCCTGCAACTGGGCGGGCTCGAAGCCCGCGCCGCCTCCCTGGAATCGGTCTTCCTGGACGTCGCCAACGAGCCGGTCGCCGCGCCGACGACCACCCCTGAATTGATCGGAGCAACTCGATGACCACCATCGCTGCCACCCCCTTTCGCCGCCGCCCGCTCGCCGCGCTCGCCAAGGCCGAGTACTTGCAGTTCCGGCGGAACAAGACGCTGGTCTACATGGCGCTGTTCTTTCCGATCGGCATCTCGCTGGCCATGTACTTCATCGCCACCAAGGACACCGCACCCACGAGCGCGACCGCGGCGATGACGTTCGAGCTGATCGCGTTGGTCGCGCTGCTGTTCGTGCAGTACTACTCGGTGCTGTCCATGGTCACCACGCGTCGCAGCGAGGGTGTGTTGAAACGGTTGCGCACCGGCGAGGCCGCCGACTGGCAGATCCAGACCGCGCCTGCCGTGCCCGGTGCGCTGGTGACAGTGGCCTCCGTGCTCGTGGTCGCGGCGGTGGTTTACGGCACGGGTGCGCCCGCTCCCGTCAACCCGGTGGCGATAGTGGTTGCCCTGGTCGGCGGAATCGTCCTGTTCTCCCTGCTCGCACTCGCGACCAGCGCGGTGACCAAAAACGCTGAGGCCGCCCAGATCACCTCACTACCCGTGATGACGGTCGCGATGCTCGGCCTCGCGTCCATCCGGAAGGTGCTACCCGACCGCTTGGGCGACCTGGCCGACTGGACGCCCTTCGCGGCCATCTCCGACCTCGTCTCCCTCGGCGCGTCCGGTAGGCACGCCACCGCCGCCACCACCGACGTGGCGCTCGACTTCGCGGGCACCTTCACCGAACTCGGCCGCCCGTTTGCCACACTGGCGCTATGGACCGTCCTGGCGTTCGCGCTGACCCGCAAGAGCTTCCGCTGGGACGACCGCGGTTGAGCAACTTGACCGCCTGGTGGCACCGGCTGTCGGGCCCGGCGAAGTTCCGGGTCTACAGCCGGGTCGCGCTGCAACTGGGACTCGCCACGGTGATCGTCGTCATGGCGATCACCGCGGGCTTGTCGTGGTCGACGGTCGGGATCGTGGTCGGCGGTATCGCCGCCATCGTCGCGGTCGAGGTGCAACCCGAGTTCGCCAGGTCGTCGTCCGGAGTGGTGTTGCGTCGATGGGCGCTGCCCGCCGCCGCCGTGACACTGGCGGCGGTGTGGCTCGCCGGTGTCGTGGTCGCCAGGCTGGCCACCGGTGCGTCGACCGTCGAGCAAGCGCGGCTGACCGGCGTTTATGCCGTGGTACTCGCCATGTTCGCCGTCGTGCCGTTCTTCCGGCACAAAGTTTGGATCGTGCTCGGACTCAGCGTCGCCACCGGACTCGCCTTCGGTACGTCGCCGGTGACGGCGCTGGGCACGGCGGCGGGGACCTGCCTTTTCGGCGGCTTCGTCCTCGGCACGACGCTGCTCACGGTGTGGGGTCTGCGGATCGTCGAAGAGCTGGACCGCGCGAAGGGGGTCGAAACCGAATTGCAGGTGGCCGAGGAGCGGCTGCGTTTCGCGCGGGACCTGCACGACATCGTCGGTCGCGGTTTCTCGGCGATCGCGGTGAAAAGTGAACTGGCAGCGGTGTTGTCGCGGTCCGGGCACGCCGAGCGCGCGGCCGCCGAGATGGACGAGGTCAAGACGCTCGCCGTCGAATCGATGGGGCAGATGCGCGAACTGGTTCGCGGTTACCGAGGGATCGACCTGATGACCGAGGTCGCGGGGGCGCGGTCGCTGCTGTCGGCGGTGGGGTGCCGGCTCGTTGTCGAGGGCGATCCGGCCAAGGTGCCTGCGCGGTTCCATGAGGTCGCCGCGTGGGTGGTGCGGGAGGGCACCACGAATATCGTCGAGCATTCGGCGGCGACCTCGGCGGTGCTCACGCTCGGCGACGCGGGGATGTCGTTGCGCAACGACTGCCCGCACGGTCCAGCAGGCGAGCGGTCCGGGCTGCGTGGTCTCGCCGAGCGGCTCGCTCCCCTCGGTGCGTCCCTCGATGTCCGTGCGTCATCCGACCAGTTCATCCTCGAAATTCATTGGGAGAACAAATGATTCCGGTGTTCCTGGCCGATGACGAAACGCTCATCCGAGCCGCCATGGCGACCATGCTCGACCTCGAGGCCGACATCGAGGTGGTCGACCACGTCGGCTCCGGCGAGGAGCTCGTCGCCGCGTGGCGGCGCCGGGTCGACGAGCCGCTCGCGGTGGCCGTCATCGACCTGCAGATGCCCGGCATGGACGGTATCGAGACCGCCGTGGCACTTCAGCAACTCACCCCCGGCGCAGGCACGTTGATCGTCACCAGCCACGGCCGGCCCGGCTATCTCAAACGAGCCCTCGCCGCGGGCGTGCGCGGCTTCCTACCCAAGACCGCCTCGGCCGCCACCCTGGCCGAAGTGATCCGCACCGTCCACAACGGCGGCCGCTACGTCGACCCCGAACTGGCCGCCGAAGCCATCAGCGCAGGCGACACCGTCCTCACCGCCCGCGAGGCCGACGTCCTCGAATACGCGATCGACGGCGCCTCCGTCGACGACATCGCCAGACGCGCCCACCTCTCACCCGGCACCACCCGCAACTACCTGTCCTCGGCAATGGCGAAGCTGGGTGTCGCGAACCGATACGAGGCGGCGCTCAAAGCCCGTGAGAAAGGCTGGATCTAGCCAGCGGTCGAAACTCCCTGCATGGCAACGACTTATAACGCCTCCGCAGCTCCTAGACTGTTGCGGTGACAGTGGCAGTGTGGGTCAAAGTCTTCGATGGCATCGTCCTCTCCACAGACTCGGCGACCACTTTGGCGCACCCCCTCGGTGAGCAGGTCTACAACAACGCCGACAAGATCTTCAATCTGCATCGGGCGCTACCTGTCGCAGCGATGACGTGGGGTCTGGGTCATATCGGCCCAGCGAGTATCTCGACGTTGTCCAAAGACGCTTCGGCTGCGCCTGATGGGTCGAGACCCTGGCTATCTCAGCTGGCAGGTCGACGTCGACAGTTACACGGTCGAACAGATCGCGCTGCAGGCAGCGGAAATGTTCGCCACTGCGGCTCGTGAGGCTGCGTTGTCGCGGATACCGGGAGAGATGGGATACCTGATCGCCGGGTACTCTGCGGGTTCGGATCAGGCCGAAGCATGGCTGCTGAAATTCCACGACACGACGATGCATCCGGTACCGGTACTCGAATTGGATACGAACGAGACCGGGTTCCGCGCCTATGCCAAACCAGCCGCAGTCGAGCGGCTGTTCAACGGCTACGACGCTCGTCTCGAAGCTGCTCTGAAGGGCAAGATCGACGTGGCCTCGCACCCCGAGATCGCCAAGATTCTGTCCGCTCAGGCCATGGATCCGGTGCCGGCGGGGATGCCGTTGCCGGACGCGATCGCGTTGGCGCGTTTCATGGTGCAAATCACGGCAGGCTTCAGTCGTTTCAAGCTTGGGCCCGATACAGTGGGAGGACCGGTCGAGGTAGCCTCCATCAACCTGCACGAAGGTTTTCGGTGGATCGCTCGCAAGCACTACTTCACCGCTGAGCTCAACCAAGGAGAGCCGTCATGATCCGTCTGAAGCGAGGCGAGGACCATACCGCCGCCAATGAGGGACGGCAGTCGGTCTTTCAGTCGGGTGGGCAGACCAAGCAGATGCCGGCCCGCCCCAAGGTCACTCCCAGCCAGCCGAAGACCAGCAAGAAAGACCGCTAGCGCAGCGTTTTCCGCGACGCCGTCGGGTGGTGCCGGTTCGTTTGGGCTGCTACCAGAGCTCCTACAGCAGGTGGTCGGGGGTGATGGGGAGGGTGCGGGGGCGGGTTCCGGTGGCGTGGTGGATGGCGTTGGCTATTGCGGCGGCGGCGCCTACTATGCCGATTTCGCCTGCGCCGCGGGAACCCATGGGGTTGGTGTGGGGGTCGGGGTCGTCCAGCCAGCGGGCTTCGATGTTGCCTATGTCGGCGTGGGAGCTGACGTGGTAGGTGGCCAGATCTTGGGTGACGACGTGGCCGTAGCGGGGGTCGCGGACGCTGTCCTCGTGCAGGGCCATGGAGAGGCCCCAGGTCATGCCGCCGATGAGTTGGGAGCGCAGCATGCGGGGGTTGATGGCGCGGCCGATCGAGAAGACGCCGAGCATTCTGGGCACGCGGATCTCGCCGGTGTCCCGGTTCACCCACGTTTCGGCGAATTGGGCGCCGAAGGAGTGCATGGCGAAGTTGTCGGTGTCGGGGTTCTCGTCGGCCTCGACGGTGACGTCCGCGCCCGGGGCCGGGGCGGTGCCGTGTTTGTCGCGGAAAGCTCGTGCGGCCGTGACGATCGCGGTGCCCCACGAGGTGATGCCGGAGGAGCCGCCAGCGACCGACGCGGCGGGCAGGTCGGTGTCGCCTATCTGTAGCCGGATCGAATCGGTGGCACAGCCGAGGGCGTCGGCGGCGATCTGGGTGAGCGAGGTCCAGGTGCCGGTGCCGATGTCGGCGGCGCCGATCTGGACGAGGTAGCTGTCGTCGGCGGTGAACTCGATGCGGGCCGCGTTTCCCGGGGATGCGGTCGCGGGATAGGTGGACGCGGCGACGCCGGTGCCGATGAGCCACTCGCCGCTGCGCCGCACGCCCGGCGCGGGATCGCGTGCGGCCCAATCGAACTCGGCGGCACCGCGACGCAGGCATTCGATCAGATGGCGGCCGGACCATGGTTTGCCCGACTCCGGATCGGCATCGGGCTCGTTGCGGATGCGCAGTTCGATCGGGTCGAGGGCGCAGGCGACGGCGAGTTCGTCCAGCGCGACCTCGGCGGCGAACATGCCGGGCGCCTCGCCGGGCGCGCGCATCCAAAAGGGCACGGGCACATCGAGGGCGGCGAGGCGGTGGGACGTCCGACGGTTCGAGACCCGGTACATCATCCGCGACGAGACCGCGGTTTGCTCGGCGAATTCCTTGATGCGCGAGGTCTGTTCGATGACGTCGTGGGCGAGCGCGGTCAGTTTTCCGTTCTTGTCCGCGCCCAGCCGGATGCGCTGGATGGTCGGGGTTCGGTAGCCGACCAGCGCGAACATCTGCTGGCGGGTGAGCGCCAGCTTGACCGGTCGGCCGCCGCTGCGTTGCGCGGCGAGCAGTGCGAGAACGTTGTGGGCATGCGGGGCGCCTTTGGACCCGAAGCCGCCGCCGACGTGTGGCGCGATCACCCGCAGTTGGTGAGGCTCCAGTCCGAACAGCGGTGCGAGGGTGGTGCGGACGGTATGCACGCCCTGGGTCGAGTCGTAGAGGGTGACCCGCGGTCCATCGTCGCCCTCCGGATGCCAGATGGCGATGCACGCGTGCGGTTCCAGCGGGTTGTTGTGTTCGATCGGCGTGGTGTAGGTCTGGTCGATGGTCACCTCGGCGGCGGCCAGTGCGGCATCGACGTCGCCGACTTCGGTGTCCGTCGGAAATGACGAGCTGACTTCCTCCGGTGCGTACAGATCAGTGCGGTCGCCGCGGAACTCGACCTCGGCCTGCCGTCGCTGATAAGTCACCTCGACCAAAGACGCGGCGTGCCTGGCGATTTCGGGCGTCTCGGCGATCACCGCACCGATCAATTGGCCGCGGAAGTGAACGTCGCTGTCCTGCAGGATGGTCAGTTCTCCGTCGGAGGTATCCGCCAGTTTCGGCGCGTCGAAGACGGTGAGCACGGCGACGACTCCGTCGAGCCGGGTGGCCGCGGTGATATCCATGGCGCTCACTCGGCCGCGCGCGATGGTTGCCTGCACCGGATGGAGATACGTCGGGTGGTCCACCTGATGTTCGAACGCATACGGTGCGGTGCCGGTGACTTTCGCGGGGCCGTCGAGACGAGTGGGCGAGGTGCCCATCGCCGTCGCTTCGATGAGAGTCATGAGTGTACCTGCTCTCCGGTGGTGGGCTCGGTGAGCGACCGCAGCGTCGCGACCAGTGTGCGGCGGGCCAGCTCGACCTTGAATTCGTTGCCCTCCAACGGTTTTGCCTGAGCTAGTTCGGATTCCGCTGCTGCCTCGAAGGTTTCCTCGGTCACGGGGGAGCCCTGGAGAACCGCCTCGGCTTCGCGGGCTCGCCACGGCTTGTGCGCGACACCGCCGAATGCGACACGCGCAGAGGCGATTTTCCCGTTCTCGGTGCGGGTCAGTTCGGCGGCGACGGAGACGAGGGCGAAGGCGTACGAGGCCCGATCGCGCACCTTTCGATAGGTCGACCGTGCCCCGGTGGGTGGGGCGGGCAACTCCACCGCGGTGATCAGCTGGCCGTGAGTGAGGACTGTGTCGAGTTCGGGGCGGTCACCGGGCAGTCGATGGAACTCGGTGAGCGGTATCCGTGATTCGCCGTTGCCGCCCGTCACCACGACCTTCGCGTCCAGTGCGGACATCGCCACCGCCATGTCCGAAGGATGTACGGCCACACAGTGTTCCGACGCACCCAGGACCGCGTGGTAGCGGACGTAGCCGCCGATCGCGGCGCAACCGGAACCCGGCTCGCGTTTGTTGCAGGGCGTTGTGACGTCTTGGAAATACACACATCTGGTCCGCTGCAACAGATTTCCGCCGGTGGTCGCCAGGTTCCGCAGCTGCCCCGACGCACCCGACAGTAGGGCGCGCGATAGGGCGGGGAACCGAGAGCGAACCAGTGGGTGCACTGCCAGGTCGGTGTTGCGTACACCCGCTCCGATCCGCAGGCCGCCGTCCGGCAGTTCGGTGATCTCGTTCAGCGGCAGGTGCCCGATGTCGACGAGCAGTGACGGCGCGGCCACGCCGAGCTTCATATGGTCGACCAGGTTCGTGCCACCCGCGAGAAACACCGCCTCGGGCCGGTCCGCGACCGCCGCGACCGCGTCCTCGACGGTGCCGGCCCGCCGATATTCGAAGGGGATCATGCCGACGCCGCCTGCCGGATCGCCGCGAGAATATTGGGATATGCGGCGCACCGGCACAG
The DNA here is from genome assembly GCF_007990755.1 of Nocardia ninae NBRC 108245. GTDB lineage: Bacteria > Actinomycetota > Actinomycetes > Mycobacteriales > Mycobacteriaceae > Nocardia > Nocardia ninae. The sequence goes on along the minus strand of NZ_BJXA01000046.1, from coordinate 16,668 downwards.
ATTCCCGCTCATCCGTTCCCGGATCTCGGTGTCGGTCAGTTCCGGCTCCGCGTCGAGGTCCTCGGTGACGAAACTGGGTTGCCCGGCCGCCACCTCATCGAGCATGCCGACCGCCGAACACACTTGGCCGGGCGTGCAATACCCGCACTGGAAGCCGTCCTGCTCGATGAAGGCCTGCTGGACGGGGTGCAGATCGTCACCGGCCGCGAGTCCCGCCGCGGTGACGACGGTAGCGCCGTTCTGGGCGACCGCGAAGGTCAAGCAGGTGGTGGCGCGGCGCCCGTCCAGCAGCACCGTGCACGACCCGCACTGACCGTGATCGCACCCCTTCTTCGGTGCGGTCACGCCGAGATTTTCGCGCAACGCGTCCAGCAGGGTGGTGCGGTTGTCGACTCGCACTGCGTGCCGCACACCGTCGACCTCGAGGTGGATCTCCGAATGGCTCCTGGCAGGTTCCATGATCGCGGGATATCCCCGCGGGCACCGCTTAATCAGTTCGGTGGGCGTCGGACTCGGTTGCCTACCTCGAACCCGACCTGCATCGGGTCACGCCGGTCGTGCGTCGCTATCCTCCGTCGGCCCGGCGACCCGCTGATCTGCCTTGATCAACGGCGGAGGGGAACGCCGTACCGTAATAGGACAGCCTGTGACCTATTGATCGAGGAGGATGGGCTCATGCGCGATCCCTCTGGCCGGTTGTTGCGACTGCTGTCGTTGCTCCAGTCGCCGCGCGACTGGACCGGTGTCGAGCTGGGAGAGCGCCTCGGGGTGAGTCCGCGCACGATTCGTCGTGATATCGAGCGGCTGCGTGAGCTGGGCTATCCGGTGGACGCTACGCAGGGGAATGTCGGTGGTTACCGGCTCGCGGCGGGGGCGGCGATGCCGCCGTTGGTCCTCGACGACGAGGAAGCCCTGGCCATCGCGATCGGACTGCGCACCGCCGCCACGGCGGGGATCGTCGGTATCGAGGATGCCTCGCTGCGGGCCATCGCCAAACTCGAACAGGTGCTGCCGTCCCGGTTGCGGGCGCGGTTGACCGCACTGTCGCAGACCGCGGTGGTGGCGTCGACGGCGGACGGTCCGTGGGCGGACCCGGAGATTCTCGCGGTGCTCGCGAGTTGCTGTGCCGCACAGGAGAAGATCCGATTCGCGTATCGCCGAGCCGAGGGCGCGACCAGTAAACGTCTGGTCGAACCACATCAGGTCGTCGCGGCCGGTCGCCGCTGGTACCTGATCGCCTTCGACAACGATCGTGCCGACTGGCGCACCTTCCGCGTCGACCGCTTGGCCGACATCCATCGGACCGGCGTGCGAGTTCCGCAGCGGGAACTGCCCGGTGGCGTCGACGCGGCCGACTGGCTCACGCGCTCGCTGAGTGCCGCAGCCGGTTCCACTCGAGCCCGGGTCCGGTTGCCGATGCCGATCGAGCAGGCAGCGGCCCGGATACCGGCGCGCAACGGCTTGCTCGAACCCATCGACGACCACACCTGCCTGCTCACCACGTACCCCGACGCGCCCGAATACCTCGCTCGCGCAATCGTTTTGCTGCCCGTCGACTACGTTGTGCTCGACCCGCCTGCGGTAATAGCGGAATTGCGGGCGCTCGCCGAACGCGCTACCAGCGCGCTCGCGTGAAACCGATGTCGTGATCTGAACCTCACCCCAGTTTTATAGGTCCTTCGATGACCTATTGGTTTCCTACCGTGGCCGAGTAAGGCAAACAACGGAGTAACCAGGAGGAATAATGGGGTTCTTGTCCCCGGGCCAGGTCGTCTGGTTCGAAATCGGCACTCGCGACGCCACCGCCGCCGAAAAGTTCTACGCCGAACTCTTCGGCTGGAGTTTCGAACTCGATCCGGACTCGTCGATCGATGGTCGCCGCTACATTCGTATCCTCGCACCGTCCGCGCCGTGGCCGATGGGCGCTATCCACGAAAACCCTTCCGGTGGTGAACAACTCAATCTTTCCCTGCTGTCCGCCGATGTCGCTGCCGACACCGAACGACTCAGCGGGCTCGGCGCCGAGGTGCTCGTGCCACCGACGCGGGTCGCGGAGGTGACCTGGTTCGCGGTACTGGCCGACCCACTGGGCAACCCGTTCTCACTGTTCTCTCGCACCGAAAGCGCGAACTTGAAAGACCGGGCCGAGGCCGCCGAGCAATATATGACCGAGTCGTCGGACGCTCCGCCGCCGGGCTCGATGGCCTGGTTCGAGGTCGGCACCACCGATGCCGAAACCACCTGCGACTTCTACGCGCGGGCGTTCGGCTGGCGCTTCGAGTTCGACGAATCCGCCAGCGGGAAGCCGTATTACAACGTCTTCACCGGCACGGATTATCCGGCGGGTGGGCTCTACGACCATGGTGCAGACGGCCCGGACTACCTGATGCCCTGCTTCCTCGCCGATGATGTGCAGGCGCAGACCCGCTTCGCCGAAAAACTCGGCGCGACAGTCGAATACGGGCCTGCTTCGAATCCGGATGGTCCCGTGCACGCGCGCATCGCCGATCCCGCCGGCAACCGTTTCGGTCTCTTCTCCACATCCACCCAAGCCTGAGTCAAGGAGCCATTCAATGAAGATCGCCTTGTTGGGCACCGGATTCGGGCAAGCCCACGCCGCGGTATACGCCGCCCGGGACGACGTCGAGGTCGTCGTGTTCGGCCGCACCCCGGCGGCGCTGGACCGCATCCACGACAGTCACGGCTTTTCCACCACTACCGATCTGGACGGTCTCTACGACGACCCCACTGTCGACCTCATCGACATCTGCCTGCCGACCGCGCTGCACGCTGAGCACGCATTGCGTGCGCTGGCAGCGGGCAAACACGTGCTCTGCGAGCTCCCACTGGCCTTGACCATGTCCGATGCCGAGCAGGTGGCCGCAGCGGCCGAGGCCGGCGATCGCCAAGTGTTCGTGGACATGTTCGACCGATTCGGCCCCGCCAACAGACTTCTGTTCGATGCCGTACACGCGGGCACCTACGGCAGGCTGGTAGCGCTGGAACTCGACATGCACACCGCATTGCGGTGGCCCGGTTACGACCTCCGCCTCGACTCCATCGCCCTGGATGTCATGCACGGTGACCTCGACATCGTCACCCAGCTGCTCGGCGTCCCGGAATCGGTATCTACGGCGGGAGTCTCCGGCGGGCAACGAGGTTCGGCCGCACACGCGGTTCTCACCTATCCGGCCGCGACAGCTCGAGTGAGCGCGTCAGCGTTGATGCCGGACGCGTACGGCTCGCGTGGCGGCTGCCGCGCGACCTTCACCGACGGCGTCCTGGAACATTACTTCGGCGAGGTCGGCGAGGATGGCGAGGACGCCACGGTCGTCGAGTACACCGCCGCGGGGCGACGCGTATTGACCGCTCAGGGCTCCGGCAGCTACACCGCGATGATCGAGCACGTCCTGGCGTGCTTGCGTGGTGAGGCCGACAATCGCATCGCGCTGTCGAGCGTGCTCGACGCCCTCGCGCTCACCCTCGATATCCACCACGCGATCCAGTCGGAGCCGAGGTCCGGACCGGTCAGCTGACCGGGATGATCGCGCAGGTGGTCCAGCTCAGGGGCGGACGGCGGTGGTCAGGCGGGCCAGCGTAGGTAACGAGAGAGGGGTGTCGGAGGTCGGTTCGGTCTTGTGGCCCACCGAGTCGAGGTAGTCGGACAGGGTGATCCCGGTGGCGTACCAGTCGTGCGCGGCGAACCATTCCACGGCGTCGCTGCGCTGCTCGTTGTAGATCAACTGTGCCCAGTCGATCCAGCTGTGCGGGGCGGAGTCGGGATCCTCGAGCAGCGCGGTGTGGGCCTGGTCGGGGAGGGGGTCCAGTTCTTCGATGGCGATGCGGCTGCCGGGGGCGCTGGTTCGGTCGACAGCGGCGAACAGTTGATCGACGGCGGCGGCGGGGAGGTAGGGGAGTAGCCCTTCGGCGAGCCAGGCGGTCGGGGCGGCTGAATCGAAGCCCTTCTCGTCCAATGCTTTCGGCCAGTTCTCGCGCAGATCCACCGGCACCTCGCGGCGGTCGGCGCGTGGCTTGTCGCCGTGGGCGGCCAGTGTCTGCCGCTTGAACTCCAGCACCTGCGGGCGGTCGAGTTCGTAGACGACCGTGCCGTCGGGCCAGGGTAGGCGGTAGGCGCGGGCGTCGAGGCCTGCGGCCAGGATGACGATCTGGCGCACGCCCGCGGCGACGGCGGCCGCGAAATAGTCGTCGAAGTATTTGGTGCGTGCGGCCTGGAAGGTTTGGAAGGGCACGCCGAAGTCGGGGTCGAGGAGCGAATGCTCGGCCGTCTTGCCGTCGAGCAGATCGGCCCACTCCGGTCCCGCGGCGCGCACGAAGACCTCGGCGAGCGGATCGACGGCCAGCGGATCGGGGCCGCGCGCGGCCAGGGCGCGAGCTGCGGCGACGAACAGTGCCGTGGACCCGACGCTGGTGTTGATGTCCCAGGTATCTCCCTCGGTACGCACGATCGCCAACCTACCTGCCATCTGGAACTATTGCACCAACTCGTCGGTTTCTTTACGCCGCTGCGGCGGTTTCGCGCTGCCGGATCGCCGGGGTGGGCCAGCGGCGGTGGTCGGCGTCGATGACGTAGGTGTGGGTGTGCCGGTAGAAGCGGTCGTCCACGCGGACGGCGTCGGCGAGGCGGGCCGGGTCGATGGTGCCGATTTCGTGCAGGTGGGTCACCACCTCGGGGTCGTGGCGCGGCCACATCCGCAGTGCCACAGTGATTCCCACACCCGCAAGGGCCGTGAGGGTTACCCACGTGGCGGTGAAACCGGCGGCGGTGGTGAGCCATCCGGCGATCGGGTAGGTGATCAGCCAGGCCAGATGCGACAGCGAGAACTGTGCCGCGAAGAGCGCGGGCCGGTCGGCGGGTTGCGACGAGCGCCGCAGGACCTGGCCGATCGGCGTGAGGATTGCGGCGGTACCCGCACCGATCACTGCCCATACCGCGATCGCGGCGGTCCAGCGCCAGTCGCCGCTGCCCGCGGTCGACAGCGCGGTGCCCGACCCGAGACCGAGGAGCAGCGTTGCCGCACCCGCGAGCATCACCGGCCGTGCGCCGATCCGATCCAGGACGCCGGGCAAGGCCAATGCGATCACCATGGTCCCGAACCCGTTGGCGGCCAATAGCATCGCCACGCCGGATTGCGTCCCGCCGAGGGTGTCGCGGACGTAGTTCACGGTGTTGACCGTGATCACCGATCCGGCGGCCGCGACCACGAGGTTGAGGCCGAGCAGACCGCGCAGCCGGGGCGTCGCGGCGAAGATCCGCATGCCCACCGTGCTGCGTTCTCGGAAGGAGCCCGGTGTGCCTGCGGTCGCGTTCGGGATGCGGGTGGCGAGCACCAGCGCGGCCGAGACGACGAATCCGATTGCCGTGCCGACGAACAGCCAGTGGAAGCTGATCACCGCCAATGCGGCCGCGGCGAGCATGGGGCTCAGGAGTGTTTCCATGGTCGCGGCCGTTTGGGCCGCAGAGAGCGCGCGGGTGTATTCGCGCTCGTCGGGCAGGATATCGGGGATGATCGCCTGATAGGTGGAAGTGAAAGCGGCAGAGGCGGTTTGCAGCAGGGCGATCAGCAGATAGATCTGCCACACCTGGTCGATGAACGGCAATGCCAGCACCACCACGGCTCGAATCCCGTTGAGCGACACTAGAAATAGCCGACGGGGGAAGCGGTCGGCGTAAGCGGCCACCACCGGTGCGACGGTGACGTAGACCAGCATCTTGATGGTCAGGGCGGTGCCGAGCACGGCCGCCGCGTTACCGCCGGCGAGCTCGTAAGCGAGCAAACCCAATGCGACGGTGGTCAATCCGGTACCGAAGAGCGCGGACAGCTGAGCGGTGAACAGTTTCAGATAGTCACGGTGCGCGAACAGGGTGGAGTTCATGGACGTGGAACGCATGGTAAACACTTCCTCGAATCAGGTGGGGTGGGTCACGGCGGCCGGGACAGCAGCACTCGCACATGACGAAGTCCTTTCTGAGCAAGGGATGGGCGGGTCGAATACCCGCCCACGCGAAACGATTTCAGGGGTCAGACGGCGGTCGCGGTGAACGCGGCGGTGCGCACGACATCACCGTGCTTGAAATCCAAGAACAGCCGGTAGGTTCCGGGCCCGGGGACGACGGTGTGGAACGCGACGTCCGGGCCAGGCGCGGTAACCCCGTCGCCGGGTGCACCGTTCGGGTGCACGTGCACGTAGGCCAGATCGCCGGCGCGGATGACGACCAGGTGACCGTAGGCGGCCAAGTAGGGCTGCAAGTCTGTGACCGGTTCGCCGTCTCTGCGCACGGTGAGGGTGAGCAGTCGTCCCTCGTCCGGGACCAGTTCGCCGTCGAGGGTCACTTCGTACCCGTCCCCCAGCGCGGTGCGCACGGGCGCCGGGGTCGGGCGCGGCTCGTATGCGCCCGCGACAGCGAGATCCGCGCCGAGGGTGATGGTCTTACCGAGCGCTCGCGGTGCGATATCGGTGAAGACGCGATACATGCCAGCGGCGGGGAGGTTCAGGCGCACGGCCCACGTCCCGTCGGCGGCGAGTTCGGGATGCACGTGCCAGAAGCCGGTCAGTTCGCGCTGCACCACGATCAGGTGCAGTTCGCGATCGTGGATGGCGGTGTACTCGGTGACCGGCTCGCCGTCCGGGCCGAGGATGCGGAACCGGAAGTCGATAGCGCCGGGTGTGGCGATCGGCTCGAGGAGTTGCAGGGTGTAGCCGTCCTGGGTGATGAGCAGTCCGCCGGGCAGTCCACCGCCGTGTGCGGCGTGGGCGGCCGGAGTCCCGTGTCCGGCGTGGTCGAGCGGAGCCGCATGTGCGGTGTGCTCACCATGCCCGGCGTGGGCAGCCGGAGTTCCGTGCTCCCCGTGTCCGGTGTGTGCGCCGTGGTGATCGGTGTGGGTCGGTGTGGTCATCGTCTCGTCCTCTCGGATCTTGTTCTTGCTACCGAGAAACATATACCCCTGGGGGGTATCGAATCAACCCGAAGGAACATGACACACCTCACACTCCCGCAGCGGCATTGCGGATGTGTGAAACCGTTTGTCCCGGAAGGCGATAACTGCTGGCCCGCCAGTAGTAGCCGATGGCACTGCGGGATCCCGCAGTGGCGCAGATCGCCGCGCCGCCAGGCACACTCGACCGGCGCAACAGCCGATCCGGTGGTAAAACTGCTGCACGCAAAGGAATTCGCTATAAGTCCTGGCTGGTGCTTACTATTGCCAGAGCTGACAGGCCGAAAACCGGCCGACCACGCGGTGTCTCGGACTCGGACGGCGAGGATGGACGCGCCGAGCCGGAGGTGCGCACCGTGCGATCGAACAGTGCTGTAAAGATGAGGATGCCGACGTAGCAGCGAGACGGCGGTAGCGGGTCGGGTCGGTGCTCATGCCGACCGATGCCCCGCACGACAGAAACTGGTGGAGGGCGTTGAGGTGTTGAGGTGTTGACCGCGCGGCTACGTGCTCCGGCCGAGCTGTCGGAGGGGGCGCGTCAGCGAGACCGCCGGTCGTGGTTGGCGCTGTCGGCAGCGTTACTGGGCGGTGCGGTACTGCTCGGCTGGCGGGCCAGCGCCTACGGCAACTGGATAGTCGATGACGCAGGCATCACCTTCGCCTATGCGCGCAGCGGCGCCGAGGGTCTCGGCCCGGTGCTGCAGCCCGGCGCACCGTCGGTGGAAGGGTTCTCCAATCCCACCTGGCTGCTCGTGCTGGTGGTGGGCAAATGGCTCGGCTTGTTCGACCGGGGCTCTCTCTTCGGCGTCCCCGACTACGTCCTCTTTCCCAAGGCGTTCGCCCTGCTCTGCTGCGTGGGGATCCTCGCCGCCTGCTATGTCGCCGCCCGCCGGGTCTCGCGGTGGCCTGCGGTGATCACCTTTTTGACCGCGGCTGTGCTCGCCGCGATCCCGTCCTTCGTCATCTGGTGCTTCTCCGGCCTGGAGAACTCGCTGTTCGCGCTGGCGGTATGCGTGTTGGCGGTGCACCTGTTCCTGGCGGTGCTCGACGATCGATTGTGGACGCCCTCGGTGGCGGTGATAGCCGGTGGGCTGGCCGCGTTCGCCGCGTTGACCAGACCCGACGGCCTCATCTACCTAGCCGCGTACCCGGCGGTCTCGCTGATCCTGGTGCGCCGCGCGACATTGCCCGCCGCCCTCCGATGTGGGTTGTATTCGGCACTCGCATTCGCGGTCCCCTTCGGGGCCTACTTGCTGTGGCGGATTGCCGAATTCGGCAGGCTGGTGCCGAACACTGCGGTGGCGAAACATCAGGCGACGCCGACTGTGCACGACCTGACCAGGGCAGGCGACCTGGTGCAATACGCGGGCGCACCCGCAGTGATCGTGGCCATCGGCGTGGTCGGTCTGACCCTCGCGCCGTCGAGTAAATGGCGCGACGGCGCGGTCGCATTGCTGGCACCGCTGGCGTTGGCAGTAATCGCCTATTGCGTGCTGCAACCGGACTGGATGGCGCAATTCCGGTTCGCCACCCCGGTGTGGGCGCTGGGTGCGTTCGTTGTCGTCCTCTCGGCGGGGGAGCTGCTGGAACGGTTGCGCACACGTGGCCGGGTCCTGGTCGTGCTGACGCTGATCGGTGCCATGATCCCGTCCGGCGTCGCGTTCGCCGATGCCGGCGAGTCGTACCGCGCCGACGCGGATGTGCCGCTGTGCTGGATCGCCATGCGCTTCGGACGCCTCTTCAACGGCTACGCGGACATCGCAGGCGTCCAGCAGGGCAGCTTGTTCGCGCCCGATATGGGTGGCACGTCGCTGACCTCACGCCTGGAACTGATCGACATGGCCGGGCTCGTCGAAGCGCGGATCGCGGACATCTACGCGGGCAACGACTCCACCGACCTCAGCGACTACATCTTCGAGGACCGCAAACCCACCTTCATCCATTCGCACGGGATCTGGCTACCCAACGAGATCACCTTCGACGCGCGAATCAACCGCGACTACTACCAGATTCATCGCTCTCTCGACCCCAACGTGCCGGATGAGGACTGGATCCGCAAAGACGCGGTCCGCGACGAGGCCAAGCTGCAAGAGCTACGCGAGTACGCGGGCAGGGTCCTGCCGACCCTGTTGGCGAAGTCCCAGCAATCGGGCTGTGGACCGACGCTGCGCCGGGGCCAAACTGTCGCGAGCTGACCAGCTCCCTGCTCGATGTCGGTGCGGCGCAATCGTGGCCAGGACTGATTCCGGAGCGGCCGTGACTTGCACAGGCCAAGCATGCATCAATAATGCATCTTTTGGGCGTGGTCGGGTATCTGGCAAGCATGACGTCGATATCGGATCCAAGACTGGACGACGGTAACCCGACTGCGGACGCCTACGACGCGCGCACCGTCGCGGCCGTCGGAAAGCTCACCGAAGCGCTGGAAATCGTCGAAGTGGCGCGCGGTCATCTGTACAACTTCCACCGTCAGACCGGAACCGCGGACTTCGCCATCGAGGAAGCCACTGAGCTGCTCCGCGACGCCGGGCACGACGAATTGGCTGATCAACTCGCGCGAGACCTGGTCGGGCGCAACGTGCTACCGGGTCGCTGGACCTTCCAGGTCGTCGAGGACTACGACGAGACCTACTACCGCTGTGTCCGGGACTGGGAAGAGCGGGCGCGGCAGCTCACCGGCGGCCACCGGCACCTGCACGAGGCCGAACTCAAAAGACAGCGCCGCACCGACGGACGGCGAGCCCACGAGGCCACTCCGGCGGAACGCGCCGAGTAACCGGTCGTGTTGCATCGAGTTTGCATCATTACTGCGCTACGATTTGCGAGCATCCGACGGTAGGAGGCTCGGTGATGAGTAGCTTCGGGCAGGCCACCGAGGGGAGCGGCGGTGACGTGAGCGCGGTGAGTCGGTGAGCAACGATGAGCCGCTGGTCGAGTACACCGTCGGGATGGTGGCCCGCACGCTGGGTGTTCCGGTCGCGACTTTGCGCAGCTGGAACCGGCGATACGGCCTGGGCCCGCCGCAGCATCTGCCGGGTCGGCACCGGCACTACACGCAGACCGATCTGGCGGTGACGGCTCGGATGGTCGACCTGGTGCGTGCGGGCGCGAGCCCGGCGAGCGCTGCCGTGGCCGCCCGCGCGGTGGCGGGTCCGGTGCCGGTGCGCGGTGACATCGTGCCGGTACTGTCGGCGGCTGAGCGGCTCGACCATGCCGAACTGCTCGCCGCGATCACCGCGCACGTCATCCACTACGGCGTCGTCGTGACATGGAACCAGTTGTGCCGCCCCGCTTTCGCGGAGATAGTCCGCAGGCAGCTCGGCGGCGCCGGATTGGTCGATGTGGAGCATCTGCTGTCCTGGGCGGTGACCACCAGCCTGCACCGGGCGGTGCCGTTGTTGCGTAACTCTGCCGATCGGGCGCCGATCGTGCTCGCTTGCACCGGCGGGGAAAGCCATGTGCTCCCGTTGGAAGTGCTGCGTGCCGCGCTGGCCGAGGTCGGGCTGCCCGCGCTGCTGCTCGGCGCGTCCGTGCCCGCAGACGCGTTGGCCGCGGCGCTGGCCAAGCATGAGCGCAGGCCGGTGGTGGTGCTGTGGTCGCAATCGCGCGACACCGCGCATCCGGTTCCGGCGGACCGGTCGCGGGCGGACTGGGTCTTGGCCGGACCTGGGTGGCTGGAGCGAGGGCCATCCAAAGCTGCGGTTCGGGTCAACACCCTCGAGTCGGCCGTGGACGAAGTGCAGCGTGCGGCGGTGTTGGAAGTCCGCTGACCTGTGCTTCCGGCGGGTCGCGCGCAGCACGCCGAATATGTGCATCGTTTTTGAATCATTTGCGGGTAGCATCGTGGGTGACCGGACTGACGATGGCGTCGAAGGGTCTGCGATCGGACGTGAGTCCCGGCGCACGGCGACCGTCGCGGCGGTGCACGAGATCCAATGCGGTCGCCTCGGTGCCGGGGTGCCCGCGCGAGGTGCGGACAAACGGTCCGGATGTGCGGTGATGACAGCGAAGGAAGCTCGGCATGGCTCGATATCTCGTGGCGGTGAGTCCCATACCCGGTCATGTGGCGCCCATGCTCGCCGTCGCGGCGAATCTGCGCCGACGCGGCCATGAGGTGCGGATGCTCACCGGCGCGGCCTTCCGCGACACCATCGCGGCGCAGGGTCTGCCTTGCTCGGTGCTCGCGGCCGACGCGGCAGTGCTGCGGTCTGCCGCACCCGGCGGTACGCCGAACCTGATCCGTCGATGGCGAACCGGGCGCTCGGAGCTGCGCTCGGGTTTCCTCGACCCGATCGTCGCGCAGTTCCGCGCGTTGACAGCCGAGTTGAGCCGGACGGATTACGACGCGGTGCTCGTGGACGGGATGTTCACCGGTGCCGTTCCGCTGCTGCTGGGACCTCGCCCGCGGCCGCCGGTGCTGGCCTGCGGTGTGGTGCCGCTGATGCTGTCGAGCGCGGACACACCACCGTTCGGCATGGGCTGGCAACCGCAACCGGACCGCGACTACACGGCGATGCATCGATTCGTGCGTCAGGTGTTGTTCCGCGACGGCCAACGTCGGTTGACTGCGATCCTGCGCGGGCTCGGTCTCGGGCCCGCGCCGGTTCATCTGTTCGATTGGCCGGTGCTCGCGGACCGGCTGCTCCAGTTCACGGTGCCCGGCTTCGAATATCCGCGGCGCGATCTACCGCCCTCGGTGGTGTTCACCGGCCCGATACCGATCGACAGTCCCAAGGATGCCGCGCTGCCGAGCTGGTGGAGCGAGCTGTCTGGCGCGCGGACCGTCGTCCATGTGACCCAGGGGACCTGGGACAACGCGGATCTCGGCCGGCTGGTCCGGCCCACTCTCACGGCGTTGAGCCGGCGCACGGACGTTCGGGTGGTGGTGTGCACCGGTGGTTCCCGCGACGTGCTCGGTCCGCTGCCGGCGAATGCGTATACCGCCGAGTACGTTCCGTACACCCACCTGCTGCCGCGCGTGGACGTGATGATCACCAACGGTGGCTATGGCGGTGTGCAGCAAGCGCTGCGCCATGGCGTGCCCCTGATCGTCGCGGGCGACACCGCCGACAAACCGGAAGTCGCGGCGCGGGTGGCGTACACGGGTGCGGGCATCGATCTGGGCACCGCGCGGCCGGGCCCCGCCAGGCTGGCTGCAGCAATGGACCGGGTGCTGAGCAACGGCGAATTCCGCGCCGCCGCAACCAGGTTGGGTCAGGACATGGCCAAAGCTTCGCCCTTCGATGTGATCTCGGATGTCCTCGCCGAAGTCGGCGCGGATCGGTCGTTGACCCGGATGTCGGCCTCGCGAAACGGAGAATGCCGGTGAGCACACTGTCTTTCGACCCCGCCCGGACATCGTCGGCGCCGGGGCTCGCCATGGGGTTCGAGCGCTGGCGGGCCGATACCCGCGCGCTGGTCCTCGACGAACTCACCGAATTCTTGCGACGGGTGCGGGTGGCCGAACTCCGCGCCACCGGCGTCCACGACGTGCTGGCCCAATACGCCCTCGGCGGTAAGTGTCTGCGCTCCACCTTCATGTACCTCGGCTGGCTGTGTGCCGCCGAACCCGACCCCGCCGCGTTGCGCGCGTCGGCCAGCTTGGAACTGTTGCACGCCTTCGCATTACTGCAGGACGACGTCATGGACGCCGCCGTCCTGCGGCGCGGATCCGCGGCAGCACACCTGCGCTTGGCCGCACCGCACCGCGGCGGGCCCGCGACACCGCCACGGTTCGGTGAGTCGGCCGCGATCCTGCTCGGTGACATGTGCCTGGTGTGGGCCGAGCAGATGCTGCGCGACAGTGGTGTGGGCGCCGACGAACTGGCCCGGTTATGGCCGCGCTACGACGCGATGCGGGTGGAGCTGGCGATGGGTCAGCTCGCGGATCTGGCCAACGACACGCGGGAACGGCCGACCCTGGACACGGTGCTCGACATCGCCCGCGCGAAATCGGGCAACTACACCGTCCGGCGCCCGCTCGAATTGGGCGCGGCGCTGGCGGGCGCCACCGGGACGACGCTGAAAGCCCTCGGCCACTACGGAACTCGGATCGGCGAGGCCTTCCAGCTGCGCGACGATCTGCTCGGGATCTTCGGGGCAGCTTCGATCACCGGCAAGCCGCAGGACAGCGATCTCGGCCAGCACAAAGCCACCAGCGTGGTCGTCGCGGCGTTGGACATGGCCGAGGCGCACGCGCGACGGGAACTGTCCGAACTGCTCGACCGGCCCGAACTCGACGCCGCGGCGATCGAGCGCTGCCGGATATTGATCGCGGCCTCGGGCGCCGCCGAACGCATCGAAGCCATGATCGCCGACCGGGTCACCGATGCGCTGCTTGCGCTGCGGACCGGCGCGCTCGGCCGCGAGCCGCGGCACGCACTGGAACAGATGGCGCTGCTCTGTACCGCACGGCAGCTGTGACGAGAGGAAGCTGATGCGCACAGTCAAGGGACGTGCCGACCACGTCGTGGTGGTGGGCGCCGGGCTGGCCGGCCTGTCGACCGCGATGCACCTGGCCGGACGCGGGCGGACCGTCACGGTGCTCGAACGCGAATCGGTGCCCGGCGGCCGGATGGGGCGGCTCGATCTGCGTGGCTACCACATCGACACCGGCCCAACGGTATTGACGATGCCCGAGCTGATCGACGAGGTCTTCGCCGCGGTCGGCGAGCGGACCGCGGATCGGCTGGATCTGGTGCCGGTCGATCCGGCCTATCATGCGATCTACGCCGACGGGCGCACTCTCGACGTGCACAGCGACGAAGAGCGAATGGTGCGCGCCATCACCGCATTCGCGGGCGCCGGACAGGCCGCGGGCTACCGCAAGCTACGTGCGTGGCTGAGCCGGCTGTACGCGGTGGAGTTCGACGGCTTCATCGCCTCGAACTTCGAATCACCCCTGTCGATGCTGACCCCCGCGCTGGCCAGGCTGGCCGCGCTGGGCGGATTCCGGCACTGGGACGGCAAGGTCGCCGAGTTCATCACCGACCCGGAGTTGCGGCGGGTGTTCACCTTTCAGTCGCTGTACGCCGGAGTCGCGCCGGACCGGGCGTTGGCTGCCTACGCGGTGATCGCCCACATGGACACCATGGCCGGAGTGTTTTTCCCACGCGGCGGCATACGGGCGGTGCCCGACGCGCTCGCGGCGGCGGCCGAGGCGGCGGGTGTGCGCTTCCGCTACGACACAACGGTGACGGAGTTGGCACGCGAAGGCGGTCGAGTAGTCGCGGTACAAACCGCCCGAGGCGAGCGGATCGACTGTGACGCAGTGGTATTGACGACCGAACGGCATCGTTCCTACGAACTGCTCGGGCATCGCTCGCGGCGTCCGATCGCCGTCCGGCCCGCGCCGTCCGCAGTCGTGCTCCACGTGGGCTGCGCGCGGGAACCGCGAATTCCGCACCACTGCTTGCTGTTCGGCGCGGCATGGCACGAGGCTTTCCGCGACATCATCAAGGAAGGCCGCGTTATGGCGGACCCATCGCTGCTGGTGACGCGGCCGACAGCAGGCGACCCGTCCTTGGCTCCGGAGGGGCGTGATCTGCTCTACATCCTGGCGCCGGTGCCCAACCTCGCGCAGAGCGAGATCGATTGGGCGCAGACCGGACCCGAGTACGCGACCGAAATTCTCGAGCTCGCGCGGCGCAGGCTCGGCGGCACGCTCCTGCGCGACGCCGAGCTGCTGCGGGTGGTCACCCCGGACGACTGGGCGAGCCAGGACATGCTGGCGGGCAGCCCGTTCGCGCTGGCGCACACCTTCGCCCAGACCGGCCCGTTCCGGCCGACCAACATGATTCGCGGTATCGACAACGCGGTGCTCGCGGGTGGATCCACGGTGCCGGGCGTCGGCATCCCACCGGTGTTGATCTCCGGACGGCTTGCCGCCGACCGCATCACCGGGGCCGGGCAACGATCTGTCCGCCCCGCTGGTGCGGCGATGGATCGGACAGCGAAATGACGCGCACCGAGCTGGACGCGGCCGGTATCACCGACCCCGACCTACGACGGTCCTACCACCTTTGCCGCGAGCTCAACGCCGCTCACGGCAAGACCTTCTTCCTCGCGACCAGGCTGCTCGCGCCCGATCAGCGCCCGGCCGTGCACGCGCTCTACGGCTTCGCCCGGCGCGCCGACGACATCCTGGATGAGTTCCAGCCGGAGTTGACCTCTGCTGAGCGGGCGGCCCGATTGCAGGCTCTCGCTGGACAATTCAGCGACGCCGATGCGGCCGGTGATCCGGTGCTGGCCGCGGTGCTGCATACCGCGGACGCCTATCGGATACCTCGCCGCTTGTTCGACGCCTTCCTGGAGTCCATGCGGATGGACTTGTCGGTCACCGACTATCCGAATCGTGCGGCACTGGACCGGTATGTCTACGGGTCGGCGGAGGTGATCGGACTGCAACTGCTGCCGGTGCTCGGCACCACCGAATCGGTGGAGGCCGCCGCACCTTATGCCGCCGCGCTCGGAAAAGCGTTCCAGCTGACCAACTTTCTGCGCGACGTCGATGAGGACCTGGCACGCAACCGCGTCTACTTGCCCGCCGATGAACTGGCGGCGCACGGCGTGGACCGCGAGCTGCTGCTGTGGTGCCGTACGCAGCAACGCGTCGACCCGAAGGTGCGTCGCGCGCTGGCCGAACAGCATGAAATCACCAGGGATATCTATGCTTTCGCGCGCCACGGGATCGACTTGCTCGCGCCGCGCTCGCGTCCCTGCGTGGCCACAGCATTGGTGCTGTACGGGGAGATCCTCGACCGCATCGAAGCCGATGATTTCGAGGTGTTCGGTCGTCGCGCCAGGGTCGGCACCGCGCGCCGCATCAGGGTCGGCGCGACAGGTCTGCTGCGCGCGTGGCAGGCGCGCCGGACGACGGTTCCCAGCCGGTCCGGTTCGGACGCTCCGCACTCGCTCGATGCCGTCGATCATCGTGAGCACGGCTGAGGAGGCCTGATGGATCACTGGCACTACCTGCTCGTTCTGCTCGGCTGCCTCGCTGTGACGGCGCCGCTGGAGTTCCTCGGCCCGGGGGTATACCGGCGGCCCAGGGTACTGCTCGGTGCGCTGTGGCCGGCCGCCGCGCTGTTCGTGGTCTGGGATCTCGTGGCGATCGCCGCGGACGTGTGGGGTTACAACGACCGCTACGTGCTCGGGTTTCGGCTGCCCGGTGAGATGCCGCTCGAGGAGCTGCTGTTCTTTGCCGTCGTGCCGCTGTGCGGCCTGCTCACCTACGTCGCGGTCGGCACGCTGCTCGGTATGGGCCGGCGGTGGTTCGGCAATGCCGAAAAATCGGTCGGCGACGCGAGAAAGGCAGCGGGACGATGAACCTCACCGGAGTGGGATACACGCTGCCCGCCGTCGCGGCGGTGGTCATCGTGTGCCTGGTCGAGCGAATGGTGTTGCGCACCGGCTTGTTCCGGCGCCCGGCCTACTGGCTGACGATGCTGATCGTGCTGGTTTTCCAGATCCTGGTCGATGGATTTCTCACCAAACTCGACGCACCGATCGTGCTGTACAACCCGGAACACATTCTCGGACTGCGCTTTCCATGGGACATCCCGGTGGAGGACTTCCTGTTCGGATTCGCGCTGGTGACCGCCGTCCTGCTGGGCTGGGAGCGCACGCTGCAGCGCCAGGCGAAGGTGCGGCAATGAGCACCGAGTACGGCCGCGATCGGCGGCGCGTGCGCTACCCGGCGACGCCCGGCGTG
>NZ_BJXA01000045.1 GCF_007990755.1 Nocardia ninae NBRC 108245 | reverse complement strand
CCGCCGACGGTAACGGTCGAGCCCGCGCCCCCCACGGCCGCGGCGACACCGACCCCGCCGCCGGGCATCACGTTGCCCTTCGGCATCGTGATCCCGCTGCCGCCTGCCCCCCAAGGCTGACGCCAAACTCGAAGCAGGTCACGAAGCAGTAACAAAAAGGTCTCGAATGCGGTAGTCTCCTCTTCGTCAGATCACGAAGGGCTCACGAAGAGCCGTTGGAGGGTCACCGCACAGTGGGGCGTCACCGTAAACAACCGGCTGTCACCGTCAGGCGCAGCTCGGTTCTCGCACTTACCGGATTGGTTCCCGCTGGACTCGTGGCAGTCACTGCCGCGTCCGATGTGGGTAACGCGAGTCAGGCCGCGGCAGCGGTGGAGCAGCATCTCCCGGGGGATGATCAGATCGCGGTCGGCGCGAAGCCGCAGACCTTGATGGAGCCGGCCGCCGAGACCGAGTTCGTCGTCAACAAGATGGCGAAGCCGAGCGGGCCGCCGGTGGTGAAATCCGTTGCGCTGGCAGATAACCGGCAGCTCGCGGCGTTGCCCGCAGGCCCGATGGGCGTTCCGGGTATCGCGATCGCGGCCTATGAGAACGCCGAGCGCATTCTCGCCGCGGACAACCCCACCTGCAACATGCCGTGGTCGATGCTCGCCGGAATCGGCCGCGTCGAATCCACGCACGCCTACGGCAAGGCCGACGCCGACGGCAACCCCCTCACTCCGGTCTACGGTCCGGTGCTGGACGGAAGCCTGGCGGGCAACAACGTCATTCGCGACTCCGACGGCGGCGAGCTGGACGGCCTCGGCGGTTACGACCGCGCCATCGGCCCGATGCAGTTCCTGCCGCAGACCTGGAAGCGCTACGCCGCCGACGGCAACGGCGACGGCATCGCCGATCCGCAGAACCTCTTCGATGCGGCACTGACCGCCGGAAAGTACCTGTGCGACGGCGGTTTGAACATGCGCGATTTCGCCCAGCAGTCCAAGGCCATCCTGCGCTACAACAACTCGATGGCCTACGTCGCGAACGTCATGGCCTGGGAAACCTCCTACAGCAGTGGTGTCGCACCACGGGCCGGGGACCTGCCCAGAATTTGACACGCCTAAAATTCCTGCCATGCCAGTAGTTACGGAATCGGATGTGCGGGGCGCGCTCGCGAAGGTCGACGATCCGGAGATCCGCAAGCCGATCACCGAACTGGGCATGGTGAAGAGCATTGCGATCAGTCCGGACAGCAATGTCCACATCGAGGTCTACCTGACCACGGCGGGCTGCCCGCTACGCACCGAGATCATCCAGCGGGTCACCAAGGCCGTGGCCGACGTCGCCGGCGTCGGCGCGGTCACCGTCGAGCTCGACGTGATGAACGACGAGCAGCGCACCAATCTGCGCAAGCAGCTGCGGGGCGACTCGGCCGACCCGGTCATCCCGTTCGCCCAGCCCGGCTCGCTGACCCGCGTATACGCGGTCGCGTCCGGCAAGGGCGGCGTCGGAAAGTCCAGCGTCACCGTCAATCTCGCCGCCGCCATGGCCGCGCGCGGGCTCTCGGTCGGCATCCTGGATGCCGACATCTACGGCCACTCCATCCCGCGCATGCTCGGCACCGACGCCCGGCCGACCCAGGTCGAGAAGATGATCATGCCGCCGCAGGCGCACGGCGTGAAGATGATCTCCATCGCGCAGTTCACCCAGGGCAATACGCCGGTGGTGTGGCGCGGCCCGATGCTGCACCGGGCGCTGCAACAGTTCCTCGCCGACGTGTTCTGGGGCGATCTGGACGTGCTGCTGCTCGACCTGCCGCCCGGCACCGGCGACATCGCCATCTCGATCGCCCAGTTGATCCCCGGCGCCGAGATCCTCGTCGTCACCACCCCGCAGATCGCCGCCGCCGAGGTGGCCGAGCGGGCGGGCGCCATCGCGCTGCAGACCAGGCAGCGCATCGCCGGCGTGGTGGAGAACATGTCCTGGCTCGACCTGCCCGACGGCAGCCGGATGGAGCTCTACGGCTCCGGCGGCGGACAGGTGGTCGCCGACCGCCTCACCCGCGCCGTCGGCGCCGACGTGCCGCTGCTCGGGCAGGTCCCGATCGAGCAGGCCGTCCGCGAGGCGGGCGACGAGGGCTCGCCGATCGTCCTGAGCAGCCCCGACTCCCCCGCGGCCAAGGCGCTGCTCGACATCGCCGACAAATTGGCAGTCCGTCGTCGCGGACTGGCAGGCATGTCCCTCAACATCGACACCACGCGTCACGGATAGCCCTCCGCTGCGCGCATTCGGGCCGGACACCGGCGCCGTGGCGGTCGTGTCGGCGGCCTAGTGGATGGGCGGCCAGTGCCCGGCGAGTTGCCTACCTGCGTACGAAATCAGCTGTGCCGGTGACCTCGACGTCCGATTTCCGCCTGGACACGGCGTGCCCGGTGTCGGACCCAGCGAATAAGCTCGTCACATGCTCACGTTGCTGTTGTACGTGCTGATCGTCGGTCTCGTCGCCGCGGTGCTGTTCCTGCTCGCCAGTGCGGTCTTCGGGCGGGCCGAGGAGCTGGGGCCACTGCCGGAGGGGACGACGGCGACGGTCTTGCCCGCTGAGGGGGTCTCCGGCGCCGATGTCCGGGCGCTGCGGTTCCAGCAGGTGGTGCGCGGTTACAAGGCGTCCGAGGTGGACTGGGCGCTGGCCCGGCTCGCCACGCGGATCGACGAGCTACAGCACCAGCTCGCCGAGGCGCAGGCCGCGCGCTGGCAGACCCCGGTCACCCCGGAATCGAAATGAGCTCGCCCGCCCCGCTGCGCCGCGCCGAGGACGACGGCCGCATCCGCTGCGCCTGGCCGCTGGAGACCCAGCTGTACCGCGACTACCACGACTTCGAGTGGGGCAAGCCGCTGCACGGCGACGACGCGCTCTTCGAGCGGCTGTGCCTCGAAGCGTTCCAGTCGGGGCTGTCCTGGATCACCATCCTGCGCAAGCGGCCCGCCTTCCGAGCGGCGTTTGCCGGATTCTCGATCGCGCGGGTCGCCGAGTTCGGCGAGGCCGATGTGGCGCGGCTGCTCGCCGACACGGGCATCGTCCGCAACCGCCTGAAAATCGAGGCGGCGATCAGCAACGCCCGGGTTGCCCGCGACCTCGATATCGGACTGGACACATTGCTCTGGTCCTTCGCGCCCGACCCCCGACCGCGGCCGAAAACCGGTGCCGATGTGCCCGCCAGCACACCCGAATCCGTCGCTCTGGCAAAAGAATTGAAGCGGCGGGGGTTCCGTTTCGTCGGACCGACCACGGCGTACGCACTGATGCAGGCGACGGGGATGGTAGACGATCACCTGGCCGATTGCTGGGTCGGTAGTGACGTGTCCGACACAGTCCGACCGGTCACTTTTTGAACTCAGGTATCCGTCCACATCCGCGATAGGGAAGAATGGGACAGGTGTAGCTCGCCAAATGCCGGCGAGCTCGCTGGTTGGTGACAACTGGAGTTCCAAGAAAGTGCGCAGCATATCGCGCAGATCTGGAGGGAGCAGAGGATGGCGGCCATGAAGCCCCGTACCGGGGACGGTCCCCTCGAGGCAACCAAGGAAGGGCGTGGAATCGTCATGCGGGTTCCACTCGAGGGTGGCGGGCGTTTGGTCGTCGAACTCACGCCGGACGAGGCCGCGGCGCTCGGCGACGAACTGAAGAGTGTCACCAGCTGATACTTCAGCGCTGGCAGCTGTGGCCGGCCTGCTGTCCTGCCCGGAATGCGCGCTCGGACTCGAGCCGCGTGATCGGGTATTGCGGTGTGCGCACGGGCACAGCTTCGACATCGCCAAGCAGGGCTATGTCAGCCTGCTGACCGGCGCGTCGACGAAGATGACCGGCGACACCGCGGCCATGTTGGACGCGCGTGCCGCCTTTCAAGGTGGGGGACATTTCGCACCGATCGCCGCCGCGACAGCACAGGCGGTCGGGCCGGACGAGCATGCGTCCGGCACAGTGCTGGAGGTGGGCGCGGGCACCGGCTATTACCTGGCCGGTGCGCTCGACGCCGCACCCGCGCGCACCGGGATCGCGCTGGACGTGGCCAAACCGGCCGCCCGGCGCTGTGCCCGCGCCCATCCACGGGCGGCGTCGGTCCTCGCCGACGCTTGGCGTGGGCTGCCCGTCCGCGACGGCACACTGCGCGCCGTGCTGTCGGTGTTCGCCCCGCGCAATCCGGCCGAGGTCGCCCGCGTGCTCGATGCGGACGGCCGCTTCGTCGTGGCCACCCCCACCGACCGGCACCTACGCGAATTGATCGGCCCGCTCGGCATGGTGACGATCGATCCGGACAAGGACCGCAGGCTCGACACGGCCATGTCCGGGCATTTCACGGTGGCCGAACGCGTGCTGGTCGAGTATCCGATGCAGCTCACCCGAGCCGACGTGGCGAACGTCGTCGGCATGGGACCGTCAGCCCATCATGCGGCGACCGAGGATCCGCGCATCGCCACCCTCCCCGATGCCGTCGAGGTCACCGCCTCGGTCCTGGTCGCCACGTATCTCCCGACCTAACGCACGGCAGTCGTCCCCGACCTGGCCCGCTGCCGCCATCGACGCACCGGCCGCGCCAGGTGGTCCAGCCACCGGCCACGTTCAACCGGTGCACTCACCTCCGGTCAGAGCTTGCGGACCTGGTCGTACACCTCGACGGTCTGCGCCGCGATCCGCGACCAATCGAATTCGGCGATGGCCCGCGCCCGCCCCGCCGCCCCGAACTCCGCGGCCAGCACCGGATCACCGGCCACCTCGTTGATCGCCGCGGCCAACGCCTGCTCGTACGCCTCGGGCGCGCTCGGGTCGTAATGCACCAGCCGTCCGGTGCTGCCGTCGCTGACCACCTCGGGGATGCCACCCACATCCGAGGCGACCACCGCGGTCGCGCACGCCATCGCCTCCAGGTTGACGATGCCCAGCGGCTCGTACACCGACGGGCACACGAACACCGTCGCGGCGGCCAGGATCTGCCGGATCTGCTCGGTGGGCAGCATCTCGCGCACCCAGAACACATTGCCCCGGTTGCGCTGGAGCTCCTCGACCGCGGCGGCCGTCTCTGCCTCCAGCTCCTTGGTGTCGGGCGCGCCCGCGCACAGCACCAGTTGGATGTCCGGGTCGAAGTCGCGCGCGGCGGCGAGCAGATGCCCGACGCCTTTCTGCCGGGTGATCCGTCCGACGAACGCGACGATCGGCCGGTCGGTCCGCACGCCGAGCACCGTGAGCACCGGCCGCGCGCCCGCCGCCACCGGGCCGGGGTACCACACGCCCGCGTCGATGCCGTTGCGCACGACGTGCACCCGGTCCGGGTCGACGGCCGGGTAGGCGTCGAGCACGTCGTGGCGCATCCCGTCGCTCACCGCGATGATCGCGTCCGCGTGCTCGACCGCGTTGCGTTCCGACCACGAGGAGAGCCGGTAGCCGCCGCCGAGCTGTTCGGCCTTCCACGGCCGTCGAGGCTCGAGCGAATGCGCGGTGAGCACGTGCGGGATGCCGTAGAGGGTGGCGGCCAGATGCCCGGCCAGGCCGGTGTACCAGGTATGCGAGTGCACGACGTCCACCTGCCCCGCGGCGTCGGCCATGCGCAGCTGCGCGGACATCATCTGCACCGCCGCGTTGGCGGCGTAGAGCTGCGGATCGGGTTGGTGCACCACGGCATCGCTGCGCGCGACACCCATGCAATGCACGGTGACCTCACACAGCTTGCGCAGCTGGGCGGTCAGCTGCGTGACGTGTACCCCCGCGCCGCCGTAGACCTCGGGTGGGTACTCGCGGGTCAGCATCGCGACCCGAAGCCGGTCGTGCGCGCCGGAATCCGCCGTCGAGCGACCGGTGTCCGTGCCGAAACTCACCCGCTTCAAAGTAGACGTTCACTACCGCTGGGGCCACTCGCGCGCCGGTTACCCGGTAGTTTGGCAGGTGTGAGGAGCCAGCCGCACGTACTCGGGATCGTGCTCGCCGGTGGCGAGGGCAAGCGACTCTTTCCACTCACGGCGGACCGTGCCAAACCAGCGGTGCCGTTCGGCGGCGCCTATCGACTGATCGATTTCGTCCTCAGCAACCTGGTCAACGCGGGTTTTCTGCGACTGTGCGTGCTCACCCAGTACAAGTCGCACTCGCTGGACCGGCACATCTCGCAGACCTGGCGCCTGTCCGGTTTCGGGGGTGAATACATCACCCCGGTGCCCGCGCAGCAGCGCCTCGGCCCGCGCTGGTACACCGGCAGCGCCGACGCGATCATGCAGTCGCTGAATCTGATCTACGACGAAGATCCCGACTACATCGTGGTTTTCGGCGCCGACCACGTGTACCGGATGGATCCGGAACAGATGGTCAACCATCACATCGAGTCCGGCGCGGGCGTCACGGTGGCGGGCATTCGGGTGCCGCGCAGCGAGGCCAGCGCGTTCGGCTGCATCGACTCCGACGAGTCCGGCCTGATCACCCAGTTCCTGGAGAAGCCCGCGCATCCGCCGGGCACGCCCGATGATCCCAATGTCACTTTTGCGTCAATGGGCAATTATGTCTTCACCACCAAGGTGCTGGTGGATTCGATCAAGGCCGACGCGGACAACTCCGACTCCGATCACGACATGGGCGGCGACATCATCCCGTCGCTGGTCGCCTCGGGGCAGGCAGGCGTCTACGACTTCGCCGACAACGACGTGCCCGGCGCGACCGAACGCGACCGCGGCTACTGGCGCGACGTCGGCACCATCGACGCCTTCTACGACGCGCACATGGACCTGGTCTCGGTGCACCCGGTGTTCAACCTCTACAACCGGCACTGGCCGATCCGCGGCGCCGCCGAGAACCTGCCGCCCGCCAAGTTCGCCCAGGGCGGCCTGGCCCAGGAATCCATCGTCGGCGCGGGCAGCATCCTGTCGGCCGCCACGGTGCGCAACTCGGTGCTCAGCTCCAATGTGGTGATCGACGACGGGGCGACCGTCGAGGGCAGCGTGCTCATGCCGGGTGTGCGCATCGGCCGTGGCGCGGTGGTGCGCCGGGCCATCCTGGACAAGAACGTGGTGGTCGGTGAGGGCGAGATCATCGGCGTCGATCTGGAGCGCGACCGGGAACGTTTCGCCATCAGCAACGGTGGCGTCGTCACCGTCGGCAAGGGTGTCTGGGTGTAGCGAAACATTGGACAGCAAGGCCTTTCGGCCCGGAAGATGGAGTCATGTTCAGGCGCGCGCCGTCCGACCCCGCGCTGGAACAGGTCCGCACGCTGACCGCGTCGCTCGAGGTGCCGCGACCGTGGCGTCTGGAAACCTTCGTCGAACATGTCGCGACGTCGCTCGGCAAACCGATCACGCTGTTCCCGCAACCTGACCTGACCGCCAAGGGATTTCCGTGCGGGGTGGTCATCGAACGACCGGACAGTTTCGTCGTCGCCTATGACGCGGCGAGCTCCGGCTACCACACCGATCACATTGTGCTGCACGAGATCGCGCACCTGCTGCTGGATCACGCGGGCTACGTGTCCCCCTCGTCGCGCCTGCGCACGCTGCAGCAGTTGTTCACCGAAGTGGACACCGACGTTGTGCTCCGCGTGCTGGCGCGGACCGACTACGATGACGTTCTCGAAAGCCAGGCGGAACTGTTCGCCTCCCTGGTGATGTCCGAAACCGATGCTCCCCGTTCGGGTTCCGTGCTGGGCCGGGCGATCTTCCGACGCTAGGGATACGCGCTGATGCTGCCGATCACCGTGACCCTGCCGATCACGGTGGCCTCGTGGCTGTTGCTGACGGTCCGCCTGCTCCGCTTCCGCACCACGCTGGTGGAACGCCGATTCAACATGTTGCTCGTGACGGTGACCGGGATCCTCACGACGCACGAGCCGACGCTGCGCAGCGAGCTGAGCGCACTCACCGGCGGACGGTTGAGCATTGGCCTGATCTACCAGTTCGGCGCCATCGGTTTCATGTTCAGCACCGCGGCGAGCCTGCTGGTCGCGGCCGCCATGCTGGGTCGGGTGCAGTCGGCCGCCCTCGTCTACGGGCTCGCCGGCGTGTCCTGTGCGGTGGGCATGCTCTGCAGCGGGCCCGCACAAGGGCCGAGCCCGTTCACCATGTACGAGCAGCCGGGCTGGGGCCAGTTCGGCTTCTGGCTGGCGTTGGCGCCGCTGTCCTACTGGATGGTGTTCTACTTCGGCCGGGTATGCATCGCCGAGATGCGCACCCAGCACGCTCGCCGCGAACGCGCCCTGCACGCCACGGTCCTCGGTGCGGGCTGCACCGTCTTCCTGATGTTCAGCCTGACCTTCGTCAGCACCGCCCTGCGCGCGCTGGGACACGAGAGCTGGCTGACGCGTGCGCAACTCGTCATCGACAACAACGCGGTGTTCTTCCAGGCGTTGCCGTTCCTGGTGATCGGCGCGGTGCCGGTGGCGGCCTGGCTCATCGACGCGATCGGGCTCGATGCCTGGTCACGACGCCGGAAACGTCTGCTGCCGTTGTGGTTCGATCTGACGAAGGCCTGCCCCGAGATCGTGCACCGCACCTCGACGCCGGTTGCTGCGCACCACAGCCGATATTTCCTGCATCGCACCGTCATCGAGATCCGCGACAGTGTGCTCATCCTGGCCCGGTACGCCACCCCCACGCCGGCGGAGCTCCGGGCCGCGATCACCGCGTCCGCCCGCACCACTCCGGAACGCGAAGCATTGGACCTCGCGGTACGACTCGTGCGCGCCTGCGCCGCCAAGACCCGTGGCGATGTGCCGACGGGCGCAGGCTCGATGCACCACTGCGCCGGCGACAACCTGGTGGAGGAGGCCGCGCAACTCGCCGCCATCGCCGCGCAGTGGTCCCGTGCGCACGCGCTGGTGGCCGACCCGGCGATCAGCGCGGCGGCCCGGGCGTAGCCGGGCAGAACGGCGCGCAGGGGCCCGGCGTGCGCGGCACCGTCGACGTCGCCGGTTGCCCGAAGTCGGCGGTGCTGACCAGGTAGACCACCAGCACCGCGCCGACCAGGACCAGGGCGAACGCGATCATCGCCCCGCCCCAGTGGATCGGCGGCCGCCCGTCGCCATCGTTGTTCAAGATGTAGTAGATCACTCGGGTCGCACCTCTTCCGCAGGCGTCGAGCGGGGCACTACCTCTCCGGTACAGACGTGCTCTGAGCAGCATGCGCCTCGAATCGCCGCGCTGTTGCTGTATTCGGCGACTCGGCCGAGGGCAGCGCCGGCGACCGGCCCACCCCTCCGGGGTCGGTCACCGGCGATCCGGTCGACCTCCGTGCGCGTTCGGCGCCGGTACTCGGCGTTGCGAGCGCGACCTTCCGAAGGGCAACCGGCCATCGTACATCCGTTGTGAGCCTTCGTATTCCATGATCTGTCACCGATCGGGGCGCGCAATGCTCAGTGCGACAAGTGAATTCGCATGCACCGCGGGCAGCATGAAAACACGCATCACCTGCCGGTGTGCGTGCGCGCGGCGGACTACCTATCGGGGTGCGGGCGGCGCCGTGCAGAACGGTTCGCAGGGCCCCGGGGTCGGCGTGAATTTCGCGGGGCCGGTATCGAAATCGGCGTTACTCACCACCAGCATCACCACGATCGCGGCGACAATGACCAAACCGAGGAAGAACAGCGTGGGCCGCAACCAACTCGATCGATGTTCTACGACGACATGGCCGACGTGACCGATTTCGAACAGTTCGTATCCACGCATTTGCTATACCTCCGCCACCATTGGCTGCCCATCGGGTACCCGGAGCGAGGCGGAGGAATCCCATGTCACGCACGGATATCCACTATGGGCGCCGAATGGTGGCGCGACTAACCGCGCGAGGCGCAGAGCAAACCGTCGCCGACCGGGATCAGCACGCTGGTGAGTTCCGGATCCTCGGCGATCGCGCGGGTGGCCGCGCGCACCGCCTGGGTCGCCGGATCGCGCTGCGCCGCATCGGGTACCCGGCCGCCGAGTAATGCGTTGTGCAGCAGAATCGCCCCGCCCGCGCGCAGCAACCGCACCGCCTGGGTGACGTACTGCGGGTGCTCGAGCGGCGCGGCGTCGATGAACACCAGGTCGTACGCGCCGTCGGCGAGCCGGGGCAGCACATCGAGCGCTCGGCCGTTGATCAGCCGGGTGCGCGCGGGCGGAATGTCGGCCGCGCGGAAAGCCTCCTTGGCGGCGCGCTGGTGCTCCGGCTCGGAATCAATGGTGGTCAGCGTGCCGTCCTCGCGCATGCCGTCGAGCAGCCACAGCCCGCTGATTCCCGCGCCGGTACCCACTTCGACCACCGCTTTGGCGTCGAGCAGCTGCGCGTACATGCTCAGCAATGCGCCCACCGACGGCGGTACCGGCACCGCACCGAGCTCGGTGGCCCGTTCGCGCGCGCTGACGAGGATCTCGTCTTCCACGACGGATTCCTCCACGTAGGCGAGATTTCGCTCCAAATTCGATGCCACGGGTATGAGGTTAATGCTGGGCAGCTGGTATCCGCGCGTTCCGAACTCCTGCCCCGCCGGGCAATCTCGCCGCCAGTTTTCTCAGGTGTCCCTCAGCATCTCCATATCCAGGCCATATCAGGACAGGAAAGAGTAGGGGCAACGCAAGACCAGTCGACCTTCGACACGGGACGCGGGAACAACGGCATACAGGTTGTCGGTTGTATCCCAACGTAACGGTTCCACCTCCGAAAGAGATTTCGGAACCGAGCCGAGTTCCGAGTTTACGGTCCCTAGTAGGAGGTAGCCCCATCCACATGGTCGATGCGGCGCGTGAGCACGCCACCCTTCCCGAGCAGATCCTCCCGATCGAGTCCGACGCCGAAGAGGCCGTCGATCTCACCGGTACCGCTGCTTTCGATGCCACCGGTGACCGGGCGGCCATGCCGTCCTGGGACGACCTGGTCCGTGAGCACGCCGACCGGGTCTACCGCTTGGCCTACCGCCTCTCCGGCGACGCACAGGATGCCGAGGATCTCACCCAGGAGACCTTCATCCGCGTGTTCCGTTCGCTGTCCAACTACCAGCCCGGCACCTTCGAAGGCTGGTTGCACCGCATCACCACGAACCTGTTCCTGGACATGGTCCGGCGCCGCAACCGCATCCGGATGGAGGCGCTGCCCGAGGACTACGACCGGGTCCCGTCCGAGGGTCCCGACCCGGAGCAGGCCTATCACGATGCCCGCCTCGACCCGGATCTACAGCGGGCACTGGATTCGCTGGCCCCGGAATTCCGGGCCGCGGTCGTGTTGTGTGACATCGAAGGACTCTCCTACGAGGAGATCGGCGCTACGCTCGGCGTGAAACTCGGCACCGTGCGCAGCCGGATTCATCGCGGGCGACAGGCACTGCGCGACTACCTTGCGCATAATGGAAGTGAGCAGCGGTTCGCTGCTGAAGCAAGCCTCGGGTGAGCTGGACGAAAGCCGGCATCACCCTACGGATCGGATGATGTCGGTTGGAAGGGTGAGCACCGAATGAGTGGCGACTCCAGCACGCCCGGTCGTCGTCCGCCTCGATTCCGTCCCACCGAGCATCTGGCCAGCGAAGCGGTCGCGGCCTATGTGGACGGCGAGTTGCGGATGAACGCCTATCTGCGTGCCGCCCAGCATCTTTCTCAATGCCCGGAGTGCGCGGCCGAGGTCGACGCACAGCAGCAGGCGCGCATCGCGCTGCGTCAGTCCGGCCCGATCTCGATTCCGCACGGCCTGCACGACAGCCTGACCCGGATTCCGCTCGCCGATCTGCCCGGCGGCGCGTCCAGCCAGACCGCGAGTACCAACGGGACTCCGCGCAACGAGGCGGTTTTCGGCTTTCTGACCGATTCGTTCGCCGCGACTCGGTGGACTACGTGGTGGCGCAAGTAGAGTTTCCCGAGTGACTGAGCGTAGCGAGGGAACCATAGGCGCCAACAGGGGGAACCTGCGGCCGCCGGACGCGCCCGTCCTCGGGCCGCGCCCGGTCTATCGACCCCATGTCGACAAGCACACCGCCCGCGCCTTCCGCAGGCCGGCGGGCCTTTCCGGCTCGTTCGCCGAACCGCTGCCCCGCGGTGCCGGACCGATGGCCGGGCAGGACGCCCAGAACCGCCCGCCGGACGCTGTGCTCGCCGAGGCGTTCGGTCGCCCCGAGGGTTCCGCCGAACTCTTGCAGCGCGATCCCGACGCCGCCGACACCAGCACACCGGTGGCCGGTCCGGTCGATCCGTGGCGTGACCCGACTTCCGCTGCCCGGCTCGGCGCCCCCGCGGTGCCGACCCCCAAGGCCGAGCCGCTGCCGCAGGCCCACCGCCTCAGCGCCCGCGAGGTCCTCTTCGGCTCCCGCGTCGCCCCCAAGGCCCTCGCGCTGCTCGCGCTCGTCGCCCTCGCCGTCGGCGTGCTCGGCGGTCTGGTCGGCAGGATGACGGCCGAACAGGCCTCCAGCCTCACCTCGCGCCCGGTGACGCTGCAGCAGACCGACGACGGCGGCGACCAGCCGCACAGCCAGATCGCCAACGTCGCCAACGCGGTGCTGCCGTCGGTGGTGTCCATCCGGGTCACCGTCGGCGACAACGGCGCGACCGGCTCCGGCGTGGTGCTCGACGGCCAGGGCTACCTCGCGACGAACAATCACGTGGTCTCGATGGCCGCCCAGGACAAGACCAACCGGGCCACCATCCAGGTCCAGTTCGCCGACGGCACCAAGGTGCCCGCCAACATCGTCGGGCGCGACCCGAAGACCGACCTCGCCGTGCTCAAGGTCGACGTCAAGAACCTCACCGTCGCCAAGCTCGGTAAATCCGACGACGTCCAGGTCGGCGACGAGGTGCTGGCCATCGGTTCGCCGCTCGGGCTGAGCAAGACGGTCACCTCCGGCATCGTCAGCGCACTGCACCGCCCCGTGAACCTGGAGGGCGAGGGCAGCGACACCAAAGCGGTGATCGACGCGGTGCAGACCGACGCCTCGATCAACCCGGGCAACTCCGGTGGCGCACTCGTCGACATGGAGGGCAGGCTGATCGGCATCAACACCGCGATCCGCAGCGAATCCGGCGGCTCGGTCGGCCTCGGCTTCGCCATCCCGGTCGACCGGGTGACCAGCGTGGCGCAGACGCTGATCCGCGACGGCGCCATCCATCACGCACAGCTCGGCGTCAGCGCGCAGACGAAGAACGTGGCCAACGAGGTGATCTCCGGCGCCAGAATCGCCGATGTCTCGCCGGGCAGCCCCGCCGCCAAGGCAGGCATCGTCGAGGGCGATGTCATCGTCAAGGTCGGTGATCGCGAGGTGACCTCGCGCGACGAGCTCGTCGTCGCGGTGCAGATGCACAAGATCGGCGACACGGTGAACGTGCAGTTGATTCGCGATGGCAGGCGGGTGGACGTGACGGCCACCCTGGAATCCGACTGAGCCGCTGGTCGAATGGCCGGGTAGCCTGGTTAGGTGTTCAGCAGCATCGGCTGGAGCGAGATGATGATCTTGCTCGTCGCCGCCCTCGTGATCCTCGGACCGGAGCGACTGCCCGGCGCGGTTCGCTGGACCACGCGCAGCCTGCGTCAGGTGCGCGACTACGCCAGCGGCGCGACCTCGCAGCTCAAGGACGAGCTCGGCCCGGAGTTCGAGGACTTGCGCAAGCCGCTGGCCGACCTGAACGAACTGCGCGGCATGAGCCCGCGCTCGATGGTGACCAAACACCTTCTCAATGGCGACGATTCGATCTTCCGCAATATGGAGGACGCACTGCCGGACAAGAAGGACATCTACGGCACGAACA
Source organism: Nocardia ninae NBRC 108245 (assembly GCF_007990755.1). GTDB lineage: Bacteria > Actinomycetota > Actinomycetes > Mycobacteriales > Mycobacteriaceae > Nocardia > Nocardia ninae. The sequence goes on along the minus strand of NZ_BJXA01000045.1, from coordinate 59,716 downwards.
GCGGCATGCCGGACTATCCGATGCCCAAGTTGGAAAAGCCGTTGGAGCGCAACGAACGTCCCCCGATCGACACCGACGCCACCTGAGTTCAGCGGCCCGGCGGACTGCCGTTCTCCGATAAAAGTCGGCACGAACGCGTCACGAGAAGGCCGCAGTGTCAACCGAACTAGACACTTTGGCCTGTCCAGCTGTCTAGACTTCCCACATGTCGGCCGATGACGTGGCGCGCGTTTTCGCGATCGAGGACAAGGTCGAGCGATTGAAGGCGGCCACCGATGGTGTGGCTGCGGCCCAGCAGACCATCAACGAGCTCACCAGGATCCGCCGTGCGGTGATCAGGGAGCTCCACGCCGAAGGCTGGACATTCGCCAGAATCGGTGCGGCAGCCGGGCTTTCCCGCGCTCGAATCCATCAGGTGAGTACCCAGGGTCCCGCACCGGAGGGCTTGTTCTTCGGGCACGGGACGCTCACGGTGCTGGTGCCGGAGGTACGGGCGGGCCGAGTGATCGGCGCACCGGATCCCGCGGCGCCGCATCGGCTCGTCGAGCTACTACGCGAGCTGGGTTTCACCGCCTCGATCGAACACTTCTTACCCGGTAGACCGGTCGACCTGAACCGGGACGGTCTCATCGTGCTCGGCGGGCCGGAGCTCTCGCCCAGCGTGCGGCAGTTGATCGCGGCGGATCCGCGGCTGCGGCGCGCGGTGGCCAGGGCGGGCGATGCCAGGCGCGGCATCGAGGATCGGGCCGCGCGCCGGGTATATCGGCCCGGCGGACCCGACCCGCACGACATCGCCTACCTGGCGCGACTGCCACGTCCGGACGGGCGCGGCAGCGTGCTGATGATCGACGGCATGCACCCGCCGGGTTCGCTCGGTGCCATCCGTTTGCTCGCCACCCGGCTGGCCACCCTGCACGAACGGGCGAGCACCCACTTGTTCTCAGTGCTCGTCGCCTGCCGGTTCGACCGGGCGACCGGCGAACCGCTGGAAGCCGAGCTGCTCACGCCGGTCTACCGGCACGATCCCGAAACCCGTTTGCCCGCACCGGGTATCCGTCGCTGATTTCCGCTGGCAGTCGAGCCGGCACAGGGCGTGGTCGATGACAACCGTGACCTAATTGTGTCACGGGTCACTCAGGTCTTCCCTTAGGTAAATCGCGGTGCGATGCTTGAATAGCTAGAAGATAACTATGCGTGATAGGTGAGCTCTGATGAGTGTTGAACTTTCGACGGCGGCCAGCTCCGCGCCCACGGTCCGGACGGCGCGACGGCAGCCGGTCGAACAGGCACCGACCGCCACCGTCGACGCGGCCGAGCCGATCGTCACGACCCATCGGGTCACCTACAGCGACCGGCTGAAATTGTTCATCGGCACCGGTGAGAGCATCGACAACTTCCTGCGCCCGCTGCGCAGGCTGGACGGCCACCACCGCTTCTCGGTGCAGCTGACCCGCCTGCCCGCGCCGATGCGCCCGGCCGACATCACCCCCGCGATCAGCTCCGCCCCCGGCCAGAACTACCTGCGCTGCACCGGCTCGGCCGACGCGCTGATTCTTGAGTTGCACACCCGCGTCGACGGCGCCGCGCGCCGGTATGTCGTCGGCCGGGCGGGCAGCCGCGACGGCGAGCCCGGCATCTGCGTGCAGGTTCCGGAGAACATGCCTGCTCCGTGGATCTACCCGGACGAGGTCTTCACCGCCGAGGATGCGGCCGAGATCTTCGCGGGCTACTTCCACACCGGCACGGTCCCACCCGGCCTCGCACTCCGCGAAACGGCCGAATGATGCGTGTCCCGAGGAGGCAGTGATGAATCCGCTCGCCATCGCCGGCGGCGCCCTCTTGGCGCTCGGCCTGCTCATCCTGATCGTCACCATGCTGCGCAGACCGGCCAAGTCGTCGGAACACCTGACCGTCGCCGCGCTACAACGGCGACTCGCCGAGGAGGACGCTCCGGCCGTCGACGAGACGGCCGAACGCCTGGTCGCGCCGGAGATGGAGCACGCGAGCGCGCAGCAACGGGAGTCCTGACCCACGCGCACGGACGAATAGCTTTCGAGTAGCTAGGCTCGAGGTAGCCGGTCTACTCCGGCGTGCCGGCTCGAGAGAGGACCCGTGCTGATGCGCGCAATGCTCGAGCAGTTGACAGCCCTGGCCGGGCAGGGGCCGGTGGCCCTGGCTCGGGTGGTGGATACGACCGGTCCCGGGCCGCGCGAAGCAGGCGCCGCAATGATCGTCACCCGCTCCGGTGAGGTCGTCGGCTCGCTGTCGGGCGGTTGTATAGAGGCCGCTGTCGTCGAGACGGCGCGTCAGGTGCTGGCCACCGGCCAAGCGGTGACCGACCGGTTCGGCTATGCCGACGGCGACGGTCTCGCGGTCGGGCTGACCTGTGGCGGCGAGATGGAGGTCTTCGTCGAACAGGTGGGACCGGAACACCTCCCGCTGCTGTCGGAGTTGCACCGGCGGATCACCGAGGGCAGCCCCGTCGCGCTGGCCACCCGGCTGGACGCGACGGCGGAATGGAAGTTGTCGCACACCGGCACGACCGAGCCGTGGCACGGCGTCGATCGCGACGTCCTCGCGTTGCTCGCCGCGGGCCACAGCGGCGTGGTCGGTGCCGACGAATGCGAGGCCGACGCCTCGCCGCGCCCGCGGGTTTTCGTACAGGTCTTCGCCACACCCGCGCGGATGATCCTGGCCGGTGCCAACGATTTCGTGCGGGCCCTCAGCCGTACCGGCCGTCAACTCGGCTACCGGGTCACCGTCGTCGATGCCCGCGAAACCTTCGCCACCCCGGCCCGTTTCCCGTCCGCGCACGAGGTCGTGGTGGACTGGCCGCACCGGTACCTGCGCACGGAGCACGAGGCAGGGCGCATCGACGGGCGCACCGTGGTCTGTGTGCTCACCCACGACACCAAGTTCGACGTGCCGACCATTGTGGCGGCGTTGAGCATCACGGAGATCGCGTTCGTCGGGGCCCTCGGTTCCCGCCGTACACACGCCGAACGCACCGATCGACTACGCGCCGCCGGCGTCACCGAAAGCAGCCTCGCGCGGCTCAAGAGCCCACTCGGCCTCGACCTCAACGCCCGCACCCCGGACGAGACCGCCATCTCCATCGCCGCCCAGATCCTCGCCGACCGCGGCAACGCCTCAGCCCGCCCCTTGGACCGCACCGACGGCCCCATCCACCGCTGACCCGCACCCCGCAGTCAGCAAAGGGTGCACCCCTTCTCAGGGGCCTGCACCGCTTGCGGGCCGCCCGAGACGGTGCGGACCCCAACAAATGTTCGGCCCCAAGTTGCACCCGCTCTGGGACCCTGCCGCTTGCGGGCGGCCCGAGGCGATGCGGGCCCCAACAAAGAGTGCAGCCCCCAGGCGCACCCTGTCTCGGAATCTGCACCGCTTGCGGACGCCGGAGGCGGTGCGGATCCCGAGAGGGGGGTGCGGGTTCGTCTCAGAGCAGGTGTTCGATGCGCAGCGGTATGTCGCGGAGGGAGCGGCCGGTGGCGTGGTGCACGGCGTTGACGATGGCGGCGGCCGCGCCGATCATGCCGAGTTCGCCGATGCCCTTGACGCCCAACGGGTTCACCACCGTGTCGTCGACCGGCACGAAGGAGATGTCGACCTCGGGGGCGTCGGCGTTGACCGGCAGCAGGTATTCCAGCAGTGACGCATTGGCCCAGCGACCGTCCCTGGGATCGGGCAGGCTCGCCTCCATCAGGGCTTGGGACAGGCCCCAATTCATGCCGCCCAGCACCTGGCTGCGCGCCAGCTTCACGTTGAGCACCCGGCCGGGTGCGAAGGCACCGACCATCCGGCGGACCCGGATCAGGCCGAGTTCCGGATCCACCGCGACCTCCGCGAACTGGGCGCCGAAGCTCATCTTCGCGTAGCCCGACGGGGTGGTGTCCGGCCGCCAGCTGCCGGTGGTCTCGATATCCGAAAGATGGTTGCGCTCCAGCACTTCCGCGTAGGCATCGCACACCGACGGGTCGTCGATCAGCCGCAGCACGCCCGCGACGCCTTCGATCTCGTCGGGCGTCCGGCCGCGCAGCGGCGAGTCGATGTCGGCGACCGCGATCTCGACGAGCTGGGCGAGCAACTGGGTGCAGGTGGTGTGCACCGCGGCGCTGACCGCGCTCGCGCCGATCGAGCCGACGGTGGCCGCGATGTTCGGGTAGTCGGTGTTGCCGATCTCGAAGCGGATGCGGTCGAACGGCATGCCCATCGCGTCGCAGGCGACCTGGGACATGGCGGTCGCGACACCGGTGCCGAACTCCTGGGTGCCGGTCTGCACGACCAGCGAGCCGTCCGAACGTAAGCGCGCGTGGGCGCGCTGCGGTTGGCCCGGTTCGTACACCGGGTAGCCCGCGGTGCCGACGCCCCAGCCGATCAGCCAGTTGCCGTCGGTGTTCGCTCCGGGGGTCTGATTACGGCCGTCCCAGCCGAAGCGTTCGGCGGCCAGCCGCAGGCAGTCGAGGTAACCATCCGAGCTCCAAGGGTTTCCGCTCTCCGGATCGACGGCGGCATGGTTGCGCAGCCGCAGCTCGACCGGGTCCACCTCGAGCTGGTCGGCGAGTTCGTCGATGGCGCATTCCAACGCGATCATGCCGGACGCCTCGCCCGGCCCGCGCATGAAGGTCGGCGTCATCGTGTTGCCCTTGATCAGCCGATACTGCCCCTCCCAGTGCGGGATTCCATAGGCCTTGCTCGCTACCTCGAGTGACGGCTCGGCCCAGTCGTCGAAATGTGAAGTGACGGAGAGCTTGTGGTGGCGCAGCCCGGTGAACCGGCCGTCGGCGTCACAGACCAGGGTGACGCGCTGCTCCTGTTCTTCCCGTAATCCGGTGCCGTAGAACATCTGCTCGCGGTTCAGGATCACCCGGATCGGCCTGCCGAGCTCGCGCGCGATCAGCGGGGCGAGCGTGACGTGCGGCCACATCAGGGCTTTGGCGCCGAACCCGCCACCGACGTAATCGGCGACGACCCGTACCTTGCTCGGCGAGATGCCCAGGTGCGCCGCGATGGTCAGCTGACTGGCCACGATGCCCTGGGTGGCGTCGTAGACGGTGACCGAATCCCCGTTCCACATCGCGGCGGTGACCGAGCATTCGATCGGATTGTGGTGGTTGGCGGCGAAACGAAAGGTCGCGTCGACGGTGTGCGCGGCGGCCGCGCTCGCACTCGCGAAGTCGCCGCGCGACTGGGACGCGGGGACCATGCCCGCGAAGATGCTGTCGGGCAGGTATTGCTCGGCGCGTCCGTCGTCCAACTGCACCAGTGCGGGCTTCGCGTCGTAGGTGGCCTCGACCAGCCGGGCGGCCTGCTGGGCTACCTCGAAGGTGTCCGCGACCACGACGGCGATCGGCTGGCCGAAGTAGTGGATCGTGGTGTCCTGCATGGGAAAGAAGGTCTGCCCGGGCGAGGGCTGGCCGAACAGCGACGGCATCAGCGGCACCGACGGGACCCGCGGCAGGTTCTCGTGGGTGAGCACCGCCACCGCACCGGCACGCAACGCGTGGCTGACATCGATGGATGTCACTGTGCCGCTGCCGATCTCGGCGCCGACGATGACGCCGTAGGCGGCGTTCGGCATCGGGATCTCGGCGGTATACCGGGCGGCGCCGGTGACCTTGACGTGCCCGTCGATCCGGTCGAGGCCCTGGCCGACGAGCTTCGGGGCGGTGGGTGCGCTCATTTCCGGCCTCCCCGCTGCGTGATCTGCGCGGTGACCGTCTCCAGCGTTCGCACCATGGTGCGCTGTGCCAGTTCGATTTTGAACCGGTTCATCTCGTGGCTGCCATCGGCGGCCGCGAGTTCGGTGGCCGCGGCGGCGGCGAAGTTCTCCTTGGTGGCGGGCTTGCCGATCAACAGCGCCTCGGCCATCTTGGCGCGCCACGGCTTAGTTGCCACGCCGCCGAGGCCGATGCGGACATCACGCACCGCACCGTCGGTCAGCTCGAGCGCCACCGCCGCGGAAGCGGCGGCGAACTCATAGGATTCGCGGTCACGCACCTTCAGATAGTGCGAGTTCCGCGCGAAAGGCAAGGGCGGCACGTCGATTCGGACGATCAGCTCGTCGGCGGTGATCGGATGTTCGAGATGCGGTGTGTCGCCGGGCAGGAGGAAGAAGTCGTCGAAGGCGATGGCGCGGGTGCCGCGCGGTCCCTGCACCTGCACGACGGCGTCGAGTGCGGTCAGCGGGACGGCCATATCGGAGGGGTGCATGGCGAAACAGTGCTCGCTGGTGCCCAATACGGCATTGCCGCGGTGCAGTCCCTCCTGCGCGCCGCACCCGCTGCCCGGGACGCGTTTGTTGCAGGCGTAGGCGATATCGCGGAACTGCGGGCAGCGCACCCGCTGCATCAGATTGCCGCCCATCGAGGCCATATTGCGAATCTGCGCGGACGCGCCCTTCGCCAGCGCGATGGACAGGAACGGAAAGCGTTCGACGACACCGGGATCGGCGGCGACCTCACTCATCCGGACCATCGCGCCGATGCGCAGGCCGCCGTCCGGGCGGTGCTCCAAATCGGTGAGCGGCAACCGGTTGATGTCGACGACGTTGTCCGGCTCCATCGCACCGATCCGCAGCATGTCCACCAAAGTGGTACCGCCGGCGAGGAATACGGTGTTCGGGCGGGCGGTCACCGCGGCGAGTGCCTGGTCGACCGTCTCGGCGCGGGCAAAGGCGATGGGCTTCATCGGGTCTCCCCCAGCTCGGCCTCTGCGCTCTTAATCGCGTCCCTGATGTTCTGATAGGCGGCGCAGCGGCAGATATTGCCGCTCATCCATTCGGCGATCTCCGCGTCGCTGCCGGTGTGGCCCTCTTCGATGCATTTGATCGCCGACATGATCTGTCCCGGCGTGCAGTAGCCGCATTGGAAGCCGTCGCAGCTGATGAACGCGCGCTGCACCGGGTGCAGTTCCTCCCCCTCCGCGACGCCCTCGATCGTGGTGACCTCGCGCCCTTCCACGCTCAATGCCAAGGTGAGGCACGACAATTCGCGCTTACCGTCGACCCATACCGTGCACGCTCCGCAGGCACCCTGGTCGCACCCCTTCTTGGTGCCGGTGAGCCGGAGGTATTCGCGCAGGGCGTCGAGCAGGCTGACTCTCGGTTCCAATGCCACCGGGAAAACGTGACCGTTCACCCGCAATGTCGCCAGCGTGTAATCGGGACCGGCAAACTCTGGTTGCCGCGTGTCCTGCTTGGGTAGCTCACCAATAGTCATCGACGTATCTCCTGCTCATGAGCGTGCGATGGACGCGAAACCATGAAGTACAGAAATCGAACGTAAGACCATCCCCACCCTAGCGTCCGATCAGCTAACGCGCTGGGCAAAATCGCGAATGCACAAATCGCATCCGTTGCCAGCGCAGGTGATTGGACGAAAAAGCAGTGAACCCGAGCGCCGACGGCACCCGGGTTCACTGATCAGGCTGTGCTCAGGCCGCTACCCACGCGGGGCGCAGCGTATTCATCGGCGGCCGATCGGCCAGCGACACCTCGGTGCTGTGCGCGGTGAAGGCATCGCCGATCAGCGGGAACTGGGTGAGCGCGGCCCCGGAGTCCTGCACGCCGCTGCGGCCGAGCACGGTGCCCAGGATCTGCCTGCTCATCACGCCCAGATCGGCCAGCGGACGGTTGCGGTGCGTGCGCACCCCCAGGTTCACCTGCCCGATCGCGGACAGCCCGAGCTGGTCGTAGGTATCGAGCAGCAAGCCGATCTCCACGCCGTAGCCCGGCGCGAACGGCACCGCGGTGAGCAGCTCACGACTGCCCGCGTATTCGCCGCCGAGCGGCTGCAGCACCTGCGAGAGCTCGGGACGCAGCGCGGCGAGCAGCGGGCGGGCGACGAGCTCGGTGACCCGGCCGCCGCCGTGCGCGTCCACCGCACCGCCCTGCCGCAGCGGCCTGCGGTAGTAGGCCTTGACCAGGTGCATGTCGTCGACGGTGAGCAACGGGCCGAGCAGTTTCGGCACGAAAGCGGGATCGGGGTCGATCAGGTCGGAATCGACGAAGGCGATCAGATCGCCGCTGGTGACCGCCAGCGAACGCCACAGCACCTCACCCTTGCCTGGCACCGGGTCCAGCTCGGGCACCGCCTGCTCACGGGTGATCACCTCGGCGCCCGCGGCGGCGGCCCGCTCGGCGGTGGCGTCGGTCGAGCCCGAATCGAGCACGACCAGCTCGTCGACCAGGGTGCCGAGCAGCGGCATGATGCTGGCCACCACGTCGGCGACGGTGTCTTCCTCGTTCAGGGCGGGCAGCACCACGGAAACGGTGCGGCCGGCCTTGGCGGCGACGAGTTCGTCGACCGTCCAGTCGGGGGTGTCCCAGGTATTCGTCGTCGCCCAGTGGGGCTCGCGGTGGTGGAATTTCATACCAAACCTCGCAGGGTGCGTGCTGGGGGCCGGACGCCTTGGATCGCGGCGATCATGTCCACCACCCGCCGGGTCGCGGCGACTTCGTGGACGCGGAAGACTCTGGCGCCGGCGGCGGCCGACCATGCTGTTGCTGCCAATGTGCCCTCCAGCCGTTCGGAAAGATCGACACCTAGAGTCTCCCCGATGAAATCCTTGTTGCTGAGTGCCATCAGGACTGGCCACCCGGTATTTACAAGAACGTCCACTCCGCGCAACAACTCGAGCCCGTGATAAGTGTTCTTGCCGAAATCATGGGTCGGATCGATCAGAATCGAATCCTTGCGCACACCGGCGGCAGCGGCGTTTTCGGCCGCCCGCACCACGGTGTCGGTGACTTCGGCCACGATATCGGCGTAGCGAACCCGATGCGGACGGGTACGCGGCACCGCACCGCCGGTATGGCTGCACACGATTCCGACGCCCTGCTCGGCGGCCACCTGCACCAGACCCGGGTCGGCGCCGGACCAGGTGTCGTTGATCAGGTCGGCACCCGCCTGGACCGCAGCCAGCGCCACCTCGGCCCGCCAGGTGTCGATGCTGATCAATAGCTCGGGGTATTTCGCGCGAATGGCCGCGACGAACGGGATCACCCGCCGCGCTTCCTCGGCGGCGTCGACCAGCGAGCCAGGGCCCGCCTTCACCCCGCCGATATCGACCAGATCCGCACCCTCGTCCACCGCGCGGGCCACCGCGTCCATGGCCGCCGCGTCGGTGAAGGTGGCGCCTTTGTCATAGAACGAATCGGGCGTGCGATTCACGATCGCCATCACCAGCGCCCGATCGGTCGCCACCGGCTTGCCGCACAGCGTAGGAAGCGGCGTAACGGTGGTGCGGGACATTCTCCGACTGTACCGACCGGTGTACGAGCGGTACCGCGCCAGCAGGGGTTGTCAGTTCTTCGGGGCGCGGCCTGCGGCCACATCCTCGGCGTAGTCGTCGTAGGCGGGGACGTAGCCGTTGGAGCGGCCCGCCAGGACGTACAGGGTGCCGTCGCCGTCGGCGTAGCCCTGCTTGCGCAGTTCGACCTTGCGGCTCTTGAAGGTGGAGGTCTGCTCCAGTTCGTCGACCACGCGGATGAACAGCGGGACGGCGTAGCCGGGTAGCTGCCGGTAGGCCAGCTCGGCGATCGCCTTGCCGTCGAACTCCGCGTCCGGGCTCAGCGTCACCGCGGCCATGCCCGCCTTACCGTCGGTGCCCGGCACATCTACGCCGTAGACGACCGCCTCGGCGATCGCGTCGGATCGGGTCAGCGCGCCCTCGACCTCGGTGGTCGCGACGTTCTCGCCCTTCCAGCGGAAGGTGTCGCCGAGCCGGTCCACGAACGCGATGTGATGCCAGCCCTGGTCGCGGACCAGGTCGCCGGTATCGAACCAGACGTCGCCCTGCTGGAAACCGTCGCGCAGCAACTTGGCCTCGGAGGCTTCCTTGTCGGTGTAGCCGTCGAACGGCGAGCGGTCAGTCACCTTGGACAGCAACAGCCCGACGTGGCCGGTGCCGACCTTGCGCAGCCGACCGTTGTTGTCGCGCTTGGCTTTTCCGGTCTCTTCGTCGTACTGGACCACCGCGTACGGCAGCGGTCCGAAGCCCGCGGTGCGGTCCACGCTGAACGCGTTGATGAAAGCGACATTCGCCTCGCTGGCGCTGTAGAACTCGACGATCCGGTTGATGCCGAACCGCTGCTTGAACTCGTCCCACAGTTCCGGGCGCAGCCCGTTGCCGACCGCGAGCCGGACCCGGTGCTGCCGATCGGTCGGCTTCGCGGGCTGGTTCAGCAGATACCGGCACAGCTCACCGATGTAGATGAAGGCCGTGGCCTCCTCGCGGATCACCTCGTCCCAGAAACGCGACACCGAGAACTGCCTGCCGAGCGCCAGGGTGCCGCCGGCGCACACCACCGCCGACAGCGCGACGGTCAGCGCGTTGTTGTGGTACAGCGGCAGGCAGCAGTACAGAGTGTCGTTGCCGTGCAGGCGAATTCCGAGGCCGCCGAGGCCCGCCATGCTCTTGGTCCAGCGCAGGTGCGTCATCACGCTGGCCTTCGGCAGACCGGTGGTGCCCGAGGTGAAGATCAGGAAAGCCCGCTCCTTGGCGGTGATCTCCGCGCACACCGGCGGATCGGTGGCCGCCGCCGACTCGGCGGCGACCTGCAAGTCGTTGGCGGACAACGTATTCGCGAGCGGCTCGGACAGCGAGTCCAGCGCTTCCTTGCATTCCTCGCCGATCACGTTGAGCACGCTGTTCAGCAGCCCGAAGCTGTGCGCGAGTACCTGGTCGCGCTGATTGTGGTTGAGCAGGCCGACGGTGGCGCCGAGTTTCACCGAAGCCAGCACCACGAACAGGGTTTCGGGCCGGTTCGTCATCAGCACACCGACCACGTCGCCGCGCCCGACCCCGTGCTCGGCGAGCACGGACGCGTAGCGGTTCGCCGCGGCATTGGCCGCGCCGTAGGTGTAGGTGGTGCCCTCGAAACGCAGGAACGGGCGGTCCGGGTGCCGGTGTGCGGTGCGCTGAAAGTACAGCCCGACAGAGGATTTGCTGTCCGGCTTCACCAGCATGCCCGTCGCGTTGCGCAGCATGCCCGGTGCGTCGAGCGCCATCGCGGGTAGGTGTTTGGCCAGGTTCAGCAGGCTCACACGATCACTCACTTGCCATGCTCCTCATCAGGAAGGTGTTGCTCGCGCCTCCAACGCCGCGAAGGCCGACGGTAGATCGGTGACCACGGTGATGCGGTCCATGGCGGGCTGGGGGACGAACTTACGGTCGTGCAGTTCGTCGAGCCACTGGAAAAGGCCTCGGTAGAAGCCATTCGGGTCCAGCAACACCACGGGTTTATTGTGCTGTCCCAGATAGCCTCCGGTCCAGGTTTCGAAGAACTCCTCGAGCGTGCCGATGCCGCCGGGCAGCGTGAGAAAGGCGTCGGCGCGGTCCTCCATGGTCTGCTTGCGCTGGCGCATGGTGTCGGTGACGATCAGCTCGTCGGCGTCGACATCGGCGACCTCCCGGTGCACCAGATGTTTCGGGATGACGCCGATGGTGTTCGCGCCGCCCGCCCGTGCCGCGATCGCCACCTCGCCCATCATCGAGACATTGCCGCCGCCGGACACCAATTGCCAACCGCGCCGGGCGATCTCGGCGCCGACCTGGGCGGCCAGCTCGAGGTAGACGGGATCCACCGTGCTCGCGGAGCAGTAGACACAGATCGCGTACGGCTGCACTGGCTCGGTCACCACTGATCCTCCGTGCCCAGCGCATTCTCCGCGCCGTTCGCCTCCGCGTTGGCGAGGATGATCTGCACGACCTCCTCGACGCTGTCGGTCACGTGGATCAGCTCGAGATCACCGGGCGAGATCTTGCCGGAGCCGCCGAGCGAGTCGCGCAGCCAATCGACCAGGCCGGACCAGTAGCGGCTGCCGAACAGGATGATCGGGAAACGGGTGATCTTGCGGGTCTGCACCAGGGTGAGCGCCTCGAACAGCTCGTCCAGGGTGCCGAAGCCGCCGGGCAGGCAGATGAACGCCTCGGAGTACTTCACGAACATCGTCTTGCGGACGAAGAAGTAGCGGAAGTTGATGCCCAGATCGACCCAGTCGTTGAGGCTCTGCTCGAACGGCAGCTCGATGCCGAGGCCGATCGAGTAGCCGCCCGCCTCGCACGCTCCCCGGTTGGCCGCCTCCATCGCGCCCGGCCCGCCGCCGGTGATCACCGCGAAACCGGCCTTGGCCAGCGCGGCGCCGATCGCCCGGCCCGCCTGGTACTCCGGGTGATCCGGTCCGGTGCGCGCCGAACCGAAGACGGTGACCGCGCGCGGCACCTCGGCGAGCGCGCCGAAGCCCTCCACGAACTCGGCTTGGATGCGCAGCACGCGCCACGGGTCGGTGTGCACCCAATCGGTGTCACCGCGCCGATCCAGCAAATTCCGGTCGGCAGTGCCGATACCGTCCTTGCGGTCGCGGCGGAACATGACTGGCCCGCGGAACTTGGCTGTCGACTTCGGCTTGTTGGCAACCTCGCGGTCAGCGGCGTCAGTGGACATGCGTTCACGCTACCGGGCGGCGAGCGGAGCAACTGCCGGGAGCCGAGAAGTCGTCCCACGTTCAGCGACCCGACCCACCAGCGAGGCAGACCAGCAACCTGCGGACCGGCAAAGCCTCGCGATCCGCGCGACCTACGAGCCGACCCACTGCGAGCGCCGCCGATGTCCGCAGCTGACTACTGGACCGCCTTGCATGGGCCCACGTGCCCGACGCGTGGCTCAGGTCAGCGGCGCAATGGCCACGGCCGATCAGTCCGTTCGACCGCCGGTGAGGTAAGTGCGCAGCATGGCGGTGACGGCGGTGATCTGGTCGACGGGGACGTGTTCGTCGCGTTTGTGGGCGAGGTTGGGGTCGCCGGGGCCGAAGTTCACGGCGGGGATGCCGCGGGCGGCGAAGCGGGAGACGTCGGTCCAGCCGTATTTGGCGCGCACTCCGCCGCCGCCGTGGCTGTTCACCGAGGCGATCAGGTCCTTGGCGGCCGGGGCGGTCAGGCCGGGCAGCGCGCCGGGTGCGGCGTCGGTGACCTCGAAGGTCAGCTCGAGACCGGTGAAGACCTCGCGGACGTGCTCGATGGCCTGGGCGACCGTGCGATCCGGCGCGAAGCGGAAGTTCACGTCCACCTCGGCGGCGTCGGGCACCACATTGCCCGCCACCCCGCCGAACACGCGCACCGCGGACAAGCCTTCGCGGTAGACGCACCCGTCGATGTCGACCTCGCGGGCCCGATAGTCGGCCAGCCGCTGCAAGATCGGCGCCAGGCGGTGAATCGCGTTGTCGCCCAACCAGGCTCGCGCCGAGTGTGCGCGGATTCCGGCGGTGGACAGCCGAACCCGCAGCGTTCCTTGGCAACCCGCCTCGATCCAGCCGCCCGACGGTTCGCCGAGCACGGCGAGGTCACCCGCGAGCCACTCCGGCAGGTCGCGTTCGATGTGCCCGAGCCCGTTGAACTCCGAGGCGATCTCCTCGCAGTCGTAGAAGATCAGCGTCAGATCATGCACCGGTTCGGCGACGGTCGCGGCCAGGTGCAGGAACACCGCGTCGCCGGATTTCATATCGACCGACCCGCACCCGTACAGCACCCGCTCCCCCGCCGCGTTCACCGTGAAGTGCCCGGGCACGTTGTCGGCGATCGGCACCGTGTCGAGATGCCCGGCCAGTACCACCCGCGTCGGCAACCCCCGATGCGTGCGCGCCAGCACCACGTTGCCGTGCCGCAGCACCTCGAACCCACTGGTCTGCTCGCGCAGCGCCTGCTCGACGAGGTCGGTGATCACCGCCTCGTCCCGCGAAACACTCGGGATATCGACGAGAGCGGCGGTCAGCGTAATCGGGTCGGCCCGCAGGTCAATGGTCACCTATCCACCCTACGACCGCCTCACCCGCGACGGCACCGCCGCACATGGGCGGAGCGGGGTCACCGCTGGTGACGATGGGTCGGTAACCTCTGTGGACGTGAGTACTCAGGGAGCAGCTGCAGTCGGTATTGCCAATGTGACCGCGGACGGGACCGTCCTGGACACCTGGTACCCGAGTCCGGAACTCGGCGAGTTCGCCGAGACGGGGACCAAGCGGCTGGACGACGCGCCCGCGGAGTACGCGGCGCTGCTCGGGTTCGACGAGGCGCGCGGCGTCGATGTGGTCGCGGTGCGCACGACGATCGCCGACCTGTCCGCCGCACCGGTCGACGCGCACGACGTCTACCTGCGGCTGCACCTGCTCTCGCACCGGCTGGTCCGGCCGCACGGGGTGAACCTGGACGGCCAGTTCGGACTGCTGAGCAATGTGGTGTGGACCAATCACGGCCCGGCGGCGGTGGAAGGTTTCGAGATCACCCGTGCCAAGCTGCGCGCCCGCGGTCCGGTGACCGTGTACAGCGTCGACAAGTTCCCGCGCATGGTCGACTATGTCCTGCCCTCCGGCGTGCGCATCGGCGACGCCGACCGGGTCCGCCTCGGCGCGCACCTGGCGTCCGGCACCACGGTCATGCACGAGGGCTTCGTGAACTTCAACGCAGGCACCCTCGGCAACTCGATGGTCGAGGGGCGGATCTCGGCGGGCGTCGTGGTCGGCGACGGCTCCGACATCGGCGGCGGCTCCTCCACCATGGGCACCCTCTCCGGCGGCGGCACCACCGTCATCTCCATCGGCGAGCGCTCCCTGCTCGGTGCCAACTCCGGTCTCGGCATCCCGCTCGGCGACGACTGCGTGGTGGAAGCAGGCCTCTACCTGACCGCAGGCACCAAGGTCAGCACCCCGGACGGCACCCTCGTGAAGGCCGCCGAATTCAGCGGCCAGCACAACCTGCTGTTCCGTCGCAACTCCGTCACCGGCGCGGTAGAGGTGGTGCCCCGCAAGGGAACCGGCATCGAACTCAACGCCGCCCTGCACGCGAACGACTGATCGCTCCTCGGCACCACGGAGAATCGCTCTCGCGATTCTCCGTGGTGCTGTGTCACCCGCCAACGCGTACGGACCGACAGCAGCGCCGCGCATCCTGACCTGCCGCAATCATCTCCTCTCGACGCGCGCGTTCGAGGTGCCGCACACGAATCGCTACGAGTTTCGTGCGCGGCAGGTGCAAGTCAGGTGAGCCGCTTCTTCTGCACTTTGCCCATGGCGTTGCGGGGCAGCGAGTCGACAACACGGATCTCGCGGGGGCGCTTGTGGACCGAGAGTTGTTCCGCGACATGGGTGATCAGGTCTTGCTCGATCGAATCGGGTGCGGTGCCGCGTAATACGACGAAGGCGACGATGCGCTGGCCGAGGTCGGGGTCGGGGAGGCCGACGACGGCGACCTCGGCGACCTCGGGATGGCCGAGCAGCACGGTCTCCACTTCGCCCGCGCCGATGCGGTAGCCACCGGATTTGATGAGGTCCACCGATTCCCGGCCGACGATGCGATGGAAGCCATCCGGATCAATGGCGGCAACATCGCCGGTCTTGAACCACCCGTCCTCGGTCCAGCTTTCGGCGGTGGCGTCGGGCCGGTTGAGGTATCCGTCGAAGAGCATCGGGCCGGAAACCTGGAGCCCACCGATACTTTCGCCGTCGTGCGCGACGTCGGCGCCGGACTCGTCGCGTAGCCGGGTCCGCACACCCTGCACCGGCGTACCGACCCAACCGGGACGGCGCTCACCATCGGCGCGGGTGGACAGCGTGATCATGGTTTCACTCATGCCGTACCGCTCGATCGGCGCGTGTCCGGTGAGTTCGCGCAACCGCTCGAACACCGGAACCGGCAGCGGCGCGCTACCGGAGACGAGCAGCCGCGCATCAGCCAATTGCTTTGCGGCGTCGGGGTCTTCGACGATCCGCGACCACACCGTCGGCACCCCGAAATACAGCGTGCCCGGCGCGGCGGCATACGCCTGCGGGGTCGGCTTGCCGGTGTGCACGAGCGGGCTGCCGACCCGCAGCGGGCCGAGCACCCCGAGGATCAGTCCGTGCACATGGAACAGCGGAAGCCCGTGCACCAGTACATCGTTCGCGGTCCAGGCCCACGCGTCGGCGAGCGCGTCCAGCCCGGCCGCGATGGCGCCGCGGCTGAGCACAACACCTTTCGGCAAGCCGGTCGTCCCGGACGTGTAGAGCACGAAAGCGGTTGTCGCGGCGTCGGGTTCCGGATAGGTGTGCCACGACCTGGCGTGCACCCGCACCGGCACGACCGGCAGTTCGCTACCCGCAGGGGCCTTTCCGAGCCAGGCTTGCGCCCCGGAGTCGGCCAGGATGTGCGCGAGCTCCGCGGTGCCCGAATCCGGCGGCACCGGAACCACGGTCACGCCGGCGATCAGGCAGCCGACCACCGCGAGCACCGTGGTCACCGTCGGCTCGGCGAGCACCGCGACCCGATCGGCCCTGGCCACGCGTTCGGCCACCGAAGTCGCGGCGCCGAGCAGATCGCTGCGCGACAGCGTCACCCCGTCGATGGTGACGGCATCCGGGATATCCGCACCGCTGGCGACGGCGAGCGGGTGCAGGGAACTGAGCAGCAAGGGCGGACCGAACGACATGCGCCCAAACTACTTCCCGCACGTCGCCGCGCTCCCGGAACCTCGGCCGAGCACCCGTAAATACCGGTCGATGTGACGGTTGACACAGCCGATGAGGCGGTGAGACAGTTGCTGCATAGCCTTCTCAATGAGACAGGGGTCAACGATGACCAGGCCACTTCGCGCACCGACGCACGACGCCGCACCGCCGGACGAGCTCGACATCACGCAGTTCATCGACGGCGTCGCCGGCCTGCTCGGTGGCGCCGCGAATGTCATCATGCAGCTCAGCACCCGGCCGGTCGGTTACGGCGTTCTGGAGAGCACCGTCGACAGCGGAAACGTCATGCTGCATCCGGTCAAGCGACTGCGCACGACCATCACTTATCTCGCCGTCGCCATGCTCGGCACGGACGCCGAGCGAGCCGATTACCGCGACGCCGTCAACCGTTCCCACCGCCCGGTGCATTCGACCGCGTCGAGCCCGGTGCGGTACAACGCCTTCGATCCCGGCCTGCAACTGTGGGTAGCCGCCTGCTTGTACTGGGGCGCGCAGGACACCTACACGCGACTGCACGGGCCGATGGATGAGGCGACCGCCGACGCCTTCTATCGGCACAGCGCCCGGCTCGGCACCACCTTGCAGGTGCGCCCGGACATGTGGCCCGCCGACCGGAAAGCCTTTGCCGCCTACTGGGATCGGCATCTGGCCATGACCACGATCGATCCGCCGATCCGCGACTATTTCCACGATCTGGTCGATCTGAAGATGCTGCCGCTACCGCTGCGGCTGCCTTTCGCGAGGATCCACCGCTTCTTCGTCACCGGCCTGCTCCCCGAACATCTCCGCGACCAGATGGGGTTCACCTGGTCCGCGCGCGACGACCGCGCCCTCGCCCACATCCTGCGCACTATCGGCACCGCCGAGACATTGCTCCCCCGCCCGGCCCGATTGTTCCCGGTCAACGCCTACCTGCTCGACTTCCGCCTCCGCCGCAAGCTCGGCCTGCGCTTGGTGTAGCCCTTCCGGCACAAATCCGCCGAACCCACGCATGTCCTGCCGCTATTTCAGCGTCGAGCAGTGTTATCTCGATAAAGACGGGCATTCGGCACAAAGGGGACGCGGCTAGGAGGACTCGTGAACCGTGGGACCATCGCGGTGCTCGCCATTGCACTCTGCTTCGCTTTTCACCCACCCACCGCCGGTGCGAAACCGTTCGAGCCCGACCTGGTACCGCCGCGCACCGCCCTCTCGTTCCGCACCGTGGCAGGCGGCAGCGACTGGAGTACGCCGAACGAACACGAGTCCCGCGCGGCGCTGTCGCTGGTCAAGCTCTACCTGGCCGACTACGCCCTGCGGCACGGCGACGGCGCGGAGCACGATCGCGAACTCGCCGAGCAGATGATCCGCTACTCCGACGACGGCGCCGCGAGCGCGATCGAGGCCAAGTATCCGCAGGCGATCGAGGCGATTGCGGCCGAATACGAGCTGTCCGATACCCAGTCCTTCGGCGAGTGGGGCCTGGCCGCGACGAGCACTGCGGACGTGGCCGACTTCCTGATCATGAAACTGCGCACCGACCCGGGATCGCCGATCTTCGAATGGATGGCCGCGGCGGGCGCCACGGCCGCCGACGGCACCGAACAGGATTGGGGTACCGCCCGCTGGCCGTTCGTGCGCGGCACCAAGTGGGGCTGGTCGGATATCGGCCCGCCCGACGTCGCCTCCGCCTCGTACGGCACCGGCTTCGTGGTGGTCGCGCACACCCACGGCACCGCCGCCGAACAGACTCTCGACCTCATGGCCGCGTTTCCGATGGCCACGGTCGGCTTGCTCGTGGCCGAATAGCTCCGCCGACTCGACCGATCACGCTGCGGCCGAAGGGATTCAGGGCACCCGGAACGACACCACCACGTGATCACGCGCGAACTGCCGGATCGCCGCGTCGTCGTGCAGCGGAATCACGGTCTGCGGCGTCAGCGCCAGCGACAACGCGGTACGCGCGATCATCTCCGCCAGCGGCTCCGGGTCGTAGGCGGGCAACTTGCCCTCCTGCTGCAGCCGGGCGATGAACTCGGCCACGTAGTCCCGGCCGAGCTCGAGGACCGGCGCACCCTTGATGGTGAGGTACGGCAGCACCAGCTCGGGTTCGGTGGCCAGCAGTCGGTGCACGAGCCGGTTGTTCCGCAGGCCGGTGATGAACGCGGCGAACAACTCGACGATCTGTTCCTGCGCGTCGGCGTCGCGGTCGACCTGCCGTTGCAGGGCGGCGTCGACCTCCTCGACGAACTCGCGCGTCTGCCGCAAGCCGACCGCCTCGATCAGGTCTGATTTGCTGGCGAAGCGCCGATACAGCGTGGCCAGCGAGAGACCGCAGCGCCGGGCCACCTCGACCATGCTCGTCCGCTTGATGCCGAAGTCCAGAAACGCCACCATCGCGGCGTCGAGCACACGGGCCTGGTTGCGGTCTTCCGGACCGGCGCTCCGCACCAACGGCAGCAGTCTGCTCAGCCTCGCCATGTCTGCCAGCCTATCCGGATCGCCGATACGATGACACAAGAACCATTGCAGCGCATCATTGACACAGCCGACGAGGCAGTGAGAAGGTGAGTTAAGAACCTTCTCATCCGTTCGCCCGCCTACGGCGCGTTCGGCCACCGAAAGACGAGGTCAACGATGACCGCACCGCTGCGCACCCCCGCGCACGACCCGGTTCCGCAGCTCGCCGAGCCCCTCACGCCGACCAGCGTCGAGCAGTACATGGACGGCCTCGCGGCCTTCCTCGGCGGCACCGCCAACGTGATCATGCAGCTGAGCCTGCGCCCGGTCGGCCGCGGCGTGCTGGAGAGCACCGTGGACAGCGGCAAGGTCACCCTGCACCCGGTCAAGCGGTTGCGCACCACACTGACCTACATCGCCGTCGCCATGATGGGTTCCGACGAGGAGCGTGTGGCCTACCGCGAGGCGGTCAACCGCTCGCACCGTCCCATCCGCTCCGGCCCGCAGAGCCCGGTCAAGTACAACGCCTTCGACCCGAAACTTCAGTTGTGGGTAGCGGGCACGATCTACTGGGGCATCGAAGACCTCTACACCCGCATGCACGGACCGCTTGACCCGGCGACCGCCGAGGCGCTCTACCAGTACAGCGCGCGACTCGGCACCACCCTGCAGATGCGGCCGGAGATGTGGCCCGCCAGCCGCGCGGAGTTCTTCCCGTGGTGGGAGCAGACCCTGGCGCAGCACCGCATCGAGCCCGCCCTGCGCGACTACTTCGACGGCCTCATCGACCTCGAAATGATGCCGCGCCCAGTCCGATTCACCTTCGCCAAGCTGCAGCGGTTCATTGTCGCCGGGCTGCTGCCACAGCATGTGCGCGACGAGATGCGGATGACCTGGACCGAACGCGACCAGGCCCGCTTCGATCGGTTGCTGCGGGGCATCTCCCTCGTACACAACCGGCTGCCGAAGCAGGCGCGGCTGTTCCCGTTGAATATCTACCTGTTCGATCTGCGCAGGCGGATGCGACTGGGAAAGCCACTGGTGTAGAAACTTTCGGACCCTCAGGACTTGCTGACGAGAGCGCGCAGGAAGAACGCGAGGTTGGCGGGCCGCTCGGCCAGCCGCCTGGTCAGATAGCCGTACCACTGGCTGCCGTAGGGCACATAGACCCGCACCGCGCTGCCCGCGGCGGCCAACCGCAGTTGCTCGGCGTCACGGATGCCGTACAGCATCTGGTACTCGAAACGATCTGGGCCGCGGCCGCTTTCCGCCGCGAGATCCGCGGCGGCGGCGATCGGTACCGGGTCGTGCGAGGCGACCATCGGATAACCCTCGCCGCGCATGAGCACCTCGAGGCAGCGTAGATACGAGTCGGTCACCTCGCTCGCGCGCTGGAAGGCGACCTCGGGCGGTTCCCGATAGGCACCCTTGCACAACCGGATTCGCGATCCAGGCCCGGCCAACTCGCGGCAGTCCGTCTCGGTCCGGTGCAGGTAAGCCTGCAAAACCGCACCGAGCCAGGGGAATTCGCCCCGCAGCTCCCGCACGGTAGCCAGCGTGGCTGCGGTGGTGGTGTGGTCTTCGGCGTCGACGGTCACCCACACATCGGCCTGCGCGGCCTTGGTGCACAAGATGCGCAGGTTCTCCGTGGCGATCGCCGGACCGTCCACCGGCAAGGCCTGGCCCAGTGCGGACAGCTTTACCGACACCTCTACCGGCGGCACCGCGATCCCCGGCAGGGCAGGCCGGTCCAGCGCGGCCAGATCGTTGATCAGCGAAAGATACTCGGCCACGGTGGCATCGGCCTGATTCCGGTCGGTGGTGTTCTCCCCGAGGAAGTCCACACTCACCATCCGCCCGCTGTTCAACAGTGTCCGCGCCACACCGATCAGGTCGATGCGCGTCTCCCCCGCCACGAACCGCCGCACGATATCGGCGGTGACCGGAATGCCGGTGAGCGCCCGCTTCAACCGCGGCGACTCCGCCGCGGCGAGGATGAGGGGGCGCAGCGGATTCACGTCGATCACGCCTGCATGTGCGGGTAGGTGTATTCGCTCGGCGGAGCGAAGGTTTCCTTGAGCGTGCGCGGCGCCACCCAGCGCAACAGGTTCAGCGGAGAGCCCGCTTTGTCGTCGGTGCCGGAGGCGCGGGCGCCGCCGAACGGCTGCTGCCCGACCACCGCACCGGTCGGCTTGTCGTTGACGTAGAAGTTGCCCGCCGCGAATCGCAGTGCCGCACTCGCCTGTTCGATCGCCTGCCGATCCTGCGCGAAGATCGCACCGGTCAGCGCGTACGGCGCCGCCGTGTCGACCTCGGCCAGAATGGACGCATAGGAGCCGGGTTCGGCGTCGTCGTAGACGTGCACCGACAGGATCGGCCCGAAATACTCGGTGCCGAAGGACTCGTCGTGCGGGTCGTCCGCGAGCAGCACCGTCGGCCGGACGAAATACCCTTCGCTGTCGTCGCAGCCGCCACCGACGGGGATGGTGATTCCCGCGTCCCTGGCACGCCGTATGGCGGCCGCGTTCTTGTCGAAGGCGCGTCGATCGATCAGTGCGCCACCGAAATTGGACAGGTCGGCCACGTCGCCATAGGTCAGTCCGTCGGTGAGATGCAGGAAGTCGTCGCCCATCTTGCGCCAGACCGAACGCGCGATATAGGCGCGGGAAGCGGCCGAGCACTTCTGCCCCTGATACTCGAAGGCGCCACGAATCAACGCGGCCCGCAACGCATCCGGGTCGGCCGACGGGTGCGCGACGATGAAGTCCTTGCCGCCGGTCTCCCCGACCAACCGCGGATAACCGTGGTACCGGCCGATATTCGCGCCGACCTGCTGCCACAGATACTGGAAGGTCTTGGTGGACCCGGTGAAATGAATCCCGGCGAGCCGCGGATCGGCCAGCGCCACCTCGGACAGGTCGATGCCGTCACCGGTCACCATATTGATCACACCCGGCGGCAGGCCGGCCGCTTCGAGCAACCGCATCGTGTAGAACGCGGACAGCGTCTGCGTCGGCGACGGCTTCCACACCACGGTATTGCCCATCAGGGCGGGCGCGGTGGGCAGGTTTCCGGCGATCGCGGTGAAGTTGAACGGCGTGATCGCGTAGACGAAACCCTCCAGCGGCCGATAGTCGAGCCGGTTCCACACCCCGGCGCTCGACTCCGGCTGCTGCGTCATCAGCTGCCGCGCGAACGCCACATTGAACCGCCAGAAGTCGACCAGCTCGCACGGCGCGTCGATCTCGGCCTGCTGCGCCGACTTCGACTGCCCGAGCATGGTCGCCGCGGCCAGCGTTTCCCGCCACGGCCCCGCCAGCAGATCGGCGGCCCGCAGGAAAACGGCGGCCCGCTCGTCGAACGGCAGGGTGCGCCAGCCCGGGGCCGCGGCCATCGCGGCGTCGATCGCGCCTTGCGCTTCCGAATGCGTGGTATCGGTATAGGTTCCCAGCACGTGACTGTGCCGATGCGGCGCGACGATATCGTGCCGCTCGCCGATCCCCGGCCGGTGTTTACCGCCGATCACCAGCGGCACCTCGACGGATTCCGCGGCGATCTCAGCGAGCTTGGCAACCAGCAGCTCCCGCTCGGGACTGCCCGGCGCGTACGAATGCACCGGCTCGTTACTCGGGGTAGGAACAACCGTGACAGCGTCCATACCCCAGGCTAGCGCTCCGGCGTTGCCGAGGCTTCGGCCCAGCCGTCAGTAATCTGGCGTGTCGTCGGGGCCGGTAGTCAGCCTGCGGTCAGTCGTTCGGCGGCGGCGGCGATGCGCTCATCGGTGGCGGTCAGCGCGATCCGCACGTGTTCGGCGCCGGTCGGCCCGTAGAAGTCGCCGGGGGCGGCGAGGATGCCGCGCTCGGCGAGCCACTCCAGGGTGGTCCGGCACGGTTCGCCGCGGGTCGACCAGAGGTACAGTCCGGCCTCCGAGTGATCGATCCGGAAACCAGCCTCCAGCAAGGCCTTTCGCAGGATTTCCCGCCGTGCCCGGTATCGCTCACGCTGCTGCGACTCGTGCGCGTCGTCGCTGAGCGCGGCGGTCATCGCGGCCTGGATGGGGAACGACACCATCATGCCCGCGTGCTTGCGCACCTCGAGTAACTCGGCGATCAGCGCGGGATCGCCCGCGACGAAACCGGCCCGGTAGCTCGCCAGGTTGGACGTCTTCGAAAGCGAATGCACGGCAAGGAGGTTCGTGTGGTCGCCGTCGGACACCTCGGGATCGAGGATGGAGACCGCCCGACCCTCCCAGGTGAGGCCGAGGTAGCACTCGTCGGAGGCGACGATCACGTCACGCTCCCTGGCGAACTCGACGACCTTGCGCAGGTGGTCGACCCCCAGCACGCGCCCGGTCGGGTTCGAGGGCGAGTTCACGAACAGCAGGGCAGGCGTGCGCGGACCGAGCTGAGTAAGCCCGTCGGCGCGCGCGATCTGAGTGCCCGCGAGCAGCGCGCCGACCTCGTAGGTCGGGTAGGCGACCTCGGGGATGACGACCAGGTCGTCCGCACCGAGGCCCAGCAGCCGAGGCAGTCCGGCGATCAGTTCTTTGGTGCCGATCGCAGGCAGCACCGCCGCCGGGTCGAGGCCGGTGATCCCGTAGCGCCGCTTCAGCGCGTCGACCGCGGCCGCGCGCAGCTCCGGCGTGCCGTGGGTGGCCGGATAACCCGGCACCGCGGCCGCCGCGCTCAATGCCGCGCGGATGAGCGGGTCGACCGGGTCCACCGGGGTGCCGACCGACAGGTCGACGATCCCGCCGGGATGGGTCGCCGCCTTCGCCTTCACCGAAGCGATGGTGTCCCAGGGAAAATCGGGAAGCAGACTGCTGACCCGGCCACGAACGGACACGGCAGAGCTACTCGCTCGCCATGGGGGGCAGTTCCTTGATGAACGGCGGGTCGTGGTCGACCTGGCCGACCTTGGTCGCGCCGCCGGGCGAGCCCAGCTCGTTGAAGAAGTCGACGTTGGCGTTCACGTAGCCGCTCCACTGGTCCGGGGTGTCGTCTTCGTAGAAGATCGCCTCCACCGGGCACACCGGTTCACATGCACCACAGTCCACGCACTCGTCGGGATGGATGTACAGCATGCGACCACCCTCGTAGATACAGTCCACGGGGCATTCCTCGATGCATGCCTTGTCCTTCACGTCAACGCACGGTTCAGCGATGATGTACGGCACTGCCGTTCTCCTAGTCTGTCCTCACCTTGCGGGGATAGTCCGCCCAGCGAAACCCTATCCGGACACCCCACGCTACTCCGGGTCAGCCTTGCCTAACTTCAGATGTTCCGCACGCCACTTCTCGTGCAGCGCCACCGAAAGCCTACGCGGCTAACCGACCGAAAGCGGCAGTGCCGAAAACTTGTGCTGCGGAACGCCATACGTGGTGGTCCGTTCCCGGGCCGGCCGTCCGATACCCGCGGCGATGTCCACCAGTTCCGCGACGGTCTTCGCCGAGCCGTGCTGCGAGCCCGCCATCCGGGAGATCGTCTCCTCCATCAGCGTGCCGCCGACGTCGTTGGCACCGCTGGTGAGCATCACCCTGGTGCCGGTGGTGCCGAGCTTCACCCAGCTGGTCTGGATGTTGTCGATCCGGCCGTGCAGCATGATCCGCGACAGCGCGTGCGCGGCCCGGTTGTCCCGGTTGGTCGGGCCCGGTCGTGCGGCGCCCGCCAGGTACAGCGGCGCGCTCTGGTGCACGAACGGCAGCAGCACGAACTCGGTGAAACCGCCTGTCTCGTCCTGGATTCCGCGCAGTACGCGTAGGTGTCCGACCCAGTGCTTCGGGTTGTCCACGTGGCCGTACATCATGGTCGAGCTGGAGCGCAGGCCGATCTGGTGCGCGGTGGTGATCACCTCGATCCAGGCGGAGGTCGGCAGCTTGCCCTTGGTGAGCACCCAGCGCACCTCGTCGTCCAGGATCTCGGCGGCGGTGCCAGGGATGGTGTCCAGGCCGGCCTCCTTCAGCGCGACCAGCCAGTCCCGGATGCTCTGCCCGCCGCGCGAAGCACCGTTGACGATCTCCATCGGGCTGAACGCGTGCACGTGCATCGACGGCACCCGCTGCTTCACCGCCCGCACGATGTCGGCGTAGCCGGTGACCGGCAGGTCGGGGTCGATGCCGCCCTGCATGCAGACCTCGGTGGCGCCGTCGACGTGCGCCTCCCAGGCCCGGTCGGCGACCTCGTCCATGCTCAGCGTGAACGCGTCGGCGTCGCCCTTGCGCTGGGCGAACGCGCAGAACCGGCAGCCGGTGTAGCAGATGTTGGTGAAGTTGATGTTCCGGTTCACCACGTAGGTGACGTCGTCGCCGACGGTGTCGCGGCGCAGCTGATCGGCCAGCGCGGCGACGGCCTCCAGGTTCGCGCCGTCGGCCGTGGCCAAGGCCAGATACTCGGCGTCACTGAGCCCGGCCGGGTCCTTCTCGGCCGCACGCAGCGCGGCGAGCACCTCGGAGTCGAGCCGTTCCGGCGCGACGATCGCGAGATCGCGGGCCTGTTCGCGGATGGTGTCCCAATCACCGAACGCGCCGACCACGTCCTGGCCGATCGCGGAGTCGCTGCGGCTCTCGGTGTTGCGGCCCTCGGTATCGATGGCGGTGTTCAGGTCGACCCGTCCTGCGGATTCCCAGGACTGGTCCGGCTCCTGCCAGGGCAGGCCGACCGGCATCGCGTCCGGGTTCGCCAGGCCGGTCGCCGGATCGCTCAGCGCGGCGACGTGTACGCCGATCCGCGGATCGATCCACGGACTGCCCGCCCGCACGTACTTCGGATGCGCGGACGTCCGCTCGACCAGCTGGTAACCGGCCGCCTCGGTGATCTCGCGGAGGGTGTCCAGGTTCGGCCACGGCCGCTCCGGGTTCACGTGGTCCACCGTCACCGGCGACACGCCACCCCAGTCATCGATGCCCGCGTCGATCAGCGCCTGGCAGTCCTCGTGCGACACCAGGTTCGGCGGCGCCTGCACCGGCACGTCCGGGCCCAGCAGCAGCCTGGTCACCGCGATGGTGGCCAGGAACTCCTCGATGCCCGCGTCGGGGACATCGCGCATGGCGGTGTCGTCCTTGGCCCGGAAGTTCTGGATGATCACTTCTTGGATGTGTCCGAAAGCCTTGTGCTGCTTACGAATCGCCATGATCGACTCGGCGCGCTCGGTCAGCGTCTCGCCGATGCCGACCAGCAGGCCGGTGGTGTAGGGCACCGACAGCCTGCCCGCGTCGGTGATGGCGCGCAGCCGGACCGCCGGATCCTTGTCCGGGCTGCCGTAGTGGCAGTTGCCCTTCTCGGTGAACAGCCTGGTTGCGGTGGTCTCCAGCATCATGCCCATCGACTGCGCGACCGGCTTGAGCCGGGAGATCTCCTCCCACGACATCACACCTGGATTCAAATGCGGCAGCAGGCCGGTCTCCTCCAGCACCATGATCGAGACGGCGCGCAGGTAGTCCAGGGTGGAGTCGTAGCCGCGCTCGTCGAGCCACTGCGCGGCCTCGGGCCAGCGGTCCTCGGGGCGATCGCCGAGCGTGAAGAGTGCTTCTTTACAGCCGAGTGCCGCGCCGCGTCGGGCGATGTCGAGCACCTCGTCGGGCTCCAGGAACATGCCCTTGCCCTCGGCGCGCAGCTTGCCGGGCACCGTGACGAACGTGCAGTAGTGGCACTTGTCGCGACACAATCGGGTCAGCGGGATGAAGACATTGCGCGAGTAGCTGATCGTCTTCGGCCGCCCCGCCGACTCCAGCCCCGCGTCGCGGACTCTGGCCGCGCTGTGACTCAAATCCTTCAGATCATCGCCGGTCGCATGCAGCAGCACGGCCGCCTCGTCCACGTTCAACGTGACGCCGTCGCGGGCTCGCCGCAGCGCCCTCCGCATAGCCGATGGCGAAGGCGGTGCAGCAGGAATAGTCGGGCTCGGCAGTTCAGTCACGGCTGCGCCTCGCTGACGCTCGGCTCCGCCGTGACCGGCGGTGCTGTGTATATGGTGCCTTCGCTGCGCTCAGTCACGTCCTCGATCATGCGCTAACCATCCGGACCTGTCTCCTTCCGATGCTGATGACTGAGCGTAGCGACCGGGACTCACCGGGCCGGGACGCTGCGCTCACCACGCGCCCTCTGTGAACGAGGGACCGTGTGAGCGTTGACAACTGCGCGAAGCGCGGCCCTATTCCATCGCCGGGCCAGGAAGATCCCGCGGCGACCGGTGTGGTACGGCTGCCAGGTCCGCCGCGCCGCGCACGATCGGCAGCCCCGGCGGCCGAAGTTCATGGAACCATGGCAAGCATGTCGCAGCCGCGCACGATCATGGCCGATCCGGCCTGGCGTCCCAGCCCCAAGGCCAAACTCCTGTGGACCGTGCAGGGCGCGCTGGTCTGGGTGGTTCCGTTCGCGGCGCAGCTCGTCTGGGCGATCCTCGACTCCGGACACCGGGGGTGGCAGCTG
This sequence comes from Nocardia ninae NBRC 108245, assembly GCF_007990755.1. Classification (GTDB taxonomy): domain Bacteria; phylum Actinomycetota; class Actinomycetes; order Mycobacteriales; family Mycobacteriaceae; genus Nocardia; species Nocardia ninae. The sequence continues at coordinate 32,336 of NZ_BJXA01000045.1, read as the reverse complement.
GTGGTGTTCCTGGTGACGCTGGTGCTCGCCGTGCTGAACATCGCGGTGGTGCCGTGGTGGCGGTACGCGGTGCATCGCTGGGAGGTCACCGAGGAGGCGGTCTACACCAGGGTCGGCTGGCTGTCACAGGAGAGCCGGGTCGCACCGATCTCGCGGGTGCAGACGGTGGACACCGAACGCGGACCCTTGGAGCGGCTGCTCGGGCTGGCCACGGTCACGGTGACCACTGCCTCGTCCGCGGGCGCGGTGCAGATCTCCGCCCTCGACCTGCCGGTGGCCGAGGAGACGGTGACCCGGCTGACCCGGATCGCCGCGCAGCATCGCGGAGACGCAACGTGAATTCGGTGGAGGCGCTCGCGCCGGAGACGGATCAACCGTGGTCGCGGCTGGACAAGCGAATGTTGTTGGTGCACCCGGTCACCGAGGTGATCAAGTTCATTCCGGTGCTGATCGGCTCGGTAATCCTCGGCACCAGCAGCGGCAATCATGTGTGGAGTGTCTTCCCGCTCATATTGATTGTCGGGTTCGCGCTCACCCGCTGGTTCACCACCACCTATCGGGTCGGGCCGACCCATGTCGAACTGCGCACCGGGTTGATTCAGCGTAAGAAGCTGGCGGTGCCGCGGTCGCGGATCCGGTCGGTGGACATCGAGGCGGACCTGCTGCACCGTCTGCTCGGGCTCGCGGTGCTGGCCATCGGCACCGGGCAGCAGGCAGAGTCGGGCGAGAAGTTCAAGTTGGACGCGCTGGACGCACGATTGGTGCCCGATCTACGTACCGCCCTACTCGCGCACACCGGAACGCCGCAAAGCGTTACCGGACAACCTGATCCGACCGTTGACCCAACCGGTGTCACGATGGCGAAAGCCCCGGAGGCACGGTCCCGACGCGAGATCGCCCATTGGAATCCGAGTTGGGTTCGGTACGCGCCACTGTCGCTGACGGGTTTCGCGATCGTCGCGCCGATCGTCGGTCTGGCGTTCCAGTACGGCGTCGGCCAGGTGCTGTTCCGTTCCGACGCCGTGCAGCGGGTGGAGAACGGCGGCGCGGTGATCATCGCCCTCGGCACCATCGCGCTCGTCGCGGTGATCGTGCTGGTGGTCAGCCTCGCCGCGTGCGCCCGTTATCTGACAACGTATTTCGGCCTGCGGGTCACCGACGACGGCCGGACGCTGCATTTGCGGCACGGCCTGTTCACCACCCGCCAGATCACCCTGGATCTGGCTCGCTTCCGCGGCGCGACGGTGAACGAGCCGCTGCTGCTGCGTTTGGCCGGCGCCGCCGAACTGGAGGCGATCATGGTCGGGGAGAACCCGCGCCAGAAGATCCTCCCCCAGGCGCCACGCACCGCCATCGAGCACACCCTGAGCCACCTGCTCGCACCGAACGAGTCCCAGGACAAGACCATCGCCCGGCCTGCCGGAGGCCCGAGCCCCGGTCGCGCACCGCTGCTCGCGCACGGACCGGTCGCCCGCCGCAGGCGCCATACCCGCACGCTGACGCCGATCGCCGTGGCGGCGCTCGTCATGCTGGCCTTTTCCATTGCGGGCGCGGACTTTTCGCCGTGGTGGTGGCTGGTGCCCGTGCTACTGGTTCCGGTCGCGCTCGCGCTGGCGGAGGACCGCTATCGCGGCCTCGGCCACACCGTGCTCCCCGCGACCCCCACCAGCCCGACCTGGCTGATCACGCGTTCGGGCTCACTGGACCGCGACCGCGACTGCCTGGAGGCGCCCGGCGTGATCGGCTGGACCGTCCGGCAGACGTTCTTCCAGCGCCGGGCCGGCGTCGCCACCCTGGTCGCGGCGGCCGCCGCGGGCAAGAAGCGGTATCACGTGGTCGATATCCCACTCGACGAAGCCTGGGCCCTCATCGATGCGGTGACCCCCGGTCAGCTGGGCCGTCGCTAACGCTTGCTGAACAACCCCGAATTCACGCGGACGTAGATGAACACCAGCGGCGGCACCAGACCGCAGAACAGCAGCAGCACGGTGCGCCAGTCGCTGGCGAGCATGATGTCCCCGCCGGGACCGGTGCTCGCGCAGAGCAGGAACCCGAAAGTCCAAGCGGCCAGGGGTAAGAACATCGCGGCGGTCCGTGGCGAGACGGCGCGGGCGCCGAGCACCAGCGCGACATTCACCGCACCGGCCAGCACACCCGACAGCGGGAACGCGGTGCTGCCGAAGTAGAACGGCAGGTACAGCACCTCCAGCGCGAGCGTGATGACCGCGTCGAGCACCAGCACCGCCAAGGTGAGCGGCGCCAGCCAGGGCAGCGCGGCGGTGGGGAGTTCCCGGTATGTCACGGGCACCTGACCGTCGACGGCCGCCCTCACGGCACCGGTGGGAAGCCGAGGAGGGTCAGCAGGTGGCTCTGCATATCGACGAACCCGTACAGCACCCTCAGGTACAGGTCGTGTTGCGCCTGCCAGTTCGGCTTCATGCTGTCCACGAACGCGACGATCGCGTCCTGGACCGACCAGTTGTACATGCGAACGAGTCTATTCCGGCGTTGCCGCGGGCGGGACCCGCATGATCACTTGTCCCCATCCATCGGGATGTTGGCGACCACCGGGAACTCGCCGGTGTAGCCCGCGCGCTCCTCGGCGATGGACAGCACCCGCTTGCGCGCGACCAGCCAGCCGACGATCAGCATCGGGATGATCAACGCCAGCGAGGCGACGGTCCAGGTGCCCACCGGATAGTCGAAACCGGTCAGCACCACCACGAAGAACAGGAACACCAGCGTCAGCAGGCCCGTATAGGGCGCGCCGAACATGCGGAACGACGGCCGCTCCGCCTTGCCCTGCTGGCACCACCGCCACAGCTGCAGCTGGCACAGCACGATGGTGGCCCAGGAGGCGACGATGCCGAGCGAGGCCATGTTCAGCACGATCTCGAAGGCCCGGTCCGGCACCACACCGTTGAGTGCGATGCCGACGAGCGCGATCAGGCTGGTCAGCAGAATGCCGCCGTAGGGAACGCCGTTGCGCCCCATCACGCCGGTGAACTTCGGCGCGCTGCCGTTCATCGACATGGACCGCAGGATGCGCCCGGTCGAGTACAGCCCGGCATTGAGGCTGGAGAACGCGGCGGTGAGTACCACCAGGTTCATCACGCTGCCGATGCCGGGCACGCCGAGCATGGTGAAGAAGGTGACGAACGGGCTTTCCTTGGCCGTGTACGCGGTGTAAGGCAGCAGCAGGCCGAGCAGGACCAGCGAGCCGACGTAGAAGATGGCGATGCGGGCGATCACCGAGTTGATCGCGCGCGGCATGATCTTGGCCGGGTTCTCCGTCTCGCCCGCCGCCGTGCCGACCAATTCGACCGCGGCGTAGGCGAACACGACGCCGGAGACCACGACGACCAGCGGCAGCACACCGGTCGGGAACAGTCCGCCGCTCTCCGCGATCACGCTCGGCCCGGTCGGATGCCCCTGCACGGTGAAGCGGCCGATGAGGAAGATGGTGCCGACGATCAAGAACGCGCTCAGCGCGAACACCTTGACCAGCGCGGCCCAGAACTCCATCTCGCCGAACCACTTCACCGAGATCAGGTTGATGCTGAGCACCACGACCAGGGCGATGAGCGCGAGCAGCCACTGCGGGACGCTGCTGAACCCGGACCAGTAGTGGAAGTACTGGGCGATGGCGGTGGTGTCGGCGATGCCGGTCATCGACCAGTTGAGGAAGTACATCCAGCCGGCCACGAACGCGGCCTTCTCGCCGAAGAACTCGCGCGCGTAGGAGACGAACGACCCGGACGAGGGCCGGTGCAGCACGAGTTCACCGAGCGCGCGCAGGATGAGGAACGCGAAGAATCCGCAGACGCCGTAGACGAGGAACAGGCCGGGTCCCGCGTTGGCGAGCCTGCCGCCCGCGCCCAGGAACAGCCCCGTGCCGATGGCGCCACCGATGGCGATCATCTGCAACTGCCGCGGCTTGAGACTCTTGTGATACCCCTCGTCCTCGATGCTGAGGTGCGCCTTGTCGCCGACCGCCGTCATGAACCGCTTCGCCCTCCACATCGATGAATTCGAGATCACGGGAACGGTACCCGGCGAAAGTTTTCGGGGTGACAGCAACCCTCAAGCTACGAATATTCGCAGTTCAGGAGGCATTCGGTGATTATGCCGTGATATGGCAGGAACTGCGGAAGGCTAGCCGGACAATCGACAGAAGTTCGCTATTCAAGCCCGGCTAACAGATCATGTTCACGGCCATCCGATCCGACCGGACCCCGGCGACCGCGCACTAGGACGAAGCACTCTTCCGGCAGTACCGGCTGAGCAACATTGTTGGACAGCGCGAATTCGCGGCCGGACGGCGCCACCGTCACCTGGGTGGCGTGCGCACGCAGCGCGGCGCGTTTGGCGGCCAGCGCGTCGGACACGTCGAGGGTGGTGGTCACGGTGCGGCTCGGCACACTCGCGAGCTCACCCTCGGCGGGCAGCCGCCAGCCCGGCGGCAGCCTGCCGGGCAGCCCGTCCACGGTGCGCTTGGCCAGCGCGGCCGTGTGCTGGCGCAGCATGTCGGTGTCGGTGACGGTCCAGTAGAACTTCGGCGTGTCCCAACCGCGTTCGGCCGCGGCGGGTATTGCGGCCGTGGTGATCTGGTGGGCGCGAATGTGGTCGGGGTGGCCGTAGCCGCCGTTCGGGTCGTAGGTGATCACCACCTGGGGCCGCAGCTCCAGGATGACCTCGGTCAGCGCCTGCACCGCTTCGTCGCCGGATTTCACGAAGACGCGCGGCTTGTCCGCCGCCGGGGTGCCCGCCATGCCGGAATCCCGCCAGTGCCCCGCCCCGCCGAGGAAGCGCGGCGGCGCGGCGTCCAAAGCCTGCAATGCCCTGGTCAGTTCGAGGATGCGATAGCCGCCGAGCTGATCGGCACGGTCGGCGGTGAGCTGTGCCCACTCGTCCCCGATCACCTCACCCTCTTCGCCGAGGGTGCAGGTCAGCACGGTCACCGGCACGCCGCGGCGGCGGTAGTGCGCAATGGTGCCGCCGGTGGTGATGGATTCGTCGTCCGGGTGCGCGTGCACCAGCAGCAGACCGCCGGTCATTGGATCTTTCGCCACTGTCCGGCGTCACCGAAGATGCCGACCTGAATGCTGCCGCTGAGCGACGCACCGTCGACCCGGGGGCCCGCCGCGGCGACGAGGTTGTCCTGCACGATCGGCAGCACCGTGGCCAGCTCCCACAGCTTGGGCTCGGCCTCGGCGATAACGCGGCCGGTTTCGATGCCGCGCAACGCTTCATCGATCGGGAACTGCAGCGCCGGGTCGCACACGCCGGACAAGTTGGCGGGCGCGCGCCGCGCCGGATCCGCGCTCTGCTGCGCGGTTCCCGCGGTGCCCGTGGCGGGATCCGGTGGCGGGCAACCATATCGGGAGGCGAGCACGGTGGCCGGATCGGAACCCGCACGCTCCCAGCCGACTATCGCGTCGACCGTGCCTTCGACGAGCTCGCGGCCGTACAGCTGGTCGGCGGCCACGCTGCGCACCGTGGCATCGATTCCGGCACTGCGCAATTGGTCGGCGGCGGTGTTCGCGACCGCGAGCGCGGTGAGGTCGCCCTCCACCGCACCGATCCGCATCGTCAGCGACTTACCGTTTTTCGCGACCGGTCGCGGGGTCGGCGCAGGCGAGGTCGGCGAATTCACCGGCGGCGGCTCCGGCGCACGGCCGTAGCCCGCGTCCGCGAGCAGCGCGAAGGCTTCCTCGGCGGGTGGGCGCGGCGGGGCGGTCGGCGCGTAGCCGGGGTCGGACGGCGAAAGTATTTGCGCGCGAGCCGGTTCCACCCAGCCGCCGGTCTGCGCGCCGACCGTGGCCAGCAGCGCGGGATCGAGCAGGGCGAGCACCGCGCGGCGGACCCGGATATCGCTCACCGGTCCGGTCCGGCCGTTGAGCGCGAGCTGCAGCACCCGCGACTGCGGCATGATCGCGGTGCGCACCGACGGGATGGCGGCCAGTTGCGCCTGCGTCGCGACCCCGCCGTGCACCAGCGTCATCTGCGCGTCGTTGGTGCGCAGCGACTCCGCCAGCTGCGCGGGAGTTCCGCCGCGCCGCAACAGGATCTCGTCCGGCGCGGCCGGCGTACCCCAGAAGCGGGCGTTGCGCTCGAGCAGGATCTCCTCGCGGCCGCGGTCGATGTTCTTGATCGCGAACTGCGCGCCCGATACCCGGATGCTCTGCACCCAGCCGTCCTGGAATCCGCCGGGCGAATCCTTCATCAGATGCGACGGCAGCAGATTGGCGAACAGCTGCCGCCACGCCGGGTACGGCTCACGCATCGTCACCGTCACCGTCTTGCCGCCGCCCGCGGAGCCGATGTCGGTGATCAACCGGTAGCCCGCCGTGTCGACCACGCCGGGCTGGGAGATCATCTGCTGCCACAGGAACTGGAAGTCCTCGGCGGCGATCGGCGCACCGTCGGACCAGTTCGCCTCGTTGCGCAGCGTGTAGGTGATGGTGAACGGCTCCTGCGCGGTGACATCGGCCGTGCTGATCAGCGAGGTGTCCGGCACCCAGTCGGTGACGTTGGGCGCCACCGGGTTCGGCACCGGACGGAACGGGCTGGGCAGCACCATCGAGCTCAACGCCGCCGTGGCAGGCGACTGATCCGAACGCAGGTGCGGATTGAAGCCGATACCGATGGTGTCGATCGCGGCGACCACCGTCGTCTTGCCCGGTTTGGCGGGCGTGGTCTTCGGGCTGTCGGTGCTCTCGATCGGCGGTGGCGGGTTCGCCGTGCAACCGGCGAACACCGTCAACGATGCCGTCACGATGACCAGCAGCGTGCGCCACGTGGCGCGACCAGATACAGCCCCCGAGCTCACGCTGCGCACTCTACCGCGATTTACAGCGCGGCCCGGTCCCGAGCCTTCCGGCGCGAGTTCTCGCGACCACGCTCGGTCGCACCGAGGATGACCTTGCGCACGCGGACCACCTCCGGGGTGACCTCGACGCACTCGTCGTCGGAACAGAACTCCATCGCGGCTTCCAGATCGAGGTGCAGCGGCTTGGCCAGCGTCTCGAACACGTCCGCGGTGGAGCTGCGCATGTTGGTCAGCTTCTTCTCGCGGGTCACGTTGATGTCGAGGTCCTCGGCGCGCGGGTTGATGCCCACGACCATGCCCTCGTAGGTGTCCGCACCCGGCTCCACGAAGAACTGGCCGCGGTCGGCGAGCTGGATCATCGCGAACGGGGTCACCGTGCCTGCCCGGTCCGACACCAGCGCACCGGTGTGCCTAGCCCGGATCTCGCCTGCCCACGGCGCGTAGCCGTGCGACACGGCGTTGGCGATGCCGGTGCCTCGGGTCTCGGTGAGGAAGTCGGTACGGAAGCCGATCAGGCCGCGCGACGGGACGATGAACTCCATCCGCACCCAGCCCGCGCTGTGGTTGGCCATCTGCACCATCTTGCCCTTGCGGGCGGCCAGCAGCTGGGTGACCGCACCGAGGTACTCGTCGGGGCAGTCGATGGTGAGCTCTTCGTAGGGCTCGTGCACCTTGCCGTCGACCTGCTTGGTGACCACTTGCGGCTTGCCGACGGTCAGCTCGAAGCCCTCGCGGCGCATCTGCTCGACCAGGATGGCCAGCGCGAGCTCACCACGGCCCTGCACCTCCCAGGCGTCCGGGCGGCCGATGTCGAGCACGCGCAGCGACACGTTGCCGACCAGTTCCTGGTCCAGGCGCGACTTCACCATGCGGGCGGTGAGCTTGTGGCCCTGCACCCGGCCGACCAGCGGCGAGGTGTTGGTGCCGATGGTCACCGAGATGGCGGGCTCGTCGACGGTGATCCGCGGCAGTGCGACCGGATTGTCGATGTCGGCGAGGGTGTCGCCGATCATGATCTCCGGGATGCCCGCAATGGCGACGATGTCACCGGCCACGGCGACCTCGCCGGGCTGCCGCTCGACACCGATCGTCTGCAGCAGCTCGGTGATCTTCACCTGCTTGACGCCGTCGGCGTGCATCCACGCGACGTTCTGGCCCTTGCGCAGCTCGCCCTGGTAGATGCGGACCAGCGCGAGGCGGCCGAGGAACGCCGAGGCGTCCAGGTTGGTGACGTGCGCCTGCAGCGGCGCGGCCGGGTCGCCCTTGGGCGCCGGGATGTTGTTGAGCAGCACCTCGAACAGTGCGTCGAGATTCTCCGCGTCGGGGGCGTGCCCGTTCTCCGGACGCTCCTTCGACGCCTTGCCCTCACGGCCGGAGGCGTAGAGCACCGGCAGGTCGAGCGCGAGCTCGGCGGCCTCGGCGGCGGAGTCGTCCAGATCGGAGGCCAGGTCGAGCAGCAGGTCGTGGCTCTCCTCGACGACCTCCTCGATCCGGGCGTCGGGACGGTCGGTCTTGTTGACCACCAGGATCACCGGCAACGACGCGGCAAGTGCCTTACGCAGCACGAACCGGGTCTGCGGCAGCGGACCCTCGGAGGCGTCGACCAGCAGCACGACACCGTCGACCATGGACAGGCCGCGTTCGACCTCACCACCGAAGTCGGCGTGGCCCGGTGTGTCGATCACGTTGATGACGGTGACGGAACCGTCCGGGTGGTGCTTATGCACCGCGGTGTTCTTGGCGAGAATGGTGATGCCCTTCTCGCGCTCCAGATCACCGGAGTCCATCACCCGATCGACGAGCTCGGCTCGTTCGGCGAAGGCGCCGGATTGGCGGAGCATGGCGTCGACCAGCGTCGTCTTACCGTGGTCGACGTGGGCCACGATGGCGACGTTGCGAAAATCGCGCGCAGACGACACGCTGAATCCTCCTGCTGTTAGGTGTTGGTACCGGCCGACCCCTGCAAACAGGTGGAGAATCGAAACTCACCGGGCATTGCGGCCATATACACCCTACCTGCGTTCGGGTCACCCCAACGCTTCAGGCACCGTACTAAGGGTATGCTAACCGACATGGGCAAGGTCAAGGCTAAGCAGGTTTCACGCTTGAAACCGAAGAAAAAGTGCTGTCGAAAAAAGACGCGCTGCCTGAAATGCCCTGTGGTCATTATGCGTATGAAGAAGTGCGAAGCCGCAGGCATCTGCGGCAAAGACCTGAAGAAAGCGCTCAAGCAGGCGCGCGCCGCCTGACCTTTTCGCGCCGCCGCGCCGGCCCGCGCGACGCGCTGCGCTCGGCTGATCCGACAATGACGGACATCACTCCCGGCACAGGAGTAGAACCGGGGTTATGAGTGCTCCGTTGCTGACCGAAACCGAACTCGCCGAGGCCCTGACCGAACTGCCGGACTGGACCAGGGACGGCGATGTCCTGACGCGCACCGTCCAGGCGCCCAGCTTCCTCGCGGGCATCGAGCTGGTCCGTCAGGTCGCCGAGGCGGCCGAGGCGGCCAACCATCACCCCGACATCGATATCCGCTGGCGCAAGGTGCGGTTCGCGCTGTCCACCCATGATTCCGGCGGTCTCACCGCGCTGGACGTCGAGCTGGCCCGCAAGATCGACCAGTTCGCCGCACAGCTCGGCTGATACCCCTAGGCGGCGCGCGTGCGGCCCACGGCGAGCACGCGCGCCGTCTCCGCCGGGTCGGATTGCGAGCGGCGGCCGACCTTGATCACCCAGACGAAGAACACCAGCGCCCCGAGCACGTTCACCGTGCCGAGCCAGGCGAGCACCGCCGGTCGCGGGATGGTCCAGATCGAGTCCTGGGCGAACGAGAGCACCCACGGCACCCCGATCAACGTCGTCACCAGCCAGTAGCCCGCCATGATCTTGGCGCCGGGCGCCTGCCGCAGCGGACCGTAGAGCAGCCACAGCACCGTCGGCAGCAGCCAGACCCAGTGGTGCGACCAGGAGATCGGCGAGACGAGCAGCCCGAACATCTGCACCACGATCAGCGTGCCCATCCGGTCGTCGAACGCGAGCGCCCGCCAGGCCAGCAGGGCCAGCACCGCGACGACCAGCACCCCGGCCAGCCACCACGGGCCGGATTCCACGTCGTACCCGAGGATCCGGCTCAGCGCGCCGCGCAGCGACTGGTTCCACACCGAGCCGACGGGACCGATCCGATCGGCCTTACCGAGCAGCTTGCCGAAGTAATGGTCCGCCATGTGCGGGGCGATCAGGAAGCTGATCCCGACCGTCGCGCCGAACACCACGGCCGACCACACCACGGTGAGCCAGCGCCGCTGCGCGACGAAGTACAGGCCGCTGATCGCCGGGGTCAGCTTGATCCCGGCGATGACGCCGATCAGCCCGCCGGACAACCACCACCGCGAACTGCGCACCGCGACCATCGCGCCGAGCACCAGGAAGACGTTGACCTGGCCGTAGTCGATCGTGGTTCGCACCGGCTCCATCCACAGGCCCAGCGCGGTCCAGCCGACGGCGGCGGCCTGCCAGCCCGGCTCGCGCACCCGCTCCGTGCCGAGGATCAATTCCAGCGCGATCCGCACGACGACATAGAGCGCGGCGACGGTGGCCAGCAACCAGCCGACGGCGACGACCGTGAAGGGCAGATAGTGCAGCGGGAAGAACACCAGCGCCGCGAACGGTGGATAGGTGAACGGCAGCGGGAAGTCCGGGGTCTTCTCCGCGTAGGTGAAGTCGTAGAGCCGGTCGGTCAGCAGCGACGCCGAGCCGTCCACGTACACGTGGAGGTCGACGACGTTGATCCCGTTCTTGTTCAAGAACATCCAGAGCAGCCTGGCCAGCACGGACAGACCGAGTGCCGAGACAGCCCATCGGAGTTGACGGTTCAAATCGCAGGCTTTCGACTCGGGTGCGGTACGTCGGCCCGGCACCCGGCGATGCGAGTGTTCGGCGACAAGGATGGACGGCTGCGACTAGATTAACCGCAGCGTCGATCCCGGTCGTCGCACCCTGGCATCAGTGGCTCCATGGGAATCACTGATAACATTTGCATCACCTTTAACACCAGTAACACCTGGGGCACGCTAACGTCTGATAACACTGATCGTCCGCACCATCAGTAGGGCGCTGCAGCTGTACACATAGCCGCGATGTCCCTAGAGTGACCCCCGAAACGATGGCTTTTCAGCATCGGCCCCAGATGTACCCGAGGTAAGGACGGCTAGACCAGTGCTTCGCACCCGAGGATCGCGGATTGCATTGTCCGCGCTCGCCATCGCGGCGAGTGCCACGCTTGCCGCGCCGACGACTGCAGTCGCGGCGCCCGCGCCCGCGCCTGCGGCGTCCCCGAACACCGTGCCGATGGTTCCGGAAGGCGTCCCGATCGACGCCCTCGCCGCCCTGGCCCCCGCCATCATCGGTTCGATCGCCGGCCCCGCCGATATCGCGGCTGGTCCGCAGTCCGCCATCCTCGATCAAGCCCGCAGGCTGCTCGCGACGCTGGGCCTGCCGCCGCAGATCAAGTCCACGCTGGAACGGATCATCACCTTCCTGGACGGCAGCGGTGGCGGTGGCCCCGAACTGCCGCAGGACGGCCCGGTCATCGCCCAGTTCCTGTACCCGACCATCGGCAAGGGCTGCATCGGCCCGACCGCCGACTCGATCGGTACCGCACTCGCCGTGTCCGGCCCGGCCCAGCTGCCGCCGCCCGGACCGAAGGCCGGTCAGGCCGGGTTCGTGTTCACCGCGCTCGGCACCAAGGCGCCGACAGCGGAGCAGAACCCGCCGATGACGGTGCAGTGGATGAACCTGGATACCCGGCAGACCGGTTTCCAGCCGCTGACCGACGAGGCCAAGATCAACCCCGGTGGCCCGGCCACGCTGTCCGCGATCGCCGACACCGGTTCCGGCCGGGTCGTCGCGGTGGTGTCCGGCTCGCTGACCACCAAGGCCGACGACGCCGACCCGCGCACCTGCTCGTTCCTGCCGACGCTCGGATTCTTCACCGTCGCATGATTTTCGGATGAAGGCGGCGACCCATTGTGGTCGCCGCCTTTGTCGTCTGTACGACATCCCGCTGCCGAATCGCCGCGATGACGCATGAGCGGGTGGCGATTGTGGTAGACCGCTAACTATGGCGACGATCGAACATTCGATACGGCCCGGCCGCTCCATTCGGAGCAGGCGCTCGCATCGATCGATACTGTCCATCCGATCCGAGGGCTCCATCCTGTCCATCGGCTCGGCCTACTCGATCCTCTCGATCGGCAGCGTCGGCTCGGTGCTGTCGATCGGCTCCATCGGCTCGTTCGGGTCGGCCATCTCCTCGTTCTCGTTCACCAGCCTGGGTTCGGCGTTCTCCGGTTTGTCCCGGTGGTCGCTGTTCTCCTGGCTCGGCGATCACGAGGCACCGGACACGCGGCCGACGTTGCGGGTGGTGCCCGATGAGGAACCCGATCTGCGTGAAGCGCCGCTGAGCCACTGCCAGACTTAGGGCCGTGTCATCCGGCCGGGTGGGACTTCGACACAGGGCCTACATTCGGCGGGCTACCACTGACCGAAGTCGGTGGCGAGGATGTTGTTGAGGTCGATGCCGATGCCGTCCAGTGAGCGCTTGTCGATCTCGAACTGGTGCAGGTGCGCGGCGGGGTGCAGGACCCCCTTCGAGCCCCAATTGTGTTGCCAATACCAGGAACCCAGGCCCGCGACGCGGGCCAGTTCGATGGTGGGGGCATTGGCGTACATGCCGGTGTTCTCCTTGCCGAGCACCGACTCCCAGCCGAGCAGATAGGGCGCGATCATGGTGGCAAATTCGACCGCGGTCGGGTTGTCGTCGATGGAGGCGTAGATCGGCACGTTGTCGGGACCGCCTGCGGCACGGTGCAAGTCGAGCCCGCGCTGGGCGTGCTTCTTGCCTGCCTCCAGTCCGCCGCGCCAGTCGGCGGTGGGCCCCTTACCGAATTGATAGCAGGACACGATATACAGGCCGGCCTCGTGCAGCTGGTCCACCTCGTCGGCACGCAGCGGCTTGCCCGCCATCCACTCCGCACCGGGACGCCGGTCGGAGACGTACCGGATCACGCCGAGATGCCCGGCGTCCCTGATCGACTCCGCCGACGGCACGCCGCCCGAGTAGTCGATGAGGGTGCCGTAGGCATCGGCGGCGGTGGCGGGTGTCGCCGCGGCGGTCATGCCGAGCGCGGCCGCGGCTGCGGCATACCCGAATAGCTCACGCCGGGACACCGAAATGGAACGCATCGTAGGACTCCTTCGCGCAACCCCGACTATGGCTGGCAGCGTGCCCGGCGCACCTTCCCCAAACATTGCGTACGCGCCGGGAGCCTCGAACGTGTACTTATTTCACCATATTCACTTGGGAACCGCCAGACCCACGGGACACACCCTTTCACATTGGTCACATGGGGATCGACCTGCTCCGGGCATGGGATACCGGAATCCGGCACGCTGTAGTTCGCGAAGACTCGGCTTCGCAAGAATCGGTTACTGCTGGCACGAGACGCGAACTATCACCGGCGAGCGGTACCGGCGGCTAGGTCCGGCTGGACGCTTCTGCCGAGTCTGCGGAGTCGGCCTCTGAAGATTCGGACGCGCCAGGAGTACTCCGGGGAGCCGACGATCCGATACGAGCGGCGACGTCTATCGTCCGACCCGAGCTGTCGGCGAGCTCTTTCCGCACCACCCCGGCGACCTGGGCGATCACCTGCTTCTTGATCCCCGCGAGCGCACCGAGCGTCGCCGCGCGAACACCGTGCGCCTTGAACTCCAGCCGGATATCGTCCGGGTCCGGCGGCGGCACGTCGATCACGATCAGCAGCGGGTCGGCGGCGCGCGCGGTCAACACCAGCGGCACCTCCACATCGGCGCGATAGCGATTGGCCTTCAGCACGTCCACGGTGATGTCGAGGCTGACCGGCAGCGTCAGGTCGAAAGCGCGTGGTGTGTCCGCCTTGTCGGCCAGCTGCGGCACGCGGACATTGCCGCGCACGGTGACCGTCGCCGATTTGCCCGGCCCGGTCTTGAGCGGCCCGACCTCGATCGGCCGTCCCGCCATCCGCTCCACCACGTCGAACACCCGATCCCGGGTGACGATGTGGGAGAAGAACCGATGCCCGAATTCGTCGTAGCCGATCCAGTCGAACTCGGCCTGCTGACGGTGCACCGAAGGGGTGCCACTCACGATGGCCTCGACGTCGAAGACTCGGCTGCGCCGTGCCTGCGGGTCGGCGAGCATGCCGTTCACCCTGGCCGCGACCTCACGTTGCACCAGTCCCGCGATCGGGTCGAGCAGCAGTTCCCCGGCCGCGTCCACCGCTTGGGCGCGCAGCACGAAGCTGACATCGGGCGGGGTGACCGGCGGGATGTCGATGACGATCAGCAGGGGGTCGGCGGTACGCGCGTGCAGGGTCAGATCGATCTCGACGCGTGCTTCCAGCCGCAATTTCTTGCCGCCGAGCATCACCTTCAGCGCCAGTGACACCGGCACGGTGACCTGGAAGGTGACGTGCGGACCGCTGTGCACCACCTCCGGCTTACCGACCTTGCCCTCGGCGACAAAACCCGCGAGGCCGGCCGGACCCAGCGAGAACGGGCCGATCGTCATGCCGCGGCCGGTCATCCCGGCCACCGCCGCCTCGATCCGGTCCTTCGTCACCGCGGCGGTGACGAAGCGCTCGCCGAAGTCGGCATAGTCGATCCAGGCGGGATCGCTGCTCGTTTCGTCGCTCGGCTGCATCAGATGTTCCGGAACCCTCACCTCTCGATGGACACTCGACACGCTACGCGACCGACATTGCCCGGAACTTGCACGAGTCTGAACCCGAGATCCCCGTCCTGCCGATGAGGGGGAGGCAGGGCGGGGATCGGCGACGGCGCTGCCGGGCGCCGCCACTTCTATCGTAGGGCTATCACCGCGGCTCGCCCGCCCCGCGCACCCCGTACCGACCGCCGTTGGCCGACAACGGTTCTCACAATCGCCCGAATCCGACAATTCCCCCGGCCTCGGCCAACGGGAACGTGTGGATGCTGATCTCACCGAACTCGTTTCCACCGATGGTTGTCACGGTGCCTGCGTCGGACTTCAGCACGATGTTGGTGTGCTGACCGAACGGGCTGGTGCCGTCGTAGAGCAGCACGTCACCGGTGCGCGGCTGGTAGCCGATGGGCGCGAACCTTCCGGTGCTCGCGTAGTACTCCTGCAGGGTGTACACCCCGGGGATCCGCCAGGAGCCCGAATTCGGGTTCGCCAGCGGTGCGCCTGCCTCGCGCATCACCCAGCTCACGAAGTCCGCGCACCACGGTTCGGTCACCCCTTCTGCGTACTTGGTGCCTGCGCCCGGGTCACGAAACTCCCGCTCCGTGACCGCGACGATTCGAGCCTGCGTCTGGTCCAGCGTCGAGCGATCGATCACCGGGAACTCGGTGCCGCGCTGCCCGACGATCGCCGCCGGGTTCGAATGGTCTTGCCACCAGAGCACTCCCAACACCCCCGCCACCACGAGCGCGACTACCACCAGCACCACCGCGAGCCATGGGCCGGTCCGCCGGTCTGGACGACCGTGTCTGGCACCCGCGCTGTGGGAACGCACCCGATGCGAGGTGCTGACCTGTCGCTCCGCCATCTGTCCCCCGGTTCATCGTGCTCGCGACCGTCGTTGGTCCTTGCTGAGTTGGACGAACAAGCGGGCATCACGGTTCCCCTCTCGAAAAACCATTTCCTTCCCGAGCCCGCTAGCGGTAGAGTTCTACCATCCCGGTCCTGGAAGGTAGAACCCAATGGGCTTGAACATAAAAAATGAGAAGGTGCACGCCTTGGTGCGTGAGGCAGCGGAGCGGACGGGGATGTCCCAAACCAGCGTTGTCGAGGAGGCACTGAAACGCATGTTGAAAGAACTGGACGCCGAGCAGCACACTCGGCTCGAAGAACTCCGGATGATTGCCGCAGATATCCACGCGATCATGAAGGAGTCCGGATACGAGCCGCTGACCACGGACGATCTCTACGATGATGAGGGGTTGCCCGCATGATCGTGGATGCGTCCGCTCTGCTCGCCATCCTCAACGAGGAACCCGAATCCGACTCGTTCATCGAGATTCTCGGATCGACCCACAGCCTCGCGATGTCGGTCGTCAATCACTTCGAGGTATCGATCAAAGTCGACCGGCATCCGAATCCGGTGCTGGCGCGACGCGCAGAACAACTGATGGATCGGGCACAGATCGAACTCGTCCCGGTCTCGCTCGAGCAAGCCGCCATCGCTCGGGCAGCGTATCGCGATTTCGGCAAGGGCAGCGGGCATAAGGCAAAGCTCAACCTGGGCGACTGCTTCGCGTACGCACTCGCCACCGTCACCAAGAAGCCACTGCTGTACAAGGGCAACGACTTCGGCCACACCGATATCCGATCCGCGGTCTGACCTCGGAGCTCGATTCCGGGCGGCGCGCCGCCGCCCGGAATACCGTCCGGGCGAACCGAATCCGCGCTACCCTCCCAGGACACCGGGCGACGGGGAGGTAGGACCCTGGACACGCTGTGGACCTTCGTAGTACACCGGCGACATCAGCTGCTCATCGACTCCTACCTGCATGTGTCAGCGGTGGTGCAGTCGGTGCTGCTCGCGACGATCGTCGCGGTGCTGATCGGCATTCTGGTGCACCGCAGCCCGCTCGGCTCATCGATCGCGACGGCGGTGGCAAGCGCCATCCTCACCGTGCCGTCGTTCGCGCTACTCGGCCTGCTGATCCCGATACTCGGCCTCGGTGTCGCCCCGACGATCACCGCGCTGGTGCTCTATGCCCTGCTGCCGATCCTGCGCAACACCATCATCGGCCTGTCCTCGGTGGATCCCGCGGTCACCGACGCGGCCCGCGGCGTCGGCATGAACCGGCTGCGAATACTGACTGCCATCGAACTCCCCCTCGCCTGGCCCGCCGTGTTGGCGGGCATGCGGGTGAGCACGCAGCTGATCATGGGCATTCTCGCCATCGCCGCCTACGCCAAGGGCCCGGGACTCGGCAACCTGATCTTCTCCGGCCTCGCCCGCCTCGGTAGCCCGAACGCGGTGCCGCAGGCCCTGGTCGGCACGGTGCTGATCGTTGTCCTCGCGCTCGTACTGGACGGGATCTACGTCCTGATCGGGCGTCTCACCACCTCGAGGGGAATCCGTGACTGACACCGAAACCCGTTCCGGCGCCATCGAATCGGCGGTGTCCGGCGAGGAGATCGTGCTCGACGGCGTCACCAAACACTATCCAGGCCAGCGCGATCCGGCCGTCGACCAGGTGTCGATGACCATCCCGGCGGGCGAAATCGTCGTGCTCGTCGGGCCTTCCGGCTGCGGCAAGACCACCACCATGCGGATGATCAACCGGCTGATCGAGCCCACCTCCGGCACCATCACCATCGGCGGGCGCGACGCCGCGTCGATGAACCCCGACCAGTTGCGCCGCGGCATCGGCTACTCGATCCAGCAGGCCGGATTGTTCCCGCACATGACGGTCGCCAAGAATGTCGCGACGGTGCCCGGCCTGATCGGCTGGGACCGCAAGAAGATCGCGGCCCGCACCGACGAGATGCTGGACCTGGTGGGCCTGGACCCCGACACCTATCGCGACCGCTACCCCCGGCAACTGTCGGGCGGCCAGCAGCAACGCGTCGGCGTCGCCCGCGCGCTCGCCGCCGACCCGCCGGTACTGCTGATGGACGAGCCGTTCGGCGCGGTCGATCCGATCACCCGCGGTCTGCTGCAAGACGAATTGCTGCGGCTGCAAGGCGAATTGGGCAAGACCATCGTCTTCGTCACCCACGATTTCACCGAGGCGGTCAAGCTCGGCGACCGGATCGCGGTGCTGGGCAACCAGTCCCGCATCCTGCAGTACGACACTCCGGCGGCGATTCTCGCCGACCCCGCGGACGAGACGGTCGCGGGTTTCGTCGGCGCGGACGCGTCGCTCAAACAGCTCACCCTCACCCGGGTGAGCGATGTCGAACTCGGGCAATGCCCGACCGCCACGGAGGACGAGCCGGTCGAGGCGTTGCGGACCGCGCTGGCCGGGCAGGACTGGCCGTGGGCGCTGGTGCTCGACAAGCAACGACGACCGCTGCGCTGGGTATCGGCCGACCACCTGGCACACGCGAACTCGTTGCGCGGCACCGGATCCCCGATCGGCGAGCCGCTGTCGCTGCGGTCGACCCTGCAGGACGCACTGGAGGCCTTGCTCGCCGATCAGACGGCGAACGCGGTGGTCACCGGCAAGCGCGGCGAGTACGCCGGGCTGATCACCATCGACACGCTGGTCGCGCACCTGTCGGCGATGCGCGCCGAGCACGGCTCCGGCCGCCCCGCACCGGGAGCAGCCCCGTGACGGCGGCCACGGGCACACCACCCGCGACGTCCGCGCCCGCCGCTCAGCGCCGGGCCGAGCGCATCCGGCTGCTCATCCAACCGGTGGTCGTGCTGCTGCTCACCGCGGGCGTGCTGGTGTGGGCCTTCGCCCGGGACCTGACCACCACCCAGCAGGCCAGCCTCAATGCCCGCAACATCATGACCGTCACCTGGCAGCACGTGGTGATCTCGGCGACCGTCGTCTTGATCGTCGTTGTGGTCGCCGTGCCGCTCGGCACCCTGCTCACCCGGCCCGGATACCGCCGTCTGGCACCGGTTTTCGTCGGCATCGCCAATATCGGCGCGGCCGCACCGGCCGTCGGCCTCATCGTGCTGTGCTATCTCGCCACGCGAACCACCGGCTTCTGGATCGGTGTCGCGCCGATCGCGTTCTATTCGTTGCTTCCGGTGCTGCGCAACACCATCCTGGGCTATCAGCAGGTCGATCAAACCCTCACCGACGCCGGGCGCGGACAGGGCATGTCGGCGGCAACGGTGTTGCGCCGCATCGAGTTCCCGCTCGCCGTGCCCTACATCCTGGCCGGCCTGCGCACCTCGCTGGTGCTGGC
This sequence comes from Nocardia ninae NBRC 108245, assembly GCF_007990755.1. Lineage (GTDB taxonomy): Bacteria > Actinomycetota > Actinomycetes > Mycobacteriales > Mycobacteriaceae > Nocardia > Nocardia ninae. The sequence goes on along the minus strand of NZ_BJXA01000045.1, from coordinate 13,548 downwards.
GGTCGGCACCGCGACCCTGTCGTTCCTGGTGAGCGCCGGTGGTCTCGGCATCCTGATCGACACCGGCTACAAGCTGCGCGACAACGTCACGCTGGTGGTCGGCGCCGTTCTCGCGGTCGCGCTCGCCCTGCTGGTCGACTGGCTCGGCGCGCTCGCCGAGCAGTTTCTCGGACCGAGGGGGCTGAAGTGAACCGGTGGTGGCGTGGCCTTGCGGCGGCGGCCGGGCTGCTGCTGGTCGCGGGCTGTGGACTGGAATCCGGTGGCGCGGTGCCGCTTCGGGTTGGGCCGGGCAGCATCGGTCCGGTGCCCGAACTCGAAGGCGCCCGAATCATCGTGGGCTCCAAGGACTTCACCGAGCAGAACATTCTGGGCTATCTCATCGAATTCGCCATGTCCGCGGCAGGCGCCGAGGTGCGTGACCTGACGAACATCCAGGGCTCCAACAGTCTTCGCGACGCCCAGCTGCACGGCCAGATCGATGTCGCCTACGACTACACCGGCACCGGCTGGATCAATTACCTCGGCAAGGAGACCCCGATCCCGGACGAGGTCGGCCAGTTCGAGGCGGTCCGCGAGGCCGACCTCGCCGCGCACGGCATGGTGTGGACGGCGATGGCGCCGATGAACAACACCTACGCTCTGGTGACGAGCTCGCGTACCGCCGAAGAGACCGGCGTCCGGACGTTGTCGGACTACGCCGCGTTGATCGCGAAAGACCCTGCGGCCGCGGCCACCTGCGTCGGCACCGAATTCAATGTGCGCCAGGATGGATTCCCCGGTCTGGCCCGCAAGTACAACATCGACGCGGGCAAGGTTCGTAAGCAGATCGTGCAGGATGCCGTGGTCTATCAGGCCACCGCCGACGCCAAACAGTGCCGGTTCGGCTCGGTCGCCGCGACCGACGGACGCATTCCCGCCCTGAATCTCGTGCTGCTGCAAGATGATCAGGCCTTCTTCCCGAAATACAATGCGGCACTGGTGATGCGGAAATCCTTCGCCGACGCCCACCCCCAGGTCGCCACCGTCCTGGAGCCGATCTCCCGGCGCCTCACCAACGAGGAGATCACCGAGCTGAATCGTCAGGTCGACGTGGAGGGCCGGGAGCCGGCCGAGGTGGCCCGCGACTGGATGGTCGCGCAGGGGTTCGTCACCGCTCGGTGATATCTGCCCGCTCCTAACGACCGCACCCCCTTTGATCCCCCACACCCATCGAATCGCCTGCGATTTCGGGTGCGGGAAGTCAAAAGGGGTGCGTTTCTCGCGTCGGCGGCAAACCGGAATTGCGCCGCGCTCGGTGCCTCAAGCCTGCGGGTCACGACCGAGGTAGCGCAGCAGTTCATCGACCGCGGTGTCCTCGGACTTACCATCGACGATCGCGGCGTAGGCGCCCCACTGACGCAGCGGCTCAACGATTTCCGTCTCCTCGCCACTGCCGGGTGCGGGGTGTCCGGAGCGCGCGGCGGTGAGCAGATAGCCGGCCAATTCCTCGGTCAGCGGCGACGGCTGGCCGGTGGCCATCGCGATGTCCCAGGCGTGCACCGCGGCGTCCAGCGCGCCCATCACGGCGGCGACCGGCGTGGCGAGGACGCCGTGCGGCAGCGGCGTCGGCACGGATTCGGTGCCGTCGGCGACGGTCGCCCAAGCGGCGGCGGTCTGCTCGATCGCGTCGCCGACCAACGCGGCCGGTGCGCCGTCGATGTGGCCGGACGGCTCGAAGGGGTTCTCGGAGGGGCCGCCGCCGATGCCGAGGGTCGCGGCGTAGGCGAGCTGATCGCCCGCGGCGTGCTGCACCACCTGCGTCACATTCCACGCCGAGCACGGGGTCGGCAGCTGCCACTGGTCATCGCGGACGCCGGCGACCACGGTTGCCAGCGCGCGGTAGGACTCGGCGAGCACGTCGCGCCAGACGGGGTTCAGGGTGGCGATGGCGGTGCTGGTGGCGTTCATGTCAGGGCCTTTCGAGTGGGTGTTCCTTGCTTCTGACATGAGCTTATGAGTCCATTAGGCTGATATCATTCCTAATTTTCGAGAGGCTTGATGTGACGCCGACCACAGTGCGCGTGCTGCGTTTGCTGGCGCTTTTACAGGACCGCGCCCACACCGGCCGGGAATTGGCCGAGCGGCTGGACATCACCGATCGCACCCTGCGCAACGACATCCAACGCCTCCGCGAACTCGGCTATCCCGTGCAGGCGCAACGTGGTGCGATCGGCGGTTACCGGCTCGGTCGCGGCTCCACCATGCCGCCGCTACTGCTGGACGACGACGAGGCGGTGGCCGTCGCGGTCGCCGTCGGGCTGGCCGAGGACGGCGCCACCGGGATCGCGGATATCAGCGACAACGTCACCCGCGCCCTGGCCAAACTGGACCAGATCCTGCCGAAACGCTTGCAGCGCAAGGTGACCGCGCTGCGCGAGGCCACCGCCATCGGCCCGGCCACCACCGGCTCCAGGGAACCGGACGCCCCGGTCCCGGCCGCGGTCCTGACCACACTGGCCGGTGCTATCCGGGACGGGGCAACGGTTTCGATCGACCAGATCGACCCGGCGCACCGCGAGGAAGTCGAACCTTATCGACTCATCAATTGGCAGCGCCGCTGGTACCTGGTCGCCTACCATCTCGAAACCCATTCCTGGAGTGCGATTCCCGTCGCCAGAATCCAGCAGGCGAGCCCGGGCAGCCGCCGCTTCGCCGCTCGCGCCCTGCCCGACGACGACCTGGTCGCCTTCGTCATGCGGCACATCGCGAGCACCGCATGGAAGGTGCACGCACGGGTCACCGTCCTGGCCCCTGCCGAAACCGTCATCGCCCGAATCAATCCCGCCGTCGGTGTCGTGGAAGCCGTCGACGCCGACACCTGCGTGCTGGTGACCGGTGCCGACGCCCTGGAAACCATCGCCATCTACCTCAGCATGCTGATGATGGACTTCCGCGTCGAAGGTCCGCCCGAGCTGGTCGCGCACATCCGCACGCTGGCCCGCCGCTACACCGAGGCGGTAAGCCAGGACGACTGATCACGGGCAGTACGTCGCTCGCCTTACTGCTCGGTGTGCAGGCATCGATGTGCGCGGCGAATCCGCCTGCCCCGGAATCAGACAAGGCCGACCCGAGCGAACTCGGGCCGGCCTCAATGCTGTTCGGGTCAGGCGTGCCCCACCGTCGCCGCCGCATCCGGCGCCTTGCGCATCGGAATCAGCGTGGTCAGCACGATCGCGACCACGGCGGCCGCGGTGGCGATGAGGAAGGTGGTGTGGAATCCGTCGCGGGACGGGAAGACGTGCACACCGAGCTGCATGGTCATGTGCGCGAGCACGACGCTCATCACCGCCGACGAGGTGGAGGTACCGACGGAGCGCATGAGCGAGTTGAGCCCGTTGGCCGCCGCGGTCTCGGTGATCGGCACCGCACCCATGATCAGCGCGGGCATCGCGGCGTAGGCCAGGCCGACGCCCGCGGCGACGATCATCGACGCCAGCATGATCTCCCAGACGCTGTTCATCAGCACTACGGCGCACAGGTAGCCCGCCGCGATCACCGCGGAGCCGAGCGCCAGCGTGATCTTCGGACCACGGGCGGCGGACAGCTTCGCCGACACCGGCGAGAGCAGGATCATCACGAAACCGGTTGGTGCCAGCGCCAATCCGGCGTTCACCATGCTGAGGCCGAAACCATAACCGGTCTGCTCGGGCGCCATCAGCAGCTGCGGGAAGGTCAGCGACATCCCGTAGAGCGCGAAGCCGACCGCGATCGAGGCCACGTTGGTGAACAGCACCCGCGGCCGCGCCGAGACCCGCAGGTCGACCAGCGGCGCCCCCTGGCGCAGCTCGTACCAACCCCAGCCGAGGAACACCACCAGCGACACCGCGAACAGGATCAGCGTCGTCGGGCTGCCCCAGCCCCAGTCCGCACCCTTGGTGATCGGAATCAGCAGCGCCAGCAACGCGATCGAAAGGCCCAGCGCGCCACCGAAATCGAACCGGGACGGGGTGCGCACCGGCGACTCCGGCACGAACACGAAAACCAGGACGGCACAGACCAGGCCGAGGCCCGCCGCGGTCCAGAAGAGCATGTGCCAATCCGCGTTCTGCGCGATCACCGCGGCCAGCGGCAGGCCGAGGGCACCGCCGACGCCGAGCGTCGCGCTCATGATCGCCATCGCCGAACCCACCTTCTCAGCCGGCAGTTCGTCGCGCATGATGCTGATGCCCAGCGGGATCGCGCCGACCGCCGCACCCTGCAGCGAGCGCCCGACGATCTCGGGAACCAGCGCGGAGAAGGTGGCGCAGACCACGGAACCGGCGACCAGCGAGAGCAGGTTGGCGAACAGCACCCGTCGCTTGCCGAACATGTCGCCGAGGCGACCGCTGATCGGCGTCGCCACCGCACCGGCGAGCAGCGTCGCGGTAACCACCCAGGAGGCGTTGGACGCGGAGGTGTTCAGCAGGTCCGGCAACGTCGGAATGATCGGGATGACCAGCGTCTGCATCAGCGAGACGACGACACCGACCATACCGAGGGTCGCGATGAGCACGGCAGGCGCCGGGCGCCGTCCGTCATCGGTATCGGAGGCGGTCGAAGACGCGTCGGCAGCAACAGTCACGAATGTGCACGCTACACACGATGTGTATCGTGCACAATTTGATATCGTCGTGACGAACACGACATAGTGAGCCCCATGTCCGAATCCGGTCCCGCCGACAACGCGGCCCTCACCCGCCTGGTCTTCGAGCTGACCCTGCTCGCCCGGCACTTCCCCGCGTCGCTACTCCGCCGCCCCGGCTTCCAGCTCGACCGCTCGGCCTTCCTCATCCTCACCAGGCTGGAATTCGACACCGCTCTGAGCCTGCGCGAGTTGTCCGAAGCTTTCCAACTCGACATCTCCACCATCAACCGCCAGGTCGCCGCGATGCTCAAGCAGGGCCTCGTCGACCGCGTCCCCGACCCCGACGGCGGCATCGCCCGCAAGATCCAAGCCAGCAGCAAGGGTCTCGAAGTACTGGCCGCCGACCGCCGACAGAGCCGCGAAGGGATCGGCACGGTCGTCGCCGACTGGGACGACACCGACGTCGACCAGTTGAGCAGACTGATCGCCCGGTTCAATCAGTCCGTCGAACACATCGAAGACAACCCGTGGCCGCGGCCGCCCGAGGTTCGGTAGTCGATCCGGTTACCTGGTACCGCCCGGTTTCGCGATTCAAGCGGCGGTGGCGTAGATGCCGGGGGTGATGCCGTAGCAGCGGCGGAACCAGCGAGTCAGGTGGGCTTGGTCGGCGAAGCGGGATTCGGTGGCGGCTCGGGCGACGGGGTGGCCTGCGGCGATCAGGCGGCGGGCGGCGCGGAGGCGGAGCAGGCGTTGGTAATCGCTCGGGGAGAGACCGTAAGTGGTGCGGAAGGCACGGTAGAGGGCGAAACGGCTGCAGCCGCTGGCTTCGACGAGGTCGTCCATGGAGAGCGGGTCGAGGTAGCGGTCGTCGAGGACGGTGCGGACGCGGCGGGCGATGTCGGCGCTCGCGCCACCGTGCAGGGTGGCCGACGAGTTCACCAGGGGGCGGCGGGCACCGCGGCGCACCATGGCGGCGACCGATGCGGCCAGCGCCTCGTCCGCGGCCAGCTCGGTCGCGGGTCGAATCAGACTGGCGCACAGGCGATGCAGCGCTGAGGACAACAGCGGGTCGGGCAGGACGGGGTCGGCGAAAAGCGGCAGGCCGGTGGGGCGTCCGGTCTGATCGGCCAGCAGGTCGGTGATCAGCTCGGTGCCGATGTGCACGATCGAGTAGGTGAAACCGAGCTCGGTGGTGCTGTGGCCGTCGTGCGGCTCATCCGGGTTGAACGCCATCACCATGCCCGCCGCGCTCACCCGTGACGCACCGCGGCAATCGAAGCTCTGCGCGCCGAACTCGGTGAGGCCGAACGAATACGTCTCATGGCTGTGCAGGTGGTAGACGTGCCGTTCGAAGTGCGCGTGCATCACCTCGACCGGGCGGTGCGCCATCCGCCGGTACGTCACCCATTCCTGCTCGGCCACCGAACCATTGTCACCGCACCAGCGTTCAATACCGCGCACCGGTCTCGGAACCAGGATCGCAAGCGTGCGTATTCGACTCTTGCTTGTGCTGGTCATGGCGTTGTGGGGCAGCGCGTTCGCTTCCTCGAAGCTGGCGGTGCACGATGTGCCGCACGAGGTCGCCGGATTCCTGCGGTTCTTGGTGGGCACCGTGGTGCTGGTGATCGTGCTGCGGCTGCCCCGGCTGCCGACGACGGAGGCGACCCGCGTCGCCGGGCTCGGCCTGATCGGCGTCTTCGGCTACAACGTTCTGTTCTTCCTGGGGTTATCCCTCGCGCCCGCAGCCGATGGCAGCGTGATCGTGCCGATGACCGCGCCGGTCATCACCGTCGTCGTCTTGGCCGTGCGCTCGCGTACGCGCCCGTCCGGTGCGCGAGCACTCGGCCTTGCCGCCGCGGTGGCCGGCGGCGTCGTCTTCTTCGTCGGCATTCCGTCGTCCGGCGGGAACCGCCTGCTCGGCGACCTCGCCTTCTTGGCCGCCGCGGCCTGCTGGGCCTGCTACACCATGCTCGGCGCGCCGATCCTTACTCGCCTCGCCGCCCCGACTGTCACCGTTTATGCGTCCGCGGCGGGCACGGTGGCGCTCGGGGTGCTCGCCGCACCGGCGCTGCCGGACGTCGCTTGGTCCGAGCTCGGTCTCGAATTCTGGCTCAACCAGGCCTATCTCGGGGTATTGCCGACCGCGCTGGCGTACGTCCTCTACTACCGCGCCGTCGGGCAGGTCGGGCCCGCGACCGCCGCGACCGCCATGTTCCTGGTGCCCGCATTCGGATTGGCCTGCGCCTGGGTCGTTCTGGGTGAAACGATCTCGCCGGTGCAGGGTGTCGGGGCGGCGCTGATGTTCGTCGGCGCGTGGCTGAACACACGCAAGGAAACGCCGCGCGCAGCGACACCACCGCCCGTTCAGCCGGTCGCGCTGAGTTCCTGACCAGCACAATGTGTTCCGTGCCTTTGCCGGTCATGGTGGCGACACCGCGCTAGGCTCTGCGGCTGGGTCGGACCCGACGTCTTGGGAGGCGCTTCGATTCACACGAAACAACACGCATGGTGGGACAACTATCTCGTCGCCCTGTTGGGGCTCGTCCTCGCGGCCGGATTCGCGATCGCGGCGATCGCCGCAGCCTCGGGTGGGGCCTATCCGGTGGCGATCACGCTCGCGGCGCTGGCGGTGCCGTTCGCGATTCCGACCATCGTTCAAATCCTCGGCGAGCTACTCATCTACCTGCTGATTCCGGTCGTATTGGTCGGATTCGTACTGTTCCTCCCAATTCTCGCCGTCAGCCCGGCGGCGCGAAAATGGGCGCGACGGCGGTGGCGGGACCGCTGACCCCACAGGCCGACGAAGATCACATCGACCGTTCGTCAGCCGTCCGTAGAGTTGTCGGCATCCAGCTTTTTGCCGCGTAACCGAAGGACGGAGGCGGCGGTGTGAGCGAGCGTCAGCGAGTGAACCATAGGCACAGTGCGCCCTCGCGCACGGCGGAGCCGAGCGTCAGCGAGGCGCAGCCGTGAGCGAGCGTCAGCGAGTGAACCATAGGCACAGTGCGCCCTCGCGCACGGCGGAGCCGAGCGTCAGCGAGGCGCAGCCGTGAGCGAGCGTCAGCGAGTGAACCGAAGGCACAGTGCGCCCTCGCGCACGGCGGAGCCGAGCGTCGGCGAGGCGCAGCCGTGAGCGAGCGTCAGGATGACAAGGTGGCGACCGGCAAGGCCCGGACCTGGGACGTACGCGGAATCGCGTGGTGGCTGCCCGGGTTGGCTGTGTTCGTGTCGGGTGTTCTGCTGTACTCGCCCTTCGGTGTCTCGCTCATCGAGGGACGGGTTGTTGTCGCGGCCGCGATGCTGATGCTCGGCGGGTCTGCCGCCGCACGGTGGTGGTGGGCGCGAGCCGACAATCAGCGGCCGGACCACGAGTCCGCCGGATACGTGCGCACTGAACGGTTGCTGGGCGTCGAGGCGCTGGTCGCCATCGGGTTCGGTGCGCTCGGTATCGCCGCGCTGACCATGTCGGTGTCGACGTCGTTGATCTGGGTCGGGGCGTGCTGGATCGGGCTCGGCGTCTGCGGGCTGGCGTCCGGTGCGCGCCGCGATGACGTGCTCGTCGCCTCCGCGGCGTTCGCGGGCTGGCAGGTGCTTGCCGGCGTGATCCTCGCGACGCTGCCGTTTCGTACCGGCTTGGATTTCACCGCGTGGACCATCCTCACGCTGTTGATCACCGGCGCGGCGATGGTGGTCCGCGGTGTCCGGCTGACTGCTCCGCTGCCCCGCGCGAGCACGCTGCGCTGGTGGCGGCCCGTCGCGGTGAGCGTGCAGCTGGTCGTGCTCGCGGTGGCGGTGGGCTGGTATGGAACGGTCGTCACCCAAGCTGCCCGACAGGACGCGGAGCAGTCTCGACTGGACGCGTTCTATCAAGTGCCACAAGGCATTTCACCCGGCCCGCCGGGCACCGTGATCCGTTCGTCCCCGATGTCGCTACCGGGCGTGAACGGACACGGCCAGCGCATCCTCTACTGGTCGCAGGACCGGCACGGCACCCCGACGGTGTCCTCCGGCATGATCTGGACGCCCCTCACCGACGGCACCGATCGACCCATCCTGAACTTCGCGCACGGCACCGTCAGCCTCGGCGCCGAATGCGCACCTAGCAGGCAATCCGAGATCGCCTCATCTATGCCCTGGCTGAACGACGCGCTCGGCCGCGGCTGGGTGGTCGCCGCCAGCGACTACGCCGGCGCGGCGGGCACCGGCGACGGCGAGCACTACCTCGTCGCCACCGACCAGGGCCGCGACACCGTGAACGCCGCCCGCGCCGCCCGCAACATGCCCGACGCGCACGCTGGCACCGACATGCTGATCTACGGCGTCTCGCAGGGCGGCCTCATCTCCCTGGCCGCCGCCGCCCAAACGCCCACCTACGCCCCCGAACTCCACCTCGTCGCCGACGCCGCCACCGCCCCCGCCTCCGATATCGCGGGCATCCTCCGCGAGAGTCCACCCCAACTTCTCAACGGCTGGGCCGTCACCCCCTTCCTCACCACCCAGTACGCCAAGGCCTACCCCCAGCTCGACCCCAACGCACTGCTCACCCCGCAGGCCGCCGCGCGCAACCAGGAAATGGCGGCAGCCGGCTGCGCCGCAACACCTTTCGTGGCACTGTTCGCCCGCCTCACCGTCGTCCCCGGCATGGGCGACTACTTCAACGGCGACCCCCTCGCCGACCCCGCCTGGCGCCGCGCCTTCGAGGAGAACCGCGCCCCCGACATGCCCCCCGGCATCCCCGTCTACCTGGCCCAAGGCCTCGACGACACCCTCGTCCCCCCGAAATTCACCGCCGCCCTCGTCGAGCGCTACTGCACCGCAGGCACCCCCGTGACCACCCAATGGAACCCCGGCGTCGGCCACGACAACGCCAACGAAAAAGCCGTCGCCCCCCGCGTCATCCAATGGTTCGCCGACCACCTCACCAACACCCCCACTCCCAACAACTGCGGCCAACCCCTCCCCGCCACCCTGACCAGCACCGGTCACTAACAGACCTCCGTGCATTGCATCTCTACCTATTTCTAGGTAGTTTTGCAGTATGACTTCTGTTCGGGTGCCCATCACCACCGCTTCTCGCAAAGGCGTGTCCGGATTGGTCGCAGCGAGCGAAGAACAGCGCATCATACTGACCAGCCACGGCCGGCCAGTGGCCGTTGTGGATTCGGCCGATCGGATCGACGAGGACATGCGCAAGATTCGCGAGGCCCAACTCGCAATCCTTGATGCCGCAGCCGATCTCGCTTCGAAGCGGACCCGGAAGTTCGACCTCGCAGAGGTGTGCGTCCGGCTCGGCGTCGACGAGTCCAGGGTGCGGACCCTTGCGGCTGAGCGCGTCGCGAATCGGTGAGGAAAGGCGAATCGTTCCCCGGCGGCCAGGCGGAGTTCGAGTTCTCCGACGCGTTCGTCGAGTATCTCGAGGATCTACCAGCTGCCGAATGCGAATCCGTCCTGGTCGATCTGCTTACGCTGTGCGGTAATCCAGCAGGCTCCCACCCTTTGAGCAACCGTGGCACCAGCGATCGGTTGGCCGGCTGGAACACCCTCGACGTACTCGGCAAACAGCACCGCGTCGTATTCGCCAGCAGGATTGTCGATGGCGTCGGCGTCATCGAGGTTCTCTGCGCAGGTCCACGCAGGGCAGACGCCGCCTATGACATGGCGAATGCGCTGATCCATTGCGGACAACTGACTCTCGATGAAGTCACCGAGCTGTGGCAAGCCCTCGTTCTGCTCGACGTGCTTGCCGAAGATATCGGCCTCGACGGCTGGGACTACCGGCCTGAATCAGCACCGGAGGGCCTCATCCGCACCGTCGTCGCCGCCGGACTGCTCGACGAGACCATCGCCCGGGTGATGTCGAAAGACGAGATCAATGCGGCAATGTCGCAGGGGTGGGGTCCGGACGGGCCCGATCCCGAATCCGCTCTGCGCGCCGCCTTGGCGCGCGCCCGCGCCGGAGTGGACGTCGGCGACCTGAGCCGGATCGTCAGCGAACCACGCTGTGGCGCAGTGCTTCCCCGCGCCGGTGTCGCCTGCATCCGCCGCAAGGATCACCCGGGCCCGCACCGCGCCACGCGCTGATCAGGCCACGTAGGGGCGTTCGGCGCGGGCCGAACGGAGGGCAGCTCCCCACCAGACGAGTTGGTCCAGGAGTTGATCGGCGGCTACGGCCGGGGGCTTCGGGTCCGCGGGTTTGCCTGTCGCGTCGAAGACTTGGGCGGCGCCGTGGAAGCTCACGGTGTCGCGGACGGTGACGGCGTGGAGTTCGGCGAAGACGTGGCGGAGGTGTTCGACGGCGCGCAGGCCGCCGGAAACGCCTCCGTAGCAGACGAATCCGATCGGCTTGGCCTGCCACTGGGTGTAATGATCATCGATCGCGCTTTTGAGGGGCGCCGGGTAGCTGTGGTTGTACTCGGGTGTCACGATGACGAACCCGTCGGCCGCCGCCAGTCGCGCACCGACAGGCTGCGATGAGCGAGTGCCTGCGTGGTCGGAATCATGTTGTGGCAGTTCACCTTCCGCCAAATCGATGAGATCGATCGCGACGTCGGCACGTTGTTCGGCATGTTCGACGAACCAGTTGGCGACCGTGGGGCCGAAGCGCCCCGGCCGGGTGCTTCCCACGATCACTGCGAGCTGAATCGGATTCTCCGTCATAACAGGTCCTTTCGACGCGTGCAGGTGATGACTACAAGCGTCGAACATCAACAATGGTTCAGGTCAAGTCGGCGCATCGGCGACCGACCACACACCCGTATTCAGCTGACTACCGGGGCAGACAGCGAAGGAGTAGGTCGCGGATCTGGTCCCGGGTCGGGGGCTCCGCACTTGCCATGCCGCGCAACGTAATTCCCTGCGCGGCGTCGGCGAGCAGGGTGGCCGTGAGCTGATCGGCGTAATGGGCATACATCGTTCGAGTAGCCCCGATGAAGCGGTCGGCGATCGGCCGCAGCGAGGGGCGTCGAATAGCCGCGACATACAGCTCGAGCTGGACGGTCGTGATGGTGCGCTCGGTGGTGAAGCATCCGATGAGCGCATCCGCCGTCTGGTCGATGACATCGGCGATCGTCAAGTCGGGATTGCTGGACGGGATGGCCGCCATGATCGCGGCATAGTCGGCCACGCAAATTTCCAGCGCCGCTTGGAGCAGGTCTTCCTTGTCCTTGTAGTGGTATGTCGTGCCCGCAATCGGAACGTCCGCCGCCTCGGCGACGGCCCGGTGCGTGAGACCCTCCACGCCGCGTTCGCCGATGACCTGGATCGCGGCTTCCGCAATGCGGCGACGGCGGTTCGGATCGAACCGCCGTCGCCGGACAGGTTTGGCCTCGACGGCTGGTTCGTCGGCCACTGCGCCTCCATCAGAGCTATTTCCGCGGGTAGATGCCCATCAGGGTACATATGTACCTAATGCGAGACGCGTCACAACCTCCTGTTGCACCGCCGCGCCTTAAGGTACAAATGTACTCAGTGCGATTTGCTCAACATTCGCCCAGCGGTACGAGCTCCCTGATGACGCCGCCGTTCACAACCACCCCACAACCCAGCGACGCACGGAAAGCGATGGTGAACAGCCATGACGAACCCCGCCCCCACCGGCACGGTCTCCTCCTATGCGTTCTGGGCTCACGAAGGCCGAGCCCTCGCCGAGTTCTACGCAGCGGCACTGGGCTGGCAACTCACCCAAGAATTCCCCGACGAAAACGGTGTCCCCACCGCCTTCATGATCACCGACGGCACCACCGCCTACGTCTTCTACACCGCCACCAAGTTCACCGCCCCGAACTGGCCCGCCGACGAACTACCCTTCCACCTCGACCTCGCCTTCCCTGACGTCGCAGCAGCCGAGCAACGACTCCTCGCCCTCGGCGCAACCAAATCCGACCACCAGCCCGGCGGCGAAAACTGGACCGTCCTACTCGACCCCTCCGGTCAACCTTTCTGCATCAGCCAGCCATGGACCGGCGCCTGACATCACTCGAAACCCCAACCCACAGAAGGAGTTCCCCATGAAAGCCACCGGCGTAGCCCCCTGCCTGGGCGTCGCAGACACCACCGCGTCCGTCGCCTTCTACGAAAGCCTCGGCTTCGAAGCCGCCCCCGGCAGCGACAACCCCGAAGACGACATCCGCATGCTCACCTGGCAAGGCAACTTCGCCTTCATGGTCTACAACGCAGACAACCTGCGCCAATGGCTCCCCCAACTCCAAAACTTCCCCACCGGCGCCTTCGGCATGTTCTACCTCTCCGTCAAAGACCACGAGGCTTACACCACCAAAATCCGCCCCCTCGTCAACGTGATCAAAGAACACACCGAACACGGCATGAAACTGTTCTACTTCCAAGATCCCGACGGCTACATCATCGGCGTATCCGAAGAACGCGAGTGGTGAACTCTCTCCACTCTCGCCGACCCTGCATAGTCTCAGCAACGACCGTTACATGGGACGAAGAACAGGATCGATCCGTTCCAGCAAGCCGATCAGATCGATTGCCCCACGCCTGATTTGGGCATCCGGGTCACGGGACAACGTCGAGCAGATTCGTACCGCAACGTCTCGTTCGTCAGCAAACACCCCGTACACGTCGTTCAACGCCGTCCCGATCCATTCGGACTGACTGCCATCCGCGTCGGCGAACGAGGCGGCGACCACCCCAAGTCCCACAACATCTTTCCGGCGCAGCAGCGCCTCCGCCGTAACAGCGGTGACGAACGTGTTGTCGGCATCCAGAACAAGCGAGATCAATACGGCTTTCGCATCAGGCATTTCAGCAAATGCTGCCAGCCCATGGCCAGCATCGGCCCGATTGCGAACATCAGCGCTTCGAGCAAGCTCAATCAACGCGGCTACGACAGCAGCCCTCGCCTGCTCGCTCACACTGCCTCCGCCAGCATTCGAGTCTCCGGTAGTTATGCTTCGACTACCGCCAAAAGCTATACGTTGAAG